>JAMCSN010000131.1 GCA_023381535.1 Bacteroidota bacterium
GAACAAGGAGACCCTGCGTGATTCAGTTAACCATAAATGGGAATAGGTTTGAATTCCCGGAGGGGAAAACCCTTCTCGAGTCTATTGAAAGTGTGGGACTTAGTGTACCAAAGTTATGTCATCATAAAGCTCTGATGCCTTATGGCGCATGCAGGTTATGTTTGGTTGAAGTTCACCAAGAGGGAAGAAATCCTACTGTTCAAGCTTCTTGTTCATATCCTGCATTGAATGGTCTATCTGTTTTTACAGATACCGATAGAGTTAAAAGAGCGAGAAAAATTGTTGCAGAACTTTTACTTGCGCGTTGCCCTGAATCAGAAAATATACGACGGATTGCTTTCGATCTTGGAGTCGGTGAACCAAGGATAAAGAAAAAATATGATGACTGCGTTTATTGCGGACTTTGCGTTAGAATATGCGAAGAGAGGATGGGAAGAAATGCGGTCAGTTTTTCTGGAAGAGGTCCGGGCAAAAAAGTTGAACCTCCGTTTGGAAAACAAAATGAGATGTGCTGGACTTGCGGCGCCTGCAACTTTATTTGTCCCGTTGGGAAAAAAGTTTCTGATCTCACCAGCATGAATGTTCCAATTCCAATTCCAAATCCATTTAATTTAGGTTTAGATAACAAACCGGCAATACATATTCTCTATCCACAAGCAGTTCCCAATACACCTATGATAGATAACGAAAAATGTATTTACCTGAATCATGATAAATGTAAAATTTGTGAGACTGTATGCGGAGCCAAAGCAATTAATTATCAACAGGAAGAAGAAAAGATAGAGCTGAATGTCGGGGCAATTATTTTATCGCCAGGTTTTAAATTGTTCGATCCAAAAGTAAAACCTGAACTTGGATATGGGATTTACCCAAATGTAATTACTTCACTTGAGTTTGAAAGAATATTATCTGCTTCGGGACCATTCTCCGGGCATGTGTTAAGACCCTCCGATCGCCAAGCACCTAAAAGAATAGCATTCATCCAATGTGTCGGCTCACGCGATTGTGAAAGAGATTATTGCTCATCAGTATGTTGTATGTATGCGACAAAGGAAGCATTAATTGCAAAAGAGCATATCGGCGGGAATTTAGAATGCGACATATTTTTTATGGACGTTCGTGCTCACGGCAAAGGGTTCGATGAATATTACCAAAGAGCAATTAACAATGGAGTGAATTATATAAGATGTCGCGTTCCTGCGGTCGAAGAAATTCCTTATACAAAAAATCTATTAATCAAATATCTAGCTGAAGATGATAAAAAAATATCAAAGGAATATGATCTCGTTGTTTTATCGGTTGGAATACTACCCCCAAAATCTGTAACCAGCATTGCAGAAAAATTTGGGATTGAATTGAATGAATTCAATTTCTGTAAGACTTCAATTTTCAATCCCACAGAATCTTCTAATAGCGGTATTTACGTTGCTGGTCCTTTTACTGAGCCAAAAGATATTCCAGAAACTGTGATGCAGGCTTCAGGTGCCGCTGCAAGAGTATTATCTCTTCTAAGCGATGTTAGAGGAAGCTTGATTACGGCAAAAGAATATCCGCCGGAAATAGATGTTGTCGGACAAAAACCAAGAATCGGAGTTTTTGTTTGTCATTGCGGAACGAATATTGCGGGCGTAGTTAATGTACCTGATGTGGTAGAATACGCGAAAAAACTTCCCGACGTGGTATATGCCGATAATAATTTATACACATGTTCAAACGATACACAGGAGATTATCAAAGAAAAAATTAAGGAGTATAAATTAAATCGTGTTGTTGTCGCCTCATGTACGCCAAGAACGCACGAACCGCTTTTTAGAAATACAATCCGGGAAGCCGGACTTAATCCATATCTTTTCGAAATGGCTAACATTAGAGATCAATGCTCTTGGGTTCACATGTTTGAACCGGAAAAAGCCACTGAAAAATCGAAAGACCTTGTAAGAGTAGCTGTTGCCAAAGCAAGATTGTTAGAACCTCTGCAGAAAAGATCTATACCGGTAACTAAAGCCGCACTTGTTATCGGCGGCGGACTCTCTGGAATGACTTCTTCGTTAGCGCTTGCAAACCAAGGGTTCGAAGTTCATTTAGTTGAGAAAGAAAATGAACTCGGTGGAAATTTAAGACACATAAAATATTTACTAAACGGGGAGAAACCGCAAGAAGAATTGGAACGAATTGTTAATGAAGTTAAATCCCATAACAAAATTAATTTATATACTCAAACCGAGATTAAAAGTTTGGAAGGTTCCGTCGGAAATTTTAAAACTAAAATTGCCACAGATGGAATTAAAAAAGAATTTGAACATGGTATCGTTGTAGTTGCAACCGGTGCAAAAGAATATCAACCAAAAGAATATTTATATAATCAAGATGAACGTGTAATGACTCATCTTGAATTGGAACATCGTCTGGCATCGGGCGGTGAATGGTTAGCTGTAGATAAAAAACAACCACCAAAAACATTTGTAATAATCCAATGTGTTGGCTCTCGCGATAAAGAAAGACCTTATTGTTCAAGAATTTGCTGTACGGAGTCCATAAAAAATGCACTTAAGATAAAAGAAATCTCACCAAAGACAAATGTTTATATACTGTATCGTGATATTCGAACATATGGTTTTAGAGAAAGCTACTATACAAAAGCACGACAGCAAGGCGTTATGTTCGTAAGATATGATGAAGATAAAAAACCGGAAGTTTCTAGAAATGGTTCAGGATTGCACGTAGAAGTTTATGACCAAACCTTGAGAATTCCGATTGAGATATCGGCAGATTTTGTGGTTCTCTCTGCAGGTGTTGTTCCTGGCGAATGGAATAAATCAATCGGACAGTTATTAAAAGTGCCGTTAACGAGTGATCAATTTTTCCTTGAAGCTCATATGAAACTTCGCCCAATAGATTTTTCAACGGAAGGAGTCTTCTTATGTGGATTAGCACACTCAGCTAAAGCAATTGAGGAAAGTATCATCCAGGCACAAGCAGCCGCTTCAAGAGCCGCCACAATTCTTTCAAAAGATTTTATTGATCTTGAAGCGAATATTTCTCAAGTGATAGATGAAAATTGTGATGGCTGTGCGTTTTGCATTGAACCATGCCCATTCAAGGCAATTACGCTAATTGAATTTATGAGAAATGGTGCAATCAAAAAAGTAGTTGAAGTTAATGAATCGGCTTGCAAAGGATGCGGCGGCTGTCAAGCTACATGCCCGAAGAAAGGAATAATTGTTAGAGGTTTCAAATTAGAACAGATTTATGCTCAAGTAAATGCCGTGTTAGGAGTTTAAAAATGCAAAATGATTTCGAACCAAAAATAATTGCCTTCTGCTGTAACTGGTGTTCTTATGCAGGCGCAGATCTGGCAGGAGTTTCAAGGTTGCAATATCCGACCAACATTCGGATCATTAGAGTGATGTGTTCAAATATGGTTCATCCTAACCTTGTAATTGATGCGTTAACTAAAGGCATTGATGGTGTAATAATGTGCGGCTGCCACATTGGAGATTGCCATTATATAGAAGGAAATAAGAGCGCAGAAAAAAGAGCTAATGCAATTACTCTCATGCTTGAGGATTTTGGGATAGAAGGTGATCGGTTTCGTCTCGAATGGATTTCTGCTTCTGAAGCGCCGAAGTTTGCTCAAGTTATGAGAGAAGTTGTTGATACAATTAAAAAACTTGGACCTAGTCCATACTGTCAATAAAATAAATGGAGTTCGAATTTAAAATTCATTAATACTTTAAAAAGTTTCGAGGTAGCATTGGCGGAAAATGTAAAAATAATTGATGGTAAAAAATTCATGTGGGACGGAATAAATTATGAATCGGAATCTGCGGCGAAGGAGAATCTTGATAAGTATACTAAAGATGGATTCGAGACTAAACTCATAGAGGAAGATGGGAAATATTTTGTTTACAGCAGGCGTGTTGCAGCTGAAATAAAAATTGTAGGAAGTAATTAAATAACTAAGTGGTGAAGTCCGCCCACTTATTTTTTAAATAGCATCAAGTAAAGGAGGTTTAATGGCAACTGTAGCTGAAGAATGGCTCAACATCTGCGGAGGATGTGAAGTAGCCATTCTTGACATTGGTGAAAAACTTCTCGATCTGCTTCCATCGCTCCAATTTGTTCATATGCCGGTTTTAATGGATCACAAGTACTACGGGCAGATAGGCGAAAAAACGGAACTGGAGATTCCTCAAGCTGATGTTGGAATGATCTCCGGTGGAATAAGAAATGAGAAAGAAAAACATGTTGCAGAAGAGATGAGGAAAAAATGCGGAACTCTTATTGCACTTGGTTCATGCGCTTGCTTTGGAGGAATTCCTGCTTTGGCTAATATGTATGAATTGCAAGAATTATATGATAAAGTGTACAGAGGTTCAAAAAGCACCGAATCTAATAATACCCCTTCTGTTGATCTTCCCCCACTTACTGACAGGGTTTATGCTCTCGATGAAGTTGTAAAAGTTGATCTCTATATTCCCGGTTGCCCGATGAATCCCGCTATCATAGTGGAAGCTTTGACCGCTCTTCTTAGTGGAAAACCATTTTCGCTTCCGGAAAGAAGTGTTTGTGATGATTGCCCAACCAAACGTGAAGAGAAGAGTAACTTCAGTCTGAAAAGACCATTGCAAGATGCAGACTTCACACCTGGCGATTATGGTTCGTTGAGGTGCTTCAATGAACAAGGAATTATTTGTTTAGGACCTGTTACAAAGTCTGGATGTGGAAAACCCATGAATGGAGGAGAGAACGTTCCTCGTTGCGTTAAGGGATTTATGCCCTGCCGCGGTTGTTTCGGTCCGATTAGAAGCGATGCCAATCCAATGGTTGATATGATGAGCGCACTTTCGGCTATTGGGCTTGATGCAAAACTTGTTGAAGACCGACGCGCTACTTTCAATCGCTATATAGGCGGACAAAAACGCCTTAGACCACTACCAACAGCAGGAAGGAGGGAATAGAGATGGGTAAACGAATTATTATACAACCGGTTTCACGAATTGAAGGGCATGCAAAAGTTACAATTCAACTTGATGATTTAGGTAATGTTGCAGATACCAGAGTAAATGTTGTTGAATTAAGAGGATTTGAAAAATTCTGCATAGGTAGACCAGTTGAAGAGCTCCCGAGAATTGTTACAAGCATTTGTGGAGTTTGCCCTTGGTCGCATCACCTTGCTTCTGCGAAAGCTAACGATGCAGTTTTTGGAGTTGAGCCTGCCCCTGCAGGGAAAAAACTTCGTGATCTTTGCAATAGTATTGCCTACACAGAAGAGCATATTCTGCATTTCTTTTTCCTATCAGGCCCCGACTTTGTCATGGGACCGGATGCAGATTATTCGGTCAGAAATGTATTTGGAATCGCACAAGCCAATCCTGAGATAGGCAAAAAAGTTGTACGTAACCGGCATTTAGGTACACAGATGCTTGATATCATATCTGGGAAATCAATTCATCCCGTTACTGCTGTACCCGGAGGATTTAGTAAGCCTTTAACTCAAAAAGAAAGAGATGTAGTTCTTCCAATGGCAGAAGAGGTTCTAGAATTTGCAAAATTCTCGATTGCTTTTGCAAAGGAAAATATTTTTCCCAAATATCTCGATACCGTTAAAGTATTAGGTGTATTCAATTCAGGCTTCATGGGTACAGTTTCAGAAGATGGAGCATTGAATGTCTATGATGGTAAACTAAGACTTATGAAACCTGACGGTTCATACACAGATTTTGCCTATGATCGTTATACAGATTTTATTGCAGAAAGAGTCGAGGAGTGGTCGTATCTAAAGTTTCCATATGCAAAATCTTGGGGTGAAGGTTTTTCAATGGATGTTGATAACCCTAAAGGTATTTATAGAACTAATTCGTTGGCAAGAATTAATGTTGCTGATAAAATGGCAACGCCATTTGCTCAAAAAGAATTCGAAGAGTTCAGAGCAAAATTTGGCCGTCCGGCTCAACTTACTCTTTTATATCATTGGGCTCGACTTATTGAACTTCTCTATAATGCAGAACATGCAGTAGAACTTTTAAATGATCCCGAAATAACAAGCAGAGAAACCAGAGTACCGGTAACTCCAAGAGCTGCACGAGGAGTTGGATGTGTTGAAGCTCCGAGAGGAACATTAATTCACGATTATGAGACTGATGATAAGGGCTTAATTACAAATCTTAATCTAATTGTAGGTACAACACATAATAACGCACCTATCAATATGTCCGTAAACCAGGCTGCAAAGTTGTTGATTAAAGATGGGAAATATGACCAGGGGATTTTAAATCGTGTTGAAATGGCAATTCGAGCATATGATCCATGCCTATCATGCGCAACTCACAATCTTGATGGTCGTCTTCCGGTACGGATTGATATTGTGGATAGTGAAGGTATTCTGATAAATACAATTCAGAATTGAGATACTTTTTTTTCTATTCTTGAATTGCATAAGTTAAAGAGGTGCATACTTGATGTGTGCACCTTTTTATTTAACTGCTAAAAAATATGGACTACTTAGAAAAAGAAATACTTGTTTTGGGATGCGGAAATATTCTTTTCGGTGATGATGGTTTTGGGTCCGAAGTTATTCAGTATTTACAAAAAAACTATAACATTCCATCTAATGTATATGTTGATGATGCAGGACTTAGTGTAAGGACAATATTATTTAATATTGTTTTGAGCGAAAAAAAACCAAGAAAAATAATTATCATAGATGCTGTAGATTTGGGAAAGCCAGCCGGTTCAACTTTTCACCTTGATGTTGACGAAATGCCTGAGATAAAATGTGATGACTTCTCTATGCATCAGGTACCTACCTCAAATTTATTAAAAGAATTAAAAAATTTTTGCGAAGTTGATGTAAAGATCATTGCTTCGCAAGTTAAATATATTCCCGAAGAAGTTTCTCTTGGTTTATCAAGTGTTATGAGAGATTCAATCCCTGCTGCATGTGAAATGATACTAAAAGAAATAAATTAAAACTTAGTCAACTTTAAGTGTATTTGGAATTGAAACATTTATAAAACAAATTCAACTTGCTGCATTTCTTTATCAATTAATTCTTTTACAACCATTACTTGCCCAAACGAAATTCCACCGTCATTCATAGGAATTTTTTCATGTGGATAAACATTAAAGCCAAGACTTTTTAATCAGAAGAATTCCTCGAAGCGGCAAAGACCCGCCTTCGCGCAATAACATCTACTACACTTACAACCTTTGCAGCTTTGCTTCCTTTTATTATTAGCGATCGTGCAACATTCTGGAAAAACTTGAGTATCAGTATTGCCGGAGGAATATTTGTTTCATACCTCTATATTATTCTTTTTCTGCCGTTGCTCTATAAGATAACAGCTTATAGAAAAAGTAAAATCTGAAATTATGATACAAGATTTCTAAAAGATTAAATGCCTAAGAATAAAACAAATCTAATGTAAAACTGCATCTAATCAATAACACCTTTATATACGGCTTCTGAAGGTGTTCTGAATTCGTTCTAAATCCGTTCTGAAAACGTCTCACCCCGCGCATTCATAGCTTTTCCTTACTCTATAAAACACAATTTCTCATTTACCAAAAGGATTTTCACTGTATTATCTCCATTGCTTTCCATCCGGCAACGTACGACAGATAGCTCTTAGCCCAGCTAAGCACAGAATAATTGTTATCAGATTTTCTTTCTCTTCAATCGTAGCGAATTACTTACAACCGAAACCGAACTGAGCGACATAGCCAGAGCGCCGATCATCGGATTCAGCATTCCGAGTGCGGCAAGCGGAATTCCAATAGTGTTATAGATGAACGCCCAGAACAAATTTTGTTTGATCGTTCTAATTGTATGCTTTGAAAGGTTAACGGCTTTTGCAACCGAGCGTAAATTTCCTTGCACCAAAGTTATTTGGGCAGTTTCAATTGCAACGTCGGTGCCGGTACCAATAGCAATTCCGACATCGGATTGTGCAAGCGCCGGTGAATCGTTTATTCCGTCACCGACCATAGCAACAATGTTTCCTTTTGATTGATATTCTTTTACAACATTTGCTTTTTCATCCGGCAAAACTTCTGATTTGAATTCCGTTATACCAACCTTGTGTGCAATAATCTCAGCGATCCTAAAATTGTCTCCAGTCAGCATAACCGTTTTTATTCCAAGTCGATTCAATTCTTGAACTGCTTCGGTTGAAGTATTCTTTAATTTGTCCTCGATGGCAAAAAGACCAACCAATTCACCTTCCACACCAACACAGACAACGGTGCTGCCGTTATTCGTCAACTCTCTAAATGATTTTTCCATCGAGCCAGTTTTGATCGAATATTCCTTCATCAGATCAAATCTGCCGATCACAACAGTTTTGCCGTTGACGATTCCGGTAAGTCCGAAACCGCTCAAGCTTTGAAATGTTTCCGGCTGCATCAAGGAAATATTTTTTGATTTTGCCATTTCTAAAATTGCCGCAGCAAGCGGATGTTCCGATTTTGATTCCAGCGAAGCAGCCAACCGAATTAGATCGCCTTCCGCAATATTATTTGTTTTGATCTCAGACACCGCCGGTTTGCCTTCGGTGATTGTTCCGGTTTTATCAAAAATGACGGTGGAAATTTTTTGTGCGAGTTCTAAACTTTCTCCGTTACGAATTAAAATTCCGTTCGAAGCTCCTAGTCCGGTTCCGACAATAATTGCAGTCGGTGTTGCAAGACCAAGCGCGCACGGGCAGGCAATAATTAAAACCGCAACAAAATTAATTAACGCTGTGGTGAATACGTTTTGCTGCCCAACGAATAACCATACAATAAATGTAATGAACGCGATTCCAATCACCACAGGAACGAATATCCCGGCAATTTTATCGACGAGTTTTTGAATCGGCGGTTTAGTTGCCTGCGCTTGTTCAACTAATCGAATTATTTGTCCGAGCACGGAATTATCTCCAACTTCAGTTACTTTGAAATTAAAAGTACCGTTTTTGTTGATCGTTCCTCCGATAACTTTTGAGTCAACAATTTTTTCCACCGGGATGCTTTCGCCAGTGATCATCGATTCATCAACAGCAGAATTTCCCCGGATGATTATTCCGTCCGCCGGAATTTTTTCACCGGGCTTGATTACTACGATATCATTCTTCTTCAAATCTGAAATGTTGATTTCCTGCTCGACATCATTAATTAACACTCTCGCCGTTTTCGGTTTGAGCTCCATCAACTTTTTTATTGCAGAATTGGTTTTTCGTTTTGCCTGATGCTCTAACAATTTGCCCATCAGAATCAAAGTTATTATCACACCGACTGTTTCGAAGTACACGTGTGGAAGTTCGCCGTGCATTGAAATTGAGTCTGGGAAGAGAGTCGCTATTGTGCTGTATCCGTAAGCGGCGCCGGTTCCTATTGCAACCAGCGAATTCATCTCGGCGGAGAAATGTTTTAAGTTGGTCCAGAATACTTTGTAGAATCTTTTGCCGCTGATAAAAACAATCGGTGTTGTAAGTATCAGCAGAATTTTGTGAGTGTAGTCGGCAGTAAACGGCCATAAGGTTTTGAAGAAATCAAAATCTGATAGCATGCTTACCAAAAAAATAGGTACTGTGAATATTAGTGAAAGAACAAAGTCTCTTTTCAACTGATCGAAATATTCATCTTTTCGAATATCAGATGAATCGATTTCCGATTTATCAGACTTCTGATTTGCGATCGCATCAATATCCAACTTGTAACCGTAATCTTGAACTGCATTTGCAATTGCATCAAGTTCGGTGAAATCTTTATCGGTCTCAAACGTAACGTGCTCGGTTGCAAGATTCACGCTGACGTTTTTAACTCCGTCGAATTTGCTGATAACTTTTTCGACCCGTGTTACGCAGCTGGCGCATGTCATTCCCTCAACGGGAATGTTATAACTTTTCATCGCTCACTTCTTCAATTTGGTAGCCTGCTTCAATAATTGCGTTATCAACCATTTTAGAATCCACCTTCGATTCGTCGTACTTCACTTTTGCAGAGCCGATTTCAACGTCAAAAGATTGCAACCCTACTTTTGATAATTCTTTCTTTACTGCCATTACACAGTGCATGCAGGTCATGCCTTTGATTTTATAATTCTTTGCTGTCATAACTACTCCTGTTTATTTGCTGATTAAAATTAAATAGGCGAATCTTAAAGTGCGTTACAATTTCATGAAATAATGTTACACAATTTTATGATGATAGAATGGAGGAAATAGAATTAGCCGACTTTGTCGAGAGATTTTCGCATGTTATTTGTAAGGTTCTTGAATTGACTGGCTGAAAATCCGGTCACTTTGTGGAATTGATTGGATAAATGCTGCACACTGCTGTAACCAAGTTTATATGCAATCTCGCTTAATGTAAGCTCACCGTATTTCAGTAACTCTTTAGCGCGTTCAATTTTTTGAAGAATAATATATTGCTCTATCGTAATACTTTCCTGTGAAGAAAACAAATTGCTTAGATAGTGATACTCTAATCCAAGTTCTTTTTCGAGCAGTGTTGAAAACTTGACGTTTTCACCAAGAAGAGTTTCTTTTTCGTAAATCGTTTTAATTATGAAGTTTTTAATCTTCTCAATCACTTTAGCTTTCTTGTCTTCAATCAACTCGAAGCCGTTTCTTTCCAACGCTTCTTTTATTGCCTTCAGAGGCAGTTTGTTTAATGGCAGAGCAGTTTCTACTTCACCTAAAGAAATATTTCGAACGTTTACTTTTAATTTGGTTAACTCATCTTTAACAACTTTGATGCATCGGTTGCAGACCATATTCTTTACGTACAGAATATTTCCAGTGGTTTCAGGACGGTTCACTTGGCGTGTTTATCCTTTCGATCCTTTACACTTAAAACATGAAAATCATTTTCATCTTGTTCATCATATTTGCTGATGATGTCCTCATCAAGCGACTTCAATGATTCACTTGTTTTCTGTGCGGGTTGTAATTCTTCTTTTGATTCAGTCTTTTTGTTTTTAACAGGCTGAAGCTCTTTGATAATTTGCAGTCTCTTTGAATGACCAGTTTTCCCCGACTTAGTTTTCCTAGAAGTTGATTTCTCTTTAGCCGATTCTTTTCTAGGATTTTCTTTTTGTCGAGAATCTTCTTTCGCAACAACTTTTTTTATTACCGGTTGCGGCAAAAGCTCATCATTGTTTTGAACTTGCCGAATTAACGGAACGACAACTGGTGACATATTTCTTTGTTCATTATTTGAAGCAGGTTGATCCAGAGTTCCATTCTTGAGTTTATTGCGGAAAGAAATATATGATATGATTAGTGTCGCAATTGCAAGAACTGCCACAACCTTTAGAATTGTATATATGAGCGGTACTAATTCCATAATTTAAAATAGGAAATAATCACCTTCTCAACAATAATGCGGAAACTTGTTTCGGTTGAAATTAGATTACTGTGCCTGACGAAGAAGAGATGTATCCATCAGAACAAAATCCGATTCAGTATTATTGTCGTAATAACTGAATAGATTGACTTCAACCATTTTGTCTCGTTCGTAGCTCTGATGATTTGACTCGCGCGGCAACTCCGATGTCTTTCTAAACGAATTTGACTCATTCATTATTTCAAGACGGGTTGTTCTCAAACTGGTTCTTTCATTATGTCTGTGTGGTCGGCTTTCTTCATTCTTGTTGAAGGAATCTTTTCGATTGGTCACTTGGGTGTTAGAAAGACTTTCTTTTCGAACCTTTCTCTCGTCCATAATTACTTGGTCGTTGTATTTAGGTCTATTGTTGTAGTGAGAATGTACCGGAAGCGGATTCGCATTCAATTTAGGACCGCTCAAAGCAATAGGTCGTGAAATGTTCAGGTTATTTATCATTCCGATTCTTTCGGAAGGTAGATTTTTTCTGTTCCTTGACCTCATCTTAAAAGACAAGTATGAAATTATGATCACAGAAAAAAGCAGTACTGAAAAGATGATTAAACTTGTATAGATGATTGGTACGAGTGTCATTTCAATTCCTTTGATTTCATGACTTTATGAAAACAAACATTATACCACACCAAAACACGTAATTTTTATTGAATTGTAACTTTTTTGTTCAGCATATCTATTCGATTTGTATGAAAGTGAGACAGTAAAAGAAATATGAGACCGGTTTGACTTTTTGAAATGTTAATACGCTGTTTTTTTTGTTTTTATTATAGTTTTTAATAACTTTACCGCCGCTAAATTCCGTAACTTACTTAAATATTTGAGGTTAGGATGACGAAGGCCGACATAGTCGAAAAAATAGCCATTGGAACTGGACTGACGAAACTGGAAACCGAAGCTATTGTTGAAGGATTCTTGACAACGGTAATTCATGCGCTAAGAGAGGGCAGAGGTATCGAAATTCGCGGGTTTGGAAGCTATCGTGTTAAAAAGAAAAAAGCCCGTTATGCAAGAAACCCAAGAACCGGCGAGAAGGTTTATGTTGGCGAACATTATGTCCCGGTATTTAAGTTCTCAAAAGATTTCAAAGATGCTGTCGATTCAGGTATGAAAGAAACAATTCAAGTGAATAAACAAGAGAAGACTATAATAGAATGAACGAAGTGAAGTGCAATGTTTGCGGGGAAATGAATTTAACAGATGCTGCTTTTTGTGCTAGTTGCGGTGCCCCATTGACCTCGGCAAATCAGCAAGATGCCATTGAAAATGTAGTTGAACAGAAGAAGAAAGACAGCGGTGCTAAGTCGAAATTTTCTGAGAAGAATAAAAAACTAAAAAACGCTAATCAAAAAGATGTTGTGACTAAACCAAAAGAAATTTCTAGAACTAGGTTGTTCTATTTACTTTTTGTTTTGATTCTTGTCGGTGGATTTATTTTGTACGCATCGGGAGTCTTTGATCGGCCTGTTGTCACCCAGACTCAAGACTTCAATAATAATAGCAATAATCCGCATGCTGGTGTAGACCTTAGTAGTTTAGAACAGATTAATACGCTTGAAGTGAAAGTCAAAAATGATCCAAATAACAAAGAGCTGGAATTGCAGTTGGCTCATTTGTTAAACGATTCTGGATTGAAAGCCCGTGCCATCGAAGAATACCAGAAATACTTGAAAATGGATCCTAAGAATGCAGATGTGTGGGTAGATATGGGAGTTTGTTACTACGAGACCGGCAAAAACCAGGAAGCAATTAATTCGATGGAACGCGCAATAAAGATTCAACCGAAACATCAAATAGGAAATCTGAATTTGGGGATTGTAAATATGGCTGCGGGCAATAGAGCCATCGCTATCAAATATTTACAGAAAGCAATTGAAATTGATTCAACCAACGAGATTGGACAGAAAGCCAAAGATTTAATTAAGTCACATTAGAAGGAGAAACAAATGCCCTGTGGTAGAAAAAGAAAGCGCCATAAAATGGCAACTCACAAGCGAAAAAAACGCTTGAGAAAGAACAGACACAAAAAGAAATTGAGATAACAATTTCATAAGCCACCTTAGCTCAGCTGGTAGAGCAACGCATTCGTAATGCGTGGGTCGGCGGTTCAATTCCGCCAGGTGGCTCCAATCTTTCCTCAGATCAATCATATTTCCTATCGTTTAGTTCTAACAGCACTTCAACTATTTGCTCAAGAGCATTTTTTTGGAATTTTATAGTAAAAAAACCTTGACAATCCCATATAAAAACCATTATTTTGCAATCAAGTGGGTAATTGTGTTTAATTTTCCCAAAAGAGGATTTCATAATGTTTATCGGCAGTTTCAAATACTCTGTAGATACAAAAGGCAGAATAAGCATTCCCGCCAGATTCAAAAAATATGTTACTCAAGAGGCAAATGATACGTTTGTAATGACGCGCGGAATCGTTCAATGTATTGATGTTTATCCTCAAGATTTTTGGAAAGAAGAAGTTCTAACCCGCATAAATCAACTTGATGATTTTGATCCTGATGAAGCGGCATTCAAAAGAATGTTGTTTGAATTAGCAGCCGAAGACAAACTTGATTCTCAATCAAGATTGCTGGTTCCCAAAAATCTTATAGAGTTTGCCGGAATAGAAAGGGAAGTGTTCATCCTCGGCCAGAACAAGAAAATTGAGATTTGGAATCCTGAGATTTATGAGTTACACAAGAAAGAAAACGTAAAACCATTTGCAGAAATAGCAAAATCTATAATGCAGAAAAAACAGAAATGATTTTTCATGTACCAGTTTTACTTAAAGAAAGCATTGAGTATTTGGTTACAAAGGAAGACGGTTGCTACTTTGACGGCACGGTAGGATTTGGCGGTCATTCACAAGAGATACTAAACAGATTAAATATAAAGGGTAAACTGATTGCAACAGACAAAGACCAATCAGCATTTGAATATTGTAAAAACAGATTCGAACCAGATACAAGATTTTCAATCTATCACACCAGTTTCACAAATATTAATTCAATATCAAAAATTGAGTTCATTGAAGAATTTGACGGCATCTTCGCAGACTTGGGAGTTTCTTCATATCAGCTAGATAATGCTGATTCGGGATTCACGTTCCGAGAAGACACTCTACTTGATCTCAGGATGAATAAAAACGAAGGGTTATCAGCCGCAGATGTCTTGAACGGTTTTTCGCAAGATGGGATTGCCAATATTTTGTTTGAATATGGGGAAGAAAAAAATTCGAAGCTGATCGCAAAGAAAATAATCGAAGCCAGACAAAAAGAAAAAATCTTGCGTACTTCTCAGCTTAGAAACATCGTTGAAACTATAACACCTCAAAGATATCTGACCAAATCATTGTCGCGAATATTCCAAGCCCTCAGAATATATGTGAACAATGAACTGAACGATTTGAAAGTTTTTCTGGATAAATCTATACCTCTGCTAAAGACCGGAGGAAGAATTGTTCTTTTATCTTACCATTCTCTAGAGGACCGGATTGTGAAAGAAAAATTCAAATATGAAACGTTAACGTGTGTTTGTCCGCCGGGAACACCGATTTGTATTTGCGGAAAAAAGCAACGTTTGAAATTGATAACGCATAAACCAATTATTCCATCGAACGAAGAAATAATTTTGAATAAACGATCGAGGAGCGCAAAACTGCGGGTTGCCGAAAGAGTATGACAAATGAAAGTATCATCATTAAAGAATTTTATAGTGATAGTTGTTGCCGTAGCGTTACTGTTGTTTACGTACGTCGTTACACTAACAGAAATTAAAAGAATTAACAAAGAAAAAATTTACAAACAGCAAGTTCTTAACGAAAGAAGAAATAGAATTGAAGCTAAAGTTGTGGAAATTCAAAAGCTAACATCGGAAGATAGAATTGTGAAGTTTGCCCAAGATTCGTTGGGAATGGTAAGACCCAACGATAATCTGGATGCAATTCAAGTTTCAAAAGAACAGTTAAAGCAGATTGAAAAAATTGTAAGCGACAAATATGATTAACTCGCGCGCACTTATAATGACAGCCGGATTATTGCTGACGTTTCTTTTGCTGGTTGCAAAACTGTTTACAATTCAGATTACGAACCACGAGTATTTTTCTCTGGTAGCTGAGCGTCAACAGAACAAACCGCAAACCGTGAAAGCCGAACGCGGAATAATTAAAGACTGCAACGGAGAGGTTCTAAGTTACACGCGAGACAATATTTCGTTTTATGTAGATAGAAGGATGATGACTCAACAAAAGGTCAGTGAAATATCTTCAGCGTTTTCAAAAGTGTTTGGTAAACCGAAAGAATTTTACAAAAAATTAATTGACGAGGGCGTTAATAACGTTTGCCTCGAGAAAAAAATAAGCATGGATAAAGCTTTGGAATTGCGGAAAGTTGTTGTTGACGGATTATTCTCGCAAGAAGACTTCACCAGAGTTTATCCGTACGGCAGCCTTGCCTCCCATGTGCTTGGCTTTGTTAACAAGAACGATATGAGGGGAATAGAAGGGATTGAAAAAATCTACGATAAAAATTTAACCGGCATCGATGGTAATTATGTTTACGAGCGCGACGTGATGGGCAGAATTTTGTCGGTAGATGAAAAACAATCCCAAGCGCCGATACCGGGAAATACGGTAACACTCACCATCAATAAGACATATCAAAAAATTTTAGAAGAAGAACTTGCAGCCGGTCAGCAGAAATACGGAGGCGTATCTGCAGTCGGCATCATAATGAATCCGAACACTGGTGAAATTTATGCTTTGGCAAATTCACCGGATTACGATCCAGCTAATTACGATTTGTTTCCGGCAGAAGCGCGTAAAGACAGGGCAATCACCGATACATATGAACCGGGTTCAACAATGAAACCGATGGTAATGTCGATCCTGTTCGAAAATAATTTGGTGAAAGAAAACGAAGTCATTGATACTGAAAATGGAACGTACAGATTAAAAAATGTTCCGATACTCGATACACATAAACACGATAAGCTGACTGTGCGCGAAGTTTTAGAGCAATCGAGCAACATCGGAATGGCAAAACTTTCTGCGAGAATTCCTGACGAAATGCTTTACAAATATTTGAGAGATTTTGGATTCAGCAATGCAACAGCAGTTGACTTACCCGGTGAAGCGGACGGCTTTTTGAAAAATCCGGCAAACTTTTCAGCTATTTCAAAGGCATTCATGTCGTTCGGTTATGAAGTTGCTGTGACACCGCTTCAACTGATTACTGCGTACTGCGCGGTAATAAACGGCGGGACGTTGCTGAAACCGTACGTTGTGAAATCGATTACGGACAACAACGGCAAAACAGTTTTTGAAGGACAAACCGAAAAAATTAGAACCGTTATCAGTCAACAAACTTCTGACGAACTTAAAAAACTTATGGTTGGAGTTGTAGAAAACGGCACTGGCAAAGAGGCGCAGCTTGATAACGTTTTAGTCGGCGGCAAAACCGGAACTTCCCAAAGATTGGTAAACAATAATTATTCTGGGAGTCAGCACAACTCAACATTCGTAGGATTTTTTCCTGCCGATCATCCTCAGATAGTTTGCTTGATCGAAGTAAGCGCGCCCAAAATTGGTCAGTACGGCGGATTGGTTTCGGCACCGATTTTTCATGAAGTAGCAAAACGAATGCTGCTGGCGGATATGAATCTTGCACCGAACAGAAAAAAAATTGAAAGGAAACAAAATCTAGTTGATCAGTTAATGGCAGATTTGAAAACTGCACCGAAGCCGGTCGTGAGATCATATCAAGATGTACCGGAAAAGAAAGCGGAAAATTTTCATCAGCGCTTCACTATAGACGGAAATAAAAATGTTGTTCCAAATCTGGTCAATCAATCCGTGAGAGATGCAGTGGCGCAGCTTAATCAACTTGGAGTGAAGTACAGAATTAATGGAATCGGAAAAGTTGTTTGGCAAAGTCTGGAACCGGGTTCGCAGATAACACAAGGTTCCGTGTGTGTTCTCAAGTGTGAGCAATCAATGAAAAAATCTTTGACGAGTTCAAACTGATGAAATTAAGCGAGTTGCTAAATAAGGTTAAAGCCATTCAGGTAATTGGAAATGCCGAGTTGAAAGAGATCACCAGCATTACAATTGACTCGAGAACTGCTGGCAAGAACTCGCTCTTTTTTGCTATTGAAGGTTTCAAAACAGACGGACATAAATTTATTCAGGATGTAATTAATCAAGGTGCAAGCGGCGTTGTTCTGCAAAAAGCTGATGCAGTTCCCGATCAAATGTTTGCTCATGCGGGTTGTGTAAAAATAGTAGTTGAAGATAGCAGAAAATCCTTGGCAGAAATGTCAAACATTTTTTACGGTGAACCATCCAAAAAACTTATGCTCGTTGGAATTTCCGGAACAAAAGGAAAAACAACAACCGCGTTTTACATGAAGAATGTTTTTCAGCAAGCCGGATTCAAAACCGGGTTGATCGGTACAATTGCAAATTATATCGGCGAACGTGAAGTCAAAACTTTATTAACTACGCCGCAGGCAAATGAAATTAACGCATTGCTTTCACAAATGGTTTCGGAAGGATGCACTCACTGTGTGATGGAAGTTTCGTCTCACGCATTACGCCTGAACAGAGTTAATTACCTGAACTTCGACGCGGGAATCTTTACCAACATTACTTCCGATCACATGGACTATCATAAAACATTCGATCATTATCTCGATTCGAAAAAGATTTTGTTCGATGTGATTCCGCAAAACGGAAAAATTATTTTCAATGCCGACGATCCGAATTCCAAATCCATAATCAAAGACTCAAAAGCAAAAAAATATTCTTACGGTTCTGTTTCGATAAGTGATTTTGTTTTAAGCAACATTGAATATACGCTTGATGGAACAAGCTTTGTGCTTAATTACATCGGCGAAGATTATCATTTAACGACAAGCTTAGTCGGGCATTTTAATGCTTACAATGCTTCGGCAGCGTTTGTTACCGCAATCGTCAGCGGAATAGATGCCGAAACGGCGATTAAAGGAATTCGAACCACGCCTCAAGTTCCGGGAAGGTTTGAAGTTGTCTCAGAGAAAAATAAAAAAGTGATCGTTGATTATTCTCATACATCGGATTCGCTGCTGCAGGCATTGAAAGCAGTCCATCACATTGTGAAAAAAGAACGACCGGTTTACACGGTGTTTGGATGCGGCGGCGACCGTGACGCAACCAAACGTCCCGTGATGGGAAATATTGCTGCATCGATGAGCGATCGCGTTTATGTAACGTCGGATAATCCGCGCACGGAAGATCCTTACCAGATTATAGATGAAATTTTGAAAGGCATCAAAACGAATAATTACCGTGTTATCGAAAACCGTGAGGAAGCAATTCGTTCAGCAGTTTTTGAAAGCGAAGACAACGCGGTGATTTTGATTGCCGGAAAAGGACACGAGAACTACCAGGAAGTAAATGGAGTGCGAAAGCACTTTTCAGATAAAGAGATTGCACAAAAATATTTGGCTGAATGGGCAAGATAAAAATTACAATTGAAGATTTGTTCAACATTCCCAGCGCGGTGATTTATAATCCCGACGGATACAGAGCCGTTTCTTTGGTTGTAATCGATTCAAGAAAAGTAAAGAGAGGATCTTTGTTCGTAGCGATAAAGGGAGAAAAATTTGACGGACACGATTTCGTATTTGACGCGGTTAAAAATGACGCACGTGCAATTGTAATCGATGAAAAAAAATATTCGAGATTTAGCAAGCTCAATTTACCTGTCGTAACGGTAAGCGATACGACAAAAGCATTCGGAGAAATTGCCAAGACTTGGCGTAATAAATTGAACGCAAAAGTAATTTCAATTACCGGCAGTAACGGCAAAACTACTGTGAAGGAAATGATAGCAACTATTCTAGGCGAAAAATATTCCGTAGTCAAAACCGAAGCGAACAACAATAATCATATTGGCGTTCCGCTTACAATTTTGAGTGCCGATGAGAAATGTGAGGCGCTGGTTCTTGAACAGGGAACAAATCATTTCGGCGAGATAGCATACTCGGCGGCAATTTCGCAGCCGGATTATGCGATGATAACCAACATCGGCGATTCTCACCTGGAATTTTTGAAAAACCGTGAAGGAGTGTATAAGGAAAAGTCTGCTTTGTTTGCCGTGACGAAAAATCACGGCGGAAAAATCCTTGTGAATAATGACGATCCGATTGTCGCCAAGAGAACTAAAGGATATAAAAACAAAATCACGTTTGGATTCAAAGGTTCTGCCGATGTTAAAGGAAAAGTTTTGGGTTATACGAACGACGGCAGAACAAAAATTGAAATTCGTGACGGTAAGAAGTTTGAGACAATTCTTCCCGTTTACGGAGAGTCGAATGCAAAAAATTTTCTGTCTTCATCGGCTGTAGCTATAGAATTAGGATTAACACCAAAGCAAATCGTTAACGGTTCTAAGAAATTAAAATCGGTTCACGGGAGGCTTGAAGTGAAAAAATTCAAACATGCAGTTATAATCGACGATACATACAACGCGAGTCCGGCATCAACGGAATCTGCGATCGGTCTGGTTCAAAAAATTAAAACGTTCAAGAAAAAATTGTTCGTTCTCGGAGATATGTTCGAGTTGGGCAGTCAATCGGCTAAACTTCATTCTTCATTAGCACAAAATTTTTCGCCGAGCAAAAACATCACCGTGCTTACTGTCGGCACCATGATGAAAAATCTGCACAAAGAATTAAGAAAGATGAAAGTAAGATCAATTCATTTCCATCTTCGCGAAGCTTTATCGCTCTATTTGAAATACGAAGAGATAGAAGATTCCGTGATTCTCGTTAAAGGATCGCGCGGAATGAAGATGGAAGAATTCGTTAACATTTTGGAGACAAGGTTTGAATAATGTTTTACTATCTCTTTGATTGGGTAAATCAACGTTTTAGTCCGCCGGGATTCGACATATTCCGGTTTCTAACTTTTCGGTCGGCGCTCGCGGCAATCACGGCGCTTGTGATGTCTCTTTACATCGGACCGAAAATTATTAACAGATTGAAGAAGCAGCAAGTCGATCAGCCGATACGCGATGACGGACCAAAGACGCATAAGAAAAAAGCCGGCACTCCAACAATGGGCGGATTGATAATTTTATTTTCGGTTGTCGTACCCGTTCTATTATGGAGCGATATAAAAAGCACGTACATAATTCTTGTTTTGTTCGGAACAATTTTCTTGGGTGCTGTAGGTTTTCTTGACGATTACCTAAAAGTAGTTAAAAAACTTCCCAAAGGATTAATTGCACGATACAAATTAATCGGTCAAATTTTTGTCGGTCTGGTTGTTGGTCTTGCGGTTTATTTCTTGCCGGAGTTTGCGCAGTTCAACACGCAAACAACATTGCCGTTCTTCAAAAATTTAAATTGGGATTTTTCATATCTCTACATTCCGTGGGTTGTGTTTATCATCACAGCAATTTCCAACGCTGTCAATCTTACTGATGGACTTGACGGTCTTGCCATCGGAACAATCATAATTGTAATGCTGGCGCTGGCAATTATCAGCTACATCAGCGGAAACGTGATCTACGCAGATTACCTGAACATCATGTATTTGCCAGGTTCCGGTGAGTTGACTGTTTTTATTGCTGCAATGATCGGTGCGGGACTCGGATTTCTTTGGTTCAATTTTTATCCCGCTCAAGTATTTATGGGGGACACCGGTTCGCTCGCGCTTGGCGGTGCATTCGGTGTTATGATGATATTGATCAAGAAAGATTTGCTCATTCCGATTCTCGGCGGAATTTATTTTGTCGAAACTATTTCGGTTATCATTCAACGTCTTTATTTCAAATACACAAAAAGAAAATACGGTGAAGGTCGCCGCGTGTTTAAGATGGCACCGATCCATCATCACTTTGAACAATTGGATTGGGCGGAACCGAAAATTGTAATCCGGTTTTACATCATCACAATAATTTTGGCAATAATCAGTTTGGCATCGTTCAAGATCAGGTAATGGATATACGAGGCAAAAAAATATCGATCATTGGAGCGGTTAGAAGCGGAATAGGCGCGGCGAAACTTGCTAAACAATTCGGAGCTATTCCGTTTGTGAGCGATAGCAGTCCAAAAGACAAACTCGGCAAATCAATTTCGGTTTTTGAAGCCGAAAGAATTGCTTACGAGTGCGGCGCTCATTCGGAAAAAGTTTACGATTGTGATTTCATTGTTACAAGTCCCGGCGTTCCCAACGATTCACCTGTTCTTTTGAAAGCAATCGAAAAGAAAATTAAGATTTTCAGCGAAGTCGAATTTGCTTCGTGGTTCTGTAAAGGCGGAATCATTTCGATCACCGGAACGAACGGAAAGACAACAACAACTTCATTGATGGCATACACGCTGAACTTGGCTGGAATTAAAACTTATGCGGCGGGAAATATCGGTGATGCTTTTTCTGAAACCGCTCCGTTGGTGAATGAAAACGAGTACGTTGCGCTTGAAACCTCAAGTTTCCAATTGGATCATATTGACAGTTTCAAACCGCGCTTTGCATTGATATTGAATATTACACCGGATCATCTTGACCGGTATCATAATAATTTTGACGAATACATCGAATCGAAACTGAAAGTTGCTGCAAATCAAAACGAAGAAGATTATTTCATATACAACTCAGACGATCAGTACATCAAAGCAAATTTGAAGAACAAAAAAGTTCAGAGACTTGCCTTCTCCTTGAAAGACGAATTACCTGCCGGCGCCTTTTATAAAGAAGGCAAGATGTTCTTCGCCTCGTTTGGAAAGATTGAAGAAGTTGCATCGGTTACGGACTTGTACATCAAAGGCGAACACAATTTGGCAAATGCACTTGCGGTGCTTGCTGTTGCAAAACTTTTGCACATCTCGAATCAAAAAATACGAGAAGCGTTTTCGTCATTTAAGGGTGTCGAGCATCGTCTCGAATTTGTTCGCGAGCTTGATGGAGTTGAATTCGTTAACGATTCCAAAGCGACGAATGTGGATTCGGTTTGGTACGCGCTAAGAAGTTTTGACAAACCTTTGTATTTGATTCTCGGCGGAAAGGACAAAGGAAACGATTACGACCGTCTGAAAGATTTGGTTAAGAAAAACGTGAAGAAAATTTATGCCATCGGCTCGTCTGCGCAAAAAGTTTACGACTACTTTCATACAATAGTTCCTACCGAGATCAAAGACTCGATGGAAAGTTGTGTGACAGCGGGAAGAAAAGAAGCGGAGAAGGGAACGATTGTTCTGCTGTCTCCGGCTTGCGCAAGTTTCGACATGTTCGACAATTACGAACATCGCGGCAAAGTTTTTAAAGAAGCGGTAAACAAATTAGTTTAATGAATACACTCGTTAAAATATTGATCATTCTTGTTGTGATACTGATTTCGCTTGGCGCCATCATGGTATTCACCGCCAGCGGGACCTACAGTTTAACGCGGTTCAACAATTTGTATTTCTTGTTCAAGTCGCACCTGTGGAAAGTTCTCGCAGCAATTATTGCAATGATTGTTTGTTCATTGATTCCTTATGATAAATACCGCGATCACAGCAAGAAACTTATGTTCTTCATAATTGCGGTTTTAGTGTTAACGTTTTTATTCGCGCCACGAGTTAAAGGCGCTTCAAGATGGATCGATCTCGGATTCTTCCAGTTTCAACCTTCGGAAGCGGCAAAAGTCTTTTTAGTTATGCACCTGGCAATGATGATGGAGAGAATGGGCGACGATCTGAAAGATTTCAATAAAGGTTTCAAGTTTCCTCTGATATGGATTGGAATAATCAGCGTATTGGTTTTGATTCAGCCGAACGTAAGCACGAGTCTGATAATTGCAATAACCGGTTTTGCTCTTTTGTTTGCGGGCGGCGCGAGACTGAAACACATCTTCGGAATAATTTTTTCGGCTGGCATTGTGATGGGCGGCGCAATAATGCTGTTCAAACATTCGCGCGAAAGGGTAATCACTTTTATAGAAAGTTTGATTAACGGCGGCGACATAAACATTCAAGTTAAACAGGCAAAGATTGCATTGGGCAGCGGCGGACTTTTGGGTGTGGGACTCGGACACAGCAGGCAGAGCGATTTATTTCTACCCGAATCGTACGGCGATTTTATTTTTTCGATTCTCGGCGAGCAGATGGGATTTGTTGGCGCCGTGACGATTTTGTTTTTGTATCTCGTTTTATTTCTCACTTGTCTTGTAATTGCAAAGAAAGCTCAAGACAGATTCGGTCAGCTTCTCGTTCTTGGTTTGGGATTCAACATTATTGTCAGCGCTTTTATAAATGCGGGAGTGGTTACAGGTTTGCTGCCGACAACAGGCATCACGCTTCCGTTCATCAGTTTTGGCGGAACATCAATTATTCTTTTTGCGGTGTCGATCGGGATTATTGTGAATGTCGGGCGACAAACAGTTAAGACAACAGAATTAAAAATTGCGCAGGTAGGATGACGAGTAAAACTCCATATCGTTTTGTATTTGCCGGAGGCGGAACGGGCGGACATTTGTACCCAGCACTTGCCGTTGCACAGCAAATTCAAATTATGAAGCCCGAAGCGGAAATTTTGTTCGTCGGTGCAAACAGTAAAATTGAATCGCGTGTCGTTCCGGAATACAAATTTGATTTCAAGTCAATCTGGATCAGCGGCTTTTCCAGAAAAATAAATCTGGGCAATCTTCTTTTCCCTGTAAAACTTTTTGTTTCCGCGATGCAATCGCTGGTGATTTGTTTCTCGTTCAAGCCGCGCGTTGCGGTCGGAAGCGGCGCGTATGTATCCGGTCCGGTTATTTGGGCGGCATCTGTTCTCGGCACAAAAGTGATTCTGCTTGAGCAGAACAGTTATCCCGGCGTTGCAAACAGAATGCTTGAAAAGAAAGCGAACGAAATTCATTTAACGTTCGAAGAATCAAAAAAATATTTCAGAGATCAATCGAAATTAAAAGTTACCGGAAACCCCATAAGGGTGAACTTGAAACTCAATGATAAATCTAGCGCCAAAAAAAGTTTTGCATTGAACCCGGCAAAAAAAGTTTTGTTGATCATCGGCGGAAGCGGCGGCGCGCGATCAATAAATCAAGCCGTCGCACGAAACATAAAAGGATTAACCGAAAACGGAATCCAGATTATTTGGCAGACGGGACAAGTTTATTTCGATCAGTACAAAAATCTTGAGAACGATTCCGTGAAAGTGATGCCGTTCATTAGAGATATGTCGGCGGCGTATTCTGCTAGCGATGTTGTTCTTGCGCGCGCCGGTGCAACGACAATTGCAGAGGTTTCGTATCTCGCGCTTCCGGTTATTTTCGTTCCGTCTCCGAATGTTGCGGCTAATCATCAGTATCTGAATGCTAAAGCGATGAAAGAATCAAATGCAGCGGAACTGATAGAAGATAAAAACATTGAAGCGGAGTTTCTGCCGGTTGTCAACGAACTAATGTCCAATGAAGTCCGGCAGGAAAAATTGAAGAAAAATATTTCAGAGTTTGCAAAACCATTGGCGGCAAAGATGATTGCCGAGAGCGCAATTAATTTTGCCGAGATGCTTTAAGGAAATTAGCTATGATGATGAAGACAGTTAAAAATGTTCACTTTGTCGGTATCGGCGGAATCGGTATGAGCGGCATCGCGGAAATTTTATTGAGTCAAGGATTTACAATCACCGGTTCCGATCTGAACAAAACCGAAGTTACCGACCGGCTCGAAAGTTTGGGTATAAAAGTTTTTGAAGGACATTCGGCTGATAATTTGAAAGATGCCGATGTGGTAGTTTACTCATCTGCCGTTAATCTTGAAAATCCGGAAGTGAAAGAAGCACTTGCAAGAAAAATTCCGGTGATTAAGCGTTCGGAAATGTTAGCTGAATGCATGAGAATGAAATACGGAATCGGAATCGCCGGAACGCATGGAAAAACAACAACCACTTCAATGATTGGTCTGGTATTAACTGAAGCCGGAATCGATCCGACGATTATTGTCGGCGGAAAACTCAGCTCTCTCGGCGGCACAAATGCACGGCTCGGTCAAGGCGAGTACATCGTTGTTGAGGCGGATGAATTCGACAGAACATTTTTGAAATTAACTCCGACAATTGCCGCAATCACAACTTTGGAAAAAGAACATCTTGATACATACAAAGATTTGGACGACATAAAATCAGCTTTCGTAGAATTTGCGAACAAAGTTCCTTTCTTCGGATTTGTTGTTTTATGTCTAGACGAACCCGCGCTTCAGGATGTGATTCCGCTGATCGACAAGAAAATTTTTACTTACGGATTATCCCCGCAAGCCGATGTTCGTGCGGCAAACGTTACTCATTCGCAAAATCATTCCGAGTTTGACGTGATTTATCTTGGCAAAGAACTCGGCAAATTGAGAATCAACATTCCCGGGTTGCACAACGTGAAGAATTCTCTTGTAGCAGTTACAATCGCAAAACAAATGGGTGTTGAGTTCGATGTGATCAAGAAAGCTCTCGAATCATTCCACGGAGTTTACCGCCGGTTCGAGAAAAAATATGATAACGACGTAATGGTGATTGACGATTACGGCCATCATCCGACTGAAATAAATGTTACGCTTGACGGAATTCGCCGCGGATGGAACAGAAGATTGGTCGCTGTATTCCAGCCGCATCTGTTTTCGCGCACACGGGATTTTTATGCCGAGTTCGGAAGATCATTTTTGAACTCGGATGTTTTCATTTGCACAGATGTCTATCCGGCGCGTGAAAAACCAATTGAAGGAATTAACGGTTCGCTCATAGCCGATACTGCTAAAAAGTTCGGTCACAAACATGTTTACTATGAACCGGATAAGACGAAAGTGCCGGAACTGCTTCAAAAAATTTACAAGAAAGGCGATATCGTTATCACAATGGGTGCAGGCGATATCTGGAAGTTCGGCGAGAAGTTTGTTCAATTCTTATCCCAAAGGGATGGATTACCAAAAGGGAAGCAAAAATAAATTCATGAAATCGTTGGGAAAAATATTAAGCGCACTTTTTCTGGTTGTTACACTCGGCTTGGTTGTTTATTTGTCCGTTAATCTAAAGTCGGGTAACGGTTACAACATTCAAATAATTGCGATGGAAGGAAACGTTCATCTTACTAAGGAACAGTATCTGAGTTACGCGAACTTGCTCGATAGAAACAACTACGCCAGTCTTTCTTTGCAGGTAATCAAAGATAGAATTGAAAAACATCCTTACGTTGAACGCGCCGATGTCAGGTACGATGGAAACGGTCAAGTTTCAATTAGGATTATGGAAAAATCTTTCATTGCTATTCTGCTGAATGACGAGAACCAGTTTATCGTGACGGATAAATTGCAAGTGCTGCCGGTATTCGATCAGACAAAAAAAATCGATTACCCGATCATCGCGAACACAAATGTGAACGGCACCGTTCAGCCGTTGGCTTCGATGAAGAAAAATTACGATGTGGTAACGGCGGCAAAAATTATTTCATCGGTTAAACTTTTGAATCCGGAATTGTACGATTCACTTTCATCAATCGATCTGGAAAACGGCGGGGACATCATTCTAAATCTTTCGTCGGTCAATTATCCGGTCAAGATCGGTCGCGGAAGCGAAATTAGAAAAATTGTTTACTTAAATAATCTTTGGAATTATTTGAAAGGGAAAGAAATTAATCAATACTTGGATTACGTTGATCTGCGTTACGGCGGGCACGTTTACCTTGGAATTTTAGAATCGTCCAACGGAAAAGCAGAGACGAATTCAAATGAAGGCATGCCTGACCGGCTCGCCTCGTCTCCGACCAGTCGAAGCGGGCAGGCAGGCTTGTCAAACGGTAAGCAGGGTTGAAGAAATTATGAAGAAAAATATAATAGCAGGACTCGATCTTGGCACAACAAAAGTTTGTGCCGTCATTGCGGAACAATCCGAATCGAATATGAATATTCTCGGATTCGGCGTTGCCCCTTCGGAAGGATTAAACCGCGGGTTGGTAGCCAATATTTCCAAAACCGCCGAAGCAATTAACCAGGCAATGAGCATTGCACTCAACAGAGCAGGTCTGACGGTTAAAGAACTTAATGTTGGCGTTGCGGGCGAACATATTACGAGTTTACGTCACAGAAATTATGTAACCATCAGTAATCCGGAAAAAGAAATTACTCAAGATGATTTGGATCGATTGAGAAGCGATGTTCAAACGATTAGAATTCCTTCAGACCGCCAGATACTTCACATCATTCCGGAAGAATATTTTGTGGATTACCAGGGTGGCATCGATGATCCTATCGGAATGAGCGGCTCAAGATTGGAAGCTGTGAATCATGTTGTGCTTGCTTCGATCGCAGCAATTCAAAACATAAAAAAATCCGTTGAGCGCGCCGGATACGTTGTGAAAGATTACGTGCTTCAACCGATTGCATCGAGCTTTGCAGTGCTGGAAGAGAACGAAAAAGATTTAGGCGTGTTGTTAATTGATATCGGCGGCGGCACAACCGACTTGGCAGTATTTCACAAAAAGGCAATTAAGCATACAAAAGTAATTGGCGTTGCGGGCAATCAAGTTACGAATGACATTCGCGAGACACTCGGTATCGTTACTGCCGATGCGGAAAAATTAAAACGCGAACACGGCTACGCGACCGAACAAGCAATGATAAGAGAAGAAGACTTATACATAAAGGGCATAGGCGGAAGAGGAAACATTAAAATACCTCTCTCGCTGTTAACACAGATCATCAGTATTAGAATGAAAGAACTTTTTTCGATCATCGATAACGAACTGCGCCACACCGGATTCAAAAATAAGATTAAAGCCGGTGTAGTGTTAACAGGCGGCGGCTCGCTTCTTAAAGGAAGTACGGAATTGGCTGAAGAAGTTTTTGGAATGCCTGCACGCATCGGCGTTCCGCTCGATCTCGGTTCCGGTTTATCGAACGAAGTCGAAAGTCCGGAGTTTGCAACAGTTGCCGGATTAATTCGCGGCGTTCCCGGAAAAGCATCGGATAGTTTTTCTGTCGCTAAAAGTGCAAGTACGGAAAGTAAATTCAATGTGAACAAGTTGTTCAAAAGGGTACAAGAATTTTTTGACAAGCTATAAATAAAATACCACAACAAGGAGGAATCATGTCAACTATGGAAAAACGGCCACGTTTTTTTACTTTGGAAACACAAAGACCATTGTCAGCTCAAATTAAAGTCGTTGGAGTAGGCGGCGGCGGCTGCAATGCTATTGACAGTATGATCAACCGCGGTTTGAACGGGGTTGAGTTCGTTGCTGTCAACACAGATGCGCAAGTACTCGAAGAAAGTTCGGCATTGCACAAAATTCAAATCGGCACAAATGTTACACGCGGATTAGGTGCCGGTGCAGATCCCAACGTTGGTAAGAAAGCCGCAGAAGAAGATCGCGAAAAAATTACTCATATTCTCGATGGCTCGGACATGGTTTTTGTTACCGCTGGAATGGGCGGCGGAACAGGAACGGGCGGAGCTCCAATAGTTGCATCGATTGCAAAAAGTCTCGGCGCACTTGTAATCGGTATTGTTACAAAACCGTTTACGTGGGAAGGCAAACAAAGAATGAAAAATGCAGACGAAGGAATTGCCGAACTTCGTCAGTATGTCGATTCATTAATCGTAATTCCGAACAGCAGAATTTTAAGCATCATCGATACGGCAACAGCAGCTCGCGCAGCGTTCGATAAACCGAATGAAATTCTTTACGAAGCAACACGCGGCATTGCAGATATAATTACGATCAAAGGAATCATCAACGTTGACTTTGCGGATGTTCGTACGGTTATGAGAGACAGCGGACAAGCATTGATGGGATGCGGAATTGCAAGCGGAGAAAACCGCGCTATCGAAGCTGCACAGAAAGCAATTTCATCGCCGCTGCTTGAAGGTGTTTCAATTAAAGGCGCGAAGAATATTCTTCTCAACGTCAGCGGTTCGGCTAACATGACAATGCAGGAAATTGAAGCAGGCAACAATGTTATTTTTGAAGCTGCGGGCGAAGAGGCGAACGTAATATTCGGCGTCGTCAACAAAGAATCTATGACTGAATATATTTCTTATACTGTAATTGCAACCGGATTCGAAACGAAAGCGAGTTCGAAACCAATCAGCAGTTTGAAATCGGAAAAAGCTGAGAGGAAGCTGGACCTGCCTGACCGGCTCGCCTCGTCTCCGACCAGTCGGAGCGGGCAGGCAGGGAAAAAAGTCGGCAACATCGGTGCGGCATTTTCAACAAAGAAAGGTGCCGATCTAGAAAACAGCGAGGACTTAAGTATTCCAACGATTCTTAGATACAACAAAGGCGATCTGGATTTGTTTGCGCGGAACGCAAATATCGAAAGCGGGTTTAGAACCGAACATACTGATTATCCTGAGGACGATTTCAATCCGAACAAAAAGAACAACGACGAGGAAGACAGTTCGTCGTTCTTAAGAAAAATTATGGATTGAGTTGGGTGAGAACAAGATTATGAGCTCGCCTCGCCTCGATTCGACTCGTCTCAACGAGACGAAGCGGGCATGAGCATGAAATAGAGTTTCCCCTATGTTGCCCTTTATAAAGGCCGTATTTGATTTTCGCCTTGTTGTGGTGAACAGATGAAGAAAATCATTGCGGCCTTTATATTTCAGTCATTGCAAGTAACAAAAATTTTTCTTTTGTCCGATGGAATTACTAATTTCACCCATCAAAAAGTCACACGTCTTAATCCTATGAAAAAATTATTATCCATTCTTTTATTATTTGTTCTGACGATTCCTTTGGTTGCTCAGGAAGGCGATGAAGTAGGATGGGTCGGCAGATTTGGCGCAGCAGGCGGCGTTGCACCCATTTTTGTTTTCCCAAACATTGATCAGATAAACACTCAAGTAGAAAAAATGGGAATCGGGAAACTCTCTAGCTCGGGAACGTTTGCAATCGGCGGCTCCGGTTATATTTACATTATGCTTGTTGATAATTTGAGAATCGGCGGTATTGGTTTCAGCGGATCGAAAAGCAGTTCCGGCTCTGTTGGCGGATTGAATAAAGAAGTAAAATACAATTACGGTTTGGGAGGAATTACAGTTGAATATTCCTTGCCGTTCATAAAAAGTATTGCAGTTTCTATCGGCGCAATTTTAGGTGCAGGCTCTTCAAGTGTTGAGATTTATCAAAACTCCGGAAATTTTACCTGGAATAACGTTTGGGGAAAAGTTAATAGTGGGGGTGTGATGACCGATTTATTCAAAGTTAGCGATAAAATCACAAATTCATTTTTCACTATCGCTCCTACGCTGAACGTTGACATTCCGATCAGCCGTTTTGTTGCGTTCAGAATTGGCGGCGGATACATAACAACAATCGGCAGCTCGTGGAAAATCAATAATGATCGAACTATTAATAATGTGCCAAGCGATCTGACGAGCAATTCATTTTTCATTCAGACCGGTATTTATTTTGGGTTGTTTGCGTTTTAATGGGTGAAACGAAAAACATGTTAGCTATGAATTATAAATCAAAAATTAGAAATTATAAATTTCGGGAATGGATGAAGGATTAGGGAAAAGATTATTTGATTTTGCGGTACGAAGTGTAAAATACTGTAGAAAGTTACCGAAGAATAAGGAGTATCAACTAATTTCTTATCAACTCATTAAGTCTTCTACGTCATGCGGTGCAAACTATGAAGAAGCTCAAGGTGCAATATCAAAACCGGATTTCTTCAACAAAATAAATATAGCCCTGAAAGAAATGCGTGAAACAAATTATTGGTTACGAATAATTAAAGAAATTAAAAATTTAGACGAAGAAATAGAATATCTTTTAAAGGAATCTCTAGAACTTAAGCGAATATTAGGTTCAATCAGTTCGAAGTCTGCAAAGCGGAATAGTTAACTTTATCATTTATAATTTAATATTTATCATTTATGAATATTTTGGTTACCGGCGGCGCGGGATTCATCGGAAGCAACTTCATCAATTATATCCTTTCTAAACGCGACGATTATTTCATTGTTAACCTCGATAAACTGACCTACGCCGGCAATCTTGAAAACCTAAAGCCGGTTGAAGGAAAAAAGAATTACAACTTCATAAAAGGCGATATTACCAACAATGAACTGGTGGATTATCTTTTTAGGAGATTTGAAATAAAATTTGTTGTAAATTTAGCCGCAGAATCTCACGTTGATAGGAGCATTTTAGGATCGGAAATTTTCTACAGAACAAACGTAATAGGAACAACTGTTTTGTTAGAAGCATCACGCCGATATCACGTAGAGAAATTTCTGCAAGTCTCAACAGATGAAGTTTACGGAAGTCTTGGTCCAACCGGATTATTCACAGAGCAAACGCCATTAAGTCCCAACAGTCCATATTCATCAAGCAAAGCGGCTGCAGATATGGCGGCGCTCGCGTTTCATCATACATACGGATTGCCGGTGGTAATCACAAGATGTTCGAACAATTACGGCCCGCTTCAGTTTCCGGAAAAGCTTATTCCGCTGATGATTATTAACGCGCTCAACAACAAAAAATTGCCCGTCTATGGTGATGGGCTAAACGTTCGCGATTGGATTTACGTAATCGACCACAACAAAGCCGTTGAACTGGTCCTTGAAAATGGAAAAGTTGGAGAAGTTTATAACGTCGGCGCCAGTCGAGAGATGAAAAACATAGAGATTGTTAAATTGATTCTGAAAAAGTTGGGTAAAGGTGAAGAGCTGATTGAGTTTGTTAAAGATCGCCCCGGACATGATAGGCGTTACGCAATCGACTCTTCAAAAATTCAGAATGAACTTGGATGGAAGCCGGAATTCAATTTTGAAAATGCCATCAGCGATACAATCGATTGGTATTTACAAAACAAAAGTTGGTGGCAGAGAATTATTTCCGGCGAATATCAAAATTATTATAACGAACAATACGCTCACAGATTTAATAAGAATTAGAAAATAGACATGAAAAAAATACTTGTTGCAGTCTTTGTTTGTTTCGCTTCTCTTTTGTTTGCGCAAAATGATAGTCAGCAATTGAGCAAGCAGAGCAACCTTTTAATGTTTCAACCGATAACAGTAACAATCGGCGGCGATTTTATTGTCACCGGTTCGTTCACGGCGTACAAGTCGGAACGACTTGATCATTTCGTCACAAAAGTTTTCACAGAAGCCGAATCGAATATGCGTTCCGGACTTAATCAAATTGATATGATTAAAAAAGTCACGGCACAGATTGAAAAATATGCCAAGCGCGATATCACTTTGAAGCACCGCAATGGCGAAACTGTAAAAATTGATTTACAGAAATTTCATCTCACCGGCGATATGTCCAACAATCCGTATTTGATGGATGACGACGTAATTATCTTTCCGTCTTATGATGACGAACGAAGCGTTGTTGAAATTAGCGGTGCCGTTAACAAGCCGACAAAATTTCAATTTGTGGATGGCGATAAACTTTCCGATGCAATTTTGTTTGCCGGCGGAATTAATCCCGCATATGACAATGTTACAACTGCGGAAATTTCAAGACTAAGCAACGACGGAAATAAGGAAAATGTTATCAACGTGCCGATCAAAGACGATTACAAACTGCAGATCGGTGACCGTATCAGAATATTATTCAGCGACAACGACAAAAAATCTTACAAGACTTTAGTGCTCGGCGAAGTTAGAACTCCGGGATACGTTTACATCACAAAAGACAACACAACAATAAAAGATGTTATTGCTAAAGCTGGCGGATTCACAGACAAAGCCTGGCTTGAAAGAAGCGAACTTCTGCGCGGAACCAGTGAAGTCAACGTATTGAAGATGAAAGCGATTCGAGATGAATTTGAGAAGGATAGAAATTTCAATACGATTCTTACCGAAAGATATTTGAATGATGTTTTTATTGAGCAGATGAAAATGCTTCGCATGAGTGACATGTATATGGAAGATTCATCTGCTGTGGCAGTTGACAATACTCTGCGGGTTCTTCAAAGCAAAAGTATAATTGATTTTACCAAGATCAATTCCGATACAACAACGGAAAGCAAATACATTGTTCAAGATGGAGACATCATTGTAATCCCGCAACGAGAAGACTTGATTTATGTTTTCGGGCAGGTAAGAAATCCCGGATATGTTGAGTATGTACCTCAGAAAAGTGATAAGTATTACATTAATAAAGCCGGCGGATTGGGCGAGCGCGCCGAAAGCGAAGTGAAAATTATTAAAGGCGGATCGTATGCGTGGATTACTGCAGACAGTGATTCAAAAATTGATCCGGGAGATTTTATTTACGTGCCGAAGAATGTTCCAAAGCCGTTTGAATATTATATGCGTACACTCGGTTCGATTTCAACTGTAGTTACGGCACTGGCAACGGTAATTCTTATAGTGGTTCAAGCAAAAAAATAACACTACAAACAAAGGTTTGGATTGAATAATGGATCAAATTACTAGTAACACAAGCGACCGTCCGGATGACAAAAACATCAAAGTTGGAAACAGTTTTTTTGAATTCTTGACTGTAACAGTCCGCTATCGTTGGTTCTTATTTTGGTTCGTATTTATAATAACTGGAGGAGCTACATTATATGCTCTTCTGGCACCAAAGTGGTACAAATCTACCGCCTCTGTTCTGCCAGCTGAGAAGAATGATCTTTTGTCGGCGATCTCAGGAATATCAAGTTTAGCAAAGGGATTTAGCGCAAGTAGAGGTCTTGCAGCGTTAACAGGACAAAATTCAGAAATCGACCGCTACATGGCAATTTTGAAAAGTGCTACAATGACGAATGATATTATTAAGAAGTTCGATTTAAGGAAAGAGTATGAAATGGAAAATGATTTCTATGAAAAAGTTGTTAACGAATGGCAATCGAATTTTCAATTAGAGGTTCAAGACGAGGGCAACTTAACGATTTCTGTGTATGATAAAAATCCCCAGAAAGCCGCTGACATTGCTAATTACCTGGTAGATCAACTAAATGAAATAAATACAACCCTTAGCGTTACCAATGCAAAAGCAAATAGAGAATTTGTTGAGAAGCGTTATTCCCAAAACATAAATGACATTAATGATCTCGAAAGTCGCATGAAACAGTTTCAAGAGAAATATGGAGTGATTGCTGTTCCCGAACAATTAGAAGCTACTGTTAAGTCTATGTCAACTATTTATGTTGATCTGTATAAAAAAGAAGTAGAGTTAAATGTTTTAAAACAAACTTATGGGATTGACCACCCATTAACACAAAGTGCTAGTATTGAAAAGAACGAATTGCAAAAGAAAATAGATCAACTGAATGCTGGCACCGACGACTCGCAAAAGGATGTTAAACTATTAATCCCTTTCAAGCAAGCGCCTGCAATTGGTAACGAGTATCTAAAAATCTATCGCAATTTAGAGATTCAATATAAAATATTGGAGTTTGTTCAGCCGCTTTACGAGCAAGCCAAGGTTGAAGAAGCAAGAAATACGCCTTCCGTTTTGGTGTTGGATAAAGCTGCACCGGCGGATAAAAAAGCTAAGCCTAAAATATTGTTGTATTTATTATTATCAATGGTTATCTCCCTTTCAATTGCAATTGTGATAGTATTTGTGATTGAAGGATCTCGTCGATTAAAATACATAGATAGTGTACGCTATGATTCACTCGTAACTATTCTTAAATCGGATTTCAAGATTTTTAGAAGACGGTAAGCGAGTTTGAATTCATAAATGCATTTTTATCGCGCTAATATATGGAAAAACTCTTTCTTTGCGTTTCTCTCTCAAGCAATTAGACTGTTAACCAATTTATTTGTTTTTGTAGGTATTGCCCGCCTTTATGGCCCGGAAATTTTTGGGCAATTCTCAATAGCATATACGGTTGCAACAATGTGCATTGTTATTGCCGATTTTGGATTCGACGTTTTACTTACAACTGAAATTGCAAGAAACCGAAGCGAAGCCGCAAGAACCGGGAAAAGGTACTTTTCTCTGAAAATTATTTTTGCGTCTATTAGCTCTCTAATCATGATTGCCATTCCAACTTTTCAAACTTTTAGTGAAGAAAGCAGACTATTGATTTATGTGCTGACAGTTTTTGTAATCTTAACAACCTTCAACAATTTCTTTTACGCAATTTTTAGGGGATTTGAGAAATTTGAATTTGAGACGAAGATTTCTTTTACATCAAATTTTGTTCTTATTGTTTTGTTAGCTGTATTTGGTTTCATGAAAGTTCATTTAGTTTATCTAATGTTGATTTTTATTTTCGCACGGCTTTTGTCTGTTACACTGTGCGGAATAAAAACCACACATTTGATTGGTGAGAACATATGCAAGATTGATTTTTCGGGATGGAAAACGACTCTAAATCATGTTCTAATATTTGGCTTCCATTTTATTTTTGGGAATTTTTTTTTTCAGCTGGATACTATTCTTCTTGGAATTTGGAAAGGCGATCATGATGTCGGCATCTACAAGTCTGCCTTTAATGTAATGACCCTTGTGCTTCTTGTTCCAGATATTGTTATAGCCACAATGCTGCCGGTTCTTTCAAGGCTGCATCACGAAAGTATTCCCAAATGGCAATTGGTTAGTAAGTTGTTGTACAAGATGCTGTTCCTAATTGCCTTGCCTATTTCCCTTTTGGCTTTTTTGGCTCCCGAAGAAATCATAAGAATCATTTACGGGAAAAAATTTTTTGATGAAGCAATTCCGATATTGAAAATTTTTTCATTGGTTATCTTTATCAGATTCATCGATGAGCCATTTGCATTAATGATTACCACCGCTCGAAAGCAGCATATTCGAATGCTTATAGTAATCATCGCAACAGTAATCAGTTTTGGTTTTAACTATTGGACTATTCCCATTTGGGGAGCTATGGGGGCGGCTATGGTTTCGCTTGGAGTTAATGTATTGGTTGCATTTGGTTACATTTTTATAAATAAATCACTTTTTGTAGACTGGACATTTGAATTTAAGTTGCTCGCTGCGCTTATTGTGGTCATTTTGACCGGATGGTTGTTTTCGTATTACCAAATACCATTGATTGTTTTGTGCTGTTTTGTTTTCATGTATTTGCCGTTTGCTTTCATGTTTGGTCTCTCGATGGAAGATAGAAAATTACTGCTCTTTAGTTTTGCATTAAAATCATTGTAACTTTTAATGAGCATTATTTCAATTATATCGTTTGTTATTTGTTTGTTAATTGTTTTATCATCATTCAGGACAAATGCGGACATTTTTTCCCCTGGAAGGGCATTCGGACTTGTCTGGTCATTGGTTATTGGTTTAACAGACTTAAAACTCAGCGGATTACAACAGCAGTGGCCTTTGGAAATTTGGATTCAAGTACTGCTTGGTCCTTTAACATTCCTTATAGGTGTCTTCGTAGCGTATATAATAAACCTTAACAAGGAAGTAGTTCCTGTCAACAGCATGAGGGTTAACAGGCAATTTTGGGAAGTCGATAAACAAAAATTATTCCGAACAATCACAGTTCTATTTTTTCTTTTTATTGTGAGTTATGTCATAATTTATTTGAAAAGCGGAGAAATCCCGTTGTTCAGTGCAAAGCCTGGAGTTGCTCGCAGCAATTTTACAATATTTGGAATTGGCCTTTTTCTACACAATGTGGTTTTAATAGGATTTCTGTCAGCCGTTTATTTTGTGTTGGAGAAAAAGAAATTAATCAGAAAAAGTTTACTCTTCATTTTCACTTTAACATCTCTGACTTTGTACGCAATCACACTCCAACGTTACCAAATATTTTTAACTATCCTCATGATTGTTGCATTTTTGTATTATACAACGTTTCGGATCAATTTCAGGTCTGCACTTCTAATTGGTGCTATTATAATTGTATTCTTTTATTTGGTGTCTTCCTTTAGAGCTGGAGAATTAATTATCTATGTTCTTTACAAAATGTCGAAGATGAAATTTTCCCCATCGTTTGCAGTGTTCACTGAACCATATATGTATGTGGCGATGAATCTTGAAAATTTTGCAAGGTCTATTGGTAAAACCGACTTTTTTACATATGGTTATTACACATTTGATTTTATAACGGCAATTACAGGAATAAAACATTGGATTAGTGAATATTTTAATCTAAACGAGACACCATTTTTAATTAGCAGCTATAACACATACTCTGCTTTTTGGACATATTATAGAGACTTTGGAATCATCGGAATTTTCTTTATTCCACTGTTTGGAGGTGTAGGAATAAGCACATTATATTACTCATTAAGAGTAAAGCCCTCCTTTGACAAAATAACATTTTATGGAATGTTACTTTTTGCAGTCATGTTTTCTTTCTTCAATAGTGCATTCGGTTTTTTATGGTTCGTTTACGATTTATTTGTATTGATTGTAGTTTCCAAGTATATATCCTTTGGTAAATTTAAATAATTATTTAAATACTAGTTTCCATTAAACTTACTATTGATCGTAACAATTTAGTTTATGTATAATTGCCATTTTTGTCAGGGTAACAATCCTAAACAAAAATTCATAGCTCGTGAAATGATGTTTGGGTTAAGAGATGAGTTTGAGTATGTGGAATGCGCAAATTGCGGTAGCATACAAATAGTAGAAATTCCTTCTAACTTGGCAAAGTATTATCCTTCCAACTATTTATCTTTTGTATTAAGACATGAAAACAGATTAAAGCGCTGGCTTAAACTGAAGAGATTTGAATATTCTTACAATAGTAAAGGTTTAATAGGAAGAATTATTAATGGATTATGGTGGGCTCCACAGATTGGAAAACTTTTGAAAGCTACCGAAGTCAAACCTACTGATGCAATTCTTGATGTAGGCAGTGGTGAAGGCGAGTTGTTATTTCTTATGCAACAATTTGGATTTTCTAATTTATATGGAGTTGATCCATTTATTACAGCTAACAAAAATACATTATCTGGCTTGAAGATTATCAAAGGTAGTATACATGATCTATTTATAAAATATGATCTTATTATGTTCAATCACTCTTTGGAACACGTTGCTGACCCCAAAAAAGATTTAATGAAAGCCGCTTCATTATTAAATACCAATAAGTATGTATTGATTCGCATTCCAGTTGTTGGCGGGTATGCCTGGCGAACATATGGCGCCAATTGGGTTCAATTAGATGCGCCCCGTCACTTATCAATTCCAACCGTAGCCGGAATTAGAGAATTAGCTACCCTAACTGGGTTCTCATTGGATAAAATAATTTATGAATCTTGGGCTTTTCAGTTTTGGGGAAGTGAACAATTTCAAAATGATATTCCGCTCCATGACAATAGATCTTTTTGGTTTAACTCACGGGAATCAATTTTTTCAAAAAAACAGATCAAAGACTATAAAAAGAGAGCTGAACAACTTAATCAAAATAATGAAGGTGATATGGCTTGTTTCTTCCTTCGCAAATTGTAACTAATTTCTTAGGGCAAAGTGCCAACATCGGTAGACATATTAATAGTAAATTGGAATTCCGGCACATTATTATCACAGTGTGTAAGATCCATTAGCACTGCACTTAACGATACCTTTGAATTGAATAGTGTTATTATAGTTGATAATGCTTCACAAGATAACTCTCTGAACGGAATTGAAGATATTCAGTTGCCAATCAAAGTTATCAAGAATTCTTATAACTTTGGGTTTGCAAGATCGTGTAATCTTGGTGCTGGAACATCGCAAGCCGACTACATTCTCTTTTTGAATCCTGATACTCGACTTTTTGAAAATTCTCTGCATGTGCCGATCTCTTTCTTGGATGACCCAAAGAATGAAAGGGTGGGAATTGTGGGAGTGAAAATTGTTGACGAAAAGGGAAATGTTAGCCGAAATTGCGCTAGATTTCCAACCCAATTTAGAATGGTATATATGTCGTTAGGCTTTGATAAACTACTTCCGAATATTTTTCCGGCTCATTTTATGACCGAGTGGGACCACCTTGATAGCAGAGTCGTTGATCAAGTTATGGGATCTTTCCTGTTAATAAGAAAGGATCTTTTTAAAAGACTAAACGGTTTTGACGAAAGATTTTTCGTCTATTACGAGGATGCCGATCTTTCATTGCGAGCCAAACAGAATGGATATTTAAGCTACTATTTATCTGCGGCTTCGGTTTACCATAAAGGCGGCGGTGTATCAGAAAAAGTGAAAGCGCAACGATTATTCTACAACCTGCGCAGCAAAATTTTATACTCTAGGAAGCATTTTAATTTTCTTTCTGCTTGCTTTGTTTCATTCGTTATTCTGTTTTGTGAGCCTGTAACACGAGTTATTAATGCAATTTTTGGTGGCTCAATTGATTCTATAAAAGAAATCTTAAGTGGTTATAAAAAATTATATCTATTTCTTTTCCTAAATAAGAGCTGATGAGAATTCTAATACTTCCTCGATACGAGATTAATGGTCCAAGCAGTAGATACAGGTTTTTTCAATACCTACCTTATCTTAAAGAACAAGGATGGGAAATAACGATCAGACCTCTGTTGGGCGCAAATTACGTAAAACATTTGTATGAGAAAGCTCCTTTTCCTTTTGTTGAAATTGTGCTTGGATATTTTAAGAGAATATTTCTGCTCTTGCGAAAAGGAAGATATGATATTATTTGGGTTGAACAAGAAGCATTTCCATGGATTCCGCCTTTCATAGAAAAGTCTCTTATTAAATCGAAGACAAAATTGGTTGCTGATTATGATGATGCTTTTTTTCATAGATACGATCTTCACAAGTTTTTTCTTATAAGATATATTTTGGGCAAGAAGATCGATATGGTTATGAGTACAGCTAATTTAGTACTTGCTGGGAATGAGTATTTGTCCGATAGAGCAAAAGAAAATAATTCACAATCGATTGAAATTTTTCCAACCGTTGTTGATACAGATAAATTTGTTAAAAAGGGATCGCCCGAGGAAAATTATTTTAATATCGGATGGATCGGCTCACCAAGCACCAAAAAATATTTGTTTATGATCGAAGAAGCACTCAAAGAAATTTATAATCTAGGGAATGTAAAAATTACTTTAGTAGGGGTGGATGACTTGAAGTTCAAGGATTTCCCAACTGACAATATTGATTGGAAAGAATCGACCGAAGTAGAAGAAATCTCCAAATTCGATGTTGGGATTATGCCCTTGGTTGACGGTCCTTTTGAAAGAGGGAAATGTGGGTTAAAATTAATTCAATATCTGTCTTGTGGCATACCGATAATTGGTTCTCCGGTGGGGGTAAATAATCAAATAATCCAACATGGGATAAATGGTTTTAAAGCAGACACTATAAAAGATTGGATTAAATATTTGAGAATTTTGAAAGAAGACTCAGGCTTGAGAAAAAAAATGGGTATTAAAGGTAGAAATTTTATTGTTCAAAATTATTCATTGAAACGCAATTCTAGTAAATTAATTAGTTTATTTGAGAGCTTGGTTTAGGAATACAGTTGACTAAAATTGATACTAATAAGAAAGTCCTGCACATCATAACCTTGTTTAATGTCGGAGGTGCAACCGAGAATACAATTTTTACAGTTGCCGGACTAATTAAAAAAGGTTATAAAGTTGAAATCATTACAGGTTCAAGTTCTTCCGTAGAAGGAAGTATGCATGAAATAACGGAACGCTTGAAAATTCCCGTTCATACTTTTCCGAACTTAAGAAGAAAAATATCACCGTTATGGGATTTAGTAATAACTTTTCAACTCTTCAAATTCATCAAGAAAAATAAATTCGATATTGTACATACGCATAGTGCAAAAGCCGGTGTCGTTGGAAGAATAGCTGCTTGGCTTGCAAAAACTCCCATTGTCATCCATCACAATCATGGTAATCCTTTTCATAGATTTCAAAATTGGTTTGTTCATGAATTATTCAAATCCATAGAGAAGTTCGCCTCATTATTTTGCATAAAGATTGTTTCGGTGACCTATACAATTGTTGATGAAATGGTTGCTAATAAAATTGCGCCAAGAGAAAAATTTGTAGTGATACGAAGTGGATTTGATGTTGAAAATTTTATGAATTATGATACAACAAATAACAACAACACGAGGGAAAAATATGGATTATCTGAAAATGATATCGTTCTTGGCAATATTGGTCGTTTATCGGTATTAAAAGGTCACATATATTTACTGAAAGCATTTGAAAAGGTGAGCATGAAATTATCAAATGCAAAACTAGTATTGGTAGGCGATGGTGAAATTAAAGATGAACTAACAAAATTTATTAGTGAAAGAAATCTAAGTGACAAAGTAATTTTCACCGGATTAGTGTGGCCCAAGGAAATACCATCAATCATATCAGTTCTAGATGTCGTTGTTCACACTGCTTTGCTGGAAGGATTACCGCGAGTCTTTGCACAATCAATGTTAATGGGAAAACCTGTCATCGCGTTTGATTTAGATGGCGCTCATGAAGTAATTGTGGATGGTAAAAACGGGTATTTGATTGAGCCGATGAATATTGACATGTTGGCGGATAGAATTCTCGATCTTATTTCAGACATTTCCAAAGCGCGTAAGTTTGGAGAGTTTGCTAAAAACAACATAAGCGATGATTTCTCTATCCAAACTATGGTAGATAACACTGATAGACTGTATCAAGAACTATTGTTGAATTCGCTGCGCGATAGGCTTTAACTTGGATTGTTCTAAAATTTTTCTTTGATACCATTTTTGGAATACAAAGAAATTCCAAAGTTTGCCTGCATGATTTTCTGTCTCATTCATATGTTCATTATAGATGTGCTGGATTTCTTCATGATTGAAAATGTTTTGTGATCTTATAAATTCTTTAGAAATAACTTTTCGTAATTCTTCATTCAATTCACTTTTCAACCAATAATCAATTGGAGCGGAAAAACCTTTTTTAGAAAATTTAAGAGTTCTCTTTGGCAACAAATCCTTAAATGTTTCCTTCAGAATGTATTTTTTGTTTTTGCCATTAAGTTTATATTCAATAGGCATTCGGAATGCTGCCTCAACGATTTTAGAATCCAAGAAAGGCACTCTTGCCTCCAGCGAGTTCCTCATGCACATTCGATCTACTTTAGTAAGCATGTCGCCTTCGAGAACTATGTTTATATCAACATAATCTCCCTTCTCAAGAGCAGATCCCATTTCATAAGAATTATATATTTTACTAAGGTTTTGTTTTATATCAACGAAATTATTGTTTACCAGAATTTTTGAACGTTCTTCGTCATTGAAACCGAGGCACATTAAACCATAATGTAAGTCAAAATCTTCAAGTGCGGCGTTGTTGATAACTTTTTTGAGTTTTCTTAACAACGAATTGGTGATTTTAGTATGAGGAATTAATGCAATTCCTTTTTCAATAATCCATTTTATGAGTGGAGGAAGGTTCCTATATTTTTTTGTGTAAATGTGTCCCAAATATTTTTCATAACCCATAAAAAGTTCATCAGCACAATCACCAGTTAAAACGACCGTAACTTTTTCTCTCGCTAATTTGGCTACGTAATATGTCGGAATTGCAGAGGAGTCACCAAAAGGTTCGTCGAAATGGAGTACTATTTCATCAACCAAATCCACGACGTCCTTATAGTTCAAATAATGAACTGTATGGTTCGATTTGATTTTCTCTGCTACAAGTTTCGCTCGGTCACTTTCATCAAATTCTTTTTCTTTAAAACCAATTGAGAATGTGTTTATCGGTTCCGATGAAAGTTCACTCATAATGGAAGTTATTATGCTTGAATCAATTCCACCACTTAAAAAAGCGCCAATCGGTACATCCGAAATCATCCGTCCAGTCACTGACTCATACAGCAGTTGTTTCAGTTCTCTTTTGCATAGATCAAAATCAGAATATTGTTCTCTCTTTGACAGTCGTTCTATCAAATTGTAGTATCTATTAACTTGAGTATGCAGGTTGGAATCTATTGTAATATAACATCCGCTATTAAGTTTAAGAATGTTGGAATAGATTGTAAATGGAGCTGGTATATAGCTTAATGAAAGGAAATAATTTAGCCCTTTGTTGCTAATTCCTTCAAATGGGACAACATTTTTCAACGCTTTCAGTTCAGACGCGAACGCAAATCTTTCGTTGTCAACAAAATAATAGAGAGGCTTTTCTCCAAACTTGTCTCTTGCAATAAATACTTTATCTTTACTTTTGTCGTACAAAGCAAAGGAAAACATACCTTCAAGCTGAGGCAAGAGATTGTCAATTCCAAATTCAAGGTAGCCATTAATAACTACTTCTGTATCGCTCTGCGTGTTGAAATGGTATCCCCGTTCTACTAGTTTGGCACGAAGGTCTTTGAAGTTATATATTTCTCCATTATAAACGATTGCGACTGACTTGTCATTACTAAACATCGGTTGGTCACCGGTTTGCAAATCAATAACCGATAGTCTTCTGTGTCCAAGTCCTATTTTGTCGTCTACGTGTATCCCTTCTGAGTCTGGACCTCGCAAGCTTAAACTGTCACACATCGATTTGAGTTGGTCAACATTTACAGATCTATTTCGCTCAATTATTCCGGCAATCCCGCACATCTATTATTTCCAGTCGGTTATTTGTTTCTCAGTGAAATCGATTCTCAAAAACAACTTACTATTAAATTTGCCTAGAAAAATATCAAACGCTCACGTAAAAAAGAAGGTACTTCTGCGTAAGTTTCTGTTGATGCATTATCTATGAATATTTCTGTAATAGAAATCAGAAAAAGAAGACGACAAATATTTGCCGCCTTCCTGCATTTATAATTGATTTTCCTTATTTTAAAAGCACCATCTTTTTCGACTGAACAAAGTCATGTACACGAATTGTATATACATAAACGCCGCTTGCAAGATTATGAGCGTCAAAACTAACTTCATAGGTTCCTGCTTTCTTAAGCTCGTTAACAAGGTTTGCAACTTCTCTGCCCAGCATATCATAGACCTTTAATGACACGAACCCATCCTGCGGGAGTTGATATTTAATAGTTGTAGAAGGGTTGAACGGATTGGGATAATTGTCTTGCAATTCATATGTCATAATTTTTTCATGGTTCAGAGTTTCGCCTGCAATTTTAGCTTGTCTTGATAAATTACCAGGCACATAAACAAACCATCCGTAATTCGTTGGTAATGTGACTGAAAAAGATTGTGTCAAGCTGCCGGCGTAAAGATTTTGAAATCCGCTAACGCTTGCGTTCCAACTGAACCAACCGCTAGTTTGCGATAAAGTAAATGACCAGTTGTAGAAGGGACTACGATTAACCCAAATTATTATTCCGTTATCATAAGTGATTTTTACCTGAGACATGAAATCAGAAGACATATAATTATCCCAGCTTGAATAAAGGCTAATGTACTGTGATGCAGTGTAGGGACCGCTACCAGCATGATAATATTCAATTGAGCTAGGTGTTGCATTGGCAATAAGCAATTGAATTGGGTAAATATGCTTGTATTCCAATAGCGCTTGGTAAATAGTGTGGTCAACCACGTTTGATTTGGTTATTAATCCGCTATGACCGTATGCTAATTCTGAAGCCATGTATATCCAAACCATACTGTCGGAGAGTGCTACATTGATATTTCCTTGTTTATATGTTGGTGCAAAAAAATCACCACAATGTCCAACTCCATGGAATGCTGATTTTGAGTGCATCTTCGTTAAATCAAAATCTACAAACAGAGGGGCTTTATAACCATATAAATAATAATCTGCCGTGTGGAGTCGTGCTTCCAAATCATCAAAATAACCAACGTAAAGAAAATGATGGTGTCCCTCCCCCTGAACCGGACCAGAGTAATTACTCCTTAGATAATCAGGTAATTTACGATACTTGTGCAGCACAAATTTAAAATAACTAGAGCTATCTTTATTAGCACTTGCATCGTAATCTACAAAATCTGATGGATTTGCTGCTGAATGCACATCTAGGTAACACCATGTTGGCAAATGGCCCGACATCTGAGATACTATTTGACCTGAACCATAATTTGTTAAATAGTAAGATGCTTTTCCAACATTGAAAACTCTGGAAGTGTCAGTTCCTGAACAACCACCTCTTGGCCAACTAAGATAGTATTGTCCGGATGAAGTTTTTACTAGATCGCCAGTGTGATTACTATAGTCACTCCAGTTTGCATATGTATCTACGTAATTTTCATGCAATGCAAAACCATATCCTAATTTGTTCACGATAGTATCCCTTGTATCCATGAGTGGTTGATTACTAGTTGTATTGGTGCATGCGTTATTATAAGAACAGCTATCAGTCCCATTAACAAATGTGTTAGCTGGCAGGAATTGTGGGTAACCACTATCAAATCCTTTGTTTTGATATGCCTTGATTATAACGTTAAGTCCATTCACACCCATTCTTTTCAAGAGACTCAACAATTTATAATTTCTATTATACTTTGCATCTCCGATTGCATATGGTTGATAACTAGAAGCTAAAGAAGAGATAGTATAATTACTACACACAGGAGGTTTATTTAACCACGTATAAGGGGGCCAATAACATAGTACTGTTTTACTAGCTGCTTGAGTTTTGTAAGGTGCAGTTGGACCCACAAGGTTTGGTAAAACTTCATTAATATTTGATGAGACCGTCAAGTAAATAGTTTCTTTGAGAGTATTTCTGTTACCGTTTGTATTTTGATTATATTTTACCACTTGTGAAAATCTTATTGATTTTGTTGAAACATCTGGTGGAACTGTATACTCACTTGGGTCAAAGGGATAGATTGTTGAACAATTTGTTGTTTCCCAGTTTACAAATAATGAAGTATATCCTTGATTACAATAAAGAATGTTAAATAGCGTTAGATATGGTATACGTACATTACGTGGATTATTAGCATTTTCACATCTATCGAAGTGAATCCCAGTTGCCTTAGTTGTGGAAGACGCATCAACATTAATAATAAGCGTTTTCCCAGAAATTGTCATGTCATATCTGTAATCGATGAAATCAGTACCATACTGCATCCTCCAATAGCTAGTAACAGTATTACCAACGATTGTAGGATCTGGAGTTAGTCTTGTATAGGTAACTCCGACGTCCCAAGGTTTTCTTTCAGCTCCAGCTAACCAAGCAGTGATCCCTCCAACATAACTTGGATAGAACCAATAGCCATCCGTTCCTAAAGTCTGAATCGCGTGGAATGTTGCACCACTATTGTAAGAATAGCCACCATTACTTTTCTCATATCTATAAATTGTTGTACCGTTACAATTGAATTCATAAACATTTAGTACTGGGTTGTAAGAAACAGAATTTGTGCCAGTTGTTGATGGTATTGGTAATGTTTGAGCTAATAGACCCCCAAGATTTATTACGAAAATCATTAGCATCACTTGTAAATAAATATTTAGTTTTTTCATCGTCTTACCCCATAATAAATTAAGAAATATTATTTAATTTTTTGCACCCATCTTTGATCTCGCTGGTTGAATGTTTTGTTTAAGCCATGAAAACCTCCTTGGTTTTAATTATTAGTACTTTTTACGGAACCTCCACCAGTCACCCGAAGGGGGGTGGTCACTGCACTTTGCTAACAGCTTCGCTCCACGGACCAACGCCGTTTGTGTTTGCCGCTCTCACTCTGTAAAATACTCTTACCCCTTTCAGAACTTCATCGTCAACAAAACTCGTCTTCTTTGTTGTCTTAAAGTTTTTCAGTTCGGGTATTGTGTTTGCATCTGCTGCATTCGCACCCAACCCTTTTTGCCATTCGTAATAATCGGCGTTCGGGTCAACTTGCGTGCTTACTATAAATCCCTCTCCGTCGGTATCGTCTGCAAGAGTTGGAATTAATACTTTGGTAGGAACAGCTCTCGGTGCAGCGGGTTTTCTCTTCTTTATGTTATACTCAATCAACTTCTCCGGGTTATCTCCGTGAAATCCGTATGCAAGATTCTCAATCTTATCGGCAAGATTATTTGCCTCGTTGCTTAAGTTTCTTGCACCGGTAATTTTTAGTTGATACTGATTCTTGGATTCTTCCAGTTCGTTATCCTTTGTGTCGATGCTGGCAATCATTTCATCAACTTTTTGAACTGTGACAGTTTGATCTGTCCAGAGTGAACTGTTTTTCTGCATCCCGGCTCTTGCCGAAACAAGGCGGGTTTTCGGATCACTTAGGTAACCGATCATTTTTACCTCCATTGCTGTTAGTTTGATATTTAGTTTATCTATTCAGAATAAACGGGAATATCTAATCCGGCAAAGAAAACTTAAAAAATCTTCGATTTTGAGCTAAATACGAATATTCCAATTCTAAATACCCTTATTTCTGTTTGGAACATGTTTATTTCGATTTAAAACAACCCTATTTCTATTTGGAATATTCGTGTTTCAATCTAAAATGCCCCTATTTCTTTTGGAAACACGCTTGTTTTAATTGGTTACATGTCTATTCCCATTTGAAATACACATGTTTCTATTTCTTACACACTTAATTCTATTAGATATAACCATGTTTTAAATTGAAGAAAACGTAAAACAATTTGAAACATGAGAATTTCAATTCCTTACAGATGCGTTTCAATTTGCCTTGAGAATGTTTCCAATTGAATTACATCCGTTGTAAAAAGAAGTAAACTTGTTTCAAAAACAATTTGAGAAAGATTTCTTGCTCATTAAAAACTTCCCGTAGTAATTTTAATCAGCTAACCCCTATTAATAAGGAAAAAGTTAGCCCCACATTCTGAGGTTAAAGTAACGCTAATAAGTTTGTCGGTCAAGTGGAAAATTGAGGAATACCTTCAAGAGTCGAAGATTTATCTTAACAACAGGCTATTTGTTGTTTAGATTTATAATTATATTTTTCTTCCATTAGTTTGAAAAGAATTTCTTAAAGAGTTGTTAAAGCAAAAAAGACTGTTCTGATTTTCACGAAATTTGTTTAATGATACAAATAAAGTTTAACCAAGGTTGATTCCATCGAAAAAGTAACCAAAAATGTTTTCTCGCTTTCGGTTGGACAGGGAATGGCGTTCATCCTAAATGTTATTGCCATTGTGCTTGCCGCTCGGTTCCTAGGCGTTGAAAACTTCGGCACGTTTAGCAGCGTACTCGCTATAGTTGGAATTCTTTCAAAGTTTGTTGATTTCGGCATTGAACCAATAGTCTTTCGTGAGTTCTCTAAAGACAAAGAAAATTTTCATCTGTTTAGCAGCGCTCTTTCGTTACGATTTGTTCTATTCCTAATCCTTGTTATTATATTTAACATAGTAGCACCATTTCTAAAATATTCATCAAGTGAGATTTTATTAACGAATATTTTATTCACTACGATAGTCATTTCGATGAAAACCGTGAACGTTAGGGATCTCCTTGCAACGCCGTTCAAAGTAAATCTCAAAATGCATTATCCAATGACACTCTCGATTTTGGATAATCTTATACTTCTTATAATGGTCCTTTATATTCCTTTCACTAAGGATGCTGTTTTGTATTTTGTGATTGCTTATTCTGTTTCTAATGTGCCGGGATTTGTACTGTCGTTCCATTATTTGAAGAAGAAATTTGGTTACAAGTTTGAAGCAACACTTCATCGTGCTTTTTGGCTGTTGAAGGAATCGCTCCCACTTTTTGGTTTTGCGATCCTAACCACGATATTTATGCAGATCGATATTGTTATTCTTAATTATTATAAAGGTGCGTTCGATGTTGGAATTTATTCTGCCGGCATACGGTTAACTATGCCCTTGAATATCATTCCGGGTGCAATTGTAACAACGGTATTTCCCATTCTGGTTAAGAGAATGACAGACCATGTCGGTTCGGATTTTCTTTCCAATATGGTAGTGAAGCTTTTGTACTTCATAGCATTTGTAATCGCAGCCGTCTTTACATTTGAATCTGGTTCTCTTGTTCATCTGATCTTTGGTAGTGATTATGCGTCAACTTCATTGCCTTCATCCATTCTTTATTGGTGCCAAATCTTTTTGTTTTTCACTCACTATACTTTAGCAGTGCTGGTAGCAAAGAATAAGCAGTTCTACAATTTTATTTGCGGCGCAATTCAAGTCATTGTTAATCTCAGTGCCAACTTTATGTTAATACCAAAATATTCTTTTCTTGGCGCTGCTCTGGCTAAGTTGTTTGCCAGCTTCGCATCGTTTGTCTTCATTATTTTTGCACTAAATAAATTTGGGTACAGACCTTCGATTGGAAGATATAAAGTTTTGGGCTGGTCGGTGTTGATGTGCATCGGCTTGTATTTGCTTTCGTTCCTTCCGTTAATACCTTATTTGGTTTTGTCTCCATTTCTAATTGCGTTCATAACGCTCGGTATAAGATTGTTCGGCAAAGAGGAACTCGTGATCTTTTTCAAACTTCTTAACAAAGAAGAACTTGGAAATAGATTGATAGAAAAATATAACCTCGCTTAAACAAAAAATTAGTTGCCGGGACTTTGCTTTTTGAGTTTCATAAAACCAAACTCAACTGCCGCCTCGCAAAATTTTTCATAGTTGCTGTTGCTGACTTCCTTTCCTTCTTCAATTGGCTCGAGAGCATAAAACCAAATGGAATTAAATCCTAATTCTTTCGCAGACTTTAACAATGTTCGGTATTCGTTAGAATCTTGTTCGGCGCTAATCCAGACCAGCGAGAATTTTTCTCCAAGATATTGTTTCCACTCCGACCACGTTTTAGCCTGATCAAATCCCATTTTCTCTTTCTCACCGTAGCCGCTGTACATAATTTCATCGGCTGTTTTCAATAAACGAGCAGCTTTTCTTTCATCCAGCTCACTTGCAATAATCTTGGCAAAAGGGTAGAGCCCATCGTTACTAAGGTCGGTAATCAATTTTAAAAACTGTATAAATGATTGTTCTCTGCTTATCGGCTCGTCGAAATAATAAGCCCACAATTTCCCAAGTCTCAGAATTCTTTCCAGCAGAAGATTTCTTTCATTATCGGAATTAGGCAAAATGATCTGGTGCATGATGTGAAGCGAATCAAATCCTGCATTGCCCAGTAATTTTTTTTCATTTACGCCGTAAATTTCGGCAAGAAGAACGTAGTTAAATCCCCACCGTTCGTTAAGTTCTTTCATGCTGCCGACGGATTTGAATCGATCATTATGCGGCCATATGCCGACAATTTTACCCTCCGCTGCTTCATATTTTCCAACGGATGATGATTGAGCACGCACAGAAATCGGGACTAGCATAATTGTGAATAAGAATATGTAAATGTACTTCATAGACTGTGACATAATTGACCTCGTGTTGGACAAAAATGTAATCATAAAATAAAGATTAAATCATAAATTGATAAGAGTTATATTTGATGCAAATTTTTTTCACTTTTGCCTTTGTAACACAAAATAGTTATGTAACAAAGAAACATCATTAACCACAGGGTGATTTGACAATTGCTGGCTAATAGAGATATAATAATATTTAGTGACGATTGGGGACGACTACCTTCAACGCTTCAGCATATTGCCAAAGAGTTATTAAAAGAAAATAGAATATTCTGGATAGGCTCGCTTGGATTACGCAAACCGAATCTTAATTTAAAAGATTTCAAACGGGCGGCTAACAAGCTGGTACACGTTTTTTCAAAAAAAGAATCTTCAAATAGCGCAGAACAAAAATCTCCAAACCAACTTCATCCGTTCGTCATTCCTTTTCACAATTATAAAGCGATCCGTTACTTCAATAAAAGAAGTCTGAAGAAAAAATTATTCCGTGAAATAGAAATTCATAAAATAGTTAATCCGGTTTTGCTTACCTCGTCTCCTCTGGTCTCGGATATATTAGGAGAGATTGGTGAAAGCTCGTCGCATTATTTTTGTCTTGATGATTATTCTAAATTAGAAGGCACTTTTAAAGAGCTTGTTGATTTTGAACGTGAACTGCTTCAAAAAGTGGATACAAGCTTTTCCGTTTCAGACTTTTTGGTTGAAACAAGAAAACCTTCAAACGGAAAAAGTTATTTTCTACCTCAAGGTGTGGACTGTGAGCATTTTCAAAAACGGATTGATCAAATTCCGGCTGAGATAGCAAACATACCTAAACCTGTCGTTGGTTTTTTTGGCTTGATATCCGAATGGATAAATTTACAAGTGATTGAAAAATGTGTGAAAACATATCCACAATACTCTTTCATTTTAATCGGGAAGTCTTTGCGCAATTTGGATTCGCTAAAACAATTCAAAAATTTTTTCTACTTGGACGAAATCAAATATTCTATTCTTCCCAATTATGCTTCGATATTCGATTTGGGATTAATTCCTTTCGAGGTGAATGAACTGACGATTGCCGCAAATCCGCTTAAACTGCTGGAGTATTTGTCTCTGGGAATTCCCGTCTTGTCTTCCGATTTACCCGAGGTTAGAAAATTTAGCGACCTGGTGTTTGTGGCTAAGGAAGATAATGAATTTGTGGAGTTGATAAAGAGGGCAATTGAAGATAATTTACCAAATCGAAATAGGAAAAGAATCGAGAAGGCACGTGAATATTCATGGGCATCTATTGCGGAACGCATTTCGGATATAATTCAGAGAACCGAGTTGGAAAAGAAAAATAACTTCTAATGAAAAAATTTGTAATCGTTACTCAATATTATCCGCCTGAGATTGGCGGCGGTTCTCAAAGAAGCGTCGGCTTTGCAGAGGGATTGCGCGATCTGGGAATGGATATAATTGTAGTTACGCCTTACCCAAGTTATTTGATGAGTAAGCATGAAGTAAAAACAAGTTTTAAACTTTACGAAAAAATAGAAGAAGACGGTTATACAATCTACCGGACATTTGTGTATGCGTCCGATAGGGGAAATTATATCAAGAGAATTCTCTATTACGGTTCGTTCATGCTTTCGTCGCTAATTGTGATGTTATTTAAAATTGGAAAGATTGATTACATACTTACAATAGCCCCGCCGTTGTTTACCGGAATCACCGGAGTGTTTGCAAAGAAGTTTAAGAAATCGAAATTCTTTTTTGATATAGGCGATCTCTGGCCGGAATCGGCAACAGCGCTTGGATATCTTAAGAGTGATTCAATAATCAAGTTCGCGCAAAGGCTGGAACATTGGATTTACCGACACACCGATATGGTGAATGTTGTTACAAAGCTAACCAATGAACGATTATCGAAGAGTCACTCGTATATCAAGAAAATTTTGTACGTACCGAATTTTGTTAACACGGATTTAATAAAGCATGAACCGCGTGATGCGGCACTGGTTGAAAAATATCAGCTTCGGGACAAATTAGTTTTTGGTTACGCCGGCAATATCGGTAGCGCACAAGGTCTGAAAATTATTACCGAAGCTGCCAAATTAACCCGGGACTACAAAGAGGTTGTCTATTTTATTATCGGTGACGGAGTTGAAAAAGAATTAATCGAGAAAGAAATTAAAACCAATAACTTGACGAACGTAATATTGATCCCTCCGGTTTCCAGAACTGACGTCATTAAATATATAATGCTGTTTGATGTAATGATCATCCCGCTTGTTCACCGCGAAATTTTTAAGATTACAATTCCATCTAAACTTTATGAAAGTATGGCTGCCGAAATTCCGGTACTTCTTTGCGTTGACGGCGAAGCAAGAAAAATTATGGAAGAAGCAAACTGTGGAATGTTTGTTGAGCCGGAGAATGCGCAAATGCTTTCGGAAAAAGTAATTTTCTTCCGCAACAATAAAAGTGCGATTAAAGACCTCGGAAAGAATGGACGTACTGAAGCTTATAATAACTTTTCGCGAAAGTTCGTTGTAAAAAGATTCTATGATGAACTATTAAAATTGAGCAATATAAATGAAGTATGATGTTGTTGTTGTCGGCGCCGGAATCGTTGGTCTGGCGACATCACTAAAAATTCTTGAAAAAAATCCTTCTCTCAAACTTTTGATTGTAGAGAAAGAGAATTCCGTTGCGCAGCATCAGACGGGGAACAACAGCGGCGTTATTCATTCCGGCATCTATTATAAACCGGGAAGTCTGAAAGCTCAAAACTGCGTTCGCGGTTACAAGATGATGATTGATTTTTGCAACGAGAATGAAATCCGTTACGACATTTGCGGAAAAGTAATTGTCGCTTCATCCGAGTCGGAAATTCCCGCTATGGAAAATATTATGAAGCGCGGAATCGAAAACGGACTGAACGGTTTAAGACGGCTTCGAAAAGAAGAGCTGAAAGATTACGAACCTCACATTGCCGGTGCTGCCGGAATATTTGTGCCGCAAACCGGAATTATAGATTACACGAAAGTTTCTGAAAAATATTTGGAATTGATAAAAAAATTCGGCGGCAAAATTGAATTTGGCTGCGAATTAAAAGACCTCCGCGTTGGCACCGATCAATGCGAGGTGATAACTTCGAAGGGAACGTTTGTTTCAAAATTGGTTGCTACATGTACCGGTTTATTTTCAGACCGGGTTGCAAAGATGACTCACCCGGTTTTGCAGCTTAGAATAATTCCGTTCCGCGGAGAATATTACAAGCTGAAAGATCAAGCCAAACATCTTGTGAAAACATTAATCTATCCGGTGCCGGATCCGAACTTTCCTTTTTTGGGAGTTCATTTCACCAAAATGATTGACGGCGAAGTTGAATGCGGTCCGAACGCAGTTCTATCTTTTAAAAGAGAAGGTTACACGAAGACAAGTTTTAATTTGCGAGACGCATTTGAAACCATGTTTTGGCCTGGCTTTCACAAAGTGATAAAGAAAAATTGGCGCATGGGAATGGGCGAGTATTACCGATCGCTGGTAAAAAATTCGTTTGTGAAAGCATTGCAAAAAATGGTACCGGAAATTGAAGGAAAAGATTTGGTTGACGGCGCCGCCGGCGTTCGAGCGCAAGCGTGCGATAAAAAAGGCGGACTGCTTGATGACTTTTACATCGTTGAAGACAAACGAGTGGTTCACGTTTGCAACGCACCGTCTCCGGCTGCAACGGCATCGTTATCTATCGGCGATTATGTCTCGAACAAAGTAATTGAGAAGTTATAGCATTAATGTTCTGTTTTTGTTGAGCGAACAGTTTGTTCGCTTTACATTTATTTTATCCTTATTACTGTTAAAATTTTATGAATAAGAAAACCGAAAAATTTCTAATTCTGATCACTGATTTCATCACGGTGAATTTTGCGTGGCTTGCATTTTTCTATGTGCGCGTTCAGTCCGGCTGGTTCGATTTGATCACCCAACCGGATTTCTTGCTGCCGATGATTGCCGTTTACATTTACTGGCTTTTGATCTTCACTTTTGTAGGAATGTACCGAACTTGGTTTGCACTTTCCCGATTGGATGAACTCTCAACACTGTTCAAAGCCTCATTCGTCGGGGTACTAATTTTATTTTTTCTAATTCTTTATGACGACTACACACGCGGTGTTTCAACATCCGTGCGTGTTTACATTTTCATTTATTGGGGAATATTCTTTTTCGTAGTTGGAGTTGGACGGCTCACAATCAGAGGAATTCAGCGGAGACTGCTCATTCAAGGAATCGGAAGAAGGAACGCGCTTATAGTCGGCTTCAGTCCAAAATCGAACGAGATTCATACCTCAATACTGCGGCATAGAGAGTTGGGTCTCGATGTTGTCGCATATTCGGGAATCAATGAATCCGAGTTGAACAAATCATTTAAGAACGTGAGTGTTGTTGATACAATTCATAATCTTGAAAGCACGCTCGATAAATTTCAAATCAAGAATGTGATAATTTCTCTTGGCAGACATGAGGAAGAAATAATTCTCGAAGTCGTTTCCCGCTGTGAAGGAAAAAATATCGAGATCAAAATGGCGCCGGATCTTTACGATATCATCAGCGGGCAAGCCAAGATATCCCAGCTTTATAGTTTTCCTCTCATCGATGTGATGCCCGAACTGATGCCTGAGTGGGAGAAGAAGCTTAAACGATTGATGGATATTGTACTGTCTTTCATGTTAATGGTAATAACGTCGCCGGCAACTTTGTTAGCGGCGCTTGCAATCCGTCTTGAAACGAAAGGACCTGTATTTTACAAACAAGAAAGAATGGGACAGAACGGAAAAATTTTCAAGATTTACAAATTTAGATCGATGGTTCATCACGCTGAAAAGCATACCGGTCCGGTATGGTCAACAAAAGATGATCCGCGCATCACGAAGGTTGGTAAATTTATTAGAAAAGTCCGGCTTGATGAAGTTCCGCAAGTGATAAATATTTTGAAAGGCGATATGAGTTTTGTCGGACCCCGCCCGGAACGGCCATTCTTCGTTGAAAAACTTTCTCATGATATTCCTCTTTACAAAAGAAGATTGAAAGTTCGTCCGGGGGTAACCGGTTGGGCGCAGGTAAAACACAAATACGATGAAAATGTTGAAGATGTGAAAGTTAAACTGAAATATGATTTGTTCTACATCGAAAATATGAGTTTAAGAATGGATCTTAAAATTCTTTTTAGAACCGTTTTTGTAGTTATATTTGGCAAAGGGCACTACGACTAAAATCTAAATTCGCTATGAAAGCAATTGTAATAATTCCAACATACAACGAAAGAACCAACATAGAAAAATTGCTGCATGATCTTCTTGAATCTTATGCAGACCTCGACATTCTAATCGTTGACGATAATTCACCGGACGGAACCGGAGATTACGTACAAAGCGTTTGCGATTCCAATACGCGAGTCAAATTATTAAGGCGTGCCGGAAAAATGGGACTTGGAACAGCATATGTTGAAGGTTTTAAATTCATGCTTGCGAACGGTTATGAAGCGGCAATTCAAATGGATGCAGATTATTCTCACGATCCAAAAGAAATAGGTAATTTGCTTTCGGCTCTTAAGAACCACGACTTGGCAATTGGCAGCAGATATTTTCACGGTGTCCGTGTAGTTAATTGGCCGTTGAGAAGATTAATTCTGAGTTCCTTTGCAAATCTTTACACGCGGATTGTTACCGGCATGCCCATCAAAGACGGCACCGGCGGATTCAAATGTTTCAATAGAAAAGTTTTGGAATCAATTAATTTGAACGCGATACATTCCAACGGTTATTCGTTTCAGATCGAAATGAATTTCATAGCATGGAAAAAAGGTTTTCGCATAATTGAAATTCCGATAACATTTGTAGATCGTGTCGAAGGCACATCAAAGATGTCGAAGAAAATTGTTCGCGAAGCGGTTGTTATGGTTTGGAAGTTAAGATTGAAAAGTATCTTCGGTTCACTAAATTCAATGTGAGATGACTGACCTCTCAATCATAATTGTAAATTATAATGTGAAAGAGTTTCTTCTGAACATGTTAGATTCGGTTCAGAAGGCAGCCAAAACTATTTCTGCCGAGATTATTGTTGTCGATAATGCTTCGGACGACGGCAGCGTCGAATCGATCAAAGAAAAATTTCCTTCCATAAAATTAATTGTTAATGAAAAAAATATCGGCTTCGGTGCCGCGAACAACATCGCGATGCTGCACGCCTTGGGGAAATATTTTCTACTGATTAATCCCGATACAATCGTTCGCGAAGATACATTTACAAAGATGATTTCATTCTTCGAACAAAATCCAGAAGCTGGAATTGCGGGCTGCAAAGTTCTGAATGCGGACGGAACGCTTCAGCTTGCATGCAGAAGAGGATTCCCCGGTCCATGGACATCATTCACAAAAGTGATGGGACTCAGCACGTTATTTCCGAAGAGCAGATTGTTCGCGCGTTACAACCTAACGTATCTCGATGAAAACAAAACCTATGAAGTCGATGCCGTCAGCGGCGCTTTTATGATGATGCGGAAACAAGTTTACGACAAGATCGGCGGATTCGATCGAGAATTTTTTATGTACGGCGAAGATTTGGATCTATGCTACCGCACCCAGCAAGCCGGGTACAAAGTTTTTTATGTTCACTCTACGGAAATAATCCATTACAAAGGAGAGAGCACAAAAAGAAGCAGCATGGATGAAACAAAAGTCTTTTATGATGCCATGCATTTGTTCGTGCGCAAACATTTTTCGTCTTCGTTCGTTGTTGAATCTATTCTGCAATCCGCAATCCTTTTCCGTAAACTGATTGCCTTTGCAAATGTTTATAAACTTGCAATCGTTTCGATGGTCGTTGACTTTTTGATTTTTTCAGTTGCCGCTCTCCTCGGTGAGCACATCTATGCAAACCAGCATTGGAAAGGATTTCCTGATGTGTTCAAACCGTGGGTTTATTTTATCCCGGCGCTGATGCAGTTATTTATCGGTATGATGGCGGGCGCATACCGGAAAAAAACTATTTCAAATTTGCGCGCAGCATTAGGACTTATTTACGGATTGGTTTTTCTTTCGGCGCTGACATATTTCTTCAAGCAGTTTGCATTCAGCCGTGCGGTGGTGCTTATCACTTATGGACTCGCGTTTGTTTTCTTTTCGTTTTGGAGAATAGCGGTTAAAATTATTTTTAAGGTAGGATTGGAAGCTGACTCAAGAAAATCCCGGACACTGCTTGTCGGGAGCGAAAGAAAAACGGAAGAACTCGCATCAAAGTTGCGATCTACGTTCACTCGTCTTTATCAAGTCGTCGGATTGATAAGTCTGTCGCGGAAAAATGTCGGCGGCTCTGTAGGAAGTTTCAAAATTTTGGGTGCGGTCGATAACATCAAAAAAATAATTTCAGACGAAAGAATTGACAAAGTAATTTTCTCGTCGGAGGATTTGTCGTTCAACCAAATGTTCTCGGTTGTTTCCGAATGCCAGGGTGAGAATGTTGAATTCTTAGTTGCTGGTAGAGAGCTTGATTATCTCGTCGGAAAATCTTCAGTAACAATGCTCGATGATATTGCGCTGTTGAAAGTCAATTACAACATTTCATCTTTTTCGCGACGAGCGACGAAACGTATTTTCGATCTTACACTATCAACGGTAATTTTGTTTTTGGTTTATCCTTTCATATATTTATTTCAGAAGATCACATCAAAAAATAGCAATTTTGTTCAGTTCATTCTTGGCGTACCAAAAGTCTTCATTAGCAGAAAAAGTTTTGTCGGTCCGCGTGATTCATCTTACCGCGGAGATTTATTTGTCGGGAAATCCGGTTTAACCGGTTTATGGTTTGTCGAAGATTTTCTTGAGACCGACACAGAAGAAATTAAGAAGCTTGATATTTTTTACGCGAAGAATCAAAATATTTGGCTGGATATAGAAATTCTTGGCAGGACATTTTCAAAAATGTTTTTTAGTACGGAGTAGAAATGGCAAAAAATGTACTGGACTTTGAAAAACCTATTATAGAACTTGAAAAGAAAATCGAGGAGATGCGCAAATATGAAGGTCACCTTGACATTGCCGACGAAGTTAGAAACCTTGAAGAGAAGGTTATACAATTGAAACAGAACGTTTACGATAATCTCACGCGTTGGCAGCGGGTTCAGCTCGCGCGCCATCCCGAACGTCCTTACACTCTCGATTACATTTACATGATTACCGAAAATTTTATCGAGCTTCACGGCGACCGCTTGTTCAAAGACGATCATGCTGTTGTTGCCGGATTTGCGAAATTGGACGATCAAAAAGTGATGATCATCGGTCATCAAAAAGGACGCGACACCAAATCAAATCTTTTTAGAAATTTTGGAATGCCGAATCCGGAAGGTTATCGTAAAGCATTAAGGTTGATGAAACTCGCCGAGAAATTTAAAATTCCGGTTATTACAATGTTAGATACACCCGGCGCTTATCCCGGTATTGAAGCAGAAGAGCGCGGACAGGCTGAAGCGATCGCAAGAAATCTTTTGGAGATGAGTCGTTTGCGTGTACCGATCATCGTTACAATAATTGGTGAAGGCGCAAGCGGCGGCGCGCTTGGTCTCGGCATCGGCGATCGAATCCTAATGTTGCAGAACACGTGGTACTCGGTAATCAGTCCGGAATCTTGTTCGAGTATTCTGTGGAGAAGTTGGAGCTACAAAGAACAAGCTGCCGAAGCTTTGAAACTGACTGCCGAAGATTTATTGGAACAAGGAATCATCGATAGAATTATTCCTGAACCGCTCGGCGGCGCGCACAAAGATCATCATTTAATGGCAGCAACTTTGAAAACAGTTTTAAAAGAAGAACTTGACGCTTTGATGAAGATTAAACCGGAAAAATTAGTTCAGAACCGTCTGGAAAAATTCGGCAAGATGGGTGTGTATGTTGAATAAAGAGTGAAACTAAAAATTTTAAAACACAAATTCTTAAGCACAAAATTCAAAGCACAAAATCAAAAAGTTGTTTTGGATTTTCAACTTTGAATTTTGGATTTTGAAATTTTGGATTTAATTATGCTTACTCATGTTACTGAAATCCGTGTCCGTTATGCCGATACGGATATGATGCAATTTGTTTACAATGGAAAATATTTGGAATATTTTGAAGTCGGCAGAACAGAATTACTGCGTTCGACCGGAGTTTCTTATGCTGAGGTTGAGAAAAACGGTTATCAGCTTCCGTTGATTGAAACCGGAATCAAATATTTGCAGTCGGCATCTTACGACGACGTTCTTGAAATTCATGCATCGGTGAAAGAATTGTATTCGCCAAAAGTTCACATTGAATATGTTGTTAAGAAAAAAGGTACGAATGAAATCATTGCAGAAGGATTTACTACTCACATTTTTATAAAGAGCGATACAAAGAAAGCCGTTCGACCGCCAAAAGTTTATGTTGACGCATTGGCTCCGTATTTTTCAAAGAGCGCCGGTTCACAAAAAAAATAAATTTTGAAATGATGCAAGATTGTCCATAAGTAATTTTTCAAATAGGTGATCCGCGAAGATCCCAATGCTGTCAGGTTAAGAATTATTGGGCTAAAGCCCTATTAGCTTTTATTTGTTCTAACCCCACGCGCTTACCCGCTTCGCCTTGCGGCTAAGCGAGGCGAGAGCGTGGGGTTACTAAACAAACCTTTTCTCATTGGACTTTAGTCCAAAGTCTATTAACCTAAACCTGACAGCATTGCGCGAAGATCCCCGCTTCGCCGACCCGTCTCGCCGATGGCAAGCCGAGGCAGAAGCTCAGCGAGGCGAGTGTTACGATCAGTGTCATCAGCGTTCTATATTAAAAAAAATAATTACTTATGTGACAATCTAAAATGATTAAGTCTGGATAAAATGCTCGATAAAATTAAAGAACTCACCAAAGACACTGCGATTTACGGAATCAGTACCATCGTCGGAAGGTTTCTCGGATTTCTTCTTGTTCCTTTTTACACAAATGTAATTGATACAACCGATTTCGGAATCTACTCGAACATTTACGCCTACCTTGCATTCTTGAACATCGTTTTTATTTATGGAATGGATGCCGCCTTCATGAAATATTCTTCGCTAGCAGACGGAAACGAAAAGAGAAAAACTTTTTCAACGGCGTATCTGTTCGTTTTTCTTTCTACAATTGTGCTGGCGTTAGCCCTTTACTTATTGCGAAACCCATTTACAGAACTGATGGAAATCCCGGGACAGTACACAAAGTTATACTACTATGTAATTTTCATTTTGATTTTTGATACGTTAGCGTTAGTGCCGTTTGCAAGTCTCCGACTTGAAAGAAAAGCCGGAAAGTTTACTTCCGTTAAACTTGCCAACATACTCATCAATCTTGCGCTGAATTTTATTTTGGTTTTGAAATACCATCTCGGCATCGAAGCAATATTTATTGCAAATTTAATTGCGTCGGCTTTTACTTTCGTTGTTTTGATCCCGGAAATTCTTCGCAAACTTTCTTTTCGAATTGATAAAGACTTGCTGAAGATAATGCTGAAGTTTGGAATTCCTTACTTACCGGCGAGTTTAGCTGCAATGGTTGTTCAGGTTATTGATAGACCTGTTGTGCTGGCGATGACAAATCCAGCGACGCTGGGAATTTACCAGGCAAATTATAAACTCGGCATTTTCATGATGCTTTTCGTTTCGATGTTTCAATACGCTTGGCAGCCGTTCTTCTTAAATAACGCAAAAGAAAAAAACGCCAAAGAAATTTTTTCAAAAATTCTTACTCTTTTTCTTTTGGTTTCAAGTTTAGTTTGGATAGTGCTTACACTTTTCGTAGAAGACTTTGCGCGATTTCAATTCATTCCGGGGCATTCGATTATCGGAAAAGAATATTTAAGCGGAATTACCATCGTCCCGATAATTCTTCTCGGATATTTGTTCAATGGAATCTATTACAATTTTCAAGCGGGAATTTATATCGAAGAGAAGACGAAATATTTTCCTTACGTTACCGGCGCCGGTGCAGTGATAAATGTTGTTGTCAATGTTTTGTTGATTCCCGTGCTCGGTATAATGGGTGCCGCGCTAGCAACACTTGCAAGTTATTTTGTTATGGCAGGAAGTTTGTATTTCTTCTCTCAAAAATATTATAGAATCGATTATGAATACGGCAAGGTGACAAAAATTCTTGTTTTGGTAATCGTAACGGGAATCGTTTACTACTATCTATATTATCAGTTCGGTCTTAATGTTCTAATAAAATTCATAATTCTAATTCTGTTTACAGTGGCAATTTTTTTGCTAAGGGTAGTTGAAAAACATGAAATTGTAAGATTCGGCAAGTTGTTACTGCGAATACATTAATCTCACTCCGCTTTTTGTTCTTTCGTAAATATCAAGTAAGAAATATTTTCATTTGTTTTTATCTTTGTCTTTAAAGAGAGAATGTTTGAATGGAAAAAATAAAAGTTAAGATTCAGCGAGTAGCAAATAATTTTAACGACATACCATTGCCGGAATACGCTACTTCCGGAAGCAGCGGACTTGATCTACGCGCCGCAATCGAAAATGAGATCGTTCTTGAAAAAGGAAAGTTCGGATTAATCCCGACAAACCTTCGCGTTGAAATTCCGGTCGGATACGAAATTCAAGTACGGCCGCGGAGCGGTCTTGCAGCAAAGAACGGTATTGGAGTTTTAAATTCTCCCGGTACAATTGATTCGGATTATCGCGGTGAAATAAAAGTGATTCTATTCAACTTCGGTAACGAAGATTTTATAATCAAACGCGGAGACAGAATCGCTCAAATGATTTTGGCAAAAGTTTATTACGCGGATTTAGAAGAGACGCAAGATTTAAACGGCAGCCAACGCGGCGAAGGCGGCTTCGGACACACAGGAACTAAATAATAATTGATAATTGCGAATGGAGAATTGATAATTTTCAATTCGCAATTCTAAATTCTCAATTGCTTCTAACTATGTCAGATTTTGTTCACATACATAACCATTCACATTACAGCTTACAGGACGGAGCTTGCACTGTTGAAGATTTAATTCACGCGGCAAAGTCCAACGACATGCACGCTGTTGCCTTAACCGATCACGGTGTAATGTACGGTGCATACGAATTCTATAAAAAGGCGAAGAAGGAAGGGATAAAACCGCTCGTTGGAATGGAAGCTTACATCGTTATGGATGGAACCCGTTTCGATAGAAAAGGCGACGACCCGAATTATACCAAGAAGAAATCAAAATATTATAATCATCTTTTGTTGCTCGCGAAGAATGAAACCGGTTACAAAAATTTGATGAAGATGACGACGATCGGGCACAAAGAAGGGTTTTATTATCGTCCTAGAATCGACATGGAAATTCTTCGAAAGTACAGCGATGGATTGGTTTGTACTTCCGCGTGTCCCGCCGGTCCCATTGCAACGCCGATTATCAATGATGATTACAACAAAGCAAAACAAACCGCAATTAAGCTGAAAGAAATTTTCGGCGATGATTTTTATCTGGAAATTCAAGATCACGGATTGGAAATCGAGAAACCGATTCTACTGACGATTCCGAAACTTGCACGCGAACTCGACATAAAACTTGTTGCCACGAATGACACTCATTACATAGAAAAAGATCACGCGATTCCTCACAACGTTTTACTTCTGCTTGGCGATAAATCCGGCTCGGCTGATTACAATCAGCTGCGTTACGGCACGGATCAAATTTATTTCAAGTCTGTTGATGAAATGAAAAAGATTTTTAAGAACTACAAAGATGCCGTAGAAAACACTCTTGAGATCGAACAGAAAATAAATTTGGCAATTGATTTTAAGGGGCATCACTTTCCGCAGTTCCCGATCCCGCAAGATTCTGATGCGAAAACGCTCGAAGAATATTTCAACCAGCTTTCCGAAGAACGCCTTCATAGAAAATTTAAAACCGTTACGCCGGAAATATCAGACAGATTCAAATATGAACTGGATGTAATTAACAAAATGGGTTACGCCGGATATTTTCTTGTTGTACAGGATTTTATTAATGCAGCAAAGCAAAGAGGAATTCCGGTTGGTCCGGGACGCGGGAGCGCTGCCGGAAGTTTGGTTGCTTACGTTCTTGGAATTACAAACGTAAATCCGCTTCAGTACAATTTGTTGTTTGAAAGATTTTTGAATCCCGCTCGTAAATCCATGCCCGATATCGACGTTGATTTTGCCGACGATAAACGCGGCGAGGTAATCAATTATGTAAAAGAGAAGTACGGAGAGAATTCGGTATCGCAGATTATAACTTTCAACCGGCTTTCTTCACGCGCGGTTTTAAGAGACGTTGCCCGCGTTCTTCAGATTCCGATTCCAACCGTCGATAAAATTACCAAATGGATCCCTTCAAAGTTCGGAAGAGTTTTCACTCTTGACCAAGCTCTTGCGGAAGTACCGGAACTCGACTGGGTTAAAAAATCCGATGATCCTCAAATTATAAATTTGTTAAAGTATGCGCGTGTGCTTGAAGGAATGAACCGTAACGCGTCCAAACATGCCGCCGGCGTTGTAATTACCCCGGGTGAGGTTAGCGATTACGTTCCATTGGCAACACTTGCAAATGAAAACGATCTCGTCACGCAATTCAACTTGAAGGATTTGGAAGACGCCGGAATTTTGAAAATGGATTTTCTCGGATTGCGGACGCTTTCAATTATTCGAGATACAATTGATCTGGTGAAACAAACGCGCGGAATCGATATCAACATCGATGATATTCCGATCGACGATGAAAAAACTTATGCCATGTTCGGACGCGGTCAGACAACTGCAGTGTTCCAGTTTGAAAGTGCCCCGATGCGCGAGTACTTGAAAAAACTTAAAGCAACATCCATAAGCGATCTTGCTGCGATGAATGCGTTATACCGCCCGGGTCCGATGGAATTCATCGATGATTTTATTTCCAGAAAACAAGGCAGAAAAAAAATTGTTTATCTCCATTCCATTCTCGAACCGATTTTGAAAGAGACTAACGGCATTATTGTTTATCAAGAACAGGTTATTCAGATTGCCAATAAAGTTGCGGGAATGAGCTTAGCAGAAGCCGATTTGCTGCGCCGTGCAATGGGTAAAAAAGATTCGAAGGCAATGGCGGAACAGAAAGAAAAATTTACAGAAGGCGCTGTTAAAAATAACATCGATAAAAAAGTTGCCGAAGAAATTTTTGAAGCGATCGACAAATTTGCAAACTACGGATTCAACAAAAGTCACGCCGTAGCGTATTCCATTGTGGCATATCAAACGGCATATCTTAAAGCGCACTATCAAGAAGAATTTTTGGCGGCAAACCTTTCAAACGAATTTGGCAACACGGATAAAGTTACAACTTTGCTTGAAGAGTGCCGCAAACTCGGGATAAAAGTTTTGGCGCCGGATATCAATAATCCTTCTGTCAAGTTCGGCGTAAAAGATAAAAAAATTGTTTTCGGTATGTCTGCAATAAAAAATGTCGGCGTTAATGCGGTGGAAGCAATTAAAGCCGCACATGTTAAGCTTGGAAGAAATTTCAAAAGTATATATGATTTTTGCTCGAACGTTGATACGAGAACCGTTAACAAGCGTGCGTTGGAAGGTTTAGTTCTTGCCGGCGCATTCGATTCTTGCGGCGGAACCCGCGCGCAAAATTTCGATAGCATTGAAGAAGCGTTGTATTTCGGAAGTAAAGTTCAAGCGGCACAAAATTCTAATGTTGATAGTTTATTCGGCGGAGATTCGGATGCACTGCAATTTCATGAACCGGAACTGCCGAAATCAAGAGCTTGGGAAATGAAAGACCGTCTTGCAAAAGAAAGGGAAGTACTCGGATTTTATTTAACCGACCATCCTTTAAGTAAGTATGAAATTGAATACCGTTCATTCGCAACCGTTCATTTAGGCGAGACTGAAACATATAATTTCAACGAGAGCGTGCGCGCTTGCGGTGTTGTAACAGAGGTAAGAACTAAGATAGACAAACGCGGTAACCAGATGGTCTTTTTCAAGTTAGATGATTTTTCAGGTTCGTGTGAATGTCTTATGTTTTCAAAAGTTTACGCGACGTGCGAAAAATTAATTCTCCCCGAATCAACGATACTAGTTGCCGGGAAATTGGAAAGTTCCGGCGATGCTGTGAAACTTCATGTTGACGAAGCATATTCACTTGACGAAGTGAAACAGAAACTTACCAAGCGTTTAGGAATTACGATTGATAGAGCTACTCATAATCCGGAAACAATTTCTCAGTTGAAAAAAATTATGGAAGAACATGAAGGTAATCTTCCGGTGTCGATGTGTTTGAAAGACGAATCGAACTTGCGGGAATTTCATATAAACTACAAAGTTGCTTTGAACTCAGATTTCATTCCTAAAATCAAAAAACTATTGGGCGAAGAATCGATAGTATATTTTTCAAATTAAAATTATTGGACAAACGAAACCTCTTTGTATCCTGTTCACGCAGGATTGATTTGATTTGATTTTTTGATTTCTTAAGTTTGTGCCACCGTAAACAACAAAAGGAAAAAGATGGAAAAGAAATGGGCACTGATTCTTGGTGCTTCAAGTGGTTTCGGCGGCGCTTCTGCCGTTGAACTTTCCAAAGCCGGTTACAGCATATTCGGTATTCATCTCGATAGACAAGCCACAATGCCGGCTGTACAAAACGTAGTTAAGAAAATTGAGAAGAACGGTCAGAAAGCCGTCTTCTTCAACATAAATGCTGCAGATCAAATAAAGATAGACGACACTCTCGATGAAATTAAAGAGCGCTTCACAACAAAGGAACATCCTTACGTAAATGTTCTTATTCACTCGCTCGCATTCGGAACATTGAAACCTTACATTGGAAAAAATCCGAATGATTGTGTTACACCCGCACAGATGTCGATGACGCTTGATGTAATGGCGCACTCGTTGGTTTACTGGACTCAAGGATTAATACAAAGGGATTTGTTTGCCGAAGGCGGAAGAATTTTTGCTTTGACCAGCGCAGGTTCTCACTCAGTCATTCCAAATTACGGACCTGTGTCTGCTGCTAAAGCTGCGCTTGAAGCTCACATTCGTCAACTTGCCGTTGAGCTTGGGCCTATGAAAATCACTTGCAATTCTATCATGGCAGGTGTTACCGATACGCCTGCGGGTAATAAAATTCCGATGTTCGACAAAATGCTCAAAGCAGCAGAGATGAAAAATCCTACCGGTAGATTAACCACTCCAGAAGAAGTTGCAAAAGCAATCGTTCTTTTGTGCGATGAGAGAGCTTACTGGATTTCAGGAAACGTTATCGGTGTTGACGGCGGAGAATACATTGTTAACTACATCGGGGAAAGGACCAGCACACCCATAAAATAAATTGGAATAGATTATGAATGAATTCTCGTTTTCTGAAGAACAAAGAATGCTGCGGGATATGACCCGCGATTTTGTTAACAATGAAATTAAACCTATTGCTGCAAAGATAGACTCCGAAGAAAAAATTCCAAAAGAGCTAATTCAAAAACTTGGTGAACTTGGTTTTCTTGGCGTTTCATTTCCCGAAGAATATGGAGGCGGAGGATTCGGTGAAATCGGTTACTGCTTAATGCAGGAAGAAATTGCACGCGGATGTATGTCGACTGCAACGTTCATCGGCGCACATCAATCCATCGGTTCTAATGCAATTTACATTGGCGGAACCGAAGATCAGAAACAAAAATATTTGGTGCCGCTTGCTAAAGGAGAAAAGATCGGCGCATTCTGTTTGACCGAAGCCCAAGCCGGTTCGGATTCATTCAATGTAAAGACTCGCGCTCATCTCGATGGTAATGAATGGGTGATCAACGGTGAAAAACTTTGGATTACAAACGGAGGAATTGCAGATATAGTTTCGGTTTTTGCCAGAACGGATAAAGGCATCAGCGCATTCATTGTAGAAACAAAAACTCCGGGATATCATGCCGGTCCGCCAGAAAAGAAAATGGGAATTAAAGGAAGCACAACCAACGCAATAACTTTTGATAACGTCAGAGTTCCGAAAGAGAATCTTATTGGAACTAACGGGCGCGGTTTTATTGTTGCGATGAAAACACTAGATGCCGGACGTTTAGGTCTCGGCGCAGCATGTCTCGGTGCGTCAAAAGAGTTGCTGGAAATGTCCACACGTTATGCAAAGCAGCGCGTACAGTTTGATCAGACAATATCAAACTTCCAGGCAATTCAATTCATGATTTCGGAAATGGCTACTTTAACTTATGCCATGGAATCGATGGTCTATCGTACTGCCGTTGATTATGATTTGAAGAAAGATGTGTCGCGTCAGTCGGCTATAATAAAACTTTTCTGCTCGGAATCACTCGATAAGATTGCCGATTACGCCGTTCAAATTCATGGCGGAATGGGTTACTCGCGCGAACTGCCGATTGAAAGATTCTACCGCGATTCGCGTATCAACAGAATTTTTGAAGGAACGACTGAAATTCAAAAAGGAATAATTGCACGCGAAGTTTTAAAGAAAAACGGAAACGTATAAAATGAGGCGAATCTAAAAAGGTCATTTTCAAATTTTTCTACTGCTAATTTATACCGGAATCGTAACCTTTTGGCAACTGAAATACCTTTTTAGAGTAGACTCATAAAATTTTATTAAATTTAATTTGAGGAGTAAACTCAGTTATGAAACCAAATACTTTTACTGACGGAAATTTTGAAACTGAAGTATTGAAGTCGGATGTTCCTGTAATTATCGATTTTTGGGCAGCATGGTGCGGTCCGTGCCGGATGATAGCGCCGATTATCGAGGAGTTAGCTGATGAATACCAAGGAAAAGTTAAGGTCGGAAAACTTGACGTTGACGAGAATCAGCAAACGGCAATCAAGTACGGTGTAAGAAGTATTCCAACAGTTTTATTTTTGAAAGGCGGTCAGGTAAAAGATACAATTATTGGTGCTGTTCCCAAATCAATGTTTGTTGAAAAAATCAGCAAGCTGGTTTAAGATTTTCCGCCGCTAAATTTCTGATGCGATTTAAATTTTCAATCTTGCTGCTTCTGGTTTTACTGTTTGGTTCCACATCAGCACAGACCGATAAATGGAAGTATTTTGATAAAACCAATGGTCTGCCTACCAATCAAATTCGTTGTGTCGTTCAGGATAAAAAAGGCAATTACTGGATTGGAACCTGGGACGACGGACTCGTAAAATACGACGGCAAAAAGTTTACTGTATTCAATACCAAAAATTCTAAGCTACCCCACAACAGTATCTATTGTATGTTATTTGACAAAAGAGGGGAACTGATAATCGGAACTTTTGGCGGCGGTGTTGCAAAATTCGACGGAAGAAAAAAGTGGAAAATTTACAACACCGAAAATTCCGGTTTGCCGAATAACTGGATTTACAGCTTAGCAATCGACAAGAAAAATGAATTGTGGGTCGGCACTTATTCCGAAGGCTTGGCAATCTTCAACGGGAGGAAGTGGAAGGTCTATAATAAATTCAATTCGAAATTACCTGATAATAAGGTAACAGCAATTTATATTGATAAGCATAACAACAAAATAATTGGAACAGCCCGGCATTCCATCTTCATTCAAAACAATGTATGGAAAACCGAAGCAGAGATGAACATTAATACCTACGAAGATGCGATCTACTGGATTGCACCTTACACCGATGACAAAGTGCTGATGTGTTATAAATTTGGAAGCGTTGTTATTTTCGATTGGAAGAATTATAAAATTATTAATGAGTCGAATTCTACAATTCCAATTCATGGTTTTTATTCAATTGCGTCGGATAAAAATAATGTTATATGGGCAGGATCTTTTGGAGACGGTGTGGTTTACCTTGAAGGAGAAAAGTGGAAGCTCTTTGATAAAACTAATTCAGGATTAAGAGACAACCTGGTTTTCACTTTGTTTGTTGACTCTCATAATAACAAATGGTTCTGCACTTACAACTCGGGTATTTGTATTTACAATGAGGACGGTGTTAAACTTTGAATGCGTATTTTTTGTAGAGAGAATAATGTCTTGACAAAGAGAATGTTGAGTATTAAATTCAATTATTAATTAAGGGCAACTCCGAAATACTGCAAAAATGAAGAAATTAATTCTTGATTTCGATACCGCATTAACTTATTTTGAATCCAATACGAAAGAAGAAAAGTATATTTCTATCCATCATTTAGAGCTGATGGAGGAGCCGCCAGTTCCTTTCAAAGTAGGAAAATAATTTAGGAACTGTTTTAATTTTCGAATCGCTTCACTTCATAAAAGAGGAGGTTATTATTGTTAATCTTTGTACAAGTTTTTCAATTCAGCAACCCTTTCTTAAATTAATCAACAAAAAAGGAGTAAAATATGCATCGAAAGATTTTTTACTTTTTGCTATTTCTAGCTCTTTGTCCTGTCTTACTCACCGCAGGTACAAGAGGTAGAATTAAGGGAAAAGTGGTCGATTTGCAGACGGGGGAAGGATTAATTGGAGCTAACGTTGTTGTAGTAGGAACAACGACCGGAGCCAATACTGATGCAAACGGCGAGTTTCTCTTGCAGAACCTGGAAGCTGGTGTCTATAGCTTAAAAGCTTCCTATGTAGGCTATAAGTCCATTACTCTCTTGGATGTGAGAGTAAACGCCGATCTTACGGCTTACGTTTCAATTCAGTTGCCGAGCGAAGATATTCAAGTCGGTACTGTAGAGATAGTTGCTCAGAAACCAATGATTCAAAAAGATGCTACAAACGCTGTGAGGATTACAACGAATGACGACATTCAAGCATTGCCGGTTCGCGGTGTAAACAGCATCGTTAGTTTGACTGCCGGTGTCGTTGCTCAAAACGGTAACTTGTATATCCGCGGCGGTCGTATGGATGAAGTTGGTTATTATTTGGAAGGGATTTCGATAACTAACCCATTCGCTGGTGGAAGAGCAGTTACTCTTTCTCAAGATGCAATAGAAGAAATTCAAGTTCAATCCGGCGGTTACACAGCTGAGTTTGGTGGTGCAAATGCCGGTATCGTTCGTCAACAGTTGCGTTCTGGTGGTCCGGAAATGAAAGCAAGCTTGGAATGGATCACAGACAATGTTACTTTTAAAAGTAAGAACAATGCTTATGACGGTAAGCAACGTTTAGGTGCTAACTGGTGGGGTTACAACGAAACCAGTGCTGTATTAAGCGGTCCTCTCTTAGATAACAGATTCAAATACTTTTTCAACTTTGATTACACATATTATAGAGATGGTGATCCAGCTCTAAATAGAGATCCCCAACCGTGGCCGGGCGCTAATTTAGGAATTATCGGCGATCCATCTTCGGGGGATACTATTAATTTGGTTTACCCTGCTGGTCCGCTAAGAGGAAATCAAAGCCAATATTATACATACACCGGCACATTCAACATGGACTTCAAACCTGTCTTGTTGAGATTTTCCGGTACATATACTGCTTCGAATAGTGATATAGCAGGGGATGCAGCTAATGGTATCGGTGGCGGTATTCGCAGCATAAATCAAACGCGTTATGGTAGAAACGAAGGTTCCAACGGAGCTTTCAGCGTTAAATTAACACACGTACTAAGCCAGTCGATGTACTATGAATTGTCGGCAGGTTATTATCTCCAAAAAAGAGAAACATTTACTCCTGGTTTAGGAAGTGATTATTGGAGCTACGGCGATAGCGTAGCAAGTGCAAATCTTGGATGGACAATTCCAAGAACCCCGCTTGATATTAAAAACAAATATATCGGCAGATACGTTGCACCTACATATGACAACATTATGGGTTTTCGTTTTGCAAGGAACGGTGTAGTTCCTGTTAATTATTCAAAATTGGATCGTCATAATATTTCGTTTAGTGGTGCGTTGTCGTTCTTAATTGGCAAAGCTCATTCATTCAAAGTAGGTGGAGATTATACTCAATATACTTTGCGAAACTGGAGTGGTGTTAATACAACTTCTTTAGCAAACAAAGTATATCAGTATCAAGTTGCAAATCCGAATAGTGATATTAACGCTTACAAGAGACAACTTCTGTTAACCAGTGGTGTTAACAACTACGGTTATGATGTATTTGGAAACTCAAGCGACGCCGGATTTGACGCTCCGCATAAACCTGTATTTGCTAGCGCTTATATTCAAGATAGAATTGAGTATGAAGATCTTATCATCAATGCTGGTTTGAGATACGACTATATTGATATTGACAACAAAATGTTTGTTGATCCGAGCAGACCGGAAGATGGTATTGACAAGACAACCGGTGAAATGATTGCTTCAGGCTGGACAAAAGTTCCGACATTCAGTGCGGTTAGTCCAAGACTTGGTTTTTCATTCCCGGTTACAGACAAAACTGTATTCCATGCTCAGTACGGTAAGTTCATTCAACAACCGGCATTGAGCACAGCTTACAGAGGATATTATAGAATCGGTTTTGAAATAAAAGGCGGATTCTTTATTGCAACACCGGCGGGCGCTAACATTCGTCCTACAAGAACCACTCAGTATGAATTAGGATTTACACAACAGCTAACCGACTTCATGTCGTTCGATATTACCGGTTACTATAGAGACATAAGTGACGAAGTTCAGTACGTCAATCAAGCTGTAAACAAGAGCTCCCCGTTCCAGAACTATAATACTCTTACTAATGGCGACTATGCAACAACAAAAGGTGTTGAGCTCGCCTTGAACATGCGTCGTTATGAAAGAGTTGCTGTTAATGCTAACTTGTCCTTCCAGGATGCACGCGGCACCGGTTCGGATCCTTTCTCCAACACAGGTGTTGTTGGCGCTCCTCTTGATGGTGTTACTGTTTATTATCCAAAATATGTTAGTCCTCTTTCTTACAATCAGTCGATTAGAGGAAACGTTAATGTAGATTATAGATTCGGTCCGAATGACGGTCCGTCATTCCTTCATGATTTTGGTGTATCTGTTCTCGCAACATTCAACAGCGGTCACCCGTACACATTGGGTACCGGTTCGTTAAATGCCGAAACAGATTCGCGTTTCAGATTACCAATTGAAGCGTTGAACTCCTCTATAACACCATCCCAGTTCCAGGTTGATTTGCGTGTTGATAAAACCATTCCTTTGTTCGATAAATTATCTCTCAATATTTACGTATTTGTAATTAACCTGTTTGATAACAAGAATATCAATAATGTATTCTTAAGAACCGGTACTCCTGAGGATGACGGCGTTATTAGTAATCCTGAACTTGCTGCCCAATTGGTCCAAACCTACGGAGCGAGATACGCTGATGTTTACAAGACTCTGCAATTGGATTATCAAGGCGGTTATGGCGGCGGTTCTCTTGGCGGTGCTACCGGCGGCGGTAACTTATACGGTCCTCCAAGACAGATCCGTTTAGGTTTCAGGTTGGAATACTAATTTCAAGTTTTGAAAAACATAACAGGAGTAAAACATGAATTTAAAATTAATCAGAAATTTTAGCTTAATGCTGTTGCTGGTTGTTTTTTCGGCAGCGGTGTTTGCTAAAGGAGGCGGTGATAAGAAACCCGCCCCCACTAATGCGCTTGCAGATTCGGTGTCGTGGACTCACTTCAACATAAACAACATATCCACGTGGTTCCAGAATACCGGTTACTCAGACATCAATCAGAACGGTAACTCAGGTCTTGTGTTTCCGAAAGGAAGCAACAGAACTGCGGCGTTCCAGTCAGGCTTTTTATGGGGAGGTAAAGTTGACGGGCAGATAAGAGTGGGTGGTGCTGCTTATCGCACGGGAACAGTCCCTGGCAGAATTCTACCAAACGGCACTGCGGAGGACCCGAAGGCACCTGATGTTCGTATTTACAGAGTAAGGAGAGACTATGCAGATGTTAATGCAGATTTCAGCAGTGAAATAGCTGACGGCGACGGTACTGATGCAGCAGATGTAAGAAAGCGTTACGATACGGATTGGAAAGCATGGCCTGCCAGCCAAGGCGCACCTTACGAAGATGTTAACGGCGATGGAAAATATGATCCTAACATTGATATCCCCGGTGTGCCCGGTTCCGATCAAACGGTTTGGTTTGTTGCAAATGATTTAGATGCATCCCAGACAGATTACTTGTACGGTTCATTACCAATGGGTATCGAAGAACAAGTTACTGTATGGGGTTACAATACTACAGGTGCATTAGGCAACATGTTTTTCAGAAAATATACAATCATTAACAAGAACCTCGATCAAAAACCTTTCACTGAAATGTTTGTAAGTATGTGGAGTGATGTTGACTTAGGTGATGCAGGCGACGACTATGTTGGCTGCGATACTACGCTAAGCTTGATGTACTTCTACAACGCTAAAGCCGTCGATGCTCAATATTCTCCACTTCCTCCACCAGCGACAGGTTTCGACTTTTTCCAGGGACCAATTGTTCCTGCTGGGGCAGGCGACCAAGCAATTTACAAAGGGAAGTATAAAACCGGATACAAAAACCTTCCAATGACCGGATTCTACTTTTTCATCAACCCGGATCCAGTTTATAGGGATCCAACTCAAGGTGATTATACAAAAGGTACGTTAGGATTTTGGAACTTGTTCCATGGTAAAGTATCTTCAACCGGTGCAGACTTTACAGATCCTCACACGGGTGCAAAAACGATGTATCCTCTAGCAGGCGATCCTGTTGCAGGAACCGGTTGGATTGACGGTCAACTCCATCCGCCTGGAGATCGTCGTGGCGGTATGACCTCCGGTCCATTCGATATGGCTTACGGTGATACTCAGGAAGTTGTAGTAAGCGAAATGTGCGCCGGTGCTGTACCTGGTGTAGATAGATTAGGAGCTATTCAATTGTTAAAGTTCTACGATCTACAAGCGCAGTTAGCTTATAATAACTTCTTTAACGTACCAACTCCTCCACCTGCGCCTGTAGTTACTGCAAGTGCATTCGATAAAGAAATAGTTCTTTCTTGGGGCAGCGATGCAAACGCAGTGGCTAAGACAGAAACTTATTCTAAAGCTGGATTCTCATTCCAAGGATACAACGTTTATCAATTACCAACTGCAACCGCACAAGCTTCTGAAGCTAAGTTATTAGCGACTTATGATATTGTTGACGGTGTCGGTAAAATTATTGACAAACAATTTGATCCGGTTGGCGGCGTTGTTACAGATAAGGTCGTAGAGTTTGGATCGGATTCCGGTATTAAGAGATCATTTACTTTCGACCGTGATTTATTCAAAGGCGGGTTACCGCTCTTCAACGGAACCAAATATTTCTTGGCAGTTACCTCTTATGCTTATAATCCGGATCCAAGCGCTGTTCCAAAAGCATTGGAAAACACGATTACTGTAATTACTGTCGTTCCACAATTGCCAAATCCTGGCGTTCGTTACTCAGCTAATCCTAACGATGTTATTAACGTACCACAAACTGCTGGTACAGGTCAGGGTAATGTAAAAGCTTATGTTGTAGATCCGAGCAAAACGACGGGTCAAACATATAAAGTTACTTTCGTTGATGATCCAAACATACCTGGCAGTGTTCTCTGGACGTTGTTAAGAGGCACAACAGTTATGTTGAAAGACCAGACTAATTTAAGCGACGATTGGACCACACAGATTATTGATGGTCTCATAATTAAAGTTCAAGGTCCGCCTCCTGGTCTTAAGAGAGATGATATGTATAGTTCTGATGACCCATCAACATGGGGGTGGAACTGGGCTAAAGGTACAAGAAGACTTACATGGGCTGGTGGTAATGCTTGGGGTTTTGAGTCATTTCAGGGTTCAGTTGGATGGGCGAGCCCGCGATTATTCTTCGGTGACGGTAATATGCTTGTTACAGCTGCTGAATGTAAAGATGTAGAATTGAGATTTGCTAAGGTTACAGATAAAACAAAAGATCTTAATCCAGCATTCGATCCGGCTGACCCTAACTTATCTTATGGATATCGTTATATGAGAGGTGCAACAAGTGCACCAGCTAAACCGGAATTTGCACCATATATTATCAATAAAACTGGTGGCTATTCTTTCCAAGCTTTCGAACAGAATGTCCCGCTATCCGCTTGGAACATTACTGATCCGAAGAATCCGAAACGCCTTGTTGTTGGCTTTTTGGAGAATAACGCACCTAATGCTTTAGTTGACGGCAAGTACTGGCCTGGTGATTATAACGTGTATGATAACCTTGCAGCTTCCGGTCCAAGAGAATGGCTCTTTATTTTTGATGAACCGTACTCAACCACACCCAATGCGACCGATCAGTCAGAATTAATCGGAGGTGATCAAAGAGTAATGTACTGGGCAACGTGGAACAGAAGAGGACAAGTAGCGTTCTCACCCGGCACTTCCGGTGATGATGTACTGCAGTTGTTTGCAAACAAAGTAATCACAAAGAGTGACGTATTTCAATTCACTGCTCCTTCAGTAGTTAATGATCCTAATTTGGCAAAGACGGATGTTCAGAGTATTAACGTCTTCCCGAATCCGTATTACGGTGTTAACTCACAAGAAATTAACAAGTACCAGAGGTTCGTAACGTTCAGTCATTTACCAAACACTGCAACAATAAGAATCTTCAACTTGGCTGGTCAACTTGTTAGAACATTGCAGAAGAATACACCGGATCAATTCTTTAGATGGGATTTACAAAACGATTCTTCGCTACCGGTAGCAAGCGGTTTGTATATCGTTTACATCGATATGCCAGATTTAGGAACTACAAAAATCCTGAAGGTTGCTGTTGTTCAAGAGCAACAAGTTCTGGATAAATTCTAAAAAATTGAAGGAGACAGAAAATGAAGAAAATAAATTTAATAGGTTATCTTCTAATCATAGCTCTCTTCGCCTCCAGTAGCATCTTTGCCAGTGGTGGAAGCAGAAACGGTACGGCAGGTGCCGCCCAGCTTCTAATTCCTGTTGGCGCTCGCGGAGTGGCGATGTCCGGTTCTTCCCTTGTTGGAGCTACCGGAGTTGAAGCTTTGTATTGGAATCCTGCTAACCTTGCACGAGGAGAATCAAATACAAACGTTCTATTTTCGCATATGAATTATATTGCGGATATGAGCGTTGAATACGGCGCAGTATCAACTAACATCGAAGGATTCGGCGCCATTGCATTCACTCTCAAATCGCTTAACGTTGGATCAATTCCTATAACCACTGTTCAGTATCCTGATGGAACCGGCGCTACATTCGCTCCATCATTTATGACGGTTGGTTTTACATATTCAAGATTGTTGAGCGATAGAATTGCAATTGGTGTTACCGCCAACTTAATAACAGAAAAGTTGGATTTGGTTTCGGCAACCGGATACGGATTCAATGTTGGTATTTCTTACAAGAACTTAGGAAACGTTGAAGGATTAAACTTTGCAGTTGTTCTAAAGAACTTAGGTCCTTCAATGAAGTATGAAGGTTCCGGTCTTAATATATTGGCATTAGGCCAGGATCTTTCAAGACCAACTCAATATTATAAGATCGATGCTGCGGCATTCGAACTTCCGTCAACATTAGAGTTAGGTTTGGGCTACAGTTATAACATCAATGCTAAGAATTCTTTGATGTTCAACGGTGTATTCCAAAACAGTAACTTCTACGGCGACGAATATAAAGTTGGTATGGAATACGGTTTCAACAACACGTTCTTTGTAAGAGGCGGATATGATTTCATACCGGAGTTGAGTAAAGAAGCGAATATCTACGGTTTGACCGCTGGTTTCGGTCTTAATTACAACTTAAGCGGTGTTGACTTGAAATTAGATTACGCTTACAGATCAGTTAAATTCTTTGATGCAAATCATGTATTTACTGTAACGTTCGGATTCTAAGTCTGATCCGTTTTCACTTAGTTCACCTGAGCCCTCAATTAGAGGGCTCAGGTTTTTTTATTTTAAAATGCGACGTATTTTTGTTTAGTAGAAAATTTGGTGGTTTGAAAAAGAGAAACAAAATGTTTAAATACATTTCTATAAAATACCAGTACCATTAATGAGGACCTTTATGAAGAAGTTAATTGCAATTGTTTTCTTTCTACTTTGTTCCGGTTCAACATGGGCGCAAAAAGATCTAAGTTTTGAACTTGATTACGCACGGTTTAATTATGACACGACTTCCGTATTCCTTGAGTTTTATTATGATTTGAATCCGCGAAACATGGTAGTGTCTCAAACGCCACAAGGTTCAATGGTAGAAGCGATTGTGCACTTCGAAATAAAGAATATTGAAAGCGGAGAATTCTTCATCAATAAGAATTGGAAACTTTCTAACCCCGTAAATGCTGAGCCGGATGACAGCGTAGCAAAATCTTTCGTTGGTTCACTCGGTTTTGTAATTCCTAAAGGCAAGTACACTTTGCTTGTTAAGGCATACGATGAGAAGAATGAAAAATTATCTAAGGTTATCACCGAGACATTGATTATTCAGCCTTTCAAGGAAACAAGATTTGCCGAAAGCGATGTTGAATTAGCAAGTAACATAAAAAAGGAAGGTGCTGATCCAAAATCTATTTTCTACAAAAACACACTGGAAGTTATCCCGAATCCTTCAATGGTTTATTCCCACGAGATGCCGGTTTTGTTTTACTATGCGGAACTATATAATCTCAAGCTTGAAGATCCGAAAACGGATTTTACTTTGCAGAAACTGCTATACAATAGTTCTGGTACCCCGGTTTATCGAAATTCGAAGATCATAAAACAAACCGATCATGCGGTGGTAGAATATGGCTTGATAAATCTTTCCAAGTTTCCAACAGACTCGTATAATCTTGTCTTCAGTTTAATTGACCCTAAAACAAATCAAGCGTTCATTTCACAGAAAAGATTTTATCTTTATAATCCGCATGTTGTTGATTCCAGCTTAACAAAAAAAGTTGAAGCCGGTGTAATGGGAAGCGAGTTCGCGCTTTACAGCAACGAGGAATGCGACAATATGTTTGCCGAGGTGAAATACATCGCAGCGAAGAATGAAATCAACCAATACAAGAGTTTGGATTCATTAAGCGCTAAGAGAGAATTCCTTTACAATTTTTGGAGCGCAAGAAACCCTAATCCAGGCAGCGCCAGAAATGAATTCAAAGAAGAATATATGAAAAGAGTAGCTTATGCCAATCAAAACTTCTCGCGTGCAGGCAGAAAAGGTTTTCTTACCGATAGAGGTCGGGTATTGCTTGTTTATGGTGAGCCCGATCAAAAGGATTATTATCCGAACGAGCCAAACTTAAAACCTTACGAAGTTTGGTTCTATAATCAAATTGAAGGCGGAGTTTCATTTGTGTTTGGCGACTTAAGCGGATTCGGCAATTATGAACTTTTGAACTCGACTAAGCGAGGAGAAGTTCAAGACCCAAATTATATGGATAGGTTAGCTACACATTAAAAGTTGATGATTGATAAAAACAAAATCGAGTATTTTTTCTTTTTACTGTTCATAAAGATATTTAAGCTTATTGGACTCAAGGGAACCCGTTATCTTGCAAAAATGTTGGGTTCTTTCGTTTATCATGTTATTCCGGTACGAAAAAAAGTTGTGTTAGAAAACTTGCGCAAAGCTTTCCCGGAGAAAAGTTTTTCTGAAATTAAATCTATTGCCCACGGGACTTTTCAAAACATAACAATTACTTTTTTTGAATTAATGTATGCGTCGAATTGCGCGAAAGAGCAGATTAAATCTTTTGTGGCGGTAGAAAATTTAGAAGTATGCACAAGAATTCTTAACGAAGGAAAAGGATTTATTTTTCTCACGGCTCATTTCGGAAGTTGGGAAATGGCAGCTTTTACTTTGCCACTTCATCTTCAAACCGGTTTTCATGTGCTTGCTCAACCGCAAAGGAATTCCTACATTACCAAGTGGCTGAACGATGCGCGCGAAAAATTTGGCAACAAAATAATCTGGGTTGGAGTTTCAGTGCGCCACATAATTGAAGCGCTTAAAAAAGGCGGAACGGTTTGCATAGCTGGAGATCAAAGGGGACCAGTTGAAAGTGAGCGCATAAACTTTATGGGCGTACCAACTTCTTACCACATGGGAACACCGGCAATAGTCCTTAAAACCAAGTCTAAAGTTGTCGTTGGATTTGCGATCCGGCAGAAAGATTTTAGTTATAAAATGAAATTGACGGAGTTGGACTTAACCGATCTTCCGTCTGAGGAAAGCAAACAAGTAGTTGAAGTTGAACGCCGCTACATTCAGATTTTAGAAAAGTTCGTTCGTGAATATCCCGATCAATATTTTTGGATGCATAAAATTTGGAAGTACTAGAAAAAATTCTTGTAATACAAACAGCCTTTTTAGGAGATGCTGTACTTACTCTTCCAATGATTCAAAAGTTGAAAGAAAAATTTCCAACATCCAAAATTTATGTTTTGTGCATACCATCCACCGAAGAATTGTTCTCGAGATCAACCGAAGTTGAAAAAGTAATTGTTTACGACAAAAGGGGAAATCAGAAGTCTTTGAAGAGCATCTTTTCCTTGATCAACCTTCTTAGAGAAATAATGTTAACTAGAGTTTACTCTCCACACAGATCGTTTCGATCAACTCTAATAGCATACTTAAGCGGCGCTAAATACAGAGCAGGATTTGATATCAGTGCATTCAGCTTTTTATATACCGTGCAGATAAAGTATCGTCCCGAGATTCATGAAGTAGCGAGAAATCTTGGACTGACCGGGGTTAATACACAAATCGAAAACTGGAAGATATTACCGAAGATTAGCAGTTCAAGTAAAGATGCGTTAAAAGTTCAAGAAATTTTCGACGGAATAAAACAAAACAAGTTTGCTGCCGTTGCACCGGGTTCTGTTTGGCAGACGAAAAAATATCCTGCCGAATACTTTAATCAGGTGATCGCTTATTTGTTAAGTGAAAATTATTTTGTTTTCTTGGTTGGCGGTGAAGAAGACAAAAATCTTTGTGAAAATATTTTTTCAAACTTTCCGAAAAATCTGAGAAATGTAGCCGGTAGTTTAAGTATTTCCGAATCCGTGGAATTGCTGAAGAAATGCAGCGTGCTAGTTTCTAACGACAGTGCCCCCACGCATATAGGAATGATTGCCGACATTCCTACTTTAACAATTTATTGTTCGACGGTTCCATCTTTCGGTTTTTATCCTTACAATACGAAAAGTACTTACGTTTCGTTTGACGATTTGAGCTGTAAACCGTGCGGAATTCATGGACACCCAGCATGTCCTATAAAAACCTTTGATTGCGCGTATAAATTATTACCTGAAACTGTTATTCAAAAGATTAAAGAAATTACCGCCACATAAGAAAAAAATCATCCAAATGCCTATATTTGAACCCGCTCAAGAGAGAAAAATATGAAGTGGTTTTCGTTTAAAGAAATTAGAAATTCATCTCTGCACATTACACCCAATCTTCCCATTATTACCACGAAGAGGTACAAGTTCTCTCTGCTCAAATTTATTGGTGTAACAGCTCTGTACACACTTGCATCATGGCTTGTGTTAATTGTGATTTTGTCTATAACGCCTCTGAAAGATTTTCTTTTTGTAATCAACAACAGCGAGCTAAAAGCACAAACCGAAAAAATCCAACAATTGCAAGAACGCGTTCTAGTACTTTCTGAACAGCTGCAAACCTTAGCATCGACCAACGAACGAATGAAATACGCGATGAAGCTTGCTAAAAAGGATTCTATTAAACCAAACGATCCGCTGTACGATACACTACGCAAGCCGATTAACAAGAACTTAAAGATCGGTGGAAACATATATGCCGCATTTGTTTCGTTGTGGGAGAAATTATTTTCTCAACCCAACGAGAACAATAGTGTTTCATTTATTGAACCGGCAAACGGAATTATAACGCAAGAATTCAATCCATCAATTGGGCACATGGGCGTGGACTACGGCATTAAAACCGGAAGCCCCATTTATGCGGCGGGTGGAGGCTTAGTAATTTTTTCCGATTACACTACTGATAACGGGTATGTTCTTATCATGCAGCATGATGATGGGTTCATCACTATTTATCAGCATTGTTCTGCTCTGCTAAAGAAGGTGCGTGATTACGTTAGTCAAGGTGAACTGATTGCGCTTAGCGGCAACACCGGCACAAATTCTACCGGACCGCATTTGCATTTTGAAATCTGGCAGAATGGAAAGCCAATAGATCCAAAGACGGTCTTAATTAACAAATAGTTTGAAGAATTGGAATAATTCTATCAAAGAAAAATTTTTCAATACTTCTGTTTCAAATACAGAATTAGTTTAGGAGGTAAGAATGTCACATAAAAAAGATCATTCAGAAGAAGATGTAAGCATTATCAGCAGCGGCGTTAAAATAGAAGGCAACTTGTTTAGCGAGGGCAATGTTCGTATCGACGGTAAGGTTAACGGGAACATTACGATTGATGGTAATCTTACAATTGGAGAGTCGAGTGAACTTCAGGGAGAAGTGAAGGCAAAAAATGTGACCATGAGCGGAAAGCTCTATGGTAAAATTGACGCAGCTGAGAAACTGAAACTTGAATCTAAAGCTGTATTAAAAGGTGATTTGATAGCAAAGTTTTTAATAATTGAGGAAGGCGCTTTTTTTGAAGGCACTAGTAAGATGAACCACTCGCTGCCTCAAGAATCTCATAATGAGTGAGCAAGAAGATTCTTCGAAAAAAATTTCCGGTTCTTACAGAGAGATTGGACCTTATCTTGGTTTAGGGACACAGTTAGCGGCAACCATTGTATTAATGTTCTTTTTAGGGCGCTGGCTGGATGGTAAGCTTAATACGTTTCCAATATTGATGATAGTCTTTTCTTTCCTCGGCGGTTTTGCGGGGATTTACAATTTCATTAAAACAGTTTTACAGTTAAACGAAAAAAAGAAGATTGATAAAGAACATTAAGAAGTCTTTCATAGTTTTTTTCGTAGTCATTGTTATCGTACTTTTACTGGGCTTTCTAAAAATTCTTTCGATTCAGACTATCTATCCAATTTTGTTCGGGTCATTCCTTTCAATTTTGAATTTCGTAATCTTTCTCATCATGTTCCGTTATTCAATCCAAAAATCGAATAAATTCTTTTTACTTTTCTCAATTGGGGGCATAATTCTACGGCTGTTTATAATGCTCGTCATCGTGTTTACCGTGCTAAAATTCTTGAAAGTTGACGTATTCGGTTTTATATTTGCATTCTTTTTATGGTACGTCTTTTTCCTGATATTCGAAATATCGATCGTACAATCGAAAACGAAAAATATTGTAACAAAAAACTGATATGTGGCAGACTGAAACAAAAATAGTTGCTGATACTCTAAAGAAAGTAGCGGAAGCGAAAGGATCGCAAGACACGGGTTGGATAATGCACCACGTGCTTGATTCACGCCAATTGGATCTAACTCCGTTTGGAGTTGTGAACCTTCCGCAAATTCATCTATTCGGTATTGATATTTCGATAACGAAACACGTTGTTTTTATGTGGATTGCTTTCATATTACTCGTTGTTACTTTGCGTTATGTCGCTAAGTCGTATAAAAAATCTTTGGTACCCAAAGGAATTACAAATCTTACCGAAGTGCTAATTGTTTTTGTTCGGGATGAGATTGTAAAACCAACAATCGGAAAAGGTTCGGAAAGATTTATTCCTTATTTGTTAACCGTTTTCTTTTTTATTCTTACTTGCAATTTCTTAGGATTGATTCCTTACGGTTCAACCGCAACGAGCAACATTGCTGTTACAGCAACACTAGCAACAATCTCGTTTATTGTAATTCAAGTTGGGGGTATGATGAAAAACGGAGCGGTCGGTTATTTCAAAGGATTGATACCGCACGGAATACCGGCGTGGTTGCTTCCAATAATGTTTATCGTTGAAATACTGGGATTGTTTACAAAACCATTTGCGCTGGCTATACGTCTTTTTGCAAACATGACTGCCGGACATGTTGTAATTATGGCGCTGTTAGGTTTGATATTCATTCTTCATACATATTTTGTTGTACCGGTTTCAATTTCGTTTGCACTATTTATCTTTTTATTGGAAATATTAGTTGCATTAATTCAAGCATATATTTTTACAATGCTGTCATCGCTGTTTATCGGGATGGCAGTTCACCAAGAACATTAATTATTAACAGATCATAAGAGGAGGAATTAAATGGAATTCGCATACTTAGCAGCAGGTTTCGGCGCGGGGCTAACGGTTATCGGCGGAGCTTTTGGTATTGGCAAATTAGCCAGCTCAGCAATGGATGCAAGCGGTCGTCAGCCGGAAGCAGCCGGAGATATCAGAACTTCGATGATTATTGCCGCAGCACTTATCGAAGGTATTTCACTTTTCGCGCTTGTTATTTGTATTCTTTTAGCGCTGAAGTAATTAGCAATTTAAAATTCTCTTTCAACAAAGGTTGTGAAAATGAGACTAGTTATTAGTTTGATGTTATTTATTTTTTCGGAAGGCGGTGAAAAAGCCGGCAGTCCGTTGGACGTCAATCCCGGTGTAATCCTGTGGACGGTTGTTACGTTCGTAGCATTGTTGCTCGTTCTTAAAAAGATTGCATGGAAACCAATACTTAACTCTTTGAGTGAAAGAGAAAACTTCATTAAAGAATCGCTTGAGAAAGCAGATAAAGCACAGAAAGAAGCTGAAAAAATGATTGCCGATAACAAGGTCAGTCTGATTAAAGCTGAAGAAGAAGCGCAGAAGATTGTTGATCAGAGCAGAGAATATGCAGAGAAATTGAAATCTCAGATTCTTGATGAAAGCAAAGTTCAAGCTAAAAAACTAATTGCAGATGCTGCAACAGAGATTGAAAGAAAGAATAACGAAGCGTTCAATAAACTCAAAGACCAGGTTGCGGATATTGCGGTTCAAGCTGCAGAAAAAATCTTAAGAGAGAACCTGGATAAAGACAAGCAGATTATACTTGTGAACAAATACTTGGAAGATTTGAAAAACTAATATGAGTGTTTACCGGGTATCATATCGTTACGCAAATTCTCTTGTTCAGTTGGCAGAAGAGAAAAATATTTTTGAAAAAGTTTCCAGCGACGGCGATCTGATTTTCAATACCTTGAACGATTCAAAAGAACTTAGAACTGTTCTGAAAAGTCCGGTTATAAAACCGGCTGTTAAAAAAGAACTGCTCGAAGCAATTTTCGCAAAGAAAATTACGAGCGAGACACTGAGCTTCCTGAACTTCGTAATAGAAAAAAAACGGGAAGACATTCTATTCGAAATTTTTAAGGAATTTAATTCGTTGGTCGATAAGAAAAACGGTGTTGTAAAAGCGTCGGTCATTTCTGCTGTCGATCTGAATAATGATATGAAACAAAATCTGTTGAACAGTCTGGAAAAGAAAACTAATTCCAAAGTTGTAGCTAATTACAAAATCGATCAAAAAATAATTGGTGGTTTTATTGCACAGGTTGAAGACACTGTTTATGATGCGTCAATAAAACACCAGTTGGAATTACTTAGAAAAGCTTTATTAGAAGATTCTGGAATTTACAATAACTAAAAAATTATGAGGTTGTCCAAAAAGTAATATTTTTTGAAAATTGGGACACAGATAACACTGATTAAAACTGATTTTCACGGATTTTATAATTGATAATTACTTTTTGAACAACCTCTGCAATCGGAGAAAAACAAAATGGCGGAAATAAGACCCGATGAAGTTTCTGCAATACTTAGAAAACAGCTTGCTAGGTTTGAAAACGAAACCGATGTTTATGAGGTCGGCACTGTACTTCAAGTTGGCGATGGTATAGCGCGCGTTTACGGCTTATCAAAAGTTATGGCAAGCGAACTCGTTGAGTTTCCAAACGATGTAACCGGGATGGTTTTGAATCTTGAAGAAGATTCGGTTGGATGCGTACTATTCGGTGAGAGCAGTTTGATTAAGGAAGGCGACACCGTAAAAAGAACCAACAGAGTTGCCTCGTTTCCTGTTGGCGAAAAACTTCTAGGCAGAATTGTTAATCCTTTGGGCGAACCTGTTGATGGACGCGGTACAGTTCAATTTGAAAAATACATGCCCATCGAACGGAAAGCTCTCGGTGTTATTCAACGCCAACCTGTAAAGGAACCTCTTCAAACCGGTATAACTGCTATCGATGCAATGATACCGATTGGACGCGGACAGCGCGAGTTGATTATCGGTGACAGACAGACAGGTAAAACCGCTATTGCAATTGATACAATTATAAATCAAAAATATACACACACCGAAGAAGCAAAAAAATACGGCGTTAAACCGGTTTACTGCGTTTACGTTGCGATCGGTCAGAAAAATTCTACAGTTGCACAGGTAGTTGCCAAACTTGAAGAAGCCGGCGCGATGGAATATACTACCGTTATATCGGCGCCCGCTTCAACACCGGCTCCGCTTCAGTATATCGCTCCTTATTCAGGTGCAACTCTTGGCGAATATTTTAGAGACAACGGCAGGCATGCGTTGGTTATTTATGATGATCTCTCAAAACAAGCTGCTGCTTACCGTGAATTGTCGTTGTTGTTAAGAAGACCTCCCGGACGCGAAGCTTATCCCGGAGATGTTTTCTATTTACATTCACGATTGCTTGAGCGCGCTTCCAAACTGAGCGAAGATCTTGGGGGCGGTAGTTTAACTGCGCTTCCGATTATTGAAACACAACAGGGCGACGTTTCTGCTTACATTCCGACGAATGTTATTTCAATTACTGACGGACAAATTTACTTGCTGCCGAACTTGTTCAATGCCGGTGTTCGTCCCGCAATTGATGTCGGTATTTCCGTGTCACGTGTCGGTGGTAACGCACAGATCAAAGCGATGAAAAAAGTTGCCGGTTCGTTAAAGTTGGATCTCGCTCAATACAGAGAATTGGAAGCTTTTGCAAAAATCGGTTCCGATCTTGATAAATCAACACAACGTACACTTGCAAAAGGTGCGCGCCTGGTTGAATTGCTGAAACAAGGTCAGTACGTGCCGGTTGCGGTTGAAAAGCAAGTTGTGAGCGTTTTTGTAGGTACCAACAATTATTTTGAATCTGTTGATGTGACTGATGTAAAAAGATTTGAAAAAGAATTTTTGGAGTATGTTGAATTAAGATATTCGCAAATCTTCGAAAGCATCAGAGTAGCAAAAGCATTGAATGATGACACCGTGCAGCTGATCAAGAAAGCTGTCGAAGAATTTATCGAGAAATTTAAGAAGAGCTAATTTTTAAAAAATGGCAACACTCCGAGACATAAAGGGAAGAATCAAGGGCGTTAAAAGCACCCAGCAGATTACGAAGGCTATGAAAATGGTTTCCGCCGCACGTTTACGCCGCGCTCAGGAAAACATCATCAACGCCAGACCGTATTCAAAAAAAACAGCTGAACTTCTTAGACATTTGTTAAGCGCTCAAAAAGATTTCGAGAATCCTCTTTTTGTTGAAAGGGAAGTTAAAAGTATTGCATTGATTGTTGTAACCTCCGATAGAGGTTTATGCGGCGCGTTCAACATGAACATAATCAGAACTGCCGAACAATTGATCAAAAACGATCTGCTCGAACTTTACCAAAATGGAAAGCTTCAACTTTATTGTGTCGGTAAAAAAGCTAACGATTACTTCTCCAAAAGAAATTACCCAGTCGTTGGATCCTACCCGGGAATCTTTTCCAACCTCAAATTTGAATTTGCTTCCGGATTAATTAAAGAGCTTACGAACAAGTATCTTTCCGGTGAGATTGATAAAGTTTTAGTCGTGTATAATGAGTTTAAATCCGTCATTCAGCAGAAAACAACTTCTGTGCAGATTGTTCCGATAAAACCTTTTGAGACAGAAGCTAACGAAGCTGCGCCGGCTGCGGATTATATATACGAGCCGGATAGAACAAGCATTATCAATGCACTTTTGCCGAAACACCTTAACACGCAGATGTGGACGATATTGCTAGAATCTTATGCAGCAGAAGATCGCGCCAGAATGACAGCGATGGATATGGCAACGGAAAATGCTAAAGAGCTAATTCGCAGTTTACAGCTCACTTTTAATAAGGTTCGTCAAGCTTCAATTACTAAAGAGATACTGGAAATTGTGTCCGGAGCGAATGCCCTTAAAGAATCTTAAGTGGTTAACGTTTGAAATGAATTCTCTTTTTATTATCTTTTATTAGGGTTAGTGTACGATGCTCGATGATTTGACCGAAAAACTTGAGAAAGCGCTCAAGAAAATTACCGGACAGGGTAAACTAACCGAAACAAATATTGCGGATACGTTACGAGATATCCGCCGTGTTCTTTTAGATGCTGATGTAAACTACAAAGTTGCCAAGCAGTTTATTGAAGACATAAAGGTTAAAGCGCTTGGCAAAGAAGTTTTATCGTCTGTTACACCGGGACAGCTTATCACAAAAATAATTTATGATGAGCTGAACGTTCTGCTTGGAAGCAAAGGTTCCGAACTGCGTTTGAATGCTTCCGGCTTAACTGTGATAATGTTGATTGGCCTTCAGGGCTGCGGTAAAACTACTTTTAGTGCAAAGCTTGCAAAGTATTTAAGAAATAAAAAACAAAATGTTCTTTTAGTTGCTGCTGATGTTTACCGGCCTGCGGCTATCACTCAACTGAAAATTTTGGGCTCTCAAATTGATGTTCCCGTGTTTTCAATTGAAGGCAGCAAAGATCCGGTAAAGATTGCTTCCGAATCATTGGATTATGCGAAAGCAAAGGGTCTGAATACCGTTATCATAGATACTGCCGGTAGGCTGCACATCGATGAAAATATGATGGCCGAAGCTGCGCAAATCAAAGCCAAAGTTAACCCGACAGAGACTTTGTTTGTCGTGGATTCCATGACCGGACAAGATGCTGTCAATTCAGCAAAAGCCTTTCATGAAAAGGTTGAGTTTGACGGAGTTGTTCTTACAAAGCTTGATGGTGATTCACGCGGAGGTTGCGTTCTTTCGATTCGTGCTGTGGTTGATCGCCCGGTAAAATTTGTTAGCATGGGCGAGAAGCTTGATTCAATCGAAATATTTTATCCCGACCGCATGGCTTCGCGAATTCTCGGTATGGGAGATGTTGTCTCGCTGGTCGAGAAAGCTCAAGCGCAATTCGATGAAAAAGAAGCCGAAGATCTTGAGAAGAAATTCAGAGACAACAAATTCGACTTTAATGATTTTCTTAAGCAGATAAAAATGATTAAGAAAATGGGTTCGTTGAAATCCTTGATCGGAATGATTCCCGGTGCCGGTTCCGCACTGAAGAATGCGGATGTTGATGACGCGCAACTGGTAAGGGTTGAATCGATCATTCAGTCGATGACGAAACACGAAAGGTCGAGTCCTAAAGTGTTGAACGGAAGCAGACGGAAACGAATTGCGCGCGGCAGCGGTAATTCGATTCAAGATGTTAATCGATTGATAAAACAGTTTGAACAAATGCAGCAGATGATGAAAATGCTGAATAAAAACGCCGGTAAGCTTTCATTGCCGGGTATGAAAAACATAAGGTTTAATTAGTTTATATAATCAAAGGAGGAAATACTAAATTGGCAGTTAAGTTAAGACTGAGAAGAATGGGAAAGAAAAAACAGCCTGTCTATAAAGTTGTAGCGGCTGATTCGCGTTCACCTAGAGATGGAAAATTTATAGAAGCAATTGGTCTTTATAATCCTAAGACCGAACCTGCTACTGTAGATATAAAGGAATCCAGAGCATTATACTGGCTTGGTGTTGGTGCCCAACCTACGGATACTGTTAAGAACCTTTTAAGTAATCAAGGAATTATTCTGAAAAGAGAATTGATGAAAAAAGGTTTATCTGAAGAAGCGATAAATTCAAAACTTGATGAATGGAAAAAAATTAAAGAAGCAAATTTGGCTTCGGCTTTGAAAAAGAAAGCCGAAAAAAAGAAATCGAAAAAAGCGACCGCTGCAAAGCAGGATAATAAAGATGGTGAAGCGGAAGTAAAGGGTACTGCTTCCGAGTAGCTAGTTCTCTTAAACGGATTAGCGTGCACAATTAAGTACCCTGATGGTTCACTAAACTTAAAGGTACTCTCATGAAGGAATTTATTGAATTTATCGCAAAGCACCTTGTTGATAATCCTGGTAGTGTTTCACTAGAAGAAACTACACCGGACGAAAAAACTATTGAGCTCACACTCAAGGTTGGCCAAGACGATGTGGGAAAGGTTATCGGGAAACAGGGTAAAACGGCTCAAGCTATGAGAACCTTGCTTACTGCCATCGCTGCTAAAGATGGTAAGCGCGCTATCTTAAAAATATTGGATTAATCAATTTCGATCGTGGATGACCTATTTCTGATTGCAGAAGTTAAAGCAGTTTACGGCTCCAACGGTTTTGTTTTAATTGATTCCTTTTCCGATTTCTATGAAAGATTCTTTCAGCTGAATTCTGTTTATGTGGAAGTATTTGGTTCGGTAAAAAAGTTCTTTGTGGAAGATGTTAAGGAATTGGACGGATCCTTCGTTATCAAATTCAAAGGATTCGATTCAAGCGAAGACGTTAAGTTTTTTGTTGGCAAGAAAGTTTACGTCGAACAAAAAGATGTCGTTAAACTTTCGGAGAATGTTTTTTTCATTCATGATGTAATCGGCAGTAAGGTATATAAGGAATCGAAACTGATTGGTGTTGTTGAGGATGTTTTGGTTTTGCCTGCCAACGATGTTTTTGTGGTGATTGATCAAAACAAGAAAAGAATTTTAGTCCCGGCAGTTGAAAACTATATTGAAAGTTTTGACGCGGACGAAAAAAGTTTGAAATTAGTTTCCGGTTGCGATTTACTTTACGATGATGAGAATTGATATAATTTCTGCTGTTCCCGACTCGCTCTCAAGCCCGCTTAACACGAGCATTATCAAGAGAGCGCAAGATAGAAACAAAGTTGAAATTGTTGTGCATAATCTGCGTGATTATGCTCATGATAAGCATAAACAGATTGACGATAAGCCCTTTGGCGGCGGACCGGGAATGCTCTTGAAGCCCGAACCGTTCTTTGAGTGTATTGAAAAACTTCTTAGCGAACGTAAATACGATCATATCATTTTTCCTACTCCCGGCGGAAAAATTTATAATCAGAAAATGTCAAACAAATTTTCGCTCGCCGAGAATCTGATGATAGTTGCCGGGCATTACAAAGGTGTTGACGACCGAGTACGCGAGAAATTTGCTACCGATGAAATATCGATTGGAAATTTTGTTTTAACCGGCGGAGAAATTGTAGCAATGATGATCATCGATTCGGTGGTACGTCTGATCCCTGGAGTTCTAAACGACAGCGAATCTGCGCTGAACGATTCGTTGATGGACGGCGACATAATTGAAGCGCCGTATTATACCAGACCAGCTGATTTCCAAGGAATGAAAGTTCCGGAAATACTGTTATCGGGCAATGAAAAAAAAATAAAAGAATGGAAAGAAGAACAATCAAAAGTTTTAACCGAGAATTGGAAAAAAATAAATAATATGGAGTAAGTGATGGACAAAGTACAAGAACTGACAAACGATTTGATGCGTACGGATTTTCCCGCATTTAAGACCGGCGATCACATCCGTGTTCACGTGAGAGTTATTGAAGGCGATAAAGAGAGAATCCAGCCGTACGAAGGCGATGTTATAAACATCAGAGGTGCTGGATTAGATAAAACCTTCACTGTTAGAAAAATTGCAAGCGGTGTTGGCGTTGAAAGGATCTTTTCTTACAGTTCGCCCAAACTTGCCAAAGTGGAAATCATCAGAGAAGGGAAAGTAAGAAGAGCGAAACTTTACTACTTGCGCAAACTATCCGGTAAAGCTGCACGTATTAAAGACAAAAACCTTCAATAAATTGTTTGCAAACTGAGTTAACCCCGATCCCGCCTTTTCAAGTTGAAGAAGGTCTTTCGGGGTTTTTTATTTTCAGATTGCAACGTATTCCAGACAAGGATTAATATTCCTCGGTTAAAACATGAAACTTATTGCACCTAAAAATTTATTTACTTCGATACTTGCCGAAGCTATAGACAAAAATGAGTTAGAACTTTTTTTCGTTGAAGCTTCCTTGATTGGTAAAGAGCTTGAGTATAATACTTCGGCTATAGGATTAATTCCTTCTCTCGACATAATCAATCACAGAAATTTGTTTGTATCAAGCAAGTATGCCGTTTCGTTCGACGGGATGCTGTCGAATTCATTCTTTTATTTTCACGAGAATGAAAGAGCTTTTGAAAAAATCACTCTTCGTGGGGACGTTTCGCTGAACGATATAATTTTGACCAGGATACTTTTCTCTGAACGGTTCTCTTCGCAAGTAGAAATTACGCTCGATACCGGTAAGGTTCCTGCTAAAGGGAAAGATTATCTTGTAGTCGGCGATGAAAATTATTCTTTGTGGGATTTCAAAAACGGAATTAGTTTTTCCGATCAAGTTGCAGAGATGCTCGATTTCCCCTATGTCAATTTTGTTTTTGCTTCGCCCGATAAAGAAGCTTTGACCAACTTCAATAATTTGATCGGAAATATCGATCAAACAATCGAAGAAAAAATTGACGACATACTAAAACAGATAAGTTTGGGAGAAGAAGCAAAATCGTTTCTCAAAGAAAATATTGATTCAATTTATTATGAGATGACTTCGAACGAAACGGAAGGATTGAACGAGCTTATCAAGCTGCTGTTTTACCACGGTATTATTGAAGATATGTTTGATATTAAGTTTGTCTGAAATTTCAATCCTCCCCGGCTAAGAGGGAGGATTGAAGAATTCTTTTCAAATCTGAACATGCGAATAAGAAATAACATTTGGATTATTTCTTATCAATTCAAGCATGTGAGATGTTGCCGGATCTTTTAATTTCATCGTGCAGCATGCGACCATTCCGCCGTCGAAAATAGTATTCTCAACTTCTTCAATGTTAATATCGCCCACTTTCAAAACATCCAGCACCGATGCAAGCACACCCGGCTTATCATAATGTTTTACAACCAGTTGGTAGTGTGTTTCCTGAGCCTTAGCACGATTAACCCAGTGAGCTATTACTCCGCTGTTAATGTAACCGAGAATGATATTCACGGTTTCTTCTGCAACTGCATTCTGCGCCTGCTCTGTTGAAGCGCCGATGTGATGTGTGATGTAAACATTTTCTAATTCCTGAAGTTTCGAAGAAACCGGTCCGCTTTTTTCTTCCGGCTCATCTTTGAAAACATCCAAGCCGACTTTCAAACCTTTTTCTTTGACGGCGCGGATTAAAGCTTCTTCGTCAACAACACCAGCACGTGAAGTGTTGATAAAAAATGGCTCCCTTTTTCAGATAGCCGAACATTTTATCGTTGAACAGATTTTTTGTTTCCGGGGTTTGCGGAAGATGTATCGTAACAACATCAGCAATCGGAAGTATCTGATCAAACTCGGAAAAATCTTTTACGCCGTAACCTTCAATTCTGGAAATATCTTTTGCGTAGATGTTCATTCCCAAAGCTTGAGCGCGTTTAGCAACTTCTTTTCCTATGGCGCCGTATCCAACTATCGCAAGAGTTTTTCCGAACAGACCTTCGGCTTTAGAATACTCGCCTTTATTCCAAACTCCTTTTTTGAAATCCATAACGTTGTGCGGAATTCTGCGGTCGAGAGCAATCATTAATCCAATTGCAAGCTCTGCAACGGCAATGGAATTTTTACCGGGACAATTGGAAACATAAATTCCTTTTTTGTTTGCCGCAGCAATGTTGATATTGTTAACGCCGGCGCCGGCTCTAACAATAAGATTAAGCTGTTTTGCATCTTCAATCGTTTTTGCATTTACAACGGTAGAACGAACAACAATTACATCAACATCCTTCGCGGCTTCCGGCAAATCGTTCTCGCCAAGTTTCGGCTGATAAATCACATCGAGGTCGGCATCTTTTAATTTTTGAATGTACTGTTCCGGAAATTTGTCTGCAATTAATACTTTCACTTTCATGTTTTCCTCTTTCATTTATTTCTATTTAAGCATCGGAATTTTTATCGAGAACTTTTTTGCATTGTTGATAGCCTGCTCGTAACCGGCATCGGCATGGCGCGCAATTCCCATACCCGGATCATAAGTCAAAACTCTTTCGAGCCGTGCCTCGGCTTCTTTTGTTCCGTCTGCAACAACAACCATTCCGGCGTGAATTGATTTTCCGATTCCCACACCGCCGCCGTGATGAACCGAAACCCAGCTTGCACCGCCGATAGCATTCAGTAGCGCATTGAGAATGGGCCAATCGGCAATTGCATCGCTGCCGTCTTTCATAGCTTCGGTCTCGCGGTTTGGCGATGCAACCGATCCGCAGTCAAGATGATCTCTTCCGATGACAATCGGCGCGCTCACTTTTCCGCTTGCTACCAACTGATTGAAAATTTTTCCCATCTTGGCGCGTTCGCCGTAACCAAGCCAGCAAATTCTTGCCGGCAATCCTTGGAAGTGCACTTTCTTTTGAGCGAGTTCAATCCATCGTATCAGAACTTTGTTTTCCGGAAATGTTTCGATAACTGCTTTGTCGGTTTCGTAAATGTCTTTTGGATCGCCGCTGAGTGCAGCCCATCTGAATGGTCCTTTGCCGTCGCAGAAAAGAGGACGAATATATTCCGGTACAAAACCGGGAATATCGAAAGCGTTTGCGACGCTGTTTTCTTTTGCCTCACCGCGGATATTGTTCCCGTAATCGAATGCAATTGAACCGCGCTTCTGAAATTCCAACATCGCTTTCACATGCTCAACGATGGTTTTCTTTGCGAGCTCGATGTATTTGTTGGGATTCGATTTTCGAAGTGCAAGCGCATCTTCAAAACTCATTCCCATCGGCACGTACCCGTTTAAAGTATCGTGCGCCGAAGTTTGATCTGTGATTATATCCGGCGTAATTCTTCTTTCAAGAATTTTTGGAAGAATTTCTCCTGCGTTACCGAGCAATCCAACCGATAAAGCTTGTTTCTTTTCTTTGGCACTTAGAACAAGTTTTAGCGCTTCGTCAATATCTTCTGTAATGATGTCTAAGTATCCGGTGTCAATTCGTTTTTGCATTCGCGAGCGGTCAACTTCAATTCCTAAAAATGCGGCGCCGTTCATTGTCGCGGCAAGCGGTTGAGCTCCGCCCATTCCGCCGAGTCCGGCTGTCAATAAAAATTTTCCGCTTAATGAACCGCCGAAATGCTGCCGCGCGCATTCGGCAAATGTTTCATACGTACCTTGAAGGATGCCTTGTGTGCCTATGTAAATCCAACTTCCGGCTGTCATCTGGCCGTACATTGTCAGTCCCAACGAATCAAGCCGGCGGAATTCATCCCACGTCGCCCAATCGGGTACAAGCATAGCGTTGGAAATTATTACACGCGGCGCATTCAAGTGCGTTTTAAAAATTGCAACTGGTTTGCCGGATTGAACAACAAGAGTTTCATCGTCATCTAAATTTTTTAACGAAGCAATGATCGCATCGTATGCTTCCCAATTACGTGCAGCTTTACCCGATCCGCCGTAAATAATTAAATCTTCCGGACGTTCGGCAACGTTTGGGTCAAGATTATTCATCAGCATCCGCATCGCTGCTTCTTGAATCCAACCTTTGCAACTTATTTTCGATCCGGTCGGTGCTTTAATGATTCTTTTTTTTGTTTCCATATTTTGTACGGGCGATATCCATCGCCACAAGAATTTTAATTGGTGAAATGTTTTTGAAGAATGCCTTCGTATTGTTTATACGCCGACTTATAAAACCAGCGGGTAAGAAAGAATCCTTTGCCAGCGCGTTTCTTCAACTCGGTAATATTACTGTTCAGGTTAAATACTAATTTTGTCTTTTCTTCTTTTGTTAATTTAACCTCGTCCGAAGGTGCATTAAGTTTATCAATAATAGCATTGAACGACTTTATCTCACCGTAATATTTTTCATCGGAGCTTACTTGTTTTAACAAGGATTTGCAGAAAGTAACAAGTACTTTCTTTTCATTTTTATCGAATTGAAAATTGTAGTTTTTGAATAAAGGTTTAGCCATAAGAATTATACTTTTAGTGAAAGAAGTTTTTCCCGCATTTTCTGGTAACCCGGTTTTATCACATTATAGATGTAATGTAATCTTTCCCGGTAGGGAATGAATGATGATTTCATTGCATTGATGTTCAGCTTTTCGATATCATCCAAACTGATGCCGAACAGCTCGCTTGCCGTTAAGTATTCTTTGGTCAGCGTGGTATCGCTCATCAAACGGTCGTCCGTGTTCAGAAATACTCTAAATTTTTCTTTGTATAGTTTGATGAACGGATGGTGCTCGAGTTTATCAATGGCGCCTGTGTGAACATTGCTTAGCAAACATATTTCCAGCGGAAGGCGTGTATCCAAAATGTATTGTGCAAGATCGCCGAGAGCAATCACGGAACCTTCTTTATCGAAAACTATGTCTTCTATAAGTCGTGTAGCGTGACCGATGCGGTGAGCGCCGCAAATTTGTATTGCCTGCCAAATGGAATCCTTACCAAAAGCTTCTCCGGCGTGAATTGTAATGTTGAAATTCTTTTGTTTAATAAATTGAAATGCGTCAATATGTTTCTTTGGAGGATAACCGCCTTCTTCGCCGGCAAGATCAAATCCAACAACTCCGTCTTTCCGGAAATTTACGGCAAGTTCCGCGATCTCCAAAGTATTTTTCATGTTTCGCATGCCGCACAAAATTAAACCGTAACCAACTCCAAAATCTTTTTTTCCTTTCTCTAATCCTTCTAAAACAGCTTGGATAACATCTTCGTGGTACAATCCTTTTTGTGTATGAAAGACAGGAGAAAATCGGGTTTCAACGTAGGCTACGCCGTCTTTGTGCATGTCTTCCATCATCTCATACGCAATTCTGAACAAGTTTTCTTTGCTTTGCATTACTGCAATTGTGTGTTCAAATCCTTGCAAGTACTCTACAAGGTTTCCTTTATTTGCACCTCTGTGAAACCAGACTGCAAGTTCACCGGAATCAGAAGTGGGCAGCTTGTTATACTTAATTTCTTTGGCAAGATCGATAATGGTTTGAGGACGAACGCCTCCATCCAGATGATCGTGTAGAAGAACTTTTGGAATTCCACGGATTATTTCTTCTGAGTTCAAAGCGTTCCTTACGTTAATTCGAGTGAGTTTTGTGAATCAAAAATATTCTTTTGTGTTCCGAAAATCAATTAACAGAATTTTGCTCATGTTTGTTATGAATGATATTATAGCTGCTATTTTCAACCTTGACTATACGTTTGCAAAATGGTTATTTTTCGTTCACTTCTTAACAAATATTTATTAACCATAGGAGTATCAATGAAAAAAGCATTTATCTACTTGAGTTTATTGGGTATGGTGCTGGGTTTTATGGCATTCGATTGTTCATCGGCAGAATTGACCGGCGCTAAACTTTATATAAACCAAAAACAATATGCGAAAGCTAAAGAAGCTTTGTTGAAAGATGTTCAAAAGAATCCCAAGAGTGACGAAGGTTTTTATCTTTTAGGATATTTGTACGGTGAAGAGGGAGATGTTCCCAATATGATTGATGCGTTTGACAAATCGTTAGCCATCAGTCCAAAGTTTCAACCTCAGATAAAAGATTACAAGAAGTACACGTGGCAAACCAGTTTCAACAAAGGTGTTGGATTTTTTAATGCGGCAGTGAAAAGCACTAAACCCGATAGCATGAAACTCAATTTTAAGAAAGCGATTGATTTGTTCAAGAATTCAACATTATGTGAGCCCGACTCAACCGTTGGTTATGAGAATATGGTTTCTGCTTACTTAAATATGGGCGATCCCGACGGTGCCGTACCGATTTTGCAGACTCTTACCGGAATGGGGAAACCGGCTTATGCATTTGCGCAGTTGGGACAAATTTATTTGATCAACGGTTCCAAAATGATTGATAGCTTCAGAGCATCAAAAAATGTTGCCGATAGCGCGAAGGCTTTCGAATGGTACGGAAAAGCAATCGATGTTTTGAAAAAGGGTGCGGCTAAATATCCGTCCGATTCAGGTATATTGCTGCAGTTAGGCAATGCTTACTATGCGTCAGACGAAATTGAAACAGCTATCACTTCTTTCAAAGCTTTGGCGGAAAAAATGCCGGACAACAAAGATATCCGTTATGCATACGGTGTTGTACTGCTCAAAGGTAAACAATATCAGGAATCCGTTAAAGAACTGACGGAAGCGGTAAAGATGGATGAAAAGAATACCGACGCAATTTATAATTTGGCTGCCGCTTACATTAACTGGGGAAATGATTTGAGAGAGGTAGCGGTTAAGAGTGAATCAGGAGATAAATCCTATCTTCAGAAATTTGAAGCAGCCATTCCGTATCTTGAACAATACCTGACAATAAAGCCAAATGAATCGCGTGTTTGGACGAGTTTATACCAGGTGTATGCAAATTTAGGAAAGAAGGAAAAAGCCGAAGAAGCTTTCAAGAAAGCAGAACAGTATAAATAATTCACGGATAATTTTTTGATCTGAACCCACAGTCCCGAAAGGATTGTGGGTTTTTTATGAAAACATAGGTGACTAAATGAACCAGAATATCGACCCCAAACCGCAGCAGATTAACATCGAACTTGGTGAAAAGGAAGCTGAAGGAATTTATTCCAATCTTGCAATCATTACACATTCTCCTGCCGAATTCGTAATTGATTTTACCCGAGTAGTTCCGGGTGTACCGAAAGCGAGAGTATTATCACGCATTATAACAACGCCCCAGCATGCTAAAATGCTGCTGCGGGCTTTGAAGGAGAACATCGACAAGTTTGAATCCCGTTTCGGCGAAATTAAAATCGACGCTCAATCAACTCCGCAATTCGGATTTGTTCAAAGCGATAAGGGAGAAAAAATTAATTAGTTAAGAGGGTGTGTGATAATTTATTTTTTTAGAAAAAATGTTTTGATTTAACGAAACCGAAATTTGCTTGACGACCTATTTTCACACACCCTCTTAAACCGGGGACTGTATTCTTCAGCCCCCGCTTCCTTTCTAACAGCTTGCATCAAAAATCATTTTCTTGTGTTATAGCAAATAAATTTTTAGTTTGATTGCGACATAATAGTCGTTCGTGTCTTTCATAAAATATTTTGAGTCGGAGACGGAGATATGAGAAGAATAATAGCGACATTTGTGACCATCCTATTCTTACTGCCTTTAACTTCATTCCAAGCTCAACCTTACAAAATTGATTTGCTAGTCTTTCAGGATCTAAACTCAATTGATTTTGCTGCGCTTTCATTCGCAAACAACTTAAGAGGTGCGCCCAGAATTTTTCAGGTTGTAATCACTCCTGAAGGACAAGATGTAATTATTAAAGGTGTTGTTGATTGGCAGAGTGATGAGAATTCTGGTTCACGACAGCTTGTGACTTTCACAACAGAAAAATTTAAGGCAAGAAGTTTTTTTAACGATGAAATTGGAAATTCGGAAATCAGAATTGCCACTGCAGAAGGGGATAAAAGTCTTGCTGAAGATTTAATTAGGAAGGGCAAACCGACTGGCAAGGTAACTATTAATTTAGAACTGCTTGATGGTAATTCTAATTTTCTTGCCAGCGCTGAACCGAAAGTACTGTCTTTCTTAAACCCCGCTCAAACGATAACTATTTTTTCTCCAATTGAGGGATCGACTTACGATGTTGGTAATGTGCAGGCTCAGTGGACGGCTGTTACCGGTGCAACGAGTTATAAAATACGCGCTAACGTAGTTCCGCCAGGTTCTCCAAGTCCCGAAGATGCTCTTAATGCGGGCAATCCATTTATAAATGACAAGGATGTTGGAACGAATTTAACCGTTAACCTGAGTTCAATTCTCGATCGCCAATGGGTGGGCGGAGATCAAGTTGTCATGGCAGTTACAGCCGTAATCACTGGACCGGGAGGCGGATCGACTTTGCGCAGTCCTCTGGTTACGTTTAGGTTAAGTCAATCCGGGAATTCTTCTTCAAATGTTACTAATCCGGATTTGGTTAGACTGGCAAATTTAATTTCCGGCAAGGTCAATCAAGATTTTGTTAACAAACTTTTGAATGGAATAATCACTCCGGACAGAATGCACTTCACAGATGAAAACGGAAATACACTTACCTTTACGGAATTTTTGAACTTGCTGAGTAACTGGGAAACAAACCCGCAGTCAATTATCTCAATCGATTTTACCGGCAAATAAAAGAGGCGCAAACATGAAATGGAAAAATTTAATACTTGCCTTTACGTTACCACTCTTGGTCGGTTTTATTTCCGGCGGCAAGTCATCCGCACCGTCGGATACACCGGTAGCGCTTGTTAAAAAAATTGTTAAAGATGTTAAATACCGAAATGAAAAAATTTCCGATTGGGAAGCTGCTAAAACTGGCTTGCCCTTGAAAGACGGGGAAGAAGTAAAGACAGGATCAAAATCTCTTGCGCTTATTTTATTTACGGACGGTTCCGGACTGTTGCGTGTGAGAGAGAATTCTATTCTTCACATTTATGGACAGAAAGAAAATCAAAAGATGAACAAAAATACTTTTGTTCAGAAAGGTTTGATTGGTTTCGATGTGAAGAAACAAGCAGAGAATGAAGAATTCAAATTTACAACTCCAACCGTTGTGGCATCGATCCGCGGTACGGGCGGTTTTCTTGACTATAGCGATGACAGCACATTCACAATGTCACTGGATTCCGGCGACGTGTCGCTCAATTTTACCGGCGTTGGAGGAGGCAGCGGCAGGTTGCATTCCCGGCGTACTGTAACTATTAATTCGCGTGGACAATTTAATTTTAGAGAACAGAATGATAGCGATAGAAACAAATCTTACCAGACCAGACAAACTGATGTTAAGAAATTGATAATTAAAACTGATGGCGGAGATCTTCAAATAAACTATTACGGTAACGAAAATAGATAATGAATAACAATAAAAGCGGAATGGAGATATGAGAAAGGATTCCATGTTATTTATTGATCAGAAGAAATTTTTCTTAGTATTGTTTTTCTTTTTCGGCGTCGGGGTTGAATACGATTACGCACAGATAAGCAATTATGTTTCGTCCGTTAAAATAGGCGACGCAAAAGAAAAAACACCGCTTGCAATTTCAGCCGACTTATTTTCCGCGGAGAACATTTCTCAAATAGATATTGCGTACAAAACTTTCGGCAAGAATGAATATGTAAAACGGGAAATGCTTTTAACAGGCAACACCGCGTCGGCAACAATTCCGGCAGACGAAATTCAGCCGCCTTACCTCGAATATTATATCATACTTAGTCTCAAAGACGGAACATCGCAAACTTATCCGCTTGGTATCGATCAAGGAGTTGCGCCGATTCAAATTCCAATTTCAGCAATATCGGAAAAGGACAAACAAATTTTGGTATTGAGTCCGGACGCCGGTGAAATGTTAACCCAGCAAGATATGCTTATTTCGATTTCTTTTGTGAAGGCGCCTGACAATGTTGATATCTCCAAAACCAAAATATATTTGAACGATCAAGATGTTTCATCGTACGCAATTAATGCCGGCGACCTACTTGTAATAAGTGGGGGCAACTTTCCTAGCAGTTTGGGCTTTGGTGCGCTACTCTTGAAAGTGGAAGTGTATGACAAATCCGGAAATTTGTATCACACAATCTCACGAAGTTTTCAATTAGTAACGGAAGAAATTGCCGCGAAGGTGGGCGCTCAATGGAAATATTATGGTTCATTAAGAGGAGAATCCCGCAACGAAAATTATAATTCGGCTTCAACTTGGTACAATAATTTCGGCGCGGATTTTACCGGGACGGTTGATCAATGGCGATTGAACGGAAGCGTTTACCTTACATCGGAAGAGAAGAGCAGCCGGCAGCCGTACAATAGATATTCTGCAACGGTTCAAAACGGTGACTGGCTCGATCTAAAACTTGGCGATGCATTCCCTCGTTTTCCATCTTTGATAATGGACGGTAAAAGAGTTCGCGGAGTTTCCGGTGCGCTGAATTTTGGTTCGTTCAATATCCAAACATCTTTTGGTGAAACGGTAAGAAATGTTGAAGGAGAACTTTTAGAGAAATATACAGCAGCAAATGCACCGCTCGGCAGCAACATAATTTCTATCAACCAATTGAAATATCCCGGTTATCAGTACGGCAAGGTAAATATGGGTACTTACAACAGAAATGTTTTTGTTCTTCGCCCGTCATTCGGCAGCGGTGAAAATTTTCAGTTTGGTCTTACTTATCTTCACTCAAAAGATGATCCCGGTTCAATCGAGTTCGGCGCCCGCCCTCAGGAAAACTTGGCGTTCGGTTCGGACTTGATGTTCGCGTTCGACGATCAGAACGTGATGTTCACGAGTCAGGCGGCATTCAGTCTAATCAATAAAGATATCTCTTCCGGAAATTTGAGCGACGCGCAGATTGATTCTGTTTTTGGCCCGAACAGTACATATAGCAACGTTGACCCGGGTACTGTGAAAAAGTATAAGGACTTAATAAGTAAATTTATTACGGTGAACCAGTATCTCGGTCCTTGGAATCCGCAAGAGCTTTCTTCGTTCGCCGGTGAAGCCGCACTGTCGCTAAATTATTTTGATAACACGCTGCGCACTTCGTATATCTACCGCGGCAACGACTACCAGTCATTCGGTCAATCATTTTTAAGAACCGATGTAAAAGGAATTAATTTTATCGACCGTGCAAGATTTATGGATAACAAACTTTTTGTTTCGATCGGTTATGAAAGTTTGAACGACAATTTGCAGAAGACAAAAATTGCAACAACCACTTTCGAAACGATCAGCGCATCGGTCTCGTATTTTCCCCGCACGGATTTTCCGAACGTGACAATCGGTTACAATCGGTATGCTAACAACAACGGTTTGGTTTTAGCCGATACTTTGAAAAACCGGAATGCCGTCTTTGCCGTTGATGACATCACGGATCGCATTTCTCTTGTTATGTCTTATGATTTCATTGCCGGCGTTAGACATTCGTCATCGTTTTCATTCACAACTTCGAGCAGAACGGACAACAGTTTGGCAAAAGCAAATGCTACTTTTAATATGGGTTCGTTGAACGTAACGAGTTACTGGACGAGCCAACTGATGTCGCTTTGCGGAATTGTTTACAGCGCAAGTGAAATAAGCGGACAGCCGTTCAACTACCTCACAATCACTGTCGGCGGCAAGTACAGATTATTGGAAAACAAACTTCAACTTTCGGCAAGTCTAAGTCCGAGCTTCGGCGATTTTGAACGGCAGACATTAGAGCTTGTTGCCGATTACAATGTTCTGGCAAATTTGAATTTAGTTTTTCAGACAAGAATTTTTAGAATACCGGGAAGCGCGACTAATTCGATTATCGGTTTGACAACCAGACTTTCGATCTGACGAATCTTTTCTATGAAGAGCGGCGGAAAAAGTAAAAGAGATTTTTTGAACAAATTTTTTGTGGTTCTTCTAGCTGCTCTTCTTACCATTCTCCTTACACAAGATTATTTATTTACAATTGCTCCGCTGAAAACGCTCGAACTGAAATTGATAGACAACCGTTTTCAAAAGCGGGGCAAAATTGATTTGGGCGATTCTGCCAAAGTAATCATCGTCGAGATCACGCAAGATTCATACGATCAGATACCGCCGCCGTATAATAAGTGGCCCTGGCCAAGATTTATTTTTGCGAAAGTAATCAATAACCTAATGAATGCCGGCGTGAAAGCCGTCGGTATTGATATCGACATGCCCGGTCCGGATCAATTTTCTCCGCTGAACGATTCGCTGATGCACACCGCAATCAGAAAATCCGGCAAAGTTGTTGTCGCTGGTAAAATAAATGAATCGACTGAACAAAAAATTGAGGAGGGGAAATCATGGATCGGCAAGACCACCGAAAATTACGACAACATTTTTTATACTGCCGATAGTTCGGTCGGCATTGTTCAGCCGCCGGCGGATTACGACGGCGTCTTCAGAAGATACTTACCTTTCCGTTATACCGGAATCACAAATAAAAAAATTCCGAGCTTTGGATTTGCTTTGCTGAATAAGTATTACGGTCTCAAAAGCACTGCAACCGCACAACGTGAAGACGGGAATTTTACGCTCGGTAGTAAAAATATTCCGCAGTATGACGCGACAAGTGTGCTGATAAATTTTTACGGACCAAACGGAACATTCCCGCGTGTGAAACTGATTGATGTTCTTGATGACAAGGATTTTAAAACGATCGATGAATTGGAAACCGGCGTCGACCTTAACACATGGGATACTCCGGACGGCGGCTGGCTTTACAGTGGTAAGTTCAAAGACAAAGTTGTTATCATCGGTTCAACAATGCCGGAAGACCGGGATTTGCTGCCGACATCTTTTGCAGAGGGGAAACAGAAGGGCGACAACATGATGTACGGCGTAGAGTTTCATGCAAATGTAATTCAGAACATTCTCAGCAATAACTTCTTATACCGGCAATCAAGAGGAAGTGAAATTCTGGCGATATTCTTTTTTACGTTCATCATGTTCTACGGTTCATCATTTGTTCGAAAAATTAAATTGAAAGTCGGCGTGCTTGTCGAAATCATAAACGTAATTCTTGTTCTTCTTCTCATCTTCGCGATTTATGAATTCAGCGTTTATCTCTTTATTCACAATCAATTGGTAACTGCAGTTGTAAGCCCTTCATTAGCAGTTGTAGTAGGATATTTCGGCAGTACAGCTTATCATTTTCTACGAGAACGTCGGCAGAATGTTTTGATCAAAGGAATGTTCAGCCAATACGTGAGCAAACATGTTGTGAACGAACTTCTTTCTAATCCGGAGAAACTTCAGCTTGGCGGCGAGAAAAAAAATGTAAGCATTCTGTTCAGCGACATTGCAGGGTTCACAACATTTTCAGAAAACAAACAGCCGGAAGAGTTGGTAAGATTCATCAACGAATACTTGAACGAGATGACCGAGATCATTCTTGCCAACGACGGAACTCTCGATAAATATCTTGGCGATGCGGTTATGGCATTCTGGGGCGCACCTATTGAACTGGAAGACCATGCGTTCAGAGCATGTTCGGCGGCAATCGAAATGCAGAAAAAAGTTCGCGAGCTTTCCGCAAAATGGGTTCAATCCGGAGAAAGCGCAATTCAAGTTAGGATCGGTGTTAATTCCGGCGATGTAATTGTCGGCAATATCGGTGGCGTTAAACGTTTCGATTATACCGTGATGGGCGACAGCGTTAATCTTGCTTCGCGTTTGGAAGGTGCGAACAAAGAGTATGGAACGCGAATAATGATTAGCGAAGGAACGTTTGATCTCGTGAAATCGAAATTTGTCGCGCGGGAACTTGACCTGATACGTGTGAAAGGAAAAACAAGACCAACAAAAGTTTTTGAATTGATCGGATTAGTCGGTGATAAAGAAAGCGAAACCAAATTGAATGGTTTGGAGGATTACTTGAATGGCTTGGAATTTTATAAGGGCAGAAATTTCTCGTCTGCAATTTTTCATTTCAAAAAATCATATGAATTATCAAACGACTTTCCTTCGAACGTTTACGTAATGAGATGCCAATCGTATTTAGAAACTCCGCCGGATGCTAATTGGGATGGCGTTTTCGAAATGAAAACTAAATAATCATAACCGATTATTTTTGAACCCGCCTTAAATTGTAAAGTGCAGCAATCAGAAAAATGAAATTTGCGAACCACGCCGTTAATAGAGGATTCAAAACACCACTCTTGCCGAACGCCTGGCTGACCTTCATAAAAACAAGGTAGAGAAAAGTTATCAAAAGATTTATGCCGAACTGAATTGCTAAACTGCCTCGTCTTTTGCTGGCTGAAATCGGCAAACCGAACAGTACAACAATTATGCTTGAGAAGGCAAACGCAATTCTTGAGTGATACTCAATCATGGTTGATGTCGGATCGTTGCCGGTTCTGTACTGATCTTCTGCAAAATTTTTGAGATCGGTAAGCGTCATCTCTTCAAGCTTCCGCTGCTTCTTAACGACTTCGTCCGGTTTGAAATTTAATCCTTTGTAATCTTTAACTGCGAACGTCTGATCGGACTCAGTTGAATCGGAAAATGTTCGCGTAATTCCGTTCATTAATTGCCAGCTCGCTTTGGTAGAGTCGTAATGCATGCGTAAAGCATCGGTTCGCATAACGAGTTTTGTTTTGTCATTCGGATTAAACTCCTGTATGCTTATGTTGTCCGCCATGCCGGAACTTAAATCGAAATAACTTATTGAAACGATTCGCGTTTTGGAATCCTGGAAAAAAATATTGCTTCCGAAATAGACAACATCTTTCTTCATGTAGTTCCGTTCAATATAAATGCGGTGTTTGTTTGCCATAGGAACGAGGTAACCGCCGAAATAAATTGAAAAGACGCTAATTAGAATAGAAGTGATGAGGAACGGTGCCATGAAACGGTAGAGACTAATTCCGCCGGCTTTAATCGCGGTAAGTTCGTTGAGATTTGCCATCTTGCCGGCAGTGAACAAACATGCGAGCAAAACCGCAATGGGCGTTATCAGTCGAATTATTTCCGGAGTAAAAACCAAATAGTATTGGATGATCAAATGTGTTGGGACATTCTGATCGATGAAGTCATCAAGTTTCTCCATCATATCGATCACAACGAAGATGAGAGTGAAAGTCAATAATCCGAAAAGGATCATCAACAAGAACTGTTTGATTAGATAACGGTCAAGAATTTTCATCAGACTCTTCTTGCGATCTCCATGATTTTGGCAGCCGTTTGGTAATGAACTCGAAATTAAGAGTTACTTTTTCACGCGCACTTTTTATCATCAATAAAATACCGACTACGCCGAGCAAAATATTTGCGCTCCATATTCCCGCAAAAGGTGAAAGCAATGCTCTATCGGCTAATTTTTCGCCGCCGATTAAAAATGCCCAGTAAGTCAAAAAGAAAATTAGACTTATTCCCGCAGCCATACCGAATCCGCCGCGCCGCATCATTGTTCCAAGTGGCGCACCGATTAAAACAAATACGATGCATGCAAACGGCAAAGAATATTTTTTATGAATTTCTACCCAGTATCGGTCCATCTCGCGTCTGTTCCAATCAAGACGCGTCAACGTATTGTTAATGTGATTTTGATCTTGACTAATCTTTTGCTGCGATCGTAAATAGACAAATCGATTGTTTGAGCTTTCGCCTTCAAGTCTTACAGGTTGATTCTTGCTGCTAATAAGCGATGAAATATTATCCTCGTATTCTTTCAAAAGTTTGGTACGGATTGCATTGAGACTGTCAACAAGTACAAGCATATGCTGTGCGCCCATTTCGCGGTCGCCGCGCGGACCGCCAGGACCGCTTTGCTCAAAAGTAAATTGATCTGCCGGCATTGCAATCTTGTGTCTCTGGAATCTTATTTTGCGGTATTCATTTCTATCGGCATTATCCGACTCGTGTATCTCGCCGTTCTGCAAATCCATTATCAGTACTTTTTGATCGGGCGCATAATATATTTTTCCGAATGATGCCGTTACAATATTTATTTTCGGCAGATGTGAATAGTCATAAATTGTTACTTGCTTCAATTCATTTTTAACCGGGTCGATATCGCGGACAAGGATTGCGTAGTTCGGAACTTCTTGTGAAAAGACTCCGGGCACAAGTGAAAGTGTCGGCTTCTTTCTGGAAATGTCTTCCATCAAAAGTCTGGCAGCATGATTTGCATCCGGATAAATATGATTGTTAAAGTAAACGAGCGAAAGCGCTACGAAGACACTGGCAATAAGCGGGGGAGTCATCATTTTGTACAAACTAACTCCAGTTGCTTTCATAATTGAAATTTCGTTGTTCTGAGACATTGCGCCGAACGCCATCAAAGTTGCAACGAGAACCGACATCGGCACAACAAGCACTACAATCCATGCAAGGTTGTAAATGATTAGTTGGAGGATTACCCACAAGCTTAGTCCTTTTCCAACAAGCCGGTCGGCAAACTTCATCATGAACTGAAGAACGAAAATAAAAATCAGAATTACTATCGAAAATAAAAACGGAACCACATGATTCTTCAATATGTAGCGGACTAATATCATTTTTACTGATTACCCGGCAATGATTTCGTTTGCAATTTACCAATAAGTTAGAAAAGTTTTAAAAGAAATACGACCGGCAATGAAAGAAAGACTGCCGTTACAGTGAAGTTGAAGCGCTCGATTTGTCCTTAATTGACTTGAATCCAGTGCTGCTTAGGTGTAAATTTGAAAAGCAAAGTTGCATGAAAAACTCAGCCACCACTTTTTGTCGAATACATTAGGAGGATTAGTGGATTCAGTTATTTCTCATTTGAAAAGTAATTTCAATACTTATCTTGAAGAACTTAAGGAATACTTGCGGATAAAGAGCATCAGCACGCTTGCTTCTCATAAGAGCGACATGATTAGATGCGCGGATTTTGTTGCCGATAAATTACAACACGCCGGGATGACACGGGTAGAAATTTTTCAGACAGCAGGGCATCCGATTGTTTACGGTGAATGGCTGGGGCAGCCCGGAAAACCAACTGTGCTGATCTATGGGCATTACGATGTTCAACCGGTCGATCCGCTGGATTTATGGCACAGCGACCCGTTCGAACCGGTTATTCACGACGATAAGATTTGGGCGCGCGGTGCAAATGACAATAAAGGTCAGAATTACATACACATAAAAAGCGTTGAGGCTTTTTTCAAAACGGTTGGAACGCTTCCGTTGAATGTGAAATTTTTATTTGAGGGGGAAGAGGAAATTGGCAGTGAAAGTTTGACGTCGTTTCTTAAAACGCATCAAGAGTTGTTAAAGTGTGATTCCGTTCTTGTCTCGGATACAAGCATGTACGGTCGTGGAATTCCTACCATTACTTATGGTTTGCGCGGGTTGCTCTACATGGAAGTTGAAATGACCGGGCCTGACAAAGATTTGCATTCCGGAAGTTTCGGCGGCGCAGTTGCAAATCCTATAAATGAGCTGGCAAAACTAATTTCAAAGCTGCATGATAAAGATGGGAAAATTACAATTCCAAAATTTTACAACGGTGTTCAGAAACTTTCTAAAGCGGAGAAAGAAAATTTTAAACGATTAAAATTTTCCGATAAAGCTTATGCGAAGGAAGTCGGCGTTAAAAAACTTCATGGTGAAAAAGGATTTACAACTTTAGAAAGATTGTGGACGAGACCAACTTTGGATTGTAACGGCATCATAGGAGGTTTCACTGAAATTGGCGCTAAGACGGTTCTGCCATCCAAGGCAACGGCAAAGATCAGCATGCGCTTGGTTCCTAATCAAGATCCGTTAAAAATTGCCAAAGATTTTTCAAAGTATGTTAAATCATTAGTTCCGCAGAGTGTTAAGCTCGATGTAAAGATGCTTCAATACGGTTACCCGGCTGTTGTTCCGTTTGGAAGCAATGCGCTAAATGCCGGGGCGAAAGCGACTGCTAAAGCATACGGCAAGAAAACAGTTTTTACACGTGAAGGCGGATCCATTTCAATTGTAGTGGATTTCATGAAAAACTTAAAAGCTCCGGTTGTGTTGATGGGATTTGGTCTCGATTCGGACGATATTCATTCTCCTAACGAACATTTTCTTTTGGAAAATTTTGAAAAAGGTTTGTACGCGTCCGCATATTTTCTTGACGAATTTTCGAAAGTTTAAAAGTGAAATCGGATTTTATTAATAATAGAGGATGCTTAGATGAAACTCTATAAAGCATTTATAGCGTTTCTCGTTTTTGGATTATTATTCGTTTCATGTAAGTCCAAAGAAGTTGGCGGCGATGCAGCTACATCAGCCGCAAAAGATGAAAGCGTTCGGGAGTATAAGATTGGTATTCAAAAAGAACAGACTAAGAACAGATTTCCGTGCGACACAATCTCATTAAAGGAGTATATACTTAACAATTATGACCCCGGGACGTATTTGGTCGAGTTCGACAAAACTTACACATACAGTATTCCGAAACCAGCCGTAATTTATTTTAGAGATACTACCGATTACATACTTGCGGTAATCGCAAAATCAAAACCTACTGAGAGGCACATAGAAACGAAAAATGTTGTGGGATACGAGTCAAGTTTTATAAATCTTGACAGCACAAAACTTGGTACTGCATTTTTCTGGTTAACTCTTTTTGAATGCAATGATGGTACGTTCAAGCGCATCTGGGAAGCTGAAGTCCCGATGCACGGCGGATTCAATAGAATGACGATCAAACTATGGAAACCGAAAAACATAAAATATGTTGAACTGAATTACGAGGACGGAATAATCAGCGGTCACCGCAACTATAACTTTTTCATGATAGACGGATGGCGTAACCCGCCGCACCTTATGGAAACTTACGAAGGGATTGTTCACAAACGTACGCTCGCAAACGTGAACAATGATAAATTCCCAGATTATTATGAGTACCGTTTTACATCGGGTCAGTACCTTGATTCATTGGCACAAATTAGAATTTTAGATTCAATACCTTTCTACTGGAGTACAAAACGTCAACTTTATATAACCGATAAGAATCCTCGTTGGTTCAGAAAATACTAAACGTGAGTTGTTAATGTTTCAAGAAGTTTCAAACAAGCATATTATGGATGATCAATTACTACAACAGTTTCCCGGTATGTTAAAAAGTAATGGTTCGGTTCGCAGATTTACAAACGCTGCCGATGAATTTAACACGCTGCGAAACGGAGTCGGATTAAGAATTGTTTTTGATTCGATGATAATTAAAATGACTGGGAAAGACGTTCTCGATTTCTTGCATCGCATATCTACGAATACTTTGTTGGATTTACAGACGCAGCAAAAAAGAAATACTCTTTTCCTCAATGATAAAGGAAGGTTTATCGATAGAGCAACACTGCTGGCTTTGGAGGGTGAGTACCAACTTATTGGCAGTTCCGACCAAAATAAAAGACTGCTAAGCTGGATCAATAAGTTCATCATTATGGAAGATATAAAGACCGAGGATCTTTCCGATAAGTTTACTCTGTTGGAATTGATTGGACCGCAAACCAATTCTTTTTTAACTCTCATGTTAGGTAATGAAGTCGATCTGAACGACGTTACGAAAATTCATACTTTGAGTGTGGACGGATTCCAGTTTCTATTTTGTCTAAATGTTGAGCCGAATAATGCCAAGGTTTTTAAGATCATCATCGAAAAAGAAAAAGTTTCCAACTTCATAAACTATTTGTTCAGCATAAAAAGTGTTTTTGATTTGACTTTAATCGGTGAAGACGCTTACGATGCGTTTAGAATTCAAAACGGAATCCCCGCATTGCCACAGGAAATAAACGATTCTACAAATCCTTATGAAGTCGATTTGATAGATGAGGTTAACTTCAAGAAGGGCTGTTATATCGGTCAGGAAGTGATTGCCAGGTTAGACACGTATGACAAGATTCAGCGAAAGCTGATGCGTATTTCTCTTTCTGTAAAAGTGAACGACAAAAATATGGCGATCTATTCTGATGGAATGATCCAAGCGGGAATAATTTCCAGCATATCGAATCCTGAACTTTTCAACGAGCAAATCGGTTTAGCTATAGTGAATAAAAAAGCTCTAGAAACGGGAAAACAGTTTCATATGTTATCGGGCGACGAGAAAATTTCCGCTGTGATTTCTTTTCTGGATAATCACAAATGAAAATTTACACAAAGATCGGCGACAAAGGCGAGACGTCTTTGTTTGGTGGTAAAAAAGTTTGGAAGGATGACTTGCGTATCGAAGCTTACGGTTCGATTGATGAACTGAACTCTGTTATCGGTATGGCAATTGCTGAAATTAAAAATGATGAACTCGAAACGGAGTTGCGTAAAATTCAGAATGAATTGTTCGTTGTCGGTTCGGATTTGGCAGCACCGTTAGATTCTGATTCCAAAAAAATTGTTGTTCCGCGTGTTGATGAAAGTTTTACAAAGAGGCTCGAAGAGTTAATTGATAAGTTTGAAGCGGAATTGCCTCAGCTGAAACAATTTATTTTACCCGGCGGTTTAAAAGGTGCGGCAATTCTTCACAATGCAAGGACTGTTTGCCGGCGTGCCGAGAGAAATGTTGTCGCTCTTTCAAAAGAGGAAACTATCGGCACTGAAATTAAAAAATACTTAAACCGTTTGTCCGATCTTCTGTTTGTTTTTGCCAGATTCGAAAATTTTTCAAACGGTACTAAAGACATATTCTGGCAAAAATAAGTTTGTTCTTTGTTAATCTGAGTGATAATTCCCAAATCAAATTCTTTCATCCGTAATTTTAACGGGGGTGAATTTGGCTTCGACGGGGTTATAAGTTCTATGAACGGCGCACCGTGTTCTCCGTAGACACGTTAAACGACGGTATAAAAATAACTGGCGAATATAATTACGCTTTAGCTGCTTAATAAAATTAGCAGCCGTTCTTCAATTTCCCTCATGCCGGATTTTGAAAGAACGCCGATTAGGTATGATAGCTGATTCGAACTTCCGGATAGATGAGGCGAATTTTTTTTCGGAATAGTCCCGCTCAAAACCTGTCTCTCGGTGTTGGCGGGATGAAATTAAACGAAAGACTATGTGCGTAGAAGTTCATTGAAATGTAGCTTCGGACGCGGGTTCGACTCCCGCCACCTCCACTCGGCTTCGTTTTGAGTTTACGAAAAACGAAGCCAAACACGGCGTAGTCACGATTTATGTGACGGAGCCGGTAAGAATCTGTAATCTCAAAACTACGCCGTAGTGATACTCATGAATGTTTTATTATGTATATATATTAGAAAGTATTAGCCAACCTGGAAATTACTACGTTGGTTGCACCGCCAATCTGAAAAGAAGATTGGAAAGGCATAATCAAGGAGGTTCACCCCACACTTCAAAATATAAACCACGGCAATTGACTACAGCAATATCATTCACAGATAAACACAAAGCATATTTGTTTGAAAAGTATTTGAAGAGCCATTCAGGTAGAGCATTTTCAAAAAAGCATTTTTAAATAATTTTGCAAACTAAAAGGGGGCTTCTCTGCGGTAAACTCTGCGGTTTGTTATCACTCAGGTTGAAACAAAGCCACAACTTTTCCACCTTTTTCACTCTATTTTCAAATAAAAATCATGCCAGTAGTTTAATTTTATTGATTTACCAACTTTATTGCCTTAAATTTGAATACGTTATGATGCATCTTCTTTTCACAAAACTTAGCGGTGCCGGGAACGATTTTATTCTTTTTGATAAGAAAATTAACCCGGAATTAGAGCTAAATTCTACACTAATCGCTAAGATTTGCAACAGAAGAACCGGTATTGGCGCAGACGGTGTACTTGTTATTTCAAATGATGATAGAACTGCGTTCGGGATGCATTATTTCAATGCTGACGGCACTTCCGGTAGCCTTTGTGCCAACGGAGCCAGGTGCGCATTGAAATACACCAAGGAAAGCGGCATGATCGGCTTGGAGAAAGTATCTTTCACGGCGAATGATATTCTCTATTCAGGTCAAGTTCTGAGTGATAAAATTGTCAAATTTTATCTGAATGAACCTAAGGAACTCAAGACCAAGTTTAAGATCAAAGCAGCCAATCAGTTAATCACGGCGTCGTATTTGGATACAGGTTCGCCGCATGTTGTGATAAAGATTGAAGATGTATTGTTGGATCCGTCTCATCCGAATAATGTTTACCAAGACTTGGATCAGCTTCCGGTTTATGAAATTGGAAGGGAAATTCGGTACTCTAAAGATTTTGAGCCAAAGGGAACAAACGTAAACTTTGTGAGCATAGCTGAAGACGTAATAAGAATTAGAAGCTATGAGCGCGGTGTTGAAGATGAAACATTATCGTGCGGAACCGGCGCGGTTGCCGCAGCTTTGATAGCTTATTTTAATGAACGCATGGAGCCGCCTGTTAAATTGCTGGCAAAAAGCGGCGATGTTTTAATTGTTGATTTCAAAATCAACAACAATAAAGTGCAGGATTTGTCTTTGACCGGTCCGGCAGAAATTATTTTCAAAGGTGAATTATCAATCTAAACGAGGATATAAATGAGTAAAGTCATCTTTTCTATTCGCTATAATATTATTCCGGAAAGAAGAGCGGAATACTTAGATGTTGTTAGAGAATTGAAAAACATTGTTAAAGCAGATGGTTTAGAGAGCTATTCTGTTTACGAACAGAAGAACAAAGCCAATAATTTTGAAGAAATTTATATGTTCAAAAACAAAGAATCGTATGAGAATTTTGAAGACAGTACCGATGAGCGAATAGATATTTTGATGACGAAACTTTCGGATATGATTAAAGAGCAAACTACACAGTACACAACATTATTTGAAGTGAACA
>JAMCSN010000054.1 GCA_023381535.1 Bacteroidota bacterium
AACCCCGGTCTTTGATGGTGAAGAATATGTAATAAACACCCTATTAAAAAGAATTGTTTTCTTGCAACAAATAAATTCATAAGAGCTCTAGTTTCAGATAGAGTCTTAGGATGAAAAAATTTCCTTACCCACTCCGGCGACTTACCTAATTTTTTTTTAGAATTTTTTTTTTGTTTTAAGGTCGTTTCAAGTTGACGTAGCCCCTCCTCAAAAGAGTTGGGCGAATTTAATTTTGCTCTTGTTAAAGAACATGCATATGGATTTGTATCAGTAGCAATCGTATTCCTCCCTAGTAATTTGCATTCAAGCGCAATAGTCCCAGAGCCACAAAAGGGATCCCATATTAAGTCGCCGCTTTCTGAATATTTAAGAACTAGTTTGCGTGCCAAAGACGGTCTTATTTTTCCAATGTATGGCCCTAATTGGTGTAAATAATATCCGGGATAAGTTTTCATTTAGTTCCGTCCACAGAATTAGCAAAGAGCTATTTATAGCGGATAAGATAATCAAAAGAGAGATTATTCGAACATACAAAATTTGAAAGAAAGATTAAGAAATCGAGTCCATCATTTTGCAAACGGTATTCCAATTCCGTGCGGTGGAGAAAACTCCGAGTTCTTTTTCAATGAGGTTGTTTGGGAAGCCGTATCTACCATTCTTCAACTGTCCGCTGATGATAAAGGCGTTTTTCTTTTCAAGCTTGAAAACTTCCAGCGCTTCTTTTTCGGAAATTAACGGCAGCTTCGGATTAATTTTTGGTTCCTTGTCTAAAAAGCAAACGTAAAGTTTAATCTTGTCGTCCGGTTTAATTTTCTTGAAAGGATTTTGCTTTACCATGTTTTCCATTTCTTCAACTGTTCTAAGCATCACCTTAATATTGCTGCCGTATTCTTTCATCAATCCGGTTTCGATCTTTCTTGTTAATGTGTCGGAGCCATTGGCGGCGGAATCGAAAAAAACATTTCCGCTTTGAATAAATGTTTTTACGTTCTTGAAACCAAGCGAGGAGAAAAATGCGCCGAGGGCATCCATCCTGATTATGTTTTTCCCGCCGACGTTTATCCCGCGGAGAAATGCAACGTATCTCTGCATTTTAAATTTAGTCCAATCGGTTACTTACAAAATTACGGATTCTATTTAACATCTGTTTTTGTCGCATTATTGTTCGGAGAAATAGTGCTAAAAATTTGGGACTACTTAGTAAAAGATACAATATTTATCAAATATTCATCTCATTGGATGGAAATGTCCGCAGAGAAGCAGCGATACTTTTTTGCCAAGCAACTTATTGCCTAGAAGAATTGTTTCCCATCTTAAGCATGAAGAATTTTTCATTAACGCGAAAGGGCGTACAATGTTAAAGAGAACACTTTTTCTTTCAATGCTTTCCCTTCTGTTTTTTGTAATGATTGCCGGCTGTTCCAAGAACGACTACGGCACAAGTTCGTACAGCAATACCAACACAGGAACTCCCGGCACAAACGAAGTCTTCATTCAAAACATTTCTTTCAGCCCCAAATCCATTACGGTCACCGCAGCCACAACAGTTAAATGGACTAACAAAGACAACGTTTCTCACACGGTAACAAGCGGAACGCCGAACTCGCCAAACGGAACTTTCGATTCGGGCAATCTCGGCAACGGCGCAACATTCTCATATATGTTTAATACGAAAGGAACGTTTCCGTACTACTGCAGACTACATCAGGACACTATGACGGGAACAGTTGTCGTTCAATAAAAGAGGTAATATTCTTCAACTGTTTTTTTATTCGATCGGCGGGACTTAACCTCAGAGAGAGCAAAATGGGCGCAAAGGAGTATTTCTTCTTATTTCTGATTTCTTACTTCTTATTCCTTTCCTTCTCCAGCGCCTCAAAATATTTTCTAATAAGATCTTCGTAATCTTTTTTGTAGCCCTCTTTGATGGCTCGCATCAATTCGTCTTTAAGTTTATTTCGCCCCTCGTCGGTGCTTAAAATCAAATCAGGCGGGGAAGCCCGGTCGATATTTTTTCCGGCGGTGGATTTTCTTTGTTCTTCGTAATCGCGCTCATTAATAGATTTCTGCGCATCAAGAAGCTTCGATAAAATTCTTTCCTGCTGCTTCACTAGATCGTCATTAACCTTTTGGGATTGAAGATTTGTGACAACTTCCTTCATCTCGTTCAAAATCTTTTCGAGATTTGCGGCGAGCCGTTTTGATTCTCCAGATTCGCGCGCCTCTTTATTCAGCTCTTCTAAAGATTTACGGATAGCGGCCTGCTGTTGAGCGAGCCGCTGCATTTGCGCCAGCATTTCTTGCGATAGCTGTCCTTGATTCATCATCTGTGTTAATTTGTTTAAATCCATTTGTTGTTGAGAAAGCATTTGAAGTTGCTGCATCATGCTCATCATTCCGCCGCCCTGCCCGCCGCTCATTAATTGATCCATACCGCCTTTCATCAATTCGGCGGCTTCGTTAAGATCACCCATGCTGTTGGTTTGTTTTTGGGCAGCAAGCGGACCGTTTTGATTTTGCATTGCAGTTATTGATTGCTGCATATCGGAAAACGCTTTACCGAGTGCTTTTCCCATCTCCGGCGTTATAGCAAAAGTTTTTTGTGAAAGCGCCGACATATTTTTCATAACCTTGCTCAGGTTATCGATCATTTCGTTTTGTCCTTTTGCGTTTTCTGTAAACTCACGCGAGTACGGACTTAACTGATCGGTTTTATTCTTTAAATTTTCTTGATCTTTGGAAAGCGTTAAAAGATCATTCATGATTTTCATCATGTCGTAAAATGTTTTCATTTGGTTCATCTGCTGCATGCCGGATTGCAGACTCTGAAATTGCTTTCCCATTTTCTTCATATTTTGAGAAAGCTGAGATTGATTTTGCATCGCTCCAGATTTTTGCTGCTGCTGCAAATTCTTCTCTGCTTCGCTGGAAAGATTTTCGTTGTTCTGTTTATCAAATTCCTTTTGAAGTTTATCTAGTTCGTCTTTCGGCATGTCGGTTAAACCGCTCATTTTTTCGCCTAACTTTTTCAATTCGTCTTTCAAATCCTTCAGGTCATTGGTAATATCACTCTGGTGTTCCGAAAGTTCGTCGCGCTTAGATTTATCCGATAAACTTGATTGATCGGTTTTGTTTTTCAGATCTTCGACTTTCTTTGCAATTTCCTCGGCACGTTTCGTTAACTCGTCAACTTTCTGTTCGACCTGAATTCGCTTAAGCAGATTAACTGTGCGCTCCAAACTCTTTTTAAAATACTCCTCGTTGGCTTTCAAGTCTTCAAGCGACATTTGAACGTTATCACGCATCATGCTTTGTAAAGCATCCTGCATGCGTTTGAAAGCGTCTTTCATTTCGTCGCCGCTCATTTGATTAAGCAGATCCTGAAGCTCGTTGTATTTTTTCAGAGTTTCTTCAGACAGAAGATTATTCTTGGCGAGATCGTTTTTCATTTCGGAAAGCTTCTGTGAGACTTCATCAACTTTCTTGCTAAGTTCTTTGAATTTCTCGGAAGCTTTTTCGGCGCGTTCTTTTTCATCCCAAGAAATTTCTTTCGAGTTTTGTTTTAGATCGTCGCTCAATTTTTGAAATTCATCATGCAGCTTTTCGGCTTCTTGAAAACTCTTTGATAAATCCTTCGTGGCATCTTGCTGCTTGGTGTCGGCGTCGGCAAAAATTTCATCAAGCGAAGGAACAGTGATTGTAAATTGTTGAGTCTTTGCAGATTTTGGCCCGTTAACGTTGTCGTTATCAAAAACCTCGAGATAGTACGAGAGAACTTCTCCTTCGGCTAAAACAAGCGGCGCAAGATCCCAGACGAAATAAACTTCATCCTCTTTGAGAGTATTTGAAATTGTAATCGGAACTTGTGTGAACGAGTCGGAAGGTTTGCGGTACTTCGACGCGGCAAGTCTGTAATTCAAATTCATTTTGCTGAAACCGTAGTCATCACTGATTTTTGAGACGAGCGAAACCTTGGTTTCTTTTCCAAGCTTTATGTTTTGCGCGGGCGAAATCATTTCAATTGTCGGAAACGCATCAGCTAAAAGTTTTATTGAATAACTAATCGGGTTTATGTTTGAGTTGCCTTGCGAGTCCGTAATAAACACTTGATAGTTGCCATCTTTCATTACGGTAAACTCTGATGAAGCTTTCGCTCCGGTTGTCTGCATCGGTTTTGTTGTGCTGTCGCCGAATGCAATTTTAGCTTTCGATATTTCTCGTGATGCGGAAATAGAAACGTGCACGCGTGTTCCGGGCAATGCATTTATGTTTCCGTTGTCGCGCTGAATTTGTTCAGATAAACGCGAATATGCCGGCGGAATAATTGTGAGCTCCAAATTTGTTATCACCGGACGATTGATAACCGAAATTTTGTAGAGATCACTTTTTATTCCTTCTGCCGAGGCAAAGTAATCGAATGAATTCTTGACGGAACTAACTTCGTATTTGAACGCGCCGGAAGAATCGGCAAATAACCTTTTCTCGGCAAATTCGGTTTCGTCTTCTTGTTTCATCAAAAGAGAAAGTTCTTTCGGCAATTCGCCGATCGTTTTAATTATAACGCTGACGTTATCGCCTTTAGTAATTTCTTTATTGCCGGGCTGAATCGTAAATACAAATTTCGGCGGAATGGTGAAACTGCGTCCGTAATTTATTATTCGATATGAAGCTGAACGTAAACCCGGTATAGCGGCAAGGAGAATCACCGAGGCGGTTAAAGTGATAACAGCAGTTCGTAAAAAATTTTTGATAGAGCTGAAATCTATGACGGAACCGAAATCAAAACTTTTTGTTTTGGAGTAAGCTCTCTCGAAGGCGGCGTTAACTAATTCCGGCGAAAAATGTGTGTTCTGCTCTGTTACAAGCTGCAGCGCATTAAACAATTCATCTTTGATTTCGGGAAAATGATTGCCGACCTTCTTCGCCGCGTCAAAGTAATCCGGTTTGGAAAATATGAATCGGCTCTTGAATAGCGGAACAATCACCAGCCAAATCAAAATAACAACTATTGCAGTAACGGAGCCATAAAACAAAACGGTTCGTACAACGGAGCTGAATTCAAAAACAATTTCAAGAAAACCCAACAGCACAACCCAAGCACAAACTACGGAAATGACAAGATAAGACCCTTTGAGTGCATCCCGTTCGTTTTCGCGGGATGTAACGCCGGAGAGTTTTTTTTCTATTTCGTTAAGGTAGTTGCGGTTCATTTCCGGTTATAAAATTTCTGCGTGAAAGATTTATTAAGTCGTGCTACACAAGCAATTCTTAATCGTGCTCTTAATCTTAATCGGATTTAGGACCAGATTACGAGCCTGCCTCGCCTTCTCGCCTCGCAAGATATGAGTCGAAGCGGGCGGCGACGCAAGGCGGGCAAGATTACGCCTGCCGGTAGGCAAGATTAAGATTATGAAAGTGCATAACATCAGTTATTAATTAATGTGTTAATGCCCAAACGACAATATTTGTTCCAAACTTCAGCGCTTCTTCTCTTTTTTCCGGCGGATCGTTATGAACTTCGGGATCATCCCACCCGTCGCTTGGATTGCTTTCGTAAGTGTACAAAAGACAGAGACGGTTGCCGATAAAAATTCCGAAACCTTGCGGCGGTTTGCCATTGTGTTCATGCGTCTTTGGAACACCCTTAGGAAAATCATAAAAGCAGTGGAACAATCCGTAGTTGAATGGAAGTTCTTGCAAATCTTTATCGGGAAAAATTTTTTTTATTTCGCGACGGAAAGCTTTATCCAGCCCGTAGTCATCATCAACATACAAGAAGCCGCCGTTCTCAAGATACGCGCGGAGTTTCTTTGCATCGGAATCGGAAAACACTATGTTGCCGTGACCAGTCATAAATAAAAACGGATAGGCGAAAATATTTCCGCTGGATAAATCAACAAATTGATATTCGGGATAGGTTTTGATGTTCGTGTGTTGAGCGACGAATTTCAAAAGGTTAACTTCTTCCGATTGACCGTTGTACCAATCGCTGCCGCCGTTATATTTCAATCGCGTTATTGTAAACTTCCCGTTATCCTGCGCGTAAAGCGTTCCGACAAAGAGAAGAAATAATAAAACTATTTTGGAGTTCGATGCCACTTTACCTCAATTTGACCGACTCAAAATAAAGATTTCAATCTCACTTTGCACAGTCAAAAGGAATGAACTCACCGAAAGTGAATTTGGCGTAAGTCTATTTTCTGTTAATTTTAGACTAAGAAAAACAATTGGAGAGTCAGTCATGAAATTTGTTAATGGTCTTTTCGTAATTTCTATCTTACTTGTTTCGGTCATGAAAGGGCAATCAATTCAGTTTAATGATTACTTTACGAATCAAACAATGCGGATCGATTATTTCCACATTGGCGATGCGACCAGCGAGATGGTTACGCTCGATCACGTTTATCAATATGGAATTTGGGCAGGCAGTTTGAAAAATTTGATCGATGATTTTAACAACGGCGCGTATTACTACAAAGTTTACGATTTGGCTTCTCCCAAAGGGACGGATTCCCGCGGGAAATTAATTTTCTCGAAAGGGTTCGACAGTTACTTTAAAGAATATCAAACCAGCGATGACGCGGCAAAAGGAATCAAACGCACATATCAAGAAAGCGCGATCATTCCATACCCGAAAAACAAAATAAAGTTTGTGCTAGAGAAACGCGATAAGCAGAATAATCTCAACGAAGTCTATTCAACCGAAATCGATCCGAGTGATCTTTACATAATTAAAGATGCCGTGAAAGACAATTCCGTGAAGGTTTACAAAAGTCATTACTCCGGCGATCCGCACATAAAAGTTGATGTGGTTATTCTCGCCGACGGTTACACCACTAAGGAACAGAAAAAATTTGAGAAGGATTTGAAACGCTACACAAATATTTTTTTAAGCCACAACCCTTACAAGAATATTAAAGATAAATTTAACATTTATGGAGTTTTCAAACCGTCGCAGGAAAGCGGGATTGACGAGCCCGGCGCGAATATTTATAAGAGTACAACTCTCGGCACAACATTTTATTCGCTCGGTTCGGAAAGATATGTTTTAACCGAAGACAACAAAGCGGTTCATGATCTTGCGGCACATGTTCCGTACGACGCAATCTATATTATGTGCAACAGCGCCCGATACGGAGGCGGCGGAATTTATAATTTCTACTGCACGTTTGTTGCAGACAACCAGTTCAGTCCTTACATTTTCTTACATGAGTTCGGTCATTCGTTCGGCGGATTGGCTGACGAGTATTACACGTCGGATGTTGCATACAATGAATTTTATCCGAAAGATGTTGAGCCGGTCGAACCGAACATTACGCGGCTGCTTGATAAAGACAACTTGAAATGGAAAAATCTTATCACGCCCGGAATTGAAATTCCTACTCCGTGGGAAAAAGAAAATTACGATAAGATGGATTACGCTTGGCAAAAAGAGCGTCGCTCGATGAACAATCACATTGCAGAGTTGAAACGTAACAAAGCGCAGCAAAAAGAAATTGATGCCGCGCAGAATGAATACAATGAGAAAGACAAAATCCACAGCGACGAAGTTGATAAGTATTTGATGAGCAGTAAATACTGGGGCAAAGTAGGCGCATTTGAGGGCGCAGGTTATTCCGCAAAAGGAATGTACCGTCCAATGTTGGATTGCATAATGTTTTCAAAGGGGACAAAACCGTTTTGCAAAGTATGCGAAGATCATTTGGGAAAAGTGATCGAGCACTTTTCGAATTGAAAATAATGCATGGACTAAATTTGAAATCCAGTCAACTTAAATTATGAAAAGCCATCACCGTCATTCTATAAGAATGAAAGGTTTTGATTACGCAACTCCCTGGTGGTATTACGTTACAATATGTGTACATCAACACTTTCCGTTTTTGGGAAAGGTCGAAGACGGGAAGGTCGCTTTGTCAATTGCCGGACGAATTGCACAAGAATGCTGGGAACAAATACCCGAACATTTTCCAAATGTTGAATTAGATTACTTTGTTATAATGCCGAATCACATCCACGGTGTAATTATTATAAACGAGAAGAAAGAAATTCAAGATAGTAGGGACGTTAAATTTAACGTCCCTACAAAGAAAGAATATTTCTCACAGATATCGCCGAAGAAGAATTCGTTGTCAACTATCGTTAGGACTTTTAAAGCCGCAGTTACGCGCGAATGTAAAAGAAAGGGATATAATCGTTTTTGTTGGCAGAGCAGTTTTTATGATCGTATAATCCGCAATGAGAAGGAATTGTTTGAGATTAGAAAGTACATTGAATATAATCCGCTGAAATGGGAATTTGAAAAAGAAATACCAGAGAATATGGAGTTATAAATATCTTTATTCACAAAAACATTGTTCGGTGAAGAGCATTTAATAAAGGTGATTGAACACTATACGGAATAAGTTATTGTGAAACGAAAGACGTGAAAAGGCGTACAAAATTTTGAGAGGGGTCATTGACCCCCCTTCGGTTCTTTATCTTTCCTTTCTTCCACTTAAAAACTTATCTTGCAATAAAACAATCGGTCGGGACCATTCATGAAAATATTTTACCTGAACAATCCAGCTTCACATGGTGGTAAGGGCGCTAAATATTTCTCGTTGATAAAAAACGAACTAAACAAACGCAGTATCGAATTCGATTCTGCTCAAACAGAATATGCCGGACACGGAACAGAAATCGTAAAGAATATCAACTTCGAAGACTACGACGGCATTGTCGTTTCCGGCGGCGACGGGACTGTCTTCGAAGCGCTCAACGGTTACTTTACAAATTCGTCTAAGAAACGGATTCCATTCGGCGTGATTCCAATAGGCAGGGGAAATGCTTTTGCCCGCGATCTAGATCTGTTTCCGGAAAAATGGGAAGACGCCATCGGCATACTTGTATCATGCAAAACAAAATTTGTTGATGTCGGGTTGTTCAGCACAAACGGGAAAAAGTTTTACTTCATTAACATTTTAGGGTTTGGATTCGTGACCGACGTTGCCGCGACTGCGCAGAAACTAAGCGTATTTGGCGCGCTTTCGTATATACTTGGCGTGTTATACCGAACCATTATGCTGAGGTCATTCGATCTGAAATTTGAGGCAGACGGAAAAATGTTTGAGCGAAAAAATGTTTTTGTTGAAATCTCCAACACAAAGTTTACCGGGAAAGATTTCTTCATGGCTCCATCGGCGCAGTT
>JAMCSN010000220.1 GCA_023381535.1 Bacteroidota bacterium
GAGATTTTCAACATTATGTCGCCCCGCTGGGGCTTTGACTGTTTTTGGTGCATGGAGTGCTACCAATATGCCGCTCCTATCGGAGCTTTTAGAAATGGCGTTCGCGTTGTTTTGTAGTGTTCATAGTCCCGGAGGGACGAAATATTGGTAGAAAGGTTGTCACCTCCCTTAGTTTAAGATCCAGAGGAGCGACATATGTCGAAGGTATAAAATTATTTCAACCTTCTTTTGCGTAAGGTGAATTATAAATTAGAAACGACCATATGACAACTGTTTTTGAAGAGAGTAGTACGAATGTAAATCAAAGAGGCGTTCGCTCAACAGTAGTTTCAGTGACGCGCTTGCTGCCAGGCAAGGAGAGATAAGCTGTTTCGACATGGGTACAATTTTGAACGGGTGTTATTTGCAGTGTCGATTCGGAGAATCGACCTACACTTATATTTCGTATCGTCAAGTCGTACTCGGCGCAAAATGTTTTTTTCTCTTCGCCGATTTTGAATCGGCGTTACGTGATATTTTATACTTTGTAGAGCGAACAGCCTGTTCGCTCAACAGTAGTTTCAGTGACGCGCTTGTTGCCAGGCAAGGAGAGATAAGCTGTTTCGAAAAGGGCACAATTTTGAACGGGTGTTATTTGCAGTGTCGATTCGGAGAATCGACCTACACTTATATTTCGTATCGCCGAGTCGCACTCGGCGCAAAATGTTTTTTTTCTCTTCGCCGATTTTGAATCGGCGTTACGTGATATTTTATACTTTGTAGAGCGAACATGCTTTATTGAGCGAACAGGCTGTTCGCTCAACAGTAACTTCGCAGACGCGCGGGTAGGGAAGACTCGGAGAGTTACGGAGAAGGAATGTAGGGGTCGGCGCGTTTTTCAATGCTGGGCAAACCTTTGGAAGACTCGGAGAGTTACGGAGAAGGAATGTAGGGGCTGAATATATTCAGCCTTTACAGTTAACGAATTAGAATTTAACAATTTATTAATATCAGCTTAACACTCAGGTAATATGAAATTGTGATCTTGCATTTGAAATTAAAGGCGACTCCCATAGAATACCCTGGTACTCCCACGAAAGGGTACATACAACCGACCTCGGATTCCCTCCTTGCCCTTGGAGGGAATCTTTTTTATTCCGTTTCCTTGTGGGCTGTTTGCTTTACAGTGAAACTGATTCTTTTGAAAGTAACCAAGAGCAATCTAAATGAAAAAAAATATTTTTCTTTTAATAACAACTCTTCTTATTTCAAGCTCAGTTTATTCTTTCAGCAAAGAGAAAAACGGTTATTCTTACATTGACGCTTACTTTCCCGTTAGAGCCAAATTAACTTTTCAGTCGTCGTTTGGACAAACCGTTACCGAGTACATTAGGTTCGGCAAAGATATTCTTGTGATCAACAACGAAGGAGAGAAATTCAAATACAAGCAAACTATGCTGGTAAAAGATGACGGAATCTACGTTACGGAAACATACCAGTATTTGAAACTTTTTCTCTTTTTCAAAAAGGAAGCGACCTACACATACAGCAAACCGCTTTTGCGTTTGCCCAATCCGCTGATTCCGGGAACAGAATGGAAAAGTGAATGTGACGAATACTGTAACGGCGATACGGGCAAGGTAAAGTTAACCGGCAAAGTCGGTGAAAAAGAAATTGTAAAACTGAAATCGGGAAGTTATGAAGCCGTCAAAGTTGAGAGCTTAATCGAAGGATCGTCGGGTGTGAAAAATCAAATTACCGAATGGTACGCCGAGGGAATCGGATTGATAAAAGCGAACATAAAAATTGGCGGAGGCGGATTTCCCGGCTTGCTTCGCGACGCACTCGGTTACGGTGATATTGATTTTGAGCTTGATAACATTAAGCGGGAGTGATTGCCGGATTGCTTTCAAACCGGCTCAACAACAGAATTTAAGCAGCCGCAGGTAACGTACTTCTCAAACTTTTCTTGTTTTATCTTTTTCACATCAACTAGAATTAAACCATCAACGCAGTTATTGAAATCGGGATCAAAACCGAAATCTAGAAAACTTACGCCTCCTTTTTCGCAAAGTTCCGAGTAGTGCTTATAAAGTATTGGAACCGAATAGCCGAGCGTCTTCAAAATGTTTTTCAATTTTCTGTAATCGTCTTTTTGATTTGCCGAGTTAAAAATGCTTGCACATTCGATTTTTTTTGTTTCGCTGATGGTGAACGGTTGCTTTGAAAATGCCAGCCCGGTGTTTCCGCCAAACCACTTATTGAAGTAAGAAACTAAAAGTTCTTTGGATAATTCGGAATAGTTGCTGCTGATGCTTACTCCGCCGAATAAATATTTGACTTCCGGAAATTTGTATAAATAAGCGCCGATGCCCTGCCAAAGGTAGCTGAGTGCATTTGTGTTCCAATATTTTTGCTGAACAAAACTTCTGCCGAGTTCAATTGCCGACGGAAGATAGTTTGTTCTGAACTCATCGCTGAAATGAAATAGGGTGGAAGTATAAAATCCATTTTTGCCGAGTTCGTTCGGGACATTCGCGCCGTTAACAATTCTATAAGCGCCGACAATATCGAGATCCAGCTCGTTCCAAACAATAATGTGAGAATAGCGGCTGTCAAACTTATCCATGTCAAGCCGCTTGCCGGTTCCTTCATCAACTTTTCTGAAAGTCAGTTCCCTCAGTCGCGCGATTTCTGTAACACACTGTGGAGATTCTTTTTGATCGGTTAAATAAATTCTCATTCCGTTGTGAGTGATGCCTAAAAGGTCGGCGTTGTTCAATTCCTTTTTAATCACTCTGGCGTCTGCCGGCGGACTAACATTTTTTTCGGTTAAGAAAATGATTTTTTTGTTTTTCCCAACTCTCTCCGTGTGCTTTCGTAAAATTTTTGTCTGGTATGTTTCATTGATGAATGAGGAACTGAAAACTTTAGCCGGTATCGGGTCGCCGATCTTTATGCGGAAAGATTTGTTCTTCTTATTGAAGAGCTCATACGAAAAGAGCAGCATTGAAATTCTTTTGCTCAAAACGGAAACGGTGTAAAAGAGAACGGAATTTTTAGCTTGAATCCAAATCGGCAGAATGGGTGAATTGTGTTTCTTGGCAAAGTGCACTGCGCCTTTACGCCATTTTGAATCCATAATTCTGAACCAACTGAGTCTTGAAACAGTGCCTGCCGGAAAGATTATTATGGCATGGTCTTTATCCAGCCACTCACTTATCAATTTAATATTTTTTTTCTGAACCGACTTATCGTAAATGTTATAAGGAAGAAAATGTTCGTTAAGATTTTCAAAACACATCACGATGTCGTTTGCCACAATTTTTACGTCGCGTCGAACGTGAAAGACTGCTCTAAGCAAAACAAGACTATCAAGAGCACCGGTCGGGTGATTAGCTACGCATATTACTTTTCCCTCGCATGGAATTCTGTTCAAGTCGGTTTGCGATATCAAAGAAGAGAAACCAAGTTCTTCAAAGATTTCATCGATAAAATGTTTTGCGCTTAGGTGATCATTTTTAACCAGAAATTCGTTGATTCTATCGAGCAGCAATAATTTATTTAGTAAAAACAAAACCAACTTTTGGTATGCGGGCGGCTTTTTGGAAAAACCGGAATCAAATCTTTCTACGATGCTTCTTTTCAGCTCGATCCTATTCATAAGCTGTTTGCTATGCGAATCGATGACGGCGGGAGCGGCAATTATGCCTCAATACCGGTTTTATATTTTTCGTCTTCGAGCGGAGAGAAAAGCTTGTATTTATCTCCGAGCGCTTCAACAAAAAAATCCACGGTTTCGGTAGGAAGATTAAGCCAATGTTTGTTAACAAGAATTTCCAGCAAGATTTTGTTTTCTTTTTTGGATAAGTCTTTCAGAATAGCTCTTTCTTCGAACGAGAGTTTTTTCTTGTATTCGTCTTCACTTCGAATTTTTTTATAGATGTTCCGTTTGTAACGGGATATCCTGTAAAGCTCGCTAACGAGTTCTTCGAAGAATGGAGAATTGTATAACGCAATTTCAAAATTGATGTTAGCCATTGTTACTAACCTCCGAACGGTATATTTTCATCCGTTCACTCACTAAAAAGTTGGCGTTGAAAATGGAATCTTCCGGTCGATTCCTAAATTTATTTGTTCTTCTTTTTCCATTGTTTGCTCGTTGGGTAGTAAGCGTAACACAATGATTGCTAGAATCGAAAATAGAAAACCCATAACAAACCAATCCTGCTGCGATCTTCCTTTCCGTTTAGCTTCGTACGAACAAAACACCCCGAAGAGCAATCCAATTATTGAAAACCAAAGACCGAACATTCTAACCTCCTGTTGATTGATGCAAATATTAGTTTTAAATGTTAATTGGCGATTACGGAATTGTTAAGTAATTGTTAATTCGGTGTGGAATAATGGCGGCGAATGGGGATATTTCGTATCGTCGAGTCGCACTCGGTGCAAAATGTTTTTTTCTCTTTGCCGATTCGGAGAATCGACCTACACTTATATTTCGTATCTCTTTGCCGATTTTGAATTGGCGTTACGTGATATTTTGTACTTTGTAGAGCGACCATGCTTTGTTGAGCGAACAGACCTGTCTCGCCTTGCGAGCCAAGGCGGGCTGTTCGCTCTACATTCGTACTACTCTTTTCAAAAACAGTTGTCATGCGGTTGTTTCTAATTTATAACTCACCTTACGCAACTTTTGTTAATACAAGCACTCTTAATCTTGATCTTACTCATAATCGTGATCTTTTTAAGAGTTAACTGCGGATTAAGATCAAGAGCTCGCCTTGTTTCCCGTCTCGCCTTCGGCTTGCCGAGGCGGACGCTCTTCGAAGCGGGCAAGATCAAGACGAAGAATACGATTCACAACAATTTCATGACCATGCTCATGTTCATAATCATAATCGCTTTTAATTAAGCAAAAACTAGAGCAAGATCAAGATTATGATCAAGATCAAGACCGTTCATGAGTCTACTCTAAAAAGGTATTTCAGTTGCCCAAAAGTTACGATTCCGGTATAAATTAGCAGCAGAAAAATTTGAAAATGACCTTTTTAGATTCGCCTCATTCATATTTTTTACGTAACGTGAGTTAATAAATTGAATGCCGCTAAGAAATTATTTGCTGTTCAACTCCAATATCGGTTTACCAATAGACGATGTTGGTTCCGTCAAATGCAGCAAGCTGCAGATAGTTGGCGCAATGTCTATTGTGTAAACGGGCTCGTTCAGTTCGCGGTGCTGAATTCCCCAGCCGAAGAACAGCAGCGGGACATGCGAGTCGTATGAATTGCGCGTGCCGTGAGTTACTCTGTCTTCTCCGGCATTGAACTGAAAATTTGGCTGGAGCTCAATTGCAATATCGCCGGAACGCTGAAAGTGAAAACCATTAAGAATAAAATTATCGGAATCTCTCTTTGCATGCTCGTTCAGTAAGTCATTTCTCTTACGTACAACCGCAATCTCGGGAAATTGCGAATAGAGGTAATCCGAAATCTTCTCTTCAACATCAGAGACTTTTAGATTTGCCGATTCAATTTTTGTGTAGTTAAGGTAGATCTGCTTATTGATAAATTTTTCTACGATGCCGTCGATGTTGAGTTCTCTTTTTGCAAAAGCGTTCACGGAATCCCTAATAATTTTTGGATCGAAATTGCTGGCGGGAATTCTCAAATCGTTTAAGTGTTCGGGTACTTCAACAGCGCCGTGATCTGCCGTTAGGAAAAGTAAATAATTGTTCTTTCCAATGTGTTTATCAAGAAGTTTTAGAAGTTCGCCAATCTGCCGATCCAGCTTAATATAAGTGTCTTCAATTTCTTCCGAGTTGGGTCCGTACTCATGACCGATGTAATCGGTTGATGAGAAACTGATTGCAAGAAAATTGGTTGCGCCGGTTCCGTCTAATTTTTCGTTTGAAAGAATCGCGTTTACAAAATCTAAAAGTATTTGGTTGCCAAACGGCGTGTATCTGAGAGTCTCGTATTTGGTTTTCGGGTCGATGTTCTTGAAGCTATGCGGAAACGTATTTTTCCCTTCGTGAAATAAATCCGGTTCGTACTTCGCATCATCCGGCGAATTTATTTGGTACATGCCGGCGGGCATCGACATTGTCCAATCTTTGTTTAAATAGTGATCAGCTAATTTACTTTCGTTAAATTTTTCTACCCATGCCGGAAGAGTTTTCATATAATAAGTAGAAGAAATAAATTTTCCAGATTCACCGTCGTACCAATAGACTTCGTCGGCACTGTGTCCACCCGGCAGTATTGCGCCCCGGTCTTTGAGCGAAACTGAAATAACTTTCGACATACCGTTCGACGCAATCTTCAACTCGTCTGTCATTGTGGTTGCAAGTAAATTTTTCGGCGACATTTTCCCTTCTGCACCATCTGTTCCAACTCCGTTAACAGAATTGTCGTCGCAGCAATAAATTACTTTGCCGGTTTTTCTATCATACCAGTTATTGCTGATTATTCCATGATAGTACGGCGTGGTTCCGGTATAAATTGAAGAATGCCCCGGCGCAGTGTAGAGCGGCACATAATTGAAATGGGCATAAGTAAAGTTTGTTCCTTCGTTCATTAAGCGGCTGAACCCATCCTTGCCGTAGTTTGACCGGAACCTGTATAAATAATCGAAACGCATTTGATCGACGACAATGCCTACCACGAGTTTTGGCTTTGCCGGAGTTTGAGCAAACAATACCGCCGAATAAAACGTCAGAAGCGCAAACAAAAGGAGAAATTTATTTTTCATTTTCTATCCTAAATTTTACGGGTTGGAAAATTAACGATTATAATTCTAAATCTGAACTGCCGATTAAGTCAAACGTGAAAAGTGAAAGGTGAAACGGAAAACCTGCCTGCCGGCACGCTTCGGTAAGCCGGGACAGCGAGGCCCCGCTCCGCTCTCGCGAAGGCGAGGCAAGAAAGCGGTCTGTTCGCTCTACATTCGTACTACTCTTTTTAAAAACAGTTGTCATGCGGTTGTTTCTAATTTATAACTCACCTTACGTAACTTTTGTTAATACAAGCACTCTTAATCTTGATCTTACTCATAATCATAATCGCTTTTGTTTAATTTACACAACGGGTTAAAAAATTACTTTTGTCCATTTTTATTCAACATTTTAATTTGATCATGAACAAGATCAAAATTATGAATAAGAATAGGATCTTATGAACCCGATGAAGAACACAAGTCATAATATTCTCATGATCATGATCGTGCTCATAATCATAATCGCTTTTGTTTGATCAAAATCATGAGCTCGCCTCGACTCGCCTTGCGTTGCCACAGGCGAAGCAGGTTCGATCCCGACTCATCGGAGCGAAGCGGGCAAGACCATAATTCATAACCTTTTTTAGGTAACATAAATTATAAATTGAGAATGTATTCCGCGACTTCTCCAACTCCGTTTGTTATGTTTTGTTTAACTATGTTGCCAACATATTCTTCATAGTAATCTTTGTCATCTATTAATCTTTCCACTTCCTCTATTAGCTTTTTGATTCGGCGCTCATAAATACCCATCTTATAAGTCAGCAAGAAATCCACATTACCTTTTTCCTGTTCCCACAAATATCTGTTTACAACCGGCACTTTTTGAGAAAGAAGAATTTCCATCAGCGTTGATGCGCCGCACTTGGTTATGATTATATCCGAGATGCTGATCAGTTCATAAATGTGATCGACGAAACCGAAGACCTTCAGTTTGTCGATGTTATTTCTACTTTTCAGCAATGAGATATTGTTGAACATTTCTTGATTCTTGCCGGAAACAAAAGCGATTTCAATTTTTCCGTTCAGCTGCAGAAGCTTTTTTACAATTTTCTCTCCATTCGGCATACCGTCTCCGCCGCCGAGGATTAAAATTATTTTCTTGTTAGTGAATCCGAACATAGTTCTTAACGCTTCCTTGTTTTTCTCGTCTGCAAGCTTTGAATATTTTTGATCTATGACGAAAGGAAGAACTTTCAGATTCATTTCAGGGATGCCGATACGAATGCAATGTTCTTTCAGTTGATCACTGAAAACAACGAACTTTTGTTCTTTATCGAGAAACCATAAAGGGTGCGGAGTGAACGGATCCGTCACCACAGAAACAACTTCTATTTTTCTCCCGGAATTTTTAACAATGCTTTTAATTGGTCTGATCAAAAAGAAATGAAGAATTACAATTGTGTCCGGCTTCTCGTTTTCAATCATCTCCGCTAAATATTTTTTCGTGTTTAACGACATCAAGAATGTACTTATCCGTGCAATCAATTTTATTTTGTGAACGAGATAAATAAATTCGTAAAGCCGGTTGGCTTTGTTTTGAAGTAATCTGTAACCGTCTTCTATTACCAGTTTTGAAAATGCGTTGCTCTTTTCCAAACCATCAACTAACACGGTTTCCGCCAGTTGCGGTTTTTCCGTATTCATATAATTTGATAAAGCACGCGCAGGAGCCAGGTGCCCGCCTCCGGTTCTTAAGTATGCAAACATTATTTTCTTTTTTGTATTCATCTTTGTATTCATCATTTATCTTATAACCGGTGAGAGTTCCGGCTTCATACTTCCGTTCTTTAAAACTTCGATGATATTGTACGAGCCGAGTTTGCGCGCTTTCAAAAATCCGAACCAAGCAGCTTCAGCAAGAGAACCGTTCTTAATCATTTCCGGCAGCCACTGATCTGCGTATTCGGGTTTAAGCTGTTTTATTCCGGCGCGGATTTCGTTGAGCCATTTCCTATTTGCTTTCTCTTGAGAACCGATTGCGGGTGCCATAATAATCGGCAACCCCAATGCGCTGTAAAAAGAAAGTTCGCTTGGTTTCGTCCAGAGAATATCGGTTTCATGTAACAAGTCGTTGAACTTTTCAAAGTAGCCGCTCAATGATTCCGAATAGACAACATGGATTTTAGATTTATCGGAAGTAATCTTGTTGGCAATCGATTCAAAATATTCATTAACATTTTCTTTTGTGCCGGCAACCAGGTTAAGTTTTATCTCGCCGTTCAAGATCTTGTTTTTCAAACTTTTGGCAATCAATCCGCCGATCTCTTTTTGAGCGCCTGCGCCACCGACCGAATATGTAAGCGTAATTTTTTTATCGTAAGACTCTTTGTAATTCTCTTCGCCCAGAAAATATTTGACATTTACTCCGTGTCTAGCCGAAAATATTCCGGCGGGATCGAGCCTATTCAGTCTTTTGCCCAAATCACTTTTCAGTGTAGTAAGATTTTCGTCTCCGGTTAATTCCATCGGCAAGGGGAAACCGGTGATTAATATTTTTTCGTTTTGCACACCGTATGCTTTCAGCCGCTGAGCGGCTTTACCGCACGGAACAAAGTAAACTATTTTGCTTTCCCACGGTTCCTTTGCAGCCCAGACACGGTTGATATCCGCATCGCAGATGACACAGTAAACCGCATTTAAACCAATCGAGTCGGCGGCTATAGCCGGCACATAGAATGACGTAACAATCGGCAGATGCATTGCAGAAACTTGCTTTATCATACTTTCGCATAAACCTTTCTTAATACTTTTTTCCAGCAAATCTACCTGGAAGGTTTTGTTCGAAAGATCACGCATCGGGTAGAACGACGGAATTCGAAGAAACATTTCGAGCAAATTGAAAATTGATTTGCCCACCATAGGAATGCCTTTGGCTCGCGAGATAAATTCGTACGCACCCAGAACTCTTCTCCAGAGTTTCTGTTCGGATTTTGTTGATTCTCCGTTTGAGCCAACCGTGATAATTCCGCCTTCGGCTATGCTTCTTAGCGGATAAACCGCACGTTGGTGACCGTAACCCATATCGGCAGTTACGACCCAGGCTTTTAAATTCTCCAAATTAAATTTTTTCCTTTTTTCAATAGAAATATACTTTCGCAAAAAGTGAAAATTTACCGATTCAAAGTTATTGAACCGGTTGAATCTTCGATAGACGGTTAGAGCGAATTAACAATTAATTAATACTAAACTATGAATGAGTCTACTCTAAAAAGGTATTTCAGTTGCCCAAATGTTACGATTCCGGTATAAATTAGCAGCAGAAAAATTTGAAAATGACCTTTTTAGATTCGCCTCATGAATCGATTTTTAATTTTATCTTAACAGTTCAATAACATTCCCGTAATAATCGCTTGTTATTTTGGCGGAAACAACTTTGAGCAAATTATGAAATTCAACATAGGCGATTCGGTTATCTATTCGTTCCCCGATCCGGGCAATCCTGAAGATGATAAATTCATTGGCGAGGTTGAAGATGTCTCGGATACGTTCATTTTCATTAAAAATGAACGGAATATAAGGCTGAGAGTATCTTCAAAAAATTTCTATCTGGTCAGTCCCATGAAAAAAAAAGTTAAATTATAAATTCTAAATTCATGTTACGCAATATTTACTTGTATAATCGTTCTTGATCTTCATCATGCTCTCGCCTCGCCTTCTCGCCTCGTCTCCGACTCGTCGGAGCGGGCGGCTCAGCTAGGCGGGCACTTTCGTTCAGCGAGTCGTAGCGGGCATGATCTTGCTCTTCTGAGTATTTTAACGACAGATCATGATTAAGATCAAGAACATGATCATGAATGATAATAATTTTTGCGTAACGTGAGTTATAAATTCTAAATTAGAAACAACTACATGACAACTGTTTTTGAAGAGAGCAGAAAAAAAAGGTTAAATTATAAATTCGAAATTATAAATGAGTCTACTCTAAAAAGGTATTTCAGTTGCCCAAAAGTTACGATTCCGTTATAAATTAGCAGCAGAAAAATTTGAAAATGACCTTTTTAGATTCGCCTCATAAATTAGAAATGACTACATGACAACTGTTTTTGAAGAGAGCAGAGTAAAAAAGGTTAAATTATAAATTCTAAATTATAAATTAGAAACGACTACATGACAACCGTTTTTGAAGAGAGTAGTACGAATGTAAGACGAACGGCCCGCCTTCTCGCCTCGCCTTCGCGAGAGCGCCCGCCTCGGCAAGCCGACTCGCCTCGCTACGCGAGCGAAGCGGGAGGCGAGACGGGGAGCGGGGGCTCGCAAGGCGAGACAGAATTGTTCGCTCTACATTGCTACTGTGGAAAGAATTGATGGCTCTGCAATTTCTAGATTACCAATCGCACTTAAGTTAGTCTCTATTAAGTTGGGAAAAATATCTATCAAGTAAGTTGCAGTCTTGGGCTCAACGGCACTGTCAACCGAAGCCCCGGCATTTAGAAATGTAATTCCTTTCCTGGTATATTCAATCATTTCATGACTGTGACCGTGCAGAACCAGTTTAATATCATTCTCGGTAAAGAGTTTCAGCAATTTTTTCTTGCCTCTAAGTTTCATTGTAAAATGCTCGATCTTATCCCACAAAGTTTTTTCCGAACTGGTTGAGGAAACATCTTTCTTGTAGAAATGATGGTGAGCCAAAACCACTTTTGTTTTATCCTTGAATTCCGGACGAAGCATAAGCTGGCTTACCAGCTTTCTTTGATTCTTCGAAACATGCCCGTTTGATGCAAAAGGATTTTTCAGTTTCGAGTAATGATCAATGGTATTCAATCCAATCAGAAGAATTTTATCAAGCACTTTAACAAACGGGAAAAACACTTCTTCGGTTGGCCTGTAAGTGTTATCAAAAAGTTCGCGGAAATGCTGTGTGAAGCGGTAAAGTTTCCGGTGATAATCTGTATTGGCGCATTTCTGCGGAAACTTGTAAACGTCCTCGGCAGTTTGTGGTCCGCCGAATATATCGTGATTGCCTACAACAATAGTTGCCCTATCCGAACGAAGCATGTGAAACTGTTTCAGGATATCTCTGAAGATTATGAAGTCGGCATCGTTTGCATTATCCGAAATATCTCCGGTGATAACCAAGTGTTCGGCGCCGTTGTCCAGCGCGTGCCTGATGAGTTTTATGGTTCTTAAAATATTTTGCCGCTTAAATTTAGTGCAGAGGTGAATATCCGAAATGTGTGCTATTCTCATAAATCACAAAAAAATTATTAATTCTACCGCCAATTTAAGCGGCTAATGTTAACACAAAATTATTAGCACGTTAAATAATTATTAATTCACCTTACGCAACTTTTGTTAATACAAGCACTCTTAATCTTGATCTTACCCATAATCTTGATCTTTTTAAGGGTTAACTGCGGATTAAGATTAAGAGCTCGCCTCGCTTCGCTCTTCGAAGCGGGCAAGATCAAGATCAAGAGCAAGATTAAGATCAAGGGCAAGACTGTCAGGCATATTGTAATGGGGTTCGGGGAAGAAACAGGAAACTTAGAACTAAACTTAACAATTCCTTAATGGTTGCTTAACACGGAGTTAATACTTGTATTGTAAGTTTCATCATCAGAACAAAATTACCTTGATTAAAATAATTGATGAAGTTATCTAGAAAAATATCGGCGATACTATTAATCCTCTATTACTTTGCCCATATCTATGCTGTTAATATTCAGATATCTCCGGAGGAAGTTAAGGGTTTAAATCATACTGCCGTTTATTCTTCAGAATCCGGAAAATTAAATTTTCTAACTCAATTAAAATTAAATTCCAGACATTTAACATCATCCCGTGTACATCAAAAATTCGAGGGTAGCAAATCAATACAACCCGAAAGTTATCATAGAAATACACCCGGCGATCAGTCATCGTTCATTATTACGCCCGATAAATTGGTATCGTGTTTTTCTACTGTCTTTGAATCATCTCTAATAAATAAAGCTCCTCCAATCATCTATAATTAATAATCGTTCCATCTACAATTAGAAACTTGCGGAGAATAGTCGTTTTTGGCTTTACTCTTATACTCTAATCGGATTGGAAATCTCTAAGTCATTATTCTTCGTAAAAATTAAAAGTCTGAAACAAGGAAAGCAATGTATTCTAAGCTAATAGGAAAACAGAAAAGAAATTTGTTTAACAAACTTACTACCCTAACTATTCTATTTGGATTTGGCTGTTTACAAATTTTTGCCCAGCCTAAAGGTTCCATCAGCGGGAAGGTAACGGATAAGTCAAGCGGTGAAACGCTTATATCCGCAACGGTTCAACTGGTTGGTACAAGTCGGGGTGCACTTACCGATCTCGACGGCATTTATATTATCAAAGATCTGGCTCCGGGTAAGTACACGGTCAAATTCACATTTATATCATACCAAAATGTTGTAGTGGATAATGCCATTGTTGAAGCCGGAAAAGATACCAAAATAAGTGTTTCACTTTTACCGGTAGCTGCTCAAATGAGTGAAGTAGTTGTCAGTGCCGATGTTTTGAAATCAACCGAAGCGGCAATAGTAAGCCTTCAAAAAAAATCATCAAGTATAGTGGACGGAATCAGTGCGGAATTAATTAAAAAGAACAACAGCTCCAACGTATCCGATATTCTAAAAAGAATGTCGGGTATCACGATGTCCGAAGGAAAGTATGCATACATACGCGGTGTAAGCGACAGATATAACTTAACGCTGCTAAACGGAGCCAGTCTTCCAAGTACCGATCCGGAAAAGAAAAGTGTTTCGTACGATCTATTTCCGTCGTCCTTGATTGAGAATATAGTTACGCATAAGTCCTCGACACCCGATAGCCCAGCCGATTTCTCAGGAGGTTTGGTGGAAATAAATACGATTGAATTTCCGGCGGAGTTTTTCATGGAATTAGGAACCGGCGGTTCTTACAATTCCGTCTCAACGCAGAAAGGATCGTTGGTTTCACAAGGCGGTAAATACGATTTTTTAGGATTCGATGACGGAACGAGAGACTTACCTTCAATAATACCAAACTCTCATGTTAATTCGAGCCTCGGACAGGAAAAAATTCAGGAGCTTGGAAGGGCATTCAATAACGACTGGAATGTTAAGGGGGGAAAAATTCCTTTCAATTCCAACTTTAAATTTTCCATAGGTAATTCTTTCGAGGTGGGTGATAACAGCCTGGGTTTTATAGGATCGCTTACTTATTCAAACAACAGCGAAATCAGAAATTATACAAGAAATTATTATAACTACGATGGAGTTTGGTACGATTACCGCGGAAGCAATTATCTAAATAATGTTCTTTGGGGAGCGTTATTTAATGTGAGTTACAAGTTTTCCGGTAAAAACAAGATAAGTTTCAAAAATATTTATAATCAGAATACAGACAACAATGTAATTACAACAAAGGGTAACCATTATTATGTGCCCGAATACAGAGATGCTACATCAATTCAATTCTTGCAAAGGTCTTTGTACTCAACCCAATTGATAGGCGAGCATTTGCTCAGTTTTCTTAACAACAGTCTTCTTAATTGGAATGTAAATTTTGCAAATTCAAAAAGGAAAGAACCCGATACAAGAAAATATTGGTATTCAAGAGATATAGACAGCTCGGATAACGCTCTGCGGTTTGCAATGAATCAAGCAACCGACACAAGATTTTTTTCCAACCTTAATGATAAAACATTCGGCTTCAGCGGCGATCTTCTAATTAAAATTTTTGATAATCCGTCGTTGCCAAATTTAAAAGTAGGGTATTCGTTTAATAATAAAGACAGAGATTATGATCCAAGAGTATTTGGATTCGATTTTAATCAGAGAAAAACTTCTATTGCCCTCCGCGACAGTATTTTTAAACTCCCGGTAGAAGATATTTTCAGACCGGAAAATATCAATCCGAATTTTATTTACCTGGTTGAGGTTTCCAATCCGCCGGATAAATATTCCGCGAGCGAAAAATTACAATCTGCTTTTTTAATGTTTAACACTATAGTCTATGATAAATTAAAGCTTACAGGCGGTTTAAGGTATGAATATTCCAAGACAAATCTAACCTACATTGACCCGCAAAATTATTCACGAACATTACAAACAGGTAATTCTTACAACGATATTCTTCCATCCTTGAATTTTACATATATAGTTAGTGACGAAATAAATATAAGAGGCGCATACGGAAGAACTTTAACGAGACCTGAACTTAGAGAACTTGCTGTTTCCGGTTATTATGATTTTTTGACCGACGACTATGTATTCGGCAATCCGGATTTAGTAAGAACTTTGATAGACAATTATGATTTGAGGTTTGAAATTTATCCGGCTGCAAATGAGATTTTTTCTATTAATTTCTTTTATAAGCGCTTTGATAAACCGATTGAAGTGATTGGAATTAACACAAGCAATAAATCCAGATCGTGGAAGAATGCGGACTTTGCCAAAAGTTACGGTGTTGAATTTGAAGTCAGAAAAAATCTTAACATTATCAGCGAATCGCTCAGACCGTTTTCTCTTATCGGCAATTTAAGTTTTATAAAATCCGAAGTCGATTTAGGTAATGCAGCAGTTGGGCAGGCGGAATTGGCTCAGAACCGTCCTCTACAAGGCCAAGCCGATTTTGTATTGAATGCCGGGTTGTACTATGATAACTATTCGGCAGGATTATCGGCGAATCTGAATTACAACGTAATAGGTAAAAAGATAGTGGAAGTCGGTGTGAATCAAACGGGAGATATTGTAAGCCAGCCCCGTCATCAAATCGATTTCAATTTCTCAAAAATCCTCTTATCAAATTTTACATTAAAGGTAGCGGTAAAAGACCTTCTCGCGCAAGATGAGGTCACAATTCAGGAGACGCGCTTCGGTGAAAAAACAGCAGATCGTATAAAACGAGGGAGAATTTTCTCAATCGGAATTTCATATCAACTAAACTAACCACAACAAGGAGATTGTATTTATGAAAAAAGTGAGATTGCTAATTTTGTTTTTAACGATTTTTACATTCGGCATAAAAGCCCAATCGGAAATCACGGTAACAGGAGATATATCAACGAACACAACCTGGACAGCAGATCATACATATCTACTCGATGGTTTTGTTCATGTATTGAGCGGGGCAACGTTAACTATTGAAGCCGGAACGACCATCTACGGAAAGATTGGAACGAAGGCGTCGTTGATAGTCCGTCAAGGCGGAAAGTTAAACGCAATCGGCACGTCAGATAAACCAATAGTATTCACAAGCGAATACACAAAGCCTGGCGCATCTCAAAATCCGGCAGCTGGAGACTGGGGAGGAATAATCTTGTTAGGAAAAGCTCCTATAAATCCTTCATCGGGAACCGGCGTTATTGAAGGTACCGGCGATGCCAACGATATATACGGCGGAACCGACCCTGATGATAACAGCGGAACGTTGAAATATGTGAGAATAGAATTTCCGGGAGTTGCATTTTCAAAAGACAACGAGATTAACGGATTAACATTCGGCGGAGTTGGCAGAGGAACAACTATCGATTATATTCAAGTGTATTACTCTGGTGACGATTCATATGAATGGTTTGGCGGTACGGTAAATTGTAAACACTTGATTGCATTTGGCGGTGTAGATGATGATTTCGATACCGACTTCGGATTTCAAGGCAAGCTTCAATTTCTTCTTGGAGTGAGAGACGCGAATGTTGCAGATCAGGCGGGCACATCAAACGGATTTGAATCCGATAACGACGGCAGCGGTTCGTTAAATAATCCGAGAACATCACCTACCTGGTGGAACGTTACATTGATCGGTCCAAAAGCAACTTCAACAACGCCGATTGATGCAAAATACGATCACGGATTGCACTTAAGAAGATCATCACAAAATAAGATACAAAATTTGTTAATGGTAGGCTGGGCGAAGGATGGAATATATATTGACGGCAAACAGACAAATCAAGATGCAAAGGACGGATTGTGGTGGATAAAGAACAGCATAATAGCCGGTGCGGCAAAGAAAATAGATTCTACCAAATCGGTACCGGGATTCGATATAAATCAGTGGTTCACAGATAATAGTAATCAATATTTCAGCGATAATGATGCGGCAAAATTAACAAATCCGTTTTTCTTAGCTAGACCCGATGCTATGCCTAAAGTCGGTTCTCCGGCATTAACCGGCGGGCTTACTCCTCCTGCCGACGGATTCTTTGACGTAAGCGCAAATTTCATCGGTGCATTTAAGAGTGAAGATTGGTTAGCAGGCTGGACTAAATTTAACTTTGGTTCGGAAGTTACGGTATCTGGCGACATATCAGCCAACACAACCTGGACAGCAGATCATACATATCTACTCGATGGTTTTGTTCACGTATTGAGCGGGGCAACGTTAACAATAGAACCGGGAACAACTATCTACGGAAAGATTGGAACTAAAGCTTCATTGATAGTCCGTCAAGGTGGAAAGTTAAACGCAATCGGCACGTCAGATAAACCGATAGTATTCACAAGTGAATACACAAAACCGGGATCATCACAGGCACCGGCAGCTGGAGACTGGGGAGGAATAATCTTGTTAGGTAAAGCTCCTATAAATCCTTCATCGGGAACCGGCGTTATTGAAGGAACCGGCGATGCCAACGATATATACGGCGGAACCGACCCTGATGATAACAGCGGAACGTTGAAATATGTGAGAATAGAATTTCCGGGAGTTGCATTTTCAAAAGACAACGAGATTAACGGATTAACATTCGGCGGAGTTGGCAGAGGAACAACTATCGATTATATTCAAGTGTATTACTCTGGTGACGATTCATATGAATGGTTTGGCGGTACGGTAAATTGTAAACACTTGATTGCATTTGGCGGTGTAGATGATGATTTCGATACCGACTTCGGATTTCAAGGCAAGCTTCAATTTCTTCTTGGAGTGAGAGACGCGAATGTTGCAGATCAGGCGGGCACATCAAACGGATTTGAATCCGATAACGACGGCAGCGGTTCGTTAAATAATCCGAGAACATCACCTACCTGGTGGAACGTTACATTGATCGGTCCAAAAGCAACTTCAACAACGCCGATTGATGCAAAATACGATCACGGATTGCACTTAAGAAGATCATCACAAAATAAGATACAAAATTTGTTAATGGTAGGCTGGGCGAAGGATGGAATATATATTGACGGCAAACAGACAAATCAAGATGCAAAAGACGGATTGTGGTGGATAAAGAACAGCATAATAGCCGGTGCGGCAAAGAAAATAGATTCTACCAAATCGGTACCGGGATTCGATATTAATCAGTGGTTCACAGATAATAGTAATCAATATTTCAGCGATAATAATTCAGCCGGTCTATCAAATCCGTTTGCTTTTCCAAATCCGAATGCATTGCCGAAGTCAAATTCCCCGGCATTGACACTTGGTGCAACACCTACAAATGACGGTTTCTTCGATGCCACTGCAAATTATGTCGGAGCTTTTAAGGACGTTGATTGGACTGCCGGATGGTCGAGAATTCATATGTCAATAGTTACTTCTGTAAAAGAAAAAGTCGAAGAAATAATTCCATCTAAGTATGAACTTTCACAGAATTATCCTAATCCATTTAACCCGAGTACTACAATTAGATATTCGATACCTGAAGCCGGAAATATCAAGTTAAATGTATATAACATGCTCGGTCAGGAAGTTGCGTCTCTGGTTAACGGTTTTAAACAAGCGGGTACATATTCAATTACCTGGAATGCAAATAATTTAGCAAGCGGAATTTATTTCTATACTCTACAAACCGGTTCTTTTAGAATTTCAAAGAAGATGCTTCTGATTAAATAAAAGCCGGGATACCAACGGTATTCCCTTCGCGGTGAAAACTCCTTGTTTGTTGGTTAAATGGTAAACTTAAACAGACTTTGGAGTTTTCACTTTTTTGAAATTGGATCATATTAGATTACTCAAAGAATCTTAAGCGATTGCTTGTTTGAAGGTTGGTGGTGGTCGAATTCGAGCAAATTAAGAAATTTTTAGATTAACTTAACAATTTCTTAACATTGCCTTAACATTGTGTTAATCCCACTTTGATAATTTTGCACACCATTTAACTAACAACAAGGAGTAATCTAAATGAAAAAGCTTTATGGCATTTTTCTAGTTTTTTTTGCTGTAACAATATTAACGTACGGACAGGAGACAACTGACAAGTTTAAATTCAGCGGCTTGATGTTTGGGGATTATTATTACATGATTCAAAACCATGACAAGACCCAGAAAGACATGCAAGCCTTCGAGTACCGGAGAATTTATCTTACAACAGATTACACAATAGCAGACGGCGTTTGGGCAAGATTCCGTTTGGAATCGGATCCCACTGCATCAAACCTCGGCAACAATAAATTATCTACCATGGTAAAGGATGCGTTCTTGGATTTTAAGAATATCGGCAATGGAGATATTGTTGTAGGTCTGCAGGGGACCTGGAACATAAATATGGCTGAAGGTATTTTTGGTTATAGACCGCTCGAAAAAACTATACAAGATTTACACGGAATCAGCGCTTCGAGAGATCTCGGTATTTCAATAACACAAAAGTTTTCCGATGCGGTCTCAGCGGGATTTTTACTTGGCAATAACAGCGGCAACAGCGGAACATTTTTTGGACAACCTAATACGAGTGCGACAAGATATAAATCAGGTTCTATGTTCTTACAATTTAAGCCCACAAAAGAATTTACCATTTTACTTAACGGTCAGTATTCGGGCGCGCCGGCAGATAAGAATATCAGCATCTTCGATGCGATTATAAATTACGCTGACAGCAACTTTAGCATCGGCGCTCAAGGATTCATCAACTCAATTAACAAAGGCGCAGCAGACGGTTCAACATTAAATAGAAACGGTATCAGCTTAAACGGATGGGTTGCACTTACTCCAAGTATCCGTTTTGTTGCCAGATACGACAGCTACACACCGGATACAAATACGAAAAACACCACAATTGCAAACAGTACTCAAAGTTTAATTCTCGCTGCTTTAGATTTCGCAGTAAGAAAGAATGTTCATATTATGCCGAACGTTGAATATACATCTTACGGACTTTCCGGTAGCGATCCAGACGTATTATTGAGAGGTACATTGTTCTTTAGTTTCTAATCTTAACGTATCCAAAATTATTCAAAACATAACTAAATTTTATCATATCTAAGAGGAGCAGTAAAATGAAGTTAAGAAACGTAATAGCAGTTTTGTTTTTAGCGTTGGCTGTTTCATCAGTGGCGAAAGCTCAACTACAATTGAACGGTGCCGGCGCAACATTTCCGGCAGTAATTTATTCGAAGTGGTTTGACGAATACAAAAACTTAACCGGTGTTCAGTTTAACTATCAGGCAATCGGCAGCGGCGGCGGTATTAGACAAGTTACCGAAGGCACGGTCGATTTCGGTGCGAGCGATGGCCCGCTTTCAGATCAACAATTAGCAGAGGTAAAAGCTAAGCAAGGTGTTGATGTTCTTCACATTCCAACAGTTATGGGTGGAATCGTTCTCAGTTATAACCTTCCGTCTGTTTCTCAAAAATTAAAATTCGATGGATCAATAGTTGCAGATATTTATCTTGGAAAAATTACAAAATGGAATGATTCCAGAATTGCAGCTCTTAATCACGGCGTTTCACTTCCCAACAAAGCAATCTTGGTTGCTCACCGTTCGGACGGAAGCGGAACAACATACATTTTTACAAACTATCTTAGCAAAGTAAGTTCGGAATGGAAATCGAAAGTTGGAAACAATACATCGGTTAACTGGCCCGTCGGTTTGGGTGGAAAAGGAAACGACGGCGTTGCCGGGTTAGTTAAGCAGACCGAAGGTTCAATAGGATACGTTGAATTGGCTTACGCTGTTCAAAATAAATTGCCTTACGGTTTATTAAAAAACAAAGCCGGAAATTTTGTTGATGCAAATTTCAATACAGTTACAGAAGCTGCTGCCGGCGCGGTAAAACATATGCCGGACGATCTTAGAGCTATCATCACCGATTCCGACGGAAAGAATGCTTATCCGATTGCCGGATTTACATGGTTGCTTATCTATAAAGACATGAAAGATGCAACCAAAGCCGCAGCTCTTGTTAAATTCTTAAAGTGGGCAATGGAAAAAGGTGAATCATATGCAAGCGGTTTGTATTACGCACCGCTTCCGAAACAGGTTGTTAAATTGTGCGAAAAGAAAATTGCCTCGATTACTTCCAACGGCAAAAAAATAAAATAGGTTTAGGAGGCTTCTAGAAATTATTTGAATAGAACACGCAGACAAACACAGATACGACAGACGGATTGTTTTTTGAAGTTTTTAGAAGCCCCCTTTAGTATATTTAAAAAGAATATTTTGGATATAGTACACTGAAGAAATTTTTCAAGAAAATATTCCCTTCCCAGAATCTTGGCGATTTCATATTTGAAAGACTGACGTTGCTTTTTGCAGTGTCGGTCTTTCTGCTTGTATTGCTGATGGGCTATGAAATGTACCTCGGATCGAAACCATCCATTGAGAAATTCGGGTGGGGATTTCTTACAAGCTCAACGTGGGATCCGGTACAAGAAATTTTCGGCGCTCTGCCGATAATTTATGGAACAATAGTTTCGTCCTTGCTTGCATTGATAATCACTTTGCCTTTAAGCATCGGGGTTGCAATTTTTCTTGCCGAAACAGCCCCGCCTTGGTTCGAAAAACCGTTGTCCTTTCTTGTTGAATTACTTGCCGGAATTCCAAGCGTTGTTTACGGTCTGTGGGGAATTTTTGTTTTGGTTCCGTTCCTTCGCGATACGGTTGAGCCGTATCTTTCGGATAAATTTGGCAATCTTCCTTTTTTCACCGGCGCTCCGTACGGTTTTGGTTTATTGGCTGCCGTGCTGATATTATCCATCATGGTTTTACCCATCATCGCATCAATCAGCAGAGATGTATTACGATCTGTTCCGCAGTCGCAGCGCGAAGCTGCACTTGCTCTCGGCGCAACAAAGTGGCAGGCAACTAAAATTGTTTTGAAAGATGCAATGCCCGGAATCTTCGGTGCAACAATGTTAGGTTTGGGCAGAGCGATTGGCGAAACTATGGCAGTTACAATGGTAATCGGTAACCGGGCATTAATTTCGCCGTCGTTGTTCGATCCATCGTACACAATGGCAAGCGTTATCGCCAATGAATTTACAGAAGCAACTTCGCAGATGTACTTAAGCTCACTGATTGAATTGGCGCTGGTGCTCTTCATAATAACAATAATAATAAACGGTTTTGCCCGACTTTTGGTTTGGAGTATGGAACGCAGGTGGAAATCAACATGACGCCGTCGAAATTCTATACCGTCAGAAAAAAAATTACCAGCGCGGTAATGATGTCGCTGACTTTGGTTGCGACGTTAGCAGCAATTATTCCGCTTGTGTTTATTTTCTATTACACAATTTCAAAAGGAATTACTTACCTCAATTTGGATTTCTTTATTCAAATGCCCAAACCTGTCGGTGAATCCGGCGGAGGAATGGCAAATGCTATTGTTGGAACTTTGATTTTGATCGGACTTGGCGGAGCAATCGGTATTCCGGTAGGAATAATGACCGGCACTTATCTTTCCGAATTCGGAAATAATAAGTTTGCATCTGCTGTAAGATTTTTGACGGATGTGTTGAGCGGAATTCCTTCGATTGTAGTTGGTGTAGTTGCTTATACTTTGATTGTGGTCCCGATGAAAAAATTCTCTGCCTTAGCCGGCGGCGTAGCATTGGGAATTTTGATGATTCCAACGATCACAAGAACTACTGAAGAGATGATAAAACTTGTTCCGCACTCAATTAGGGAAGCAGGACTTGCACTTGGAATTCCCAAATGGAAAACGACAATCAGGATAGTTTTAAGAACAGCGTGGAAGGGAATTGCAACCGGAATCTTGCTGGGTTTATCGCGTGCAGCAGGGGAGACCGCGCCGTTATTGTTCACAGCTCTCGGCAATAGATTCTGGTCAACAAAAATTATGGAACCGATGGCGTCGTTAACTGTTTACATTTATGATTATGCGAAAGCTCCTTTTGAAGATTGGAATCAACAGGCATGGACTGCGGCGCTCGTATTGATTTTGTTGATCTCGATATTAAGTTTAACGTTCAGAATTATCACCCGTTCGAAGTATAAAACAAATTAGGATTTGGATAATCAATCAAAGAGAATTATGGAAGTAAAAATTTCTGTAAAAAATTTGGAAGCTTATTATGGGAAGAATAAGGTTCTAAAAAATGTTTCGCTGGATGTTCCGAAGAATAAAGTGTTAGCTGTTATCGGACCTTCGGGATGCGGCAAATCAACTTTCTTAAGATGTTTGAACAGAATGCACGAGGTCGTGGGAGGCACAATCACCGGTTCAATTATGCTGGACGGAGAAGATTTAACAAAAGCCGATCCGGTACTTTTACGGAAACGGATGGGAATGGTTTTTCAGAAACCGAATCCTTTTCCTACAATGTCGATATTCAACAATGTAGCCGCCGGATTAAAACTTAACGGTGTTAGAAGTAAGAAAATTTTAACTCCGATTGTGGAAAAATGTTTGAAGCAAGCCGCTCTTTGGGACGAGGTGAAGGACAGTCTGGACGATTCCGGCGCCAATATATCCGGCGGTCAGCAGCAACGATTATGTATTGCCAGAACACTGGCGGTGGACCCCGAAGTTATTTTAATGGACGAGCCCGCAAGCGCACTGGATCCGATTTCAACAACTAAAATTGAGGATCTGATTTTTGAGTTGAAGAAGAATTACACTATAGTAATAGTAACACACAATATGCAGCAAGCTGCACGGGTCAGCGATTATACTGCGTTTTTTTATCTCGGAGAATTAATTGAGTTTGATGTTACAACCAAAATATTTACTTCTCCGGCTAAGAAACAAACTGAAGATTACGTTCGAGGAAGATTCGGTTAAGAAAGGAGTAAACAATGAGAGAACATTTCGAACAAGAAATTGAAAACTTAAAAACCAATCTCATTAAAATGGCTTCGCTGGTTGATGAGCAGGTTGAAAGAGTTATCACCGCGCTTGAAAAAGGAAATGTTGAACTCTGCAAAGGAATCAAAGCCAAGGATTTGGAAATTGATGCTTACGATAATTTGATTCAAACACAGTGTGAAAACATTCTCGCTTTGTTCCAGCCGGTTACAGTCGATCTGCGATTCATTATTTCTGCACTGATGATCAACAATCAGTTGGAACGCTGCGGCGATATTGCCGTAAATATTTCACAGCGGGTTAAAAAGACGGCAGAGTTTTTCTCTCTCATTTCTGAAGCGCAGATAATCGAGATGGGCAAGCACGCACGCGAGATGCTTAAGAATGCGATCGATTCATTTATAAATAACGACAGTGACCTGGCAAACAAAGTAATTGCGAGCGACGAGCTCGTTGATAATTTAAACAAACAGACGTTTAAGTTCCTCGTTAATAAAATGCAGACCAATCCCGAACTGATAGAACCATGCGCTCACTTGATAGTTCTTACCAGGCATGTGGAAAGACTAGCAGATCACGCAACCAACATCGCGGAAGATTTGGTGTTCTATATCGAGGCGAGGATAATCACTCACAAAAAGAAACTTGAGAAGCTAAGCGACGGGAATTGAAGGAATCGGAAAAACGAATTATTGAATTTCGGTCAATAAATTTTTCAGCAGAGCATCACAGACGCTTTCAAGACTGTATGATAAACCGTTTCCTTGTTCAAATATTTTGCCTTCCACTCCATAAATAGTTAATCGTTGAGGAAGCCGGTTTAATTTTCTTGCAAGTTCCACTGTTTCGGCAAGACTAAAAGAATGCGATGAATAATTAAAAGTATTTCGCGGAAGAGTTTCTTTGTTAACGTCAAAACGGAAAATTGTTCCCGGCAAGCTCTCCGAACTTGCTGCATCGATTATGAATACGCTGTTGTAATCCTTCCAGATTTCCAAAAGCTCTATACCGGCACCGCTGCATTCGGCAACTTTTACTGAAAAAGGGAATTTCTCTTTCAATTTGCGTGAAAGAACAATTCCAATACTATCGTCGCTGCGGAATTCATTCCCGATTCCGATGATAAGACTATTTGTTTTGTTGCTCGACATGAGTGGGAATTAATTTATAGACCGAATGAAAAACATTTCTACTCCCTGATGAAGTCCAACTTTAGAAAGTGGGTCGCACATGAAATGCACGGATCATAGTTCCGAACCGTCTGTTCGCATTTCCATGTAAGTTCATCTGTTGGGAGATTAATATTTTTTGAAACGAACGAAAACAAATCGTTCTCTATCTGTTTCTGATTCTGCGAAGTTGGTGGAACAATTTTCGCTTCCTGTATTATTCCGGTTGCATCCATCCGGTATTTGTGATAAAGAATCCCTCTCGGCGCTTCCGTGCAGCCGTATCCGGTTCCTTCGCGTGGCAGAACATCGACAAAAGGTTTATCCGGCATTTCAAATTGCTCAATTATTCTCAACGCTTCTTGGCAAGCATACAACGTTTCAATCGCACGAACAGCAATACTCTTGAACGGATTATTGCACGGGGGCAGCATGTTAACTTCTTTTGCCAATTCTTTTATCGAATCGGGAAGTTTATCGAAATTGAGATTGTAACGCGCCAGAGGTCCAACAAAATATATTCCGTCATTGTTCTTTGCCGATTGCAGTGCGTTGGAATGCCGGACATGCTCTTCTTGAAAATAATTTTCGTATTCGTTTACGTCAATGTTTAATCCTTGGTTCGAAACCAATTTCCCTTCATTAAACGGATATTCGTCCGGATGTTTCAATGCAACAAATTCATAATCCTGTTCAAACTCCGGGAACGAAAATGACGATGTTAATCTCACAGTTTCAATCGCAATATCTTGGGCTCTCTTTAATTTTTCTGCAAGCAGTATGAACTCCTGCTTCGATGGAATTTTGTAAAAGCCGCCGACACGAACATTTATCGGGTGAATTTCTCTGCCGCCCAATAGATTAACAATATCGTTGCCGGCTTTTTTCAGCTGCAATGCTTTGTTAACAATTTCCGGTGAAACGCCCGCAAGTTGAATGGCATCTTCGTAACCAAGAAAATCCGGGGCGTGAAGCATGTAGATGTGAAGTACGTGGCTCTCAATCCACTCGCCGCAATAAAGCAGACGGCGCAGTTCACGGATTTGCCGATCCGGCTTGACCTGCAAAATATTTTCGAGTGCATGGATCGAACTCATCTGATACGCAACGGGACAGATGCCGCAAATTCTTGCCGTGATATCGGGTACTTCCATAAAATGTCTTCCGCGGAGAAATGCTTCGAAAAATCTCGGCGGTTCGAAAATTTTGAATTCGACTTCGCTCACTTTATCATTCTTGATCTTGACAAGAAGCGAACCTTCGCCTTCAACGCGCGCCAGGTAATCAACTTTTATGGTTTTATTTTTCATGTGATTCACTCTCTTTCCGGAACGCTTCGGCAAAAGCATTAAATCCGCGGAAACTTCTTACAATTTCTTCTTCTCTAAATCCGTGCTTGCTCATCCAGTCTGCAAGCGATCCCGTGTTCGGCGTTTCTTTCGGACCGTAGCATCCAAAACATCCGCGGTTATATGAGGGGCACAACGCGTTGCATCCCGTGTGTGTTACCGGACCTAAACACGCGGTGCCGTGTGCAACAGTTATGCATACATTGCCTTTCAGTTTGCAATCGATACAAACACTGTGGGGCGCAATGTTAGGTTTGCGGTTGTTGAGATATGCGTTAATAACTTCGATCAATTGGAATTTGTTTACCGGGCATCCATGCAGTTCGTAATCAACATGAATATGATTTGAAATTGGTGTGGAAGTACTGAGCGTTTCGATGTATGCCGGATTTGCATAAACGAGTCTGATGAAATCCTTAACGTCTTTGAAATTTTTTAACGCTTGAATTCCTCCAGCCGTTGCACATGCGCCAATTGTGATTAAAAATTTGGACTGCCGGCGAATTTTGTGAATCCTTTCGGCATCGTGAGGTGTTGTGATTGATCCTTCAACGAGAGAAATATCGTACGGACCTTTCACGACAGCTCTTGAAGCTTCCGGGAAGTTTGCGATTTCGATTGCGCCTGCTACGGCAAGCAGTTCATCTTCACAATCGAGAAGACTTAATTGGCATCCGTCGCATGATGCAAATTTCCACACAGCAAGTTTTGGTTTGTCTTTAGACGCCATGCTAAATTTCCCTTTTGCCGAACAGATGTTTTATTTTTTCATACTTAAAGATAGGACCGTCTTTGCAAATGAATTCGGTTCCGTACTGGCAGTGTCCGCAGAATCCAATACCGCATTTCATGTTCCGTTCCATCGAGAGAAAAATTTTCTCCGCAGATAAACCGCTTTTCATTAATTCCGAGATAGAATATTTCATCATTATTTCGGGACCGCAGATCATCGCAGTCATGTTTTTTGGATCGAACCTGACGCGCGGAATTAACGTAGTTACAACTCCAACATTGCCGTTCCATGTTCTTGCAGCCCGGTCAACGGTTACTTGAACATCCAAGTCGAGTCGCGATTTTAATTTTTCCAATTCGCGCTTGAATAAAATATCTTCCGGCGTTCGTGTTCCGTAAAGAATTGCAATTCTTCCGTACGATTCACGCTCGCGAAGAATTTCATAGATGACGGTTCGAAGCGGCGCTAAACCAATTCCGCCTGCAATGAGAACAACATCGTTTCCTATCGCTTCTTTCACGGGCCATGTTGAACCGTAAGGACCGCGCACACCGATTGTATCGCCTGCTTTCAGTTTCGACATTGCTTTTGTTACGGTGCCGACTGTTCGTGTGGTGTGAATCAGAATATCATTTTTGTTTGGATCGCCGCTGATTGAAATCGGAATTTCTCCGTTGCCGAAAATGTAGAGCATATTGAATTGACCGGCGCCGAATGAAAACTTTCGTTCTCCTTCAGCCGGAATTAATTCGACGGTGAAAACATCCTGCGTTTCTTTTTTTACTCGTTGAATTCTGTACTGACTTGGAATCATCGGGTCCATACTTTTTGCATCCTTGCTTATTTTTTGTCCGGCACTTTGATGCTGTAAATATCTAACAGTTGAAGTCGCATAGCATTAAGTCTTTGCTCAAACACATTCGCCAGCCGTTTCATCAATTCATAACCCAGCTTAGGATCTTTTTCGCATTTGCCGCGCAGACATTTTCCATCGAGTGAAATAGCGCGCGTCGTTTCTATTGCTCTTCCGTCCATCCGCCAAACGTAAGGTGGAATTAACCATGACCAGCCGAGAATATCGCCTTCGCCTACCGTTTGAATTGCAACCGGTCCGTACTCGGGAGTAAAAATTTCGAGAGAAACTTTGCCGGAACGTAAAATGTAAAACTCGCTTGCCTCTTCGTCTTCTTTGAACAGAAACTTGTCTGCTTCAAACGCAACATTCTTTGCGCATCCAACGATCAACTGAACATGTTCCGGCGCCAAGCCCTGGATAAACGGATGCTGCTGCAAAATTTTCTCTAGTGATTCCATGGCTCTACTCCTTGTTTAACTTTTTCATTTTGATAATTCTTTTATTGCCCGGGCTTCAGCAGTAATATCTATACCTACCGGGCACCATGTGATGCATCTTCCGCAGCCGACACATCCCGATGAGCCGAACTGATCGTGCCAGGTTGCGAGTTTATGAGTCATCCATTGGCGGTAACGTGATTTTACCGAGTTTCGAATGCTGCCGCCGTGAATGTATGAGAAGTCGATCGTAAAACATGAGTCCCACTTTTGCCAACGCTCCGCGTGTTCGCCGGTTAAGTCGGTTGTATCTTCAATCGTTGTGCAAAAACATGTGGGGCAAACCATTGTACAGTTTGCACATGAAAGACATCGCTCGGCAACTTTGTCCCATTGAGTGTGATCAAGATTATCCAAAAGTAAATTTCTGATGTTCGATGTGTCGAGCGTTCTTCCCATTGTTGCGGCGGCATTATTGATTAGCTCGTTTCCAAAATCAATTTCATTTTGAACTGCAGAGCGATGAGGAATCTCCGACAAAATTTTTTCGCCTTTCTGGGAGCCGCTCTCTATCAGAAAATTATGATTGCCGTCTTTCAAAATTTCAGTAAGCGATAAGTCAAAACCTTTTTCCGCTTTGGGACCAGCGTTCATCGAGACACAAAAGCACGTGCCGCCGCTTTCAACACAGTTTACTGCAATGATAAATGCATTGTCGCGGCGCAACTTGTAACTTTGATTAACGTATTCACCGGAAGTAAAAACTTTATCCTGAATAAAAATGGCGTTTAGTTCGCACGACCTCACACCGATAAAAGCGAATTTTGTTTCGTTGAGATTTTCCGGAATGATATCGAACTTGTTTTCTGTCTTTGCAGCATGCCAGAGTTTTTGAATGGGCGGATTCAAAAACTTTTTCCACGATTGAGGACCAACGACGTATCCGAACAATGCATCGTCGTTTCTTTTTTCAAGTCTGTATTTGCCCGCATCTTGTTTGTCCGTCCAACCAATTGGAAGGTCTTCGGAGGAATTTATTTCATCGTAAACAATTGCACCGTCTTTGATTGTTGGTCCAATTGTCTTGTAACCACTCTTTCTCAGAGCATCGAGTAATAGACTAAAGTTCGAACGTAGTAAAACTTTCATGATCAACCCGAACCGTAATTAACAATTGACACAATTGAAATAATAGGTAAATCACCATTGAATTAACTTCAATTTATCAATTTCTGGAGTCAGTGTCCAAAAATAAATCTTCTCCAAAAGATTGATACAATTATTTGTTGCGTATTACTTGAAGAGGATTTTTGGTATAACGAAGGTAATATTTGTCTATGATTGGCGAGTATAAAATGTAAGTATAGTACATAAATGGAAAAGCCCATCTTTATTCAAAATGCAAAGGATAGTTATAAAAACAACTATTTTAAAATAGTGGCAGACTTGCCCACCGTAGTCACGCATTTCGGGACGAAGGTGGGGCCGATCCCGATATCGCTTCGCTCATCGGGACAGGCGAGACTTCCCGATTCCGAAATTATTCGGAATCGGGACGACCTCCTGCGTGACAGCCACTCCAAGGATTTTTCTGCAAGTTGTTATATCGTAATAATTTATGATTTTAAAAGCGTTTATGACGTTCTATTAATTATACAATTTTTCCTTATTTTCTATTGTTTAGAAAATATTTCGTAGCCAAATCGTAGCGAAAAGTAGGAGTAAACAATGAATATAATAAGTAGAATAAAAAATTATTTTCGTAAAGATGATTTTGATGCTAAAATGATAAGGGAAATAATCGACGAACACCCAGCTCCTTGGTCAGATGAATTAAAAAAGGAATTGAAAGAAGAATTTAAAAAATTAAGCGACTCACTCGTAACTACTTCTCGGTCTGAGGCAGAAAAGTTTGATAAAGGCATACTATCATTATCTAGTATCTTTCTTGGGTTTACATTAACATTTGTTGATAAAATAGTTTCTTTAAATACAGCTTGGTATAAATGGTTATTGTATGTGAGCTGGTTATCATTCTTCTTCTCAATAGTTTCTATTCTTGCTGGTCTATTGATAAATCAAAAATCTATTAGGCAGATGATTAATGATTCTAAAAAGTTTTTTATTGATGGAAATCTGAATTACTCTAACTTCGCAGAAAATACACTTAATAAGGTTGCCAATATTTTGAATTATATTTCTTTACTTCTATTTGTTTCAGGCGCTGGTGCATTTGTGCTGTTCGTAATTTTCAATGTCACTAGATTATAACAAGGTCTTGACAAATTTTTTGTGTGTGATATATTCATGATAAATCGGCAACTAAGCCGTTTATTAATAAAATATATGGAAAGTGAAAACACACAGGATTGTAAAGCCTGTATGGAGATGCCCAGATACAAATGTCATAAAATTGTATGGGCGTTTAAAATAAAATCTATTGAATTTGACATGGATAGGTCTACTAAAGAAAACAGAGAAACTGATGGTGGGGCTTATATTACTCCAGAAGAAAAAGGTTATGCTGAGTTTAAAGTTTCACGCGAATATGTTGAAAAGCATAATCCTCAAGTTGGAGGTTATTATGTAGTTTATAGCGGGGGATATAAATCTTGGTCACCAGCGAAAGAATTTGAAGAAGGCTATACATTATTATCTTAATCTTAATTTACAATCGTAGCCAAATCGTAACGAGAAAATCCATACAAAAAACAAAAAAGCCGCAATTCTGTTTGAATTACGGCTTTTTTTGCGGGGCCGACGAGACTCGAACTCGCGACCTCCTGCGTGACAGGCAGGCGTTCTAACCAACTGAACTACGACCCCGTTTTCAAACAACTATTTTATGAACTCGCGACCTTCCCGCAAAGGCGGGACGTTCTAACCAACTGAACGGAGTTTATCCCGATGACTTTTATCGGGAACCCCTTGGAACATTGACGCTTTTAACGGCGCACAAAAATAAGTATTCTATATCATCCAAAGCAAGATAAGTTAGAGATTTTTGGTGCCGAAGCTTACGCCTACAGCACTAGCTGCCAAAACCGATTGATCGCTATGTCTTACAAGTTTTTGCTTCGAAATTGCGTCGGCAATACTTACACTTTTTATTTCGCATCCTTTAAGTGCTACCATTCTACCAAACTGCTTCTTCATAGCAAGTTGTATTGCGTTTGTTCCGAATTTAGTTGATAGAATTCTATCATAAGGTGTTGGACTTCCACCTCTTTGCAAATGTCCAAGTACAGTGTAGCGGGTTTCGAGTCCGGTATTGTCGCTGATTCTTTTCGCAATTATTTCGCCGATTCCGCCTAGTACAATCGGATCGGTTCGTTTTACATCTTTACGTTTCATTACCATCTCGCCGTCCATCGGTTTTGCACCTTCGGCAACACAAACAAGACTGAATCTTTTTCCTATCATGTTTCTATGCAAAACTCTCTCGTAAACAACATTCCAATCAAAAGGAATTTCGGGAATAAGAATTATGTCTGCACCACCTGCAAGACCGCCGTTAAGCGCTATCCATCCGGCATATCTTCCCATCGTTTCGATAACCATAACACGATGATGTGCCGACGCTGTTGTATGTAATCTATCCAAAGCTTCACTAACGACATAAACGGCAGAATCATGACCGAAAGTTTGATCTGTAGCTTGAAGATCGTTGTCAATTGTTTTGGGAACACCGACGATGTTCATTCCCATTTCGCTAAGCTTGTTTGAAATGTGCATAGTTCCGTCGCCGCCGATTGCAATGATTGCGTCGAGCTGCCATGCTTCATAATTTTTCAGCGCCTCTTTTGAACGGTCGAATATTTTTACTTTGCCGTTTGTTTCTTCAGGCCAATGAAACGGATCACCTTTATTTGAAGAACCGAGTATTGTTCCGCCCGCAGCAAGAATACCTGAAACATCTTTGTTATACAATTCGATTGCCTTTCCGCTTACCAATCCTTCAAAGCCGTCAACGATTCCCATCACTTTTAAGCCGTAGTCTAGCGCCGGTTTGGTAACTCCTCTTATAACCGCATTCAGTCCTGGGCAATCTCCCCCACCTGTTAATATACCTATCCTTTTAATTTTTGAACGAGCCACTTCTTTACTCCTATTGATTTATTTCTACTAAATTAATTGTTGTTTACTTTCTTTAAAGTTTTGAAATGGAGTTTAGCGATCTCCGAAATTTTTTCTTCGTCTATTTTCTTGAAAAGAATTCTTGCATAGTGTTCCACCTTTTCGGAAGCGCCTTTTGGTAAGTTCAATCCATGTTTTGATTGAGACACAAACCAATCATTAAAACTGTTCCTTGCCAATATAGATGCCGCTGCAACACCGACAAACTTTTCCGCCTTTTCCAACTGAACGAATTGAACATCCGTATAGTTGGAAGAAGTATCGATGTGCAGTTTCTCTTTACTAAACTTATCCGTAATTACAAATTTACAATTTGTTCTCTCGCATAATTTTTCAATTGCTTTTGAATGTGCCCAATTTAAAAGTTTGTTCAAGTTTTTAAACTGATCGTAAAGTTGATTGTACTTCGTCGGTGTAATCTTTATTACTTCGAAATTATCACCCACAATTTTTCTAATTTCCTTTGCGAGAACTCCAATTTGATTATCGGATAATTCTTTGCTGTCTTTAACACCAATGCTTATAAGCTTTTTTTTCGTTTCGTTGTTCACATAAGCTGCACCAACTACCAAAGGTCCAAAAAAATCTCCTTTGCCGCATTCGTCAGTTCCGATATACTTTTCCGGCTCATTCAGTTCAGGTGTCTTTAATAGCAGCTCAGGCTGATCGAGAATCGCGTTCTTTATTGTTGTGAACAATTCAGATTTTTCGTCCCCCTGAATGATTGTTTTGATTCCTTTTTTCCCGAAGTAGACTTGCACCTTTACTTTGATTCTCGCATTCTCAACGGTGAACTCATAGTTGTAATCTTTCCTTGATATAATGGATGTAAAAAAGCCAATCTTTTTTAAGTGATTGTGCATTATTTCAATTCTTTGTTTTGCTTTTTCTTCTGTGCTCATTTGGATTTACAAACTTTATAAATTATTAGGAGGTAAAAATATGATTAACGGATTAATTTTTATAATCAATAATAGATAAAACATGAAGTAACTGATTAGACAATAAAACCCTGTCACTATTAGAAATCATATATATAACTCATGTTACGCAAAAGAAGGTTGAAATAATTTTATACCTTCGACATATGTCGCTCCTCTGGAGCTTAAACTAAGGGAGGGGACAACCTTTCTACCAATATTTCGTCCCTCCGGAACTATGAACACTACAAAATAACGCGAAGAACGCCATTTCTAAAAGCTCCGATAGGAGCGGCATATTGGTAGCACTCGCCTAAAGTCTATTGCATTTAATACATGTTCCACGCAATATCAAATCTGTGTCAACGACGATTTGCTTAAAACTGAATTTATCTTTCTTTATAATATTCTCTATTAATACTTCCATAGACTTTGCTGCCAACTGTTCTGTCGGTTGATTTACGCAACTAAGAGGAGGAGATAAAAAGTTCTGCTCTTGAGAATTACCAAAACAAATTAAGTCAATATCATTGGGGATATTCATTCCAACTTCTTTAGCTGCCATATATATACCGATTGCAACGGGATATGTAACTGCAAGGATTAAATCGGGCAGGTTCTTTTCATGATATAATTTCATGAAAGAATCGTAACCGCTTTTTTCCCCGAAGTCGCCTTCTAAAACCCAATCTTGATTAACTTCCAAACCATAATCATTCATAGCTTGTTTAAAGCCCAGCATTCGTTCACGTCCAATATTAATATTTGTATAACCTGCAAAATGTGCGATCTTCTTATATCCAAGCTTAATAGCGTGATCAATCGCTTTATAAGCACCGCCCCTATCATCTACTGTGACGGTGTTGCAATTGTCTAAATCAGGAATACGATCCATGAAAACAAGGGGAACTTGCTTGTTCTTTGCAGTTTCAAAAATTTCAAAATTTGATGTATCCTGAGAGATTGAAATAATAATTCCTTCTACTCTCATTGAAAGAAGAGTCTGAATTTGTTTCTTCTGCAACTCGGAATTCTCTTGCGAAACTGTAAGAAAAATTTGATAATCATTTAAAGTTGCATAAATATAAATATGATCAATTATAGAACTAAAAAAATGATGTGCAATTTCCGGAAGAACAACGCCGATGGTATTGGATTTTCTTGATGCAAGACTTCTTGCCATAAGGTTAGGTGAATAACCTAATTCGGTTGCAGCTTTTTTTATTAGTTCGGATGTGCTGCTAGAAATATCTGGATGCCCGCGTAGCGCTTTTGAAACAGTTATTATTGAAACACCTAATTTCTGTGCAATATCGTTTAGTGTTACTTCTTTTGGTTTCATACAAGAATTTCTGTTCCTTTGGTACTTATCTAAGTATGTATAATAATTACAGCTTAACTTAAATAATTAATAAATTAAGAGATAGTGCTGGATTTGATATCTATCAGTCAAACATTAATGAGGCGAATCTAAAAAGGTCATTTTCAAATTTTTCTGCTGCTAATTTATACCGGAATCGTAACGTTTGGGCAACTGAAATACCTTTTTAGAGTAGACTCATTAATTCAATGTTGGAATTTTACTCTTTTTTCAGAATATCAATTCAAAAATAAGATTATGATTTTATCCTAATATAGTTTGATTTTTTGTTGTGGATTTTTGTAATTTAATGTGCGTTTCAATAATTCTATCCTAAATTTGTTAGATGGATAAGTTTATTTAGTTCATACTTTTTTATTGCTGTAAAAAAAATGGTATCGCAGTATAAGACTGTTTCCATATTTATTTATTTTATTTATTTATTTTTTTACAGCGAAGCGGTCCAATCCCAACAGTTAGCGCTACCTAAGCAAGATTTCGCCTTAGTCTCAGAACACAAAGTAATGGTTAATGAGTTTGCAGCTCGTTACAGTGATTATCTTTTTTCATCCGGTATAAAAGATAATATAATGTCCCGTCGTTCTATTCTTAATAATATGATTAGCGAATGTCTGTTACTTGATAATGTAACATTGTCGATTATAACCAAGTTTGGATTCTTAAACAATCAATCTTATCTTAGAAAGAGAGCTAAAACATAGAAAAGTTTTTAATTTCAACTAACTAATTTCATCACATAAGATAAACGAGGAAAAATATGACAAAACCAAAACAAGCAAACTTAGTGGCAAATTTTTGCAGAAGCAAAATGAGCCATTTGAGTTTAACGCTTAGTAGAAATCGTATATTATCCGCGAAATTTAGAAAACAAAACAGCTACACAATATTTAATAAGTTTGTGATTGTTTTTTTGTTTTTGATGATGCAAACAGGCTCACTCCTTCTCGCTCAGGAGTTGGAGATTCGCGGAAAGGTAACAAGCGCTGAAGATGGAACAGAATTAATTGGCGCTTCCGTTTTGGAGAAGGGCACCACAAACGGGACAGCTACAGATATTAATGGGGAATTCAAATTAAATGTCAAAAAGGGCGCGGTTTTAGTAATATCAAATGTAGGCTTTACAACAGAGGAAGTAACAGTATTAGATCAGAAATATTTAAACGTCGCGTTAAAACTTGAGGCTAAGCAATTTAAGGAAGTAACCGTAGTCGGAATCGGGTATGGAGAAGTTAAAAAGTCCGATGCTACCGGTTCTGTAGAGGCTATATCGGCAAAGGATCTCAACAAAGGAGCAATTACATCTCCTCAGGAATTACTTGTTGGAAAAGCGGCGGGTGTTGTTGTCAATTCTCTGGACGGTTCAGCCGGTGCCGGATCTCAAATCCGTATTCGTGGCGGCTCATCTTTAACAGCCAATAACGATCCTTTAATAGTAATTGATAATATTCCTTTGGAAAGCTCCGGAATTTCCGGTATGGCTAATCCTCTTTCGACAATTAATCCCAATGATATTGAGTCAATCACAATTTTGAAGGATGCTTCTGCAACCGCTATCTATGGTTCAAGAGCTTCTAATGGTGTTATTATTATAAAAACTAAAAGGGGTTCGATTGCTGCCGGTGAAAAGATGATCGTAAGTTATAACGGTAGTTTTTCTTTGGCGTCATCTGCAAAATTATTATCTGTCTTTACCGGGGACGAATTCAGATCATTAATTGCCGATAGAGTTGCTAATCATGGTTTAAGTTCTTTCGCACTAACCAGATTAGGAACGGCAAATACGGATTGGCAAAAAGAAATTTATAGAGTTGCCCCAACAACCGAGCATAATGTTAGTATTAGCGATGTTCTGGGTTCAGTTCCGTATCGCGTTTCATTAGATTATTTATACCAGGGTGGTATCTTAAAATACAATAACATTGATAGAAAGAATATTACTCTGGCAGTCACACCATCATTGTTAGATGGTAATTTGCACATGGATTTAAATGCTTCCGGTTCTTGGATTAGCAATAATTTCTCGAATAACGGTGCTGTTGGTGCTGCTCTTCAATTTGACCCAACACAACCTGTTAAAAACGGAAACACAAGGTATGGCGGTTATACTGCATGGACAGAGCTAAGCTCCGGTGATCCACTTAACGGCATACCAAACAATATTGCCACAGCAAATCCAGCAGCTCTTTTAGAATTTACTCACAATACCTCAGATGCCAAAAGATTTATTTTAGACAGTAAATTTGATTATAACATTCCTTACGTACCGGATTTGAAAGCAACTTTAAACCTTGGCTATGATTACTATAAAACAGATGGAAGCAACATTACTGATACATTAGCTTCCTGGTCATATAGAGAACCACAAAATCAAATTAGAGAGTATTCTCAAACCAAGAAGAATAGTTTGTTGGATTTTTATTTAAACTATAAAAAGGAATTAGGTATCAATAAATTTGATTTAACCGGAGGTTATTCTTATCAACATTTCTACAATGAAGGAGTAAATTCCAACAGAGCATGGAATCCAAATACTCCAGGTGCGGCTTCGATACAATATAAAAATGAATACTATCTAGTTTCTTTCTTTGGCAGATTGAACTATACGTTAATGGATAAGTATCTATTAACAGCTACCCTAAGAGACGATGGCTCCTCAAGATTTTCTGAAAAGAATCGTTGGGGCTTGTTCCCGGCAGTAGCCTTAGCTTGGAAACTAACAGAAGAATCTTTCATTGGTAAATCGGATTTGGTTAACGAGCTTAAACTTAGAGTAAGCTGGGGAAAAGCCGGACAGCAAGATATTGGACAGAATTATTATCCATATATTCCGACCTATACTGCAAGTACAGCCGGCGCTTATTATCAATTCGGTAATATGTTCTACTCTACACTGCGTCCGGATGCTTACGATGCAAACATAAAATGGGAAACTATGACTTCTACAAACGTTGGCTTAGATTTTACATTATTAAATCATAGGATATCAGGTTCAATCGATATTTACAAAAACACTTCTGATGATTTGTTAAATAGTATACCTATTCCGGTTGGAAGTAACTTTTCCAACTTCTTGCTTACAAACGTAGGTTCAATGGAAAATAAAGGTGTGGACCTTAGTTTGAACTTTACACCGGTTCTTGGATTAGCAATAATTT
>JAMCSN010000123.1 GCA_023381535.1 Bacteroidota bacterium
ATGACGCACGGTTTCGATGATGAAGGAAGACAGTACGATGCAAAAGGAAATTTGAAAGACTGGTGGACAAAAGCTGACGAAGAAAAGTTCAAAGCCAAAACTCAATTGATGGTTGAACAGTTTGATAATTATGTTGTGTTGGATAGTATGCACATAAACGGTAAAGCAACGCTAGGAGAAAACATTGCCGATCTCGGCGGACTTGTAATCGGTTACGATGCTTTCAAAAAAACGGAGGAGTACAAAAGTGGTAAACCAATAAACGGTTTAACGCCATCACAAAGATTTTGGCTTGGTTATGCTTACTCTTGGCTTGGTCATACACGTCCACAGGCATTGGCACAACAAGTAATGACGGATGTTCATTCGCCAAACTTTTTGCGTGTTAACGGACCGTTAAGTGATATTCCAGCTTTCTACAAAGCATTCGATGTTAAAGAAGGTCAATCGATGTGGAGACCGGAGAACAAACGTGTGAAGGTTTGGTAAAAGTGATAATTCTAAAATTATTTTGAAGCCGGAGTTAATTCCGGCTTTTTTACTTTTCCAAAATCACTCCCACCATTGCCTCAAAATAAAACCTAACCATGATTGTACTACGTTTCGTTTCCGATGTACCAAATTATTCTTTTGGATTTATTAAATTCTTTTTGTTAGCTTATTGTCAAGTAAAGGGGTAACCTGGAATCACCATTCGGTGAGATAAGTTTTTTAGATGCTCAATTTTTAAAGTGGGGAATAATCCGCTTTATAAAAAAAATCCCGACATATTTATAAGAGAAATAGATAAATCGTTTCTTCCTTTCCGGTTCGTGTGCAGGTAGGAAAACAACGTGTTACTAAATAAATATGTTGAGGGTGCTATGAAAAAATTATTACAGCTTTCATTTGTACTATTACTTCTGTTGTGGAATATCTCCCCCGCGCAAACAATCGATGATTTTAACTACACCGGAAATTTAACAGACAACGGTTGGTCTGTACATAGCGGAACTACAACTAATCCGATTGCAACAACTGCCGGACTGACTTACACGGGATACGTTGGTAGTGGAATCGGGAATGCTGCGTTAATACAAAATCTTGGAGGTCAAGACGTTAATCAAACTGCTGGAGTCGGACCTTACAGCACCGATGGTGATGTAATTTATTTCTCCTTTATGGTGAATGTGACCGAGAGCGGTACAAAGACGGGAGATTATTTTATTCATATTGGTAACCGTGTCAGCACATCTAGTTTTACATATTTCTGTGCACGAGTATTCGCAAAAGTTTCCGGAGGTGTTGTTAATTTTGGTATTTCTAATTCGTCAACAGCAACTTATGGCACAACGAATTTTGCCACCAATACGACTTATCTTCTTGTTGTAAAATATATAATAAGTACTGCAGGAAATGATGAAGCAGATTTATGGGTTTTCTCATCTGGGGTTCCATCAAGTGAAACTTTAGCAGGTACACCAGAAGTTTCGAATACTTCTACATTGGGCCAAGATATTGTAAATGCGATAGCGCTTAGACAGGGATCTTCCTCAAATTCTGTTCAAACAGTAGTTGATGGAATTCGTTTAGACACTTCATGGTCTGGATTATTACCACAATCGGGACTTGCAGCACCGGTAGCAACAGCAGCATCCAACATTACTGCAAACGGTTTCACTGCAAATTGGAACCACTCGGCTGGTGCAACAAATTATTGGCTTGATGTTTCAACCGCATCAGACTTTTCAACTTTAGTTACCGGCTTTGACAACAAGGATGTTGGAAACGTCGCAACGTTTGATGTTTCATCACTTAGTACGGGATTCACTTATTATTATCGTGTCCGCGCTTCTAATGCGAATGGAACAAGTACAAACTCAAATATAATAACGGTTGACACTGGTGTGCTAGATGCCCCGCTTGCGCGAAGTGCAACCAATATTACCACGACAAGTTTCACCGCTAGATGGAACAGTTCGGCAACGGCAACAACTTATTTGCTGGATGTATCGGCAGCATCAGACTTTTCCACATTCATTACAGACTACAACGGAAAAGATGTTGGAAATGTAACCAGTTGCAATGTTACGTCGCTTAGCAGCAGTACCATTTATTATTATCGCGTGCGAGCATCAAACTCTGGAGGTACAAGCGCAAACTCAAATACAATAACGGTTACCACACTGTTGGCAGCGCCCGTTGCTATCGCAGCAACAAATATTACAACATCAGGATTTACTGCAAATTGGAATGCTTCTACCGGCGCAACTAACTACTGGGTTGACGTTTCAACCACGGATGACTTTTCAAATGTTCTGGCTTCGTACAATAATAAATCTGTTGGGAATGTAACGACACACATAATTATCTCTCTAACTCCAAACACTACTTACTATTTCCGTGTGTGCGCATCCAACAGTAGCAGTACAAGTCCATATTCAAATACGATTACTGTTACAACAAACGTTACGGGTGTGGATGATTTGTTGAATTTGCCAACGAGATTTGATCTGTCACAGAATTATCCCAACCCGTTTAATCCAATAACAACAATTAAGTATCAAATTCCGGAAGAGACTTTTGTAGGCATTAAGGTTTACAACTTGCTTGGGAGCGAGGTAACTACTTTGGTTAATGAAATGAGAACAGTTGGAACTTACGAAGTGAAATTCAATGCCAGTCAGTTAACAAGCGGAATCTATATCTATAAGATTCAGGCAGGACAATTTTCACAAATGAAGAAAATGGTTCTGGTTAAATAAAAAATTGAAACAATTAAAGAGATAAAAATTGGTGTCTTAATTATTTGAAAATTTTGAAGGGGTAGTTATGAAAAAGATTTTATTCTTTATTCTATTTCCAACGTTGGTTTCTTTAGCACAAATTTCAATCTCGACCGGGAGCAGTGTTAGTGAAAATTTTGATGGCATCGGGACAAGTGCAACTGCATCACTACCATCTTTTTGGAAAGCCGATAAAAACACTACTGTTAGAATGGTGGGAACATACGGTGTAGCTGTGAGTGCAACGGAAAGGATTGGCGGAGATAATCTCAGCACCTCTGCTGCAAACGGAATATATAATTATGGATTAGGTATTGCGGCTTCTGCAACAGATCGATCTATCGGAGGATTATCTTCAGGCACTGCGTCTAAAAGCGTCAATATATATGCATATTTTCAAAATAGCGGCAGTGCACCTATTACTCAATTGGATATTTCTTATGATGTAATGAGATTTCGCAACGGTTCAAATGCCGCTGGTTTTTCAATGCAACTGTACTATTCAACCGATGGGGTTATTTGGTCTTCCGCAGGTGCAAACTTCCTTTCTAGTTTTAGTACGAATGGCAACAATAACGGAGGTACGGTTCCGTTAGAAACTAAACAAATAGTAAATCAAAAAATTACGGGTTTGAACATAGCCCAAAACAGCAGCATTTATCTTGCCTGGAATTACGCAGTAACTACGGGAACAACAACCTCAAATGCACAAGCACTGGGAATAAATAATTTTGTAATGAACGTTGGTCCATTTGCACCCGTCGCTACTGCAGCCACGGGCGTTCTAGCTACTAGTTTTTTTGCAAACTGGAATTCTGTGAGTGGGTCAGCAGGTTATAAGTTAGATGTCGCTACTGATGCTGGTTTTACAAACATTTTAGCTTTATACAATGATTTAGATGTACTGAATGTGACGACATACCAAGTCACAGGATTGGTTCCTGGAATTGCATACTATTACAGAGTAAGAAGCTATGATGGTACGGGTGGGACAAGTCCTAATTCGAATGTGAAAACAAATGTTGATATTACGCTGAGTGGAGCCAACACGACGTTGAATTACACGGAAAACGATGCTGCAACTTTAGTTACAAATACAATTGCGGTAACAGCAAATCTTGATTTGGACAATGCAGCAGTCTGGATAAGTGGTAACTACCAAAATGATGCAGACGAATTGAGCTTTACTGATACTCCTTCAATTACCGGAAGTTGGAATGCGGCGACAGGTATCTTAACATTGACAGGTACTACTTCTGTCGCTAACTATCAAACAGCATTGAATAATGTAAAATATCGGAATACATCACAGAATCCGAGTACATCACAAAGGACAGTAAGCTTTACTGCGATTGGCGCTTCCATCAATAGCAATACGATAACACGAAACATTTCGGTTACAGCTGTTAATAATGCATCGGCTCTTGCCGGAATTGAAGTAGCAAATCTAGATTATACCGAGGGAGAAGGAACAAAGCAAATTACCTCTTCATTAACAGTTAGCGATGTTGACAATACAACATTGCAAAGTTCTGTAGTACAAGTAACAAGCAATTACGTTAATGGTGAAGATTTACTTACATTCACAAATCAAAACGGAATAACCGGAACGTGGACCGCAGGAACAGGAACATTAAATCTCGCGGGTGCTTCAAGTGTAGCGAATTATCAAACAGCTCTTCAAAGTATTGGTTATCAGAACACTTCTCAAAATCCAAGTACAGCAGTTCGTACGGTGAGCTTTACTGTCAATGATGGTGCATTGAATAGCAATACCCCTACTCGAAACATTAATGTTACCGCAGTTAATAATCCTCCTACGTTAAGTTCAATAGAAACGCCTCCGTTAATCTATCCTACTGGGAATCCCGCAGTGGTTATTACACAAACCGTATTATTGAACGATCCCGACAATGTTAATATTGCAAGCGCAGAGGTTAAAATTGCCGGACATTACCAAAATGGAAATGACGTGTTGGCATTTGTGGATGCAAATGGGATTACTGGAACTTGGAATGCTTCAACCGGAACAATGACTCTGACCGGCGTAACAACAATAGCAAATTATCAGACAGCTTTGAGAAGTGTGACTTATCAACACACCGAAGGAGCGACTCCTGATAAGTATTCCAGAACAATTACTTTCAAGGCAAATGATGGAACCTCTGATGGCAACATTGTCAGTAGAGATATTAATTTAGGAAATACACCGCCGGTATTGGCTGGTATTGAATCAACCCCTCTGGAATTCAAGCAAGGCGAAGCTCCTAAAACAGTGACTGGCGGAATCACAATTACCGACGAAGGCATCCCTAACTTGCAGAACGCTACTATCTGGATTTCTAACAATTACAAAAATGGTGATGACATTTTAAGTTTCACAAACCAAAATGGAATTGTAGGAACGTGGTATCCAACGCAAGGTGCATTGGTATTGAATTTGGGTTCGTCGGTATCAAACTATGAAACTGCATTGAGAAATGTAAAATACAATAATATTAGTAGTGACCCAGGTACACTACCAAAAACTGTTAGTTTCAAAGTCTCGGATATGTATATGGAGAGCAACATCGTCACACGAACAATCAATATTACTCCAGTATATACCGTTGCTCTAGTTACAAATCCTACAAACGGAGGAACAACAACCGGTGTTGGAACATTTGACCCCGGAACTTCTGTTACTGTTACGGCAACACCAAACACGGGATATATTTTTGTAAATTGGACTGAAGGCGGAACGGAAGTTTCAACAAGTACAAGTTATACCTTCACAATAGATTCTAGCCGAACTCTGACAGCCAATTTTGCGCTGACACAATGTACTGTAACAACAACTTCCAACCCAGATGCTGGCGGGACGACGAACGGAGGCGGGACTTTTGATTACGGCACTTCAGTTACTGTGACGGCTACGCCAAATAACGGATATGCATTTGTTAATTGGACAAGCGGCAGCGCAGCAGTTTCGACATTGCAAGACTATACATTTACTGTCAGCGGCACTCACAACTTAGTTGCGAATTTTATGATGCTGCCGGTATTAACCGTTACGCCCGATTTCGTTACCGTTGGTCCTGTTGCCGGGACTGCATCGTTCAACGTGACCAATACTGGCGGCGGAACGATGGATTGGACTGCCGTATCAGACATTTTCTGGATTAAGATTAAGACTGGTGCCAGCGGTACAAACGGTGGAACAATCAACGTCACATATGATCACAACAATAGCGCTCTCAGAGTGGGGACAATTACGATTACCGCCACTGGTGTCAACGGCAGTCCAAAAATTGTTGAGATGAGACAAGACGAACCGGTTACGTTTGTTGAGAATCTCAATCTCGGAATTCCAGATGACTTCAGACTTGAACAGAATTATCCGAATCCGTTTAATCCATCTACAAAAATTAGATACGGTTTGCCCAAAGAGAGTAATGTTGTGTTAACTGTTTACAATATATTGGGCGAGGAAGTAGCGAAGCTTGTGAACGATGTTCAGAGTGCAGGCTATTATGAAGCTAACTTTGCCGCAACCAATTTAAGCAGCGGAATTTATGTCTATAGAATTTCCGCCGGTAGTTTTACGCAAATAAGGAAAATGCTGCTGATCAAGTAAACAACAAAAAATAGTTTCAACAAAAAAGTCGGAGAGATATTTCTCTTCGACTTTTTTTATACCCAATCGCAATAATAAAATAGAACCAGTACAAATGAAGAAATATCTGGCAAAATTTTCTAAGGCTTCTGAATTACCTTATGAAAATGTTAAGGATAGAATTGATGCGTTGCTTAGTAAATGATTATCAAAAAACTGAAGTACAATTGAAGTACATTTTTATATAAAGTACGCCAGAAATCATCGAAAATAGTTATGCAGTAAAAAAACAAAGCCCGAAATCTTGCGACATTCGGGCTTTAGAGCTGGCGGGCGGACTTGAACCGTCGACCTGCTGATTACAAGTAATGACGAATCTTTGTTTTCGTGTTATTTTCAAACACTTTTGGAAAAAGTACATACATAGTATATACACTACGTATAAGGAGAGAAGCCATGTACGTAGTAAAAATCCCTCGTTCAAAATTTTATCAGCTTGTTTATTTTGTTGACGGCAAGAGAACAACTGTTTCAACAAAAACAAGCAACCTTACTGAAGCATATAAATTCTTAGGCAGTTTCAAGATAAATCCGAAGGAGCCGCTGAAGGAAGAACCTGTATTGATTTCTTTATCGGCTTTCAAGAATGAGTATCTTGAATTTGTCAAACCTACAAAATCTAAAAGCTATGTTCGCTCAATTAATCTCTCATTTAATATGCTTATTGGATTTATTGGCGATATCCAATTAGATCGATTAGATATTCGAACAATTGATAAGTTTATGACTCATACCTTTGTAAGAACACCTAGAGGTGCTTCCCTTTATTACAGAACATTGAAAGCTGCTTTCAGCAAAGCTGTTCTATGGAATTATATCCCGGAGAATCCTTTTAAGAAAATAAAATCACCTAAAGCTGCAAAGTCATTTCCAATTTTCATTTCCGAAACTGAATTACAATCAATTCTTGATATAACAAAAGAAATATATATGAGAGACTTATTCTTTACCGCTTTTTATACGGGTATGCGTCTAGGCGAACTTGTAAATATTAAATGGTCATGGATTGACTTGAAGCAGAATCAAATCACTGTGAAGTGTTCGGAAGAATTCACAACCAAAAGTAAAAAGGAAAGAATTATTCCTTTTAATCAGAGTCTAAAAATAATTTTAATTAACCATAAGCCTAGAATATTCATTATCGGTTCAGATGATTTTATCTTTACTGATTCTCGAGGAAATAAGCTGAACGAAGATTACGTTAGTAAAAAGTTCAAAGAATATGTTCGCGCTGCTAAACTTGATGATAAAATTCATTTCCATACATTGCGTCATTCTTTCGCTTCGCTGTTGGTCCAGCGTGGAGTTTCGCTTTACATCATTAAAGAATTGCTAGGTCATGAAGATTTAGCTACCACTCAAATTTACAGTCATTTACAGCAGCAAAATTTACGAGATGCAGTAAATCTTCTATAGACAATATAGATTTTTTTAAGTGCAAAATATAATCCCACTTCGTTAAACAACTCAACCTTGCCGACCATTTCTTGGGTGGGTTTCAATCACTTTCAACAGCAAAATTTAAAAAATGCAATACGCATGTTATAATATTGCAAAATGATTTTGATATATTTAGATAAACTACACTACTAAATTCATTTTTGGGGCGAACATATAGCAATTACTATCAGTTATTGATAAACTGCAATTCAGGTGTTCATACCAATATGCGTATTCCAAAATTCAGAATACATATTTCCATTCTTTAATAAATCTTCATGGGTTCCGCGCTCAATAACTTTATTTTCAGATAAAACAATAATTTCATCTGCTTTAATAACTGAAGAAAAGCTATGTGCAACAATTACCGTTGTTTTCCCCTTACGTATTTCAATCAGTCCTTCAATTATCTTTTTCTCTGTCAATAAATCAATTTCAGACGAGAATTCATCCATTAACAATATTTTGGGATTTCTTAATAAAGAACGAGCCAATGCAATTCTTTGTCTTTGACCACCAGATAATTTGAACCCTTTGTTACCTAGTTCATATTCCTCGGTAAACTTTTTTTCAAAATAAAAGTTGCTGATACCACTTACATCATAAATTTTTCTATCAATTGTTTTATTATTTAAATCTAATTCTAAATTGTACCTTATATTATTCGAAAAAAGAAAAACATTTTGTGGTATTAAAGAAATCTGCCTTCGGAGTGTCGGCAAATCAACTTCTGAGATGTTATTGACTCCAATAAAAACCTCCCCCCCGGTTACCTTTAATAACCCTATAATTATCTTAAGAAGTGTACTCTTGCCACATCCCGACATTCCGATTATAGCTGTGGTTACTCCTCCATTTATTGTTAAGCTAAAATTCTCAAAGATTTTTCTTTCCTTGAACGAGAAGTCAACATTTTTTAATAAGATTGGATCATTTTCGTTAAAAATTCGCGAAGAAATGCCATTTATATCTTTTTTATAAGACAAAATTTCATTTAGTCTTTCCAAAGAAGCTATTGCATCCTGTACTTGTGAATTATAGTTCATGATGGTTGAAACTGGCTTAAAAACATAACTTAAAAATTTGTTTATCCCTACTACCTGACCTAAAGTTATTTTTTATTTTAATA
>JAMCSN010000275.1 GCA_023381535.1 Bacteroidota bacterium
AAACTTTTAGATGAAAAGTTTTGCGTGCCTGCGTTCTTCGAAAGATAATTCATTAAACTGTTCATCTCCCCGGCGTTCCAACAGAAACCGACATTGTCGCGGATAGGACGGAGAGATTGGGAATTGAGAATTGCGAATTGACCCGCTTCGACTTGCTGAATGTAAATGAAGCGAGGCGAGGAATTGAGAATTATGAAAACAAACAGTGTAATAAATCTTTTCATTTCGTCACCTTCGGTTTTAATACTAATTCAATCTAAATACTATATTACATATCATCAAATTAATTTCTATGAACGATTGAGAGGAGAAGATGAGTTTACAGCTATCAAGAATTGCACTCGGTCTTTGGCGTTCGCGCGAATGGAACTATTCAACAGCTCAACTTGCCGATTTGGTAAAACAGTCGCTCGATCTCGGAATAGATACATTTGATCACGCAGACATTTACGGTGATTACGAATGCGAAGCGCTGTTCGGAAATGTTCTAAAAGAAAATCCTTCTCTACGGAACAAAATGAAAATTGTAACAAAGTGCGGAATAAAACTGGTAAGCCAAAACCGTCCAGAGCATATAATCAAAACATATGATACCGGGACAAAACATATCGTGGATTCTGCAAACAGATCGCTTAAAAATTTTGGGACGGATTATATTGATCTGCTTCTCATTCATCGCCCCGATCCATTTATGAATGCGGACGAAACCGCCGAAGCATTTAACGAATTAAGAAAATCGGGAAAGGTTTTGCATTTCGGAGTTTCAAACTTTTTGCCTCATCAATTCACTCTTCTGCAATCGCGGCTGGATTTTCCTTTGGTAACGAATCAAATCGAGGTTTCAGTTCTTAATCTGGAACATTTTGACAACGGCAACATAGATTTTCTTCAAGAAAAAAGAATTGTGCCTATGGTCTGGTCGCCGTTTGCCGGCGGAAGAATGTTTTGGGAAAACAGCGAACGAGCGAATCTTGTGAGAAATGTTTTGAATGAAATCGCCGGTAAGTATTATGCCGGGTTAGAAGCGATTGCAGCCGCCTGGTTATTGGTTCATCCGGTAAAATTTTCGGTCGTTGTTGGATCGGGAAAACTTGATAGAATAAAAGCTGCAATGAAAGGTTTGGAAATAAAATTAAGCCGCGAAGAATGGTTTAAGATTCTTGCGGCTTCAAGAGGGCACGAAGAGCCGTAAAAATTTTAATCGGCTTCTTTGTTTTAGTTTGAAAACTAATACCGCCGTTGCCTGATTTGTATAGTATAGTTAAAACAACGGCGGTAAGAAATTTTTCAATTCCAATTTTCCTTTAAATCTTTTCTCTGATCTCTCGTGTGTTCCAACAGCCATTTATAAACTTCCGGATTGTTGTAAGTCTCGGTCCATGAATCATGCCCAGCATCCGGATAAACCGTGAACTGGACATTCCCTTTACAAAACTTCAATGCATCAACCATGTCTTGAGCTTTTTTGATAGGAACGATAGGGTCTTTCTCGCCATGAAAAACCCAAACCGGCAGATCGCCGATTTCACAAATTGTAAATGGATCACCCCAACCGCAGACCGGAATAATTGCGGCAAGACGATTTGAAATTTCATTCGCTAACTTCCACGTACCGTTGCCGCCCATGCTGAGACCTGTAATATAGATGCGGTTCGTATCAATCTTGTAATCTTTCACCGCTTCATCGAGTAATGCAATTAGAGGTTCTGTTTTCCATCGTGTGCCGTTCGGGCATTGCGGAGAAATTATTACAAACGGAAAATCTTTTCCTTCTTCAACCAATTTAGGAGGACCGTTTCTTTTTACAAGTTCAAGATTGCTGCCGCGTTCTCCGGAACCGTGAAGGAAAATCATTAACGGCCATTTGCCTTTGGAATCATAATCCTTCGGAAGATAAAGTAGATAATTCAGATTAATCTTCGCCGTGTATGTTGTTTGAATATTTTTTTCGATTTGCCGCTTCATTTTTGTTTCAGTCTGCGCGGTATTAAAACCGTTTACAAACAGCAGCAAGAATATTCCTGCAAAAAGAAATTTTATTGTTTTCATAGAAGCTCTCCATCTTAATCGATTGAAAAAGTTGATTCGAGCAGATCAACGGAATTCGTTCCCACAAATACTTTGAAGTCTCCCGGTTCAACGGTGAAGTTCATGTTGATGTCGTAAAACTTCAGCTTGTCCGGTGTGATTGTAAACTCTACCGTTTTAGTTTCGCCGGGTTTCAAATCCACCTTTGAAAAATCTTTTAGCTCCTTAACCGGTCTTGTTACGCTTCCAACCAAATCTTGAACGTATAGCTGAACAACTTCTTCACCTTCGCGGCTGCTGACGTTCTTTACATCAACTTTTACTTTCAACGGCTCGCCCTTTTTTATTTTGCTTGAACTCAATGAAAGATTGGAATACTCAAACTTCGAGTAACTCAATCCGTAACCAAAAGGATAAAGCGGAGTATTCTGAAGGTCTTGATAATAGGAGGTGTAATGGTCATTGGGGTTGTATGGGCGACCGGTATTTTTATGATTATAATAGATAGGAACCTGTCCGACCGAACGCGGGAAAGTAACCGGAAGTTTTCCGTTGGGATTATAATCGCCGAACAAAACATCGGCAATCGCGTTGCCGCTTTGAATACCCAAGAACCATGTTTCAACCACAGCAGGAATGTTTTCAGAAATCCAGTTAATTGTCAGCGGTCTTCCGTTCATTAAAACAACTACAACCGGTTTGCCGGTTTTGAAAATTTCTTCCGCTAATTTTTCTTGAACACCGGGAAGATCAAGACTTGCTCTCGCGCTGGCTTCACCGCTCATGTTCAACGATTCACCCAAGCATAAGATTACCGCGTCTGCCTTTTGCGCCGATTCAACCGCACTTTTAAAACCATCTTCAGATGTTCCTGTAATAGTACAGCCTTGCGAATACAAAATATTTGCTGTTGTGCCGAGTTTACTTTTTACTCCATCTAAAACCGTAACGACATGAGTTGAATCGCTTACTCCCGACCAAGGTCCCAATGGATCTTCATGTGAATTTGCTAACGGTCCAATCACTGCAACGGATTTTATTTCTTTACTTAACGGCAGAATGTTTTTTTCGTTCTTCAGCAGCACGATAGATTCGCGGGCAACTTTGCGGGTCGCTTCAACTATTTCTTTGCTGAACTCGGTTTCTTTTTCTCTTTTCTCGTCGCAGTATTTGTAAGGATTGTCGAACAGTCCAAGTTCAAACTTCACGCGCAAAATTCTTCTTACGCTTTCGTCGATATTCTGTACAGATACTTTCTTTTCCTCGACAAGCGTTTTCAAATTTCTGATGTACGCGTTCGATTCCATGTCCATATCAACGCCGGCTTTAATTCCAAGTTCGGCGGCTTGCTTTAGATCTTTCGCTACCCCATGAGGAATAAGTTCGCCGATTGAATTCCAATCGCTAACAACAAATCCTTTGAACTTCCAGTCATCACGTAAAATTTTTGTCAGCAGTTCGTAATTAGCCGAAGAGGGGACACCGCCGATTTCGTTAAATGAGCACATCAACGTTGCCACGCCCGCATCAACCGCCGCTTTGAAAGGTCTTAAATAAATTTCATGAAAAGTTCTTTCGGAAAAATCTGCGGTGTTGTAATCTCTGCCGCCTTCAGCAGCGCCGTAACCCGCAAAATGTTTTGCGCAAGCCGCAATCGTATTATTCGCAGAAAGATCATTTCCTTGAAATCCTTTTACAGCCGCCGCAGCCATCATGGAACCGAGATACGGATCCTCGCCGCTTCCTTCAACAATTCTTCCCCAGCGCGGGTCTCGTGCAATATCAACCATCGGCGCAAAAGTCCAATGCACGCCGGCTGATGCAGCTTCGGTTGCCTGCCATCGTGTTGACGTCTCAACTAATTTTGGATTCCACGAACTGGCTTCTGCAATCGGCACCGGAAATGTTGAGCGGAAACCGTGTATTACATCTAAGCCAAAAATTATCGGAATTTTAAGACGCGATTGTTCAACCGCAATCTTTTGAATTTTTCTTGTTAAATCTGCGCCGATCACATTTAAGAATGAGCCGACCTTTCCGGTTCTCACAAGTTCTTCACGGTCTCTAACGCTATTATCCGTTCGCGCTCCGGTTTCCCAGCCGCCGGAATATTGGTTTAACTGACCAATCTTTTCGTCAAGACTCATAAGGGTAAGAACGGAATCGACCCGCTGCTCTATTGTTTTTTGTTGCGAGTATAATACCGATGCAAAAAGAATTAGAAATGCTGCAAAGAAATTTTTCATGCTTTCCTCAACTAAAAGAGTTTATGAAAAAAATGTTAGTTACACAGAAAAAGATTCCGGAAAAGAAATGATTAAATCATCTTACGTAATTTTATGGTTAAATGAATTTTCTTGCTCTTGCACTTGCTCTTGTTCTATAACACACTTTTTCACAGCAAAGATAGGATCAAGAACAAGAGCATGAGCAAGAGTAAGATTTCACCTTCCTTTTTGCGTAACGTAAGTGATTAAATAATGCTGTCGGTTTCTTCCAACAACACGCTTGCATACTTGTTAAACGCTTCCGCCTTATTAATTATGCCGACATATTCATCATTCTGAACAACGGGCAAACTGTACATACGGTTCTCTTCAAAAATTTTTATCATTGTCTCAAAGTCTTCTTCGGCATCAACCGTAATAAAATCTTTTTTCATTATCTCGTAAACAAGAATCACGTCGTAAATTTCCGAGTTAAGCAGAATTTCCCGCACGTCGTCCAGATTAATAATTCCCAAAAGTTTGTTGCCGCTATCAACAACAGGATAAATATTCTGTTTGGAATTGGAAATAATCGAGATCAATTTTCTAAGCGTGAAGTTAGGCTCAACAATTTTAATATTCGATTCAACTATATCTAAGATTTTAAGCTGATGTACTGTTGATTTGTCTTTGGTTGAACGAAAATGTATTCCCTGTTCGGCTAGTGCGGAAGTATAAACAGAGTAAGTTTGAAAATGACGTGAAATAAAATATGAAATCGCCGAAACAATCATGAGAGGCACAATCAAAACGTAACCGCCGGTAATTTCTGCAATTAAAAAGATTCCCGTTAACGGCGCATGAATTACACCGCTAAGAATTCCCGCCATTCCAACGGCAATAAAGTTTACATGGTTGAGTTGAGCGATATGCAACACACCGGTTAGGTGAGCCATAAAAAATCCAACAAGCGCACCGGTAATTAACGAAGGCGCGATAATTCCACCATTACCGCCGGAGCCAAGTGTTACGGATGTTGCAATTGGCTTTATAAGAATGGATAGAAATACAATCAGTAAAACCAAAACATTGTTCGTTCCAAAATTTGAATAGACACCGTTGGCGAACAAACTGTGATAATTGAGAACCAAAAGTTCTGTAACGGTATTGTAACCTTCGCCAAACAAAGGCGGCAGAACAAAAATCAAAGCGCACAAAACAAGTCCGCCCAATATTGCTTTCAGATAAACTCTTTTCTCGTGATGAAAATATCGTTCGATGTAAAGTGTTGTCCTGATCATATAGAGAGATATAAATCCGCATAATATTCCCAATAATATATAGTACGGTATTGCGGAGAACTTCCATCCTACGGTAACAAGAAAAAACAATTGTCCGCTGTATAAAAATTTCGACAAGACTGCGGCGGTGGCGGAAGAGATAAGCAGCGGAATAAAATATGGAATTGATAAATCCGGAAGCAAAACTTCAAACGCAAAAATTACACCTGCAATCGGACTGTTAAAGATAGAACTTATTCCGGCAGCCGAACCGCACGCGAGAAGCAAAGTTCTAACCTGATAATTCAATTTGAATTTCTTTGCGACGTTGGAGCCGATTGCCGCGCCTGTAACAACTATTGGGGCTTCCAGTCCGACCGATCCTCCGAATCCTACTGTGAACGCGCTGGTAATTAGATGCGAATAAGTTTTCTTCGCGGGTAAATCTGATGCGCGTCTTACAATTGAATAAATTATGTTGCTAAGACCCGGTGTTATCTTGCCCTTTAAGAATGCGCGAACGAAAAAAACCGAAAGAAGAATACCGATAAGCGGCAGAAAAAATTTGAGAATCTCAGATGGAAGATTCTGTGGCATATCTTGTGTGATCGTATGGAAAAAACGGACAGTGTTTTTCAATACAACTGAAGCTAATCCCGAAAGAATTCCAACAACAAGGCTGGCAATAATTATGAAAGTTTTTTCGTTTATTATTTTATTCTTGATCCCGGGTAAAATCAATTTAGGAAATACCTTCTTTCAAAGTTTGTTTGCAAATATATTAATTAAGAAAGTTTATTATTTGATATTTTTAGCGGTTTTGCTTGCAGTACAACAAAAAAGCGAACTAGGGTTGAAAAAAGTATTTGGACAGAACCGATATTTTTATATTTTACACAGTAGTAATAACAAAATGGGGGAAACATGAATCTCTCAGCTTCACCTTACTCCGTCGATAATTTCCTTTTCCGGATTCCGTTTTTTTCAACGTCTCTCATTTTAATTTTTTTGTTCACGGGCAAAAATCCGCAATCACTGTTTTGCCGTAATGAAGTGATGCACAGAGGGTTGCATTCTAATGGGTTCGATTTTGGGTACCAATCATAAATGATTGTACTAATTAATCAAACACCAACCATTAATCAGGAGGGTAGAATGAAAGTAGTTCGTATGGTTCCATTGTCTAATGCCGGCAGCGGAAAAGTCGCGGCATTCTTTGACATGCAGACTGATGACGAAATTGTCATCAAGGGATTCCGTCTTGTCAGCGGCGCTAACGGGTTGTTCATTTCTTCACCGAACGACAAAGGCAAAGACGGAAAGTATTATGAATCGGTTATTCTTCCGAAGGAAATGAAATCGTCTTTGGAAAAACTTGCCGTTCAGGAATACAATAACCGGCAAAAGTGATAGTTGTAAAATTATTCCATAAGTCCGCAGTGTGCTTTTGAATTTTAGAAGTTGCTGCGGACTTTGTTTTTTCATTTGAACTTTTTTTGACGTAAAGTTGTAGAGTTATTACTTGTCACACAATTGAATAATAAAAAATCTCGCAAATGACGGAGTGTGTTTAGTGGCTACCGAACCTGTTTCATCTTCCAATATAGAATCCACCCGAAAATTAAAAAAAGCAATCAAGATGCGGCATGCAGTGGCGCTTTACGTTAGTTCCGTTCTCGGCTCAGGCATTTTGGTTTTGCCCGGATTGACTGCACAGCTTGCCGGACCGGCAGCTTTAATTGCATGGATTGTGTTGTCGCTCGCAAGTTATCCGTTCGCTTATACATTTGCGTCGCTTTCCTCACGCAATCCGGAATCGGGGGGAATTTATGCATTCGCAAAAGAAAGTTTCGGATTGCCGGTAGCTGTTGTAACCGGCTGGGAGTTTATCTTCTGGTACGTTACCGGCGCGCCAGCCGCTACATTAATCGCCGCTTCATACCTTTCATTTGCGTTTCCGTTAAGCAGATTTGAAATATTTGCCGTTGCCGGCGGAATTATCTTGCTCGCGTTTATAGTTAACTATCTAGGCATCACCTTCAGCAACAAAATACAATTAGCGGTTGTCGTTTCGATAGTTGTACTTCTTGTAACTGCCGTAGTTCTTTCTGCCGAATCGATGAGCGCGCAAAATTTCTTGCCGTTTTCTCCGAACGGTTTATTTCCGATTGGAACAGCGGCAGCTTTAATTTTCTGGTCGTACCTCGGATATGAAAATGTTTCCAACGTTGCCGAAGAATTCGAAAATCCGAAGCGTGATTTCCAAAGAAGCATTCTTCTAAGCGTAATTCTCATTAGCGGATTGTACATTGCAGTTGCAGCGGTAACAATTGGAACGCAAGCTTACAAAGCCGGAGGAAGCGTTGCGCCTTTTGCCGCAATCTTTGCAAACGTTTTGGGAAGTCACGGAGCAATTGGAACAACGCTGCTTGCTGTTGTAATTATTTTTGCAACTGCCAATGCTTACACGGGAGGAATGTCGCGGGTTATTCTTGCTGTGGCTAAAGATAGAGGATTGCCCAAATGGTTCGATTACGTTGACGGCAAAACCGGTACGCCGACTCGAAGCTTGATGCTGCTTTCCGGAGCGGCTGTGTGCATGTTAACAATTTATTATTTCTTCAATGTTGATCTTCAAACTGCGCTTCTTATCCCAAGCGGTGCGGCTGTGCTTGTCTACATTATCGGTTCAGGCGCAGGTATCCGTTTGCTGCAAGACCGCGGAATAAAACGGATTCTTCCATGGCTCTCGCTGATAATGTCCGTTGTTATTCTTCCGTTTGTTGGAATTCTTGCGCTCGGTTCCATTCTTACCGGAGTTCTGGCGTTTATTTATTTGCAGATGAGAAATCGCCGGGCAGGTACCGCCGATGAACTCATAACAAGAAAGTCAAATGGATTCTAATCAATCAAAAATAAATCTAACATTTGTTGAACCGATAGATGAACTGAAACCTTTCATTCAATCCATTTGGGTGTTTGAAAGTTCTGTTGGTATGCCGCTTTCCGACAGCAGTTTAGCCGCGCCGAACGGCTGTTCTAAAATTATCATCAATTACGAAAACACGATTCACTCAACAGCCGAAGGACGCATCAACAAAAGCCGGGAACACAGTTTGTATTTTGCGGGCACCAGGGATGTATCGGTGCAGATAAGTACACCTCCGGGAAAGACCGGCTTCATTGGAATTGAATTTTATCCGCACGGCGCTTACCCGATTTTTGGAATACCAATGACTGAAACTGCGAACAGTCTTTTACCGGCAGATGTGGTTTTCTTCGGAGGAGGACGAACAATTAACGAAGCGCTTGCAAATTTGAAGAGTGTGAGTGAAAAAATAAATTTTATTCAGAATCAACTTGTGAAACTGCTTCGGAGAAGGCAGCTTCAAAATTCCGTTATTGAATTTTGT
>JAMCSN010000115.1 GCA_023381535.1 Bacteroidota bacterium
GTTTGGTTAACAAGTAACTTGGCTTCGCCATTAACATAAAAACAATAATCAGTTCTTTTGCCGGCACTATCATCATCTTCAGGAACAACTTCTTCAGGATTAGAAAAATCCCAACCGAGTGTTTCAAAAAATGGACGAATCAACCAATCCTTCGTTTGAGCTTCATTTACATTTTGTGTTTTCAACTTCTTGATTGAAGCTATTATTTTTTCAAGTGATGATGTCATATTTTTTCCATTTTGTTAAAATTGATTTAGCACACGAACTATTTATTAACCCGTCAAAACCGGGCATGCCCGCCAACGGACTTCATGGCGGTTGTTGTTTATCTTATTTGAAATCACATTTAAGAATTTATATTGTTTACAATCGTATAGACTTAGATAATCGGTGAGAAGCGCATACCAAGATTGCGTGTGCAGATTAGCTTTTTTTAACTCCGCTTCCCTTTCCAGAAGCGTACAATAAAACCCCTTCGTAAAAACCCCGCTGCTTTTGGTTCAACATAAAACAATAAGGGCAAAGTGTCAACTGGGAAGAAAAGCCCAAAGCGCAAGATTCTAAGCACAAAACGTGAAGGGCAAATGACCAATTACTAATGACAAATAACGAATGATAAATTATAAATTAGAAATGATAAGAATTCCAAAATGCGGTCAGCAATCGGCGTTCAGCGAATTAGCTACTGCAATCTGCCCGCTTCGGCGAGAAGAGAGACGAGCTTACTTCCTACAGCATACTATTACTCAATTCTAAAAACTCCCCTTAAATAAAACACTTCCTACCCGCACTAATGCCTTTTTTTGCTGTTTTTAGTTATTTCCGCACTTCCACCAATGATTTCAACGCTTCCTCGGGTCATTTCAGCCCCTTCACGGATCATTTCAGCACTTTCACGGGTCATTTCAGCACATTCATGAGCCATTTCAGCACCTTCGCAAGCCATTTCAGCACTTTCGCGAGCCATTTCAGCGCCTTCACGGGTCATTTAAGCACATTCACGAGGCTTTGCAGCATCTTCGGGATGCTTTGCGGCATTTTCATAAGGCTATGCAGAACCTCCACAAACAATATTTAAGTCGGCACGACTCATTTCAAAACTTCAGAGAACCATTTGGACTAACGAAAACAATAATGTAGGTCGAGCAGACTGCTCGACCTACAACAAACCGAATCAAGACTAATGTTTACGCATTCATGTAGGTAATTTATAATATGCATTAATGTTTAGATAATTTTCTACACAGCCACGGTCATACTGTGGCTGCCAAGGAGTAACCGCGTTTATTCATTTCATCAGTACAAACTTCTTTGTGATGACATTCCCATTTGAAGTTTTATTATCCACCCCAATTCAACATAAAACATTGAGCGCAAAGTGTCAACAACAATAGCTATCACCTATTAACAAGTCAAGGGCACTCAGCTTTCAGTATCTGCCGACTGCAATCTGCTCAAATGATACTTCTTAATTTTAGCGATGAGGTTTACGTGCGAGATGCCGAGAATCTCAGCGGCTTTGTTTCTGTTGTCAGCGTCGAAGCATATTCTATGAATTTCTTTTCACTTTGCCTATCCAAAGTGATCGGCAGGAATAATATAGTACGCAATTGTTTGTGTGGTTATTGGAACCAAATAATCGGACATAATGTTAAAATATGAAAATTGAGAACCTTTGCTAACATTCTACCGATCAGCCTAATAGAAGATTAACTAAACGGCTAAACCATAATAGAACCGCGCTGTTTACAGCTTCATTAATTGTTGTAACATTCTAACGGAGAGTTTAATCATGTCATCGAAAATAAATTTTGTTATTTCATTATTACTAATCAGCGGCTCAATAATTTTTGCCCAGACAAAAAAGATTGAAGCTAACAAGGGCGAATCAACAATTACTTACCAACTAACTCACCCGCTGCATGAGATTGAATCTACAAGCAAAGATGCGCAATGCATAATTGAGTATGACCGATCTTCTAAAACAATTAAGAGTGTGATGGTTCAGGTTGATGTAACTACGTTCAACAGCGGAAATTCTAACAGAGATTCGCATGCAATGGAAGTGATAGACGCATTAACTTATCCCTATGCTAACTTCACAAGCACTTCTGTAACTCAAAACGGAAATAATCTTGAAGTCGCCGGCAAGCTGACTTTTCACGGCATTACAAAAGATATTATTCTCGCTGCAACAACAAGCGAATCGAACGGTAAACTGGTTGTCAAAGGAAATTTTTCTATAAGTCTGACTGCTTTCAAAGTTGAAAGACCATCGCTGTTGATGATTCCCGTTAAAGATGAATTGAGATTTACGTTTACTCAAGTGTTCAATATCTAATTTTCTTTCTGGAGACCAAATGAAATTATCACGCAGAAAATTCTTTGTGAAAACTCTTCAGGGCACGGCTTTGCTTGCTGTTACACCAGCGCTAAGTACATTTCTCGAAAGCTGCAACACAGTTACAAATCCCAACAGTCCGCAGGCAAACTTGCCAAGATTATCCGGTACCGAGGCAAACGGAACGTTAACTGTTAATATAGATCCCAACTCGGCGCTGACAAAATCGGGGAACGCAGCAATCATAGGTTATTCAAAAGGTACTTTACTTGTTGATCATCCTTCGGACACAACATACAACGTTCTATCTTCAATCTGCACTCATCAACAATGTTCAATTGATAGTTTCGATTCGTCAAGCGGCGAGTTTATTTGCTATTGTCACGGTTCGAGGTTTGATGTGAATGGTGCGGTAAGACAAGGTCCGGCTATCTCACCGCTGGCAAAATACTCTTCGCAATTTGCGAACAACCAATTGATTATCAGAATTTAGTAACTATGAAATGGAGTAAGATAGGAAGACTTTCCCCATGCTTATGGGAGAGTCTTTAATTTTTACTGTATGTTAGTATAAACTGACTGAACGTCATCGTCTTCTTCCAACTCTTCAATCAATTCGTTTACTTCCTTCTGCTGTTCTTCGGAAAGTTCTTTGTTATTCACAGGTATGTACTGCAATTCCGTTGCTGTAATTTCCAAATTTCTTTCTTCAAGAGCTTTCTGCATCGCTCCATATTCTTGGAACGGCGCATAGATGTAAATGGATTCGTCATCGTACGAAAAATCATCCAGACCATGATCGATTAATTCAAGCTCCATGTTGTCTAAATCATTTACCTGCGGTCTCGGCACTTTGAACAAACCTTTCCTTTCAAACATAAATGCGATTGAACCGGTCGTGCCTAATGAACCTTCGTGCTTACGAAAAATGTGACGCACGTTAGCAACGGTTCGGGTAGGATTATCAGTTGCGCATTCTACAATCACAGCAATGCCGTGCGGCGCATATCCTTCGTAAACAATTTCCTGGTAACCGGCTGTATCTTTTGAAGACGCCCGCTTGATTGCAGATTCAACTTTGTCCTTAGGCATGTTAACGCTTTTTGCGTTCTGAACCGCAATTCTCAATTTGGAATTTGATTTCGGGTCAGATCCGCCGGATTTTACAGCAATCTCAATCTCTTTGCGCACTCTGTTGAATGCTTTGGACATTCGCGCGTAACGCGCAAACATTTTATGCTTCCTGGTTTCAAAAATTCTTCCCATTAGTCTCTCTTGATAATTAAACTTTTTTTAGTGGGACAAATTTAACGATTCGTATTTAAATTCTACCACTATTACAAACAAATAATTTGAAAGGAATGTACAACTTTAGCAAGGATCGGATACAACTCAGATGTTCTTTTTGTAATGTATTTCAGGCAGATTTTTCAGCACTGCGGCGCTAAACTCGGGTGTAAAATCCCTTTGCGGTTCAGCCAGCATTTCGTAACCAACCATAAATTTCTTTATGCTTGCAGATCTCAACAGCGGCGGATAAAAATGCATGTGGAAATGCCACTCGGAATGTTTCGTGCCGTCTGTAGGTGCTTGATGAAGTCCCGCCGAATATGGGAATGAGGTTTTAAATAAATTATCATACTTCACGAGAAGAATTTTGAGTGCGCTGGCAAAATCATTTTTCTCTTTTGCGCTGAAGTTAAGTATAGAAGGAATTTTTCTTTTTGAAATAATCATTGTCTCAAACGGCCAGACAGCCCAGAACGGTACCAAAGCTGCAAAAGAAGAATTTTCAAATACAATCCGTTCATCGAGTTTCAATTCCAACTTTAGATATTCCGAGAGCAAACTTTTTTTATTCTTTAGAAAATATTTTGTGAACGACTTCAGCTCCTTCATCGGTTCCAAAGGAATATTTTTTTGCGCCCAAATCTGGCAGTGAGGATGGGGATTGCTATTCCCCATCAACGCACCCTTGTTCTCAAATATCTGGATATAATTTATTTTGGGATTCGAACCCAACCCGGCAAATTCATTTTGCCATGCAGTAATTACTTTTTCAATTTCGGACAATTCCATTTCGGCAAGAGTTAGATCATGCTGGGGAGAAAAATTGAGAACTTTGCAAATACCACTTTCACTTTTTGAGACGAGCAAATCTTTTCTATTGAAGTTCAACACCGGAACTTCTTTTTGTAGTGCGGGGAAATCATTTGCAAAGACAAATGTGCTTTCGTAATTAGGATTTACTTCACTGTTTGCCCGTTTGTTGCCAGGACATAGATAACAGTCCGGATCATACTTCGTCATCTGTTCATTGCTTGGTTCAAAAACTTCCCCTTGCCATGGGCGCTTCATCCGGTGCGGCGAAACCAAAACCCATTCGCCGGTTAAAATGTTTTTTCTTCGATGTGAATAATTATTCAGCTCGCTTGTTTTCATGATTTTATATGATCCCAGTTCCGTTGCTAATTTTTGTTACGTACGCTTCGCAATCTCTGCCAAACTTCGTTTTGTATTTTTTCAGAATCATGTTGGATATTTCTTCCACAGCGTCGTTCTCAACTAAATTAATTGTGCAGCCGCCGAATCCGCCACCCATCATACGAGAACCATAAGCTTGAGGAATTTCTTTCGTCAGTTCAACGAGATAATCAAGTTCTTCGCAGCTGACTTCATATTCTTTACTCAATCCTAAATGAGTTTGAAACATTAGCGAGCCGAATGATTTCAGATCGTGATTGCTTAACGCCATACATGCATTTTGCAGTCTGTCATTTTCTTCGATAACATATTTGCAACGGTTAAAAATTACGGGTGTCAATTCATTCTTGAATTTTTCCAGCATTTCGGTTGAGACGTCACGCAGACTGGTTACCTCCGGGAATTTCTCTTTGATTTTTTCGACGCCTTCCGCGCATTCGCTCCTTCTTTTGTTGTATTCCGAGGATGCAAGCGAGTGAGAGACCTTGGAATCAAACAGCACGATTGAGACATTCTTGAAATCGAACGGGAAATATTCATAAGCTAGCGAACGGCAATCGATTCGCAAAGCGTGATCATCTTTTCCGAATATATTTATGAATTGGTCCATGATACCGCATTGCACTCCCACAAATTCGTTTTCGGATTTTTGCGCGAGCTTCACTAATGATAGTTTATCTATTCCTAAATTGAAAATGTGATTAAGCGCGAATGCCAATCCGGCTTCAAGTGCAGCCGAAGAAGACAGCCCCGCGCCAATCGGGATATCGCCGCCAAACACGCAGTTGAAACCTTTTATGTTATGACCGGCACGTTTTAGTTGATCAACAACACCGATCAAATAATTATGCCATTGTTTTTTGCTGAGTTCATAATTCGAAATGTGGAATTCGATACTGTCATTCAGATCAAGCGCATGAAGCATACATTTTTCATCCGAGCGCGGAGTGACAGCAAAGTAAATCGCTTTGTCAATCGCAGCAGGAAGTACAAAACCCATGTTGTAATCGCTGTGTTCGCCAATTAGATTAACTCTTCCGGGCGAACGAACTAAAAGAGGTTGCTCATTAAACAGCTTGGTAAATTTTGCGTAAACGTCATCAACGATCTTCATTCATTCACACATTTTGCTTCCGTGATTTCCAAAACATGAATCCGCCAAAAAGAATCATTACAAGTCCCCACCAAATATCGGGATGAGTTTCGGCTAAAACTTTTTTTACTTCCGGCGGGTTCATTAACGAATAAATTCCGTACAAGAAAATAATTCCACCCATTGCCAGCAGAATCATTCCGACAAAATACCAGATCGGTTTCATTTTATATTCGGACATATTTTAATCTCCTATTTCCGTTCAGTACAAGAAGTTTACCAGAATAAAAAATTTAGAATAACGAGAATAATCAACGAGATAACCGCGACGAACGCCGGACGTTTAATTAACGGAAGATGTGCGTCGTGTTTTTCGTCGGTTAATCCTTTAACAAGCCCGACTAATTCTTCCTTCGGTCTTCGCGTTGTAAACAAACTGATCACAATTGTAACGAGAAAACAAATCAGCCATGCCCACCAAGCGCGCCAGAAATTTGCAGCCATATCGCTTTCCACACTCGTCATTGTAATGATGCTCTCGCTGAACCAGTGAAATTTTACTCCCATCCACATGAAAAAAGATGAAGACATTCCGGCAACTAATCCCCAGAATGCGCCGTTCGGTGTAATCCACCAAACAAACATTCCAAGCAGCATTGTCGCAAACAGCGGTGCATTCACCCAAGAAAAAATTGCTTGCATATAATCCATGATGCTTGGAAAACTTTTTGCCCAGTACGCAGTGCCAAGTGAAATGACAACACCTACAATCGTTGATGCACGTCCCATCCAAAGCAGATGTGTATCGGACGCTTTTTTGTTCAGGACCGATTTGTAAATGTCGTAAGTCCATACCGTGTTGAATGCGCTGATGTTTCCCGCTTGACCCGCCATGAATCCGGCGAGCAGAGCAGTAACGCCGAGACCAACCAAGCCCGGCGGATAATATCGCGCTATTAAAAGCGGAAGCGCCGAATCGTAATTCATCTGACCGCCATCAGACAAAAGTTTAAATCCGCTTTTGGGATCGATAGAAAGCGCGATGGCAATCAATCCGGCGAGGATAACTAAAAATGGAACTGCCATCTTGAAAAATGATGCGAGTATCGGCGTCATTCTTGCCGACCGAAGATCTTTCGCAGAAAACGCGCGCTGAACCACAAGAAAATCTGTCGTCCAATATCCGAATGACAAAACGAATCCTAATCCCAGAACAATTCCCGCCCAATGAATGAACATTCCGTTTTGCATTGGGTTAGATGAAGTTGACCAGAGAGTTGTGAACGAAACTTGTGAGCTGTACTGATTTATTCTTGCAACAATCTCTTTCATACTTCCGATTTCTAAAATGCCCATCGCCGAAACCTAAAACAATCCGAACCAAATCAAAAAGAATTGTATGATCTCTGTAAAAATTGCCGACATCAATCCACTCATCGTAACATAAACCGCAACAGTGATTGCAGACGCCCACATGCTTACGTCCCAATTCCAACCAAGAAAAGTGTGAAGAACAAGAGCCATGGCGTAAAGATTTATTCCAGAGACCAGCAGCGTCATAATCGCAAATGCGACTCCGTTCAGCACGCGGGTTTTTTCATCGAAGCGCAATTTCAAATAGCCCGGCACAGATTTAATCTTGCTGCTGTAGTAAAACGGCATCATGTAAACGCCAAGAAATAACATTGCCGGTATCGCGCCGATCCAATAGAAGTGCGCGACATACATTCCATACTTGAAGGTATTGCCGGTCATCCCAAGTAATTCGAGCGCGCCGAGATTTGCCGAAAGGAATGCGAGTCCAGCAACCCAGGAAGAATTTTTTCGTCCGGCGAGAAAAAAATCTTCTTCGCTCTTTGTGAATTTGCGGAGATAAAAACCGATGCCGAGAACAAACCCGAAATAGATTAGAATTATTATCCAGTCCACCACATTCAACCCGATTGCTTGCATAGATTTCCCCTTAATAGATTAAGATTATTGATTGCGATTTTTGCTTTGGAAATTACAAAATAGATTTTCTTTAATCATAATTTTTTATGCACCAAAGATTAAACTGCGGGATTTCCTTTACCCCATTTAGCTTGAGTTCATAAAATCATACAAAGTGCAGAGACAAAATTGAGTTCATACATATTGAATTTTTTGTAATTTATGACTGTTAGTATTTAAAAGAACGACAAATATAGATTCTCCTAAGGATTAATAAATGGCGACAAAGTACGATGTAATTGTAATTGGCAGCGGACCCGGCGGCGAAGGTGCTGCCATGACATGCACCAAAGACGGGAAACGCGTTGCAATTTGCGAAGAGTTTTCTCTTGTCGGAGGCAGCAACACTCACAAAGGAACAATTCCCAGCAAATCATTAAGACATGCAAGCCAAATTTTGTATGATAGCAATAGATTGGAAGGAGCTAATTACCAGTCATTGCTGAAACAAACCGAGTCGGTTATCAGTAGCCAGGTTGATCTTCGACACGGTTTTTACACAAGAAATTTCGTTGATCTTTTAATTGGACGCGCAAGATTTCTCGATGCACATACCATAGAAGTTACCGAACCAACCGGATTGAAAAAAACTTATAAAGCTGATGCATTTTTTATTGCGACCGGCTCACGCCCTTACCATCCGCCTGATGTTGATTTCTCTCATCCGCGAATTGTTGACAGCGATAAACTTTTAAAGATTACAGATAATCCTAGAACACTTACCATTTACGGCGCAGGAGTTGTCGGATGTGAATATGCATCTATCTTCAGAGGATTAAACGTAAAAGTTAATTTGATAAACACCCGCCACCAGCTCCTAGCATTTTTAGACGACGAAATAGTCGATGCGCTTTCGTACCATCTTCGCGAAAACGGCGTTCTGATAAGACACGGCGAAGAATACGAAAAAGTTGTTGCCGATGATTGCGGCGTAACGATCTATCTGAAATCGAACAAAGAAATTAGAAGCGATTATTTATTGTGGGCGCAATAAAAAATGCATCAGCTTTATA
>JAMCSN010000189.1 GCA_023381535.1 Bacteroidota bacterium
ACAGCATCATAGCCGGCGCGGCAAAGAAAATAGATTCAACAAAATCAGTATCGGGATTCGATATTAATCAATGGTTCGCAGATAATAGCAATCAATATTTCAGCGATAATGACGCTGCAAAACTTACGAACCCGTTTTTCTTAGTAAGACCCGATGCTATGCCAAAAGTTGATTCTCCAGCTTTAACAGGCGGTCTTACGCCTCCTAATGACGGGTTCTTCGATGCAAGCGCAAGTTTCATCGGTGCGTTTAATACCAAAGATTGGACAGCAGGTTGGACAAGATTCAACTTTGGTTCTGAAGTCACTGTATCCGGCGATATAGCAGTCAACACAACCTGGACGGCTAATCACACATATCTACTTGATGGCTTTGTTCACATATTAAACGGCGCAACATTAACTATCGAAGCCGGAACAACCATTTACGGAAAAATCGGAACGAAGGCATCGTTGATAGTTCGTCAAGGTGGAAAATTAAATGCAATCGGAACTGCCGATAAGCCGATTGTCTTCACAAGCGAATACACAAAGCCGGGCGCATCGCAATTGCCGGCATCTGGTGATTGGGGCGGAATTATTTTATTAGGCAAGGCGCCGATAAATCCTTCATCCGGAACCGGAGTAATTGAAGGCACCGGCAATGCCAACGATATTTACGGCGGGACCAATCCCGACGATAACAGCGGCACATTGAAATATGTAAGAATAGAATTTCCGGGTGTAGCATTTGCAAAAGACAACGAGATTAACGGATTAACATTTGGCGGTGTAGGAAGAGGAACAATAATTGACTACGTTCAGGTTTATTATTCCGGTGACGACTCTTATGAATGGTTCGGCGGAACAGTTAATTGCAAACACTTGATAGCGTTTGGCGGCGTTGATGACGATTTTGATACTGATTTTGGTTTCGAAGGCAAGCTTCAATTCTTACTTGGCGTTAGAGACGCTAACGTTGCAGATCAAGCCGGCACATCAAACGGTTTTGAATCCGACAACGACGGAAGCGGTTCTTTGAATTCTCCAAGAACTTCTCCTAACTGGTGGAACGTAACATTGATTGGACCGAAAGCAACACCGTCAACACCAATTGATGCAAAGTACGATCATGGTTTACACTTGCGAAGATCATCGCAGAACAAAATACAAAACTTGTTGATGGTAGGCTGGGCGAAGGACGGAGTTTTTATCGACGGCAGGCAGACAAATCAAGATGCCAAAGACGGGTTGTGGTGGATAAAGAACAGCATCATAGCCGGGGCAGCAAAGAAAATAGATTCAACCAAATCGGTAGCAGGATTTGACATTAATACATGGTTCACAAATAACGGCAACGTATATTACAGCGATAACGCTTCGGCAGGCTTATCAAATCCATTTGCTTTCCCGGATCCGAATGTTCTTCCGAAATCAACTTCCCCGGCATTAACACTTGGGGCAACTCCGCCAAGCGACGGATTTTTTGATGCAACGGCTGTTTATGTCGGCGCTTTCGGAACTGAAGATTGGACCGCTGGCTGGTCTAGAATTCATATGAGTCCGGTTACTTCCGTAAAAGAAATTGCAACGGATGAAATTCCTTCTAAGTTTGAGTTGTCTCAAAATTATCCTAACCCGTTTAACCCGAGCACAACTATAGGATATGCAATGCCGCAAGCCGGTAATGTTAAATTAACCGTGTACAACATGCTCGGTCAACAAGTTACTACTCTGGTTAACGGTTACAAGCAGGCCGGCACATATTCGGTTACATGGAATGCTTCGAATCTTGCAAGCGGAATTTACTTCTACACTTTGCAGACAGGTGCGTTTGTAGTTTCGAAGAAGATGATTTTAATCAAGTAAAGTTTGGTCGAGGATGTCTAAAAAGTAATATTTTTTGAACAATGGAACACTGATAGCGCAGATTTTAACCGATCTACGCAGATTTTGAAATTGATAATTACTTTTTAGACAACCTCCCTTCATAGTGAAGACTCCTTGTTTGTTGGTTAAATGGTAAACTTTAACAAATCTTGGAGTTTTCACTTTTTATATTGTTATTGTAAAGCAATAGCATTTTCTCGCCCTGTTATTCTCCTTCCAAATGGCAGATTAACAAATCTTAAGGTTAACTTAACAATTTCTTAACATTGGCTTAACATTGCGTTAATCCTTATTAGATAATTTTGTTCACCATTTAACTAACAACAAGGAGTAATCTAAGATGAGAAAGCTTTATAGCATCTTTCTAGTTTTATTTGCAGTAACAACATTAACATACGGACAGGGGACAACAGACAAGATCAAATTCAGCGGTTTGATGTTCGGGGATTATTATTACATGATTCAGAATCACGACAAGACCCAGAAAGATATGCAAGCCTTTGAGTACAGAAGAATTTATCTTACAACGGATTATACAATTGCAGACGGCGTTTGGGCAAGATTTCGTTTGGAATCAGATCCTACCGCGTCTAACCTGAGCAATAATAAATTGTCAACTATGGTAAAGGATGCTTTCCTGGATTTCAAAAATATCGGCAACGGAGATGTTGTTGTTGGTTTACAGGGAACATGGAATATCAATATGGCTGAAGGAATTTTCGGCTATAGACCGCTCGAAAAAACCATACAGGATTTACACGGCATCAGCGCGTCAAGAGACCTTGGAATTTCCATAACCCAGAAATTTTCCGATGTTGTTTCTGCCGGTTTTCTTTTAGGCAACAACAGCGGCAACAGTGGAACATTTTTCGGTCAACCCAATACCAGTGCAACAAGATATAAATCGGGTTCTTTGTTCTTACAATTCAAACCGACAAACGAATTTACCATTTTACTTAACGGTCAGTATTCCGGCGCACCGGCAGAAAAAAATATCAGCATCTTTGATGCGATAGTAAACTATGCAAACAGTAATTTCAGCATCGGCGCACAAGGATTTATTAATTCAATTAACAAAGGCGCCGCAAACGGTTCTACTTTGAACCGGAACGGCATCAGCTTAAACGGCTGGGTTGCTCTTTCGGAAAATGTCCGCCTCGTTGCAAGGTTCGACAGTTACACTCCCGATGCAGACAACAAGAACACAACGATTGCCAACAGCACACAAACTTTATTGTTAGGGGCATTGGATTTCGCCATAAGAAAGAATGTTCACATCATGCCGAATATAGAGTATACATCTTACGGGCTTTCCGGTTCTGACCCCGATATGCTACTCAGAGGAACTTTGTTCTTTAGTTTCTAATAATAATCATTTACATTTTATTAAATTAAAAAGGAGTACTAAAATGAAGTTAAGAAATATTATAGCAGTTTTATTTTTAGCGTTGGCAGTATCATCAGTAGCGAAAGCTCAACTGCAATTGAACGGTGCAGGCGCAACATTCCCGGCAGTAATTTATTCAAAGTGGTTTGACGAATACAAAAATCTGACCGGCGTTCAGTTTAACTATCAAGCAATCGGCAGCGGCGGCGGTATCAGACAAGTTACAGAAGGCACGGTCGATTTCGGTGCAAGCGACGGTCCAATGACAGATCAGCAATTAGCAGATGTAAAAGCTAAGCAGGGCGTTGATGTTCTTCACATTCCAACCGTAATGGGCGGAATTGTTCTCAGCTACAATCTTCCTTCGGTTTCTCAAAAGCTGAAATTTGATGGATCGATAGTCGCAGATATTTATCTTGGAAAAATTACAAAATGGAACGATTCGAGAATTGCTGCAATCAATCCGGGTGTCTCTCTTCCTAACAAAGCAATCTTGGTTGCGCACCGTTCGGACGGAAGCGGTACAACATTTATTTTCACAAACTATCTTAGCAAAGTAAGTTCTGAATGGAAAGAGAAAGTTGGAAACAATACTTCGGTTAACTGGCCTGTTGGTTTGGGCGGAAAAGGAAACGACGGCGTTGCCGGGTTAGTTAAGCAGACCGAAGGTTCTATCGGTTACGTTGAGTTGGCTTATGCAGTTCAAAATAAATTACCGTATGGTTTGTTGAAGAATAAAGCAGGAAATTTTGTTGATGCAAATTTCAATACGGTTACCGAAGCTGCTGCCGGAGCCGTAAAACATATGCCGGACGACCTCAGAGCTATCATCACCGATTCCGATGGAAAGAATGCTTATCCGATTGCAGGGTTCACATGGCTTTTGATTTACAAAGACATGAAAAATACTACCAAAGCCGCGGCGCTCGTAAAATTCTTAAAGTGGGCAATGGAAAAAGGCGAGTCTTATGCAAGCGGATTGTATTACGCACCGCTTCCAAAGCAAGTTGTTAAATTGTGCGAAAAGAAAATTGCTTCAATTACTTCCAACGGCAAAAAAATAAAATAGGTTTAGTATATTTAGAAAGAACAATTTGGATAATACAGCACACTGAAGAAATTTTTTAAGAAAATACTTCCATCACAGAACCTTGGTGATTTCATATTTGAAAGACTGACGCTGCTTTTTGCAGTGTCGGTCTTTCTGCTTGTATTGCTGATGGGTTATGAAATGTACCTCGGGTCGAAGCCATCCATCGAGAAATTCGGATGGGGATTTCTTACAAGTTCAACGTGGGATCCGGTACAAGAAATTTTTGGCGCTCTGCCGGTAATTTATGGAACGGTAGTTTCGTCTTTGCTGGCATTGATAATCACTTTGCCTTTAAGTATCGGGGTCGCAATTTTTCTTGCCGAAACCGCTCCGCCCTGGCTGGAAAAACCTTTATCATTTCTTGTTGAATTGTTAGCCGGAATTCCGAGCGTTGTTTACGGTCTGTGGGGAATTTTTGTTTTGGTTCCGTTCCTTCGCGATACTGTTGAGCCGTATCTTTCCGATAAGTTTGGCAATCTTCCTTTCTTCACGGGCGCTCCGTACGGTTTTGGGCTGTTGGCTGCCGTGCTGATATTATCCATCATGGTTTTACCCATCATCGCATCAATCAGCAGAGATGTTTTACGATCTGTTCCGCAGTCGCAGCGTGAAGCCGCACTTGCACTCGGCGCAACAAAGTGGCAGGCAACAAAAATTGTTCTGAAGGATGCAATGCCCGGAATCTTCGGTGCAACAATGTTAGGACTAGGCAGAGCGATTGGCGAAACGATGGCTGTAACAATGGTCATTGGTAACCGTGCATTGATTTCGCCGTCGTTGTTCGATCCTTCGTACACAATGGCAAGTGTTATCGCTAATGAATTTACAGAAGCAACTTCGCAGCTTTATTTGAGCTCACTGATTGAATTAGCGTTGGTACTCTTCGTCATAACAATAATAATAAACGGTCTTGCGCGGCTTTTGGTTTGGAGTATGGAACGCAGGTGGAAAGCATCATGACGCCGTCAAAATTTTATACTGTCAGAAAAAAAGTTACCAACGCCGTGATGATGTCTCTTACGTTTGTGGCGACGCTTATCGCAATTATTCCGCTTGTATTTATTTTCTATTACACAATTTCGAAAGGAATTACATACCTCAATTTGGATTTCTTCATTCAAATGCCAAAGCCTGTCGGTGAATCCGGCGGAGGAATGGCAAACGCAATTGTTGGTACTCTGATTTTGATTGGGCTCGGTGGAACGATCGGTATTCCGATTGGAATAATGACCGGAACTTATCTATCCGAATTCGGAAATAATAAGTTTGCCTCCGTTGTAAGATTTTTGACGGACGTGTTGAGTGGAATTCCTTCCATTGTAGTCGGTGTTGTTGCTTATACTTTGATTGTTGTGCCGATGAAAAAATTCTCCGCATTAGCCGGAGGAGTTGCTTTAGGAATTTTGATGATTCCTACGATCACAAGAACCACCGAGGAAATGATCAAACTTGTTCCGCACTCAATTAGGGAAGCGGGACTTGCTTTGGGAATTCCCAAATGGAAAACAACAATTAGAATAGTTTTGAGAACCGCCTGGAAAGGAATAGCAACCGGAATCTTGTTGGGTTTATCGCGTGCAGCCGGGGAGACCGCGCCGTTGTTGTTCACCGCGCTCGGCAATAGATTTTGGTCAACAAAAATTATGGAACCGATGGCATCGTTAACCGTTTATATTTATGATTATGCGAAAGCTCCTTTTGAAGATTGGAATCAGCAAGCGTGGACTGCGGCGCTCGTATTGATTTTGTTAATCTCGATATTAAGTTTGACATTCAGAATTATTACTCGTTCGAAGTATAAAACAAATTAGGATTTAGATAATCAACTCAAGAGAATTATGGAAGTAAAAATTTCTGTAAAAAATCTGGAAGCTTATTACGGAAAGAATAAGGTTCTAAAAAATGTTTCGCTGGATATTCCGAAGAATAAAGTTTTGGCTGTAATAGGTCCCTCCGGATGCGGCAAATCGACTTTCTTAAGATGCTTGAACAGAATGCACGAAGTTGTGGGAGGAACAATCACAGGTTCGATTATGCTGGACGGAGAAGATTTGACGAAAGGTGATCCGGTGCTTCTAAGAAAACGTTTGGGAATGGTTTTTCAGAAACCAAATCCTTTCCCGACCATGTCGATATTCAATAATGTCGCTGCCGGATTAAAACTCAACGGCGTAAGAAGTAAGAAAATTTTAACCCCGGTTGTAGAAAAATGTTTGAAGCAAGCCGCTCTTTGGGATGAGGTCAAAGATAATCTGGACGATTCCGGCGCTAATATATCCGGCGGCCAGCAACAGAGATTGTGCATTGCTAGAACATTAGCTGTTGATCCTGAGGTTATTTTAATGGACGAGCCCGCAAGCGCGCTGGATCCGATTTCAACGACCAAAATTGAAGATCTTATTTTTGAACTGAAGAAAAATTATACAATAGTAATTGTAACGCACAATATGCAGCAAGCGGCCCGAGTTAGTGATTATACTGCGTTCTTTTATCTTGGAGAGTTGATTGAATTTGACACGACAACTAAAATTTTTACTTCGCCCGCAAAGAAACAAACTGAAGATTACGTAAGAGGAAGATTTGGTTAACAAAGGAGTTAAATAATGAAAAACCATTTTGAACAAGAAATCGATAACCTGAAAACTAATCTTATAAAAATGGCGTCATTGGTGGATGAGCAGGTCGAGAGAGTTATCACAGCGCTTGAAAAAGGAAATATTGAACTCTGCAAAGGAATTAAAGCCAAAGATTTAGAAATTGATGCTTACGATAATCTGATTCAAACCCAATGTGAAAACATTCTCGCTTTGTTCCAGCCGGTTACAGTCGATCTGCGATTTATTATTTCGGCACTAATGATTAACAATCAATTAGAACGCTGCGGCGATATTGCCGTAAATATTTCTCAGCGTGTTAAGAAGACGGCAGAGTTTTTCTCTCTCATTTCTGAAGCGCAGATAATTGAGATGGGAAAGCACGCACGAGAGATGCTTAAAAACGCAATTGATTCTTTTATAAACAACGACAGCGATCTGGCAAACAAAGTAATTGCAAGCGATGAGATTGTTGATAATTTAAACAAGCACACGTTTAAGTTTCTTGTTAGCAAAATGCAGACTAATCCGGAACTAATTGAGCCATGCGCGCACTTAATTGTTCTAACCAGGCATGTGGAAAGATTAGCAGATCACGCAACCAACATTGCGGAAGATTTGGTGTTCTATGTGGAGGCAAGAATTATTACTCACAAAAAGAAACTTGAAAAACTGAGCGACGGGAATTAACGAAATCGTAAAAACGAATTATTGAATGTCGGTCAATAGATTTTTCAGCAGAGCATCACAGACGCTTTCAAGATTGTAAGATAAACCGGTTCCCTGTTCAAATATTTTCCCTTCTATGCCGTAAATTATTAGCCGTGTAGGAAGCCGATTTAATTTCCTCGCAAGTTTTACCGTTTCGGAAATACTAAACGAATGTGATGAATAATTAAAAGCATTTTGCGGAAGCGTCTCTTTGTTAAGATCAAAACGTGAAATTGTGCCGGGCGCTTTTCCTGAACTGGCTGCGTCGATTATGAAAACGTTGTTGTAGTCTTCCCAGATTTCCAAAAGCTCAACACCACCGCCGTTGCACTCCGCAACTTTAATAGTAGCGGGCAGTTTCTGCCTCAACATGCGGGACATGAGAATCCCAATGCTGTCGTCGCTTCGGAATTCGTTACCGATCCCGATGACTAGGTAATTTGTTTTAGAGTCAAACATTGAAAAAATTATTCACGGACGAAGTTCAACTTTAAAAAATGTGTTGCGCATGAAATGCACGGATCATAATTCCGAACCGTTTGTTCGCACTTCCACGTGAGTTCATCTGTCGGGAGATTAATATTTTTCGAAACGAACGAGAACAAATCGTTCTCTATTTGTTTCTGGTTCTGTGATGTTGGCGGAACAATTTTCGCTTCCTGTATTATTCCGTTTGCATCCATCCGGTATTTGTGATAGAGAATTCCTCTCGGCGCTTCTGTGCAGCCGTATCCGGTTCCTTCGCGCGGCTGAACATCAACAAATTGTTTTTCCGGCATCTCAAACTGCTCGATTATCCTCAGCGCTTCTTGACAAGCATAAAGAGTTTCAATTGCGCGCACCGTAATACTTTTGAATGGGTTGTTGCACGGTGGCAGCATGTTAACTTCTTTTGCCAATTCTTTTATCGAATCGGGAAGCTTATCGAAGTTGAGATTATAACGCGCCAGAGGTCCAACAAAATATATTTCGTCATTGCTTTTTGCTGATTGCAATGCATTGGAATGCCGGACATGTTCTTCATGAAAATACTTTTCGTATTCATTTACGTTAATGTTTAATCCTTTGTTCGAAACTAATTTCCCTTCATTGAATGGATATTCTTCCGGATGTTTCAACGCGACGAATTCGTAATCCTGTTCAAATTCCGGAAACGTAAATGACGAGGTTAATCTCACAGTTTCAATCGCTATA
>JAMCSN010000174.1:0-307 GCA_023381535.1 Bacteroidota bacterium
TGAAAGAATAGTTAATCAAAGCTCACCATGAGAAATTTCCCAATCTATCAATTCTCCAGATTGATGCTCATTCCGATCTTCGCGACAGTTATGAAGATTCTAAATATTCTCATGCTTGCGTGATGGCGAGAGTTTCCGAATTCAATACAAAGATTGTTCAAGTCGGCGTGCGTGCACAGTCTATCGAGGAGAATGAATTTCGTAAACAGAAACAGATCAGAACTTTTTATTCCCGCGAAATTAAAATGGGGATGTACGGCGACGACTGGCAAGAAATTGTTGCGCGAAACCTGACTGAAAATGTTTA
>JAMCSN010000174.1:384-3431 GCA_023381535.1 Bacteroidota bacterium
GACGGATTCGATCCTTCAATTTTACCGGCAACCGGCACACCGGAACCGGGCGGATTGTTCTGGGATGAAACGATGTATCTGCTCAAAATAATCGGTCTCGATAAAAACATTGTCGGTTTCGACGTCACGGAATTGGCGCCGTCGAAAGCTCATCCGGCATCGAATTACACAGCTGCAAAATTGGTATATAAAATTCTGAACTACGCATTCTTTAACCGGTAATCGCTCCTATTGAATTAAAGCATCTTTTTGATTAACTATTCTTTCAAGATTATTCACATCACAGAACAAACATGAAACGAATTTTATTTTTTTTGCTTTCGCTAATTTTTATTTCAGTTAGTTATGCACAACGACCGGTTGTTTATATCGGCAACATTGATAGCGAGATCGATCTTGGTCTTGCACCTTATGTTAAAAGGGTTGTTGATGAAGCGGAAAAAAATCACGCATCGGCAATTATTTTCCATATTAACACTTTCGGCGGAAGAGTTGATGCCGCTACGCAAATTAAAGATGCAATTCTAAACAGCAAGGTTAGAACGATTGCATTTGTTGACAAGCGTGCAATATCTGCCGGCGCTTTGATAGCGCTCTCATGCGAAAAAATTGTTATGGCGCCGGGTTCATCCTTGGGCGCGTCAACTGTTGTCGATCAATCCGGACAAAAACAATCCGAGAAGTATCAATCGTACATGCGTTCGGAAATGCGTGCGACCGCAGAAAAAAATCACCGGCGTTCCGATATCGCGCAAGCAATGGTGGACGAAAGCATTGTTGTCCCCGACCTAAATGACGATGCGACTAAACTTGTTACTTTGACGTATGAAGAAGCGGTGAAATACAAAATGGCGGACACGGTTTTATCGAGCATTGCAGATATTGAAAACGCGTTTGGCTATAAGGGTGCTCAAGATGTAACCGTTGGTTCAAATTGGGCGGAAGATTTTGTGAGTTTTCTTAACAACCCGATTGTCTCGTCAATTCTCATCATCATCGGTCTCGTCGGTATTTTCATGGAGATTAAAATGGGAGTGTGGGGACTTCCTGGAACAGTAGCTGTAATTGCGCTCGCGCTTTTTTTCGGATCGAGCTACATTCTTCAGCTTGCGTCAGTAATTGATATCGTGATGTTTGTTGTCGGAGTAATTTTGCTGCTGATTGAAATATTTGTCATACCCGGATTCGGGATTGCCGGCGTGCTTGGAATTCTTCTCATGATATTCGGATTGTTCCTCAGTCTGGTTTCGGATTTTCAGATGAGAGACTTTTCATTTTTATCGATGGCGATAATCCAGTTGGCCTCGGTATTTGTAGCTACCGGCGTATTTATTTTTCTGTTGTCGAAAATACTTCCGAAAACAAATGTGTGGAACCGTTTAATTCTACAAGAAAACATCGGCGGCAAATCCGGGTACACTTCGAAACCTACTCTTGAACATTTGGTTGGCGTTGAAGGAGTTGCTTTAACGGATCTTCGTCCGGCTGGAGCCGCAATAATAAACGGCAATCGTATTGATGTTGTTACCGAAGGAGATTATATAAGTCATGATGCCGCGATTGTTGTGAAATCCGTCGAAGGTTCTAAAGTGGTCGTTGGAATGAAATCGTAAGAATCGTTGCGCAGATTTTGAGTCTGCGCAACAATGTTTATATCAGCTCAATGATGTTCTTGTTTGTTGTAATATCTTTTCTTGTGCTCTTCTTCGTTTTCTGCGCCGCATCTTTCATCTCAAGCTGAACATTCATCTCGACTCTGGTGGATGTTTCTGCTTTAATCAATTTACCGTTATCAATATTGAACAGCATAATTCCGCCGCCGCTAATGATTGGATCGGAAAAATTGTAGGTAACACCGCTATCTGTTCCTTGTTTGTTCCCGGTAGCTTTTGCCGAAAGTACTGCACTGACTTTAGCAGCTCTCGCGCCGTTAACCTTTACGAAATCATCCACTTTGAATTTTGCAGTGTTCTGAAGTTGAAATACCGCTAGACTGCCGGGATAATTTTTTGTCCAAGTAGAATCTTTTCCCACGGCGTGATTCGGGAGTTCTCTAAAAATTAATTGAGTGATTGGTTTCAACGCGGCTTCGGCGATACTGTTTTTTAATTGTTCCTTTTGTTGAGCGTTCAACTTTTGATTGCTTGGCTGCATCGCATTTAATTTTTCAACCATCTTATCGAGGTTGGAAATATTAACAATGTTGCCGTTGGCATCCAGCTTAACGGTGTACGGCATGTTGGTGATCGTTTCATATTCCATAAACTTTGATTTGATCTCGGGACTGTTGTTGGCTTTCGAATCGTAAGTAATTTTTTGTCCGTTGTTATCTGCATCTATTTTCATGGAAGAAATTGTAACGGAGAGATCGGCGTTCTTATCTTTGTCAACCTTCAGAACATTGAAATCAAAATTATATGTGGCAGACTGGTTCGATTTACTCTTCAAAGTTGAATCAGCCTGAACAGTTTGATCCGTTGATGTTAGAGTTGTCAACTTGTATGAAAACTTGTCTCCGGGTTTGAATTGATATTGAAGCGTTACTTTATCATTACCGAGATTAACTTTTTCAAGATTATTGTAAGCTTCTGTATTGATTAAGTTTTGATTCTGTTTTGCTTCATCTGCTTTTTCATTTTTCTTTGTACACCCGGCAACAAAAACAAAAACGGCAAGCAACAGCGTGATTTTCAAAATAATATTTTTCATTAGTTTCTCTTTTTAGTATTGCAAAAAAACTCCCCTCTAAAAAGGGGAGCGTTCATAAATTATTTCCAACCGTTTATTTCAAGAAGTTCTTTGCTTGAAAAGAAATGAGAAATTTCTTTGGAAGCATTTTCATCGGAATCCGAACCGTGAACGATGTTTTCTTGAATGCTTGCTGCGTACAATTTGCGAATTGTTCCTTCGGCGGCTTTTGCCGGGTCGGTTGCACCAATTAGTTTTCTGAAATCTTCAACAGCATTTTCTTTTTCGAGCGCAATTGGAACGCATGGACCGGAAGTCATATAAACGATCAAGTCTTTGAAGAAAGGGCGCGCTTCGTG
>JAMCSN010000174.1:3441-8834 GCA_023381535.1 Bacteroidota bacterium
GAACTTCGTAAAATCCTTTTGCGGAATCTTCGGTTAGTTTTACCATTTTCATACCGAGTACCGTAAATCCCGCATCTTGTATTTGTGTTATTACCTTACCGATTAAGTTTTTCTTCACGCAATCCGGTTTAAGAATTGCTAATGTTCTGTTGCTCAAAGTTTTCTCCGTCTATAGTTATTGGTTACTTGTTGTTGGTGATTAGTTATTGGTGATTGGTGGTTTGTTATTGGCTTCGGCAATTATTTTCAACCAACCAATTACGAATGACTCATCACCTTTTCTTTTTCACAGATTTCTTAACAATTTTGGTTTTCTTTCCCGGTTTCTTCGCTACTTTGCTTTTAGCCTTTTTCAACGCCTTCTGCATCGTAACGCCGATTTCAGCGGGGCTCTCAATAACATGAATACCGGCTTTTTTCATCGCTGCCATTTTTTCTGCAGCCGTTCCTTTCCCGCCCGAAATGATTGCGCCGGCGTGACCCATTCTTCTTCCTGGAGGCGCTGTTCTTCCGGCAATAAATCCAACGACAGGCTTCTTAACATTTTTCTTAATGAACTCGGCAGCTTCTTCTTCCGCGCTTCCGCCAATCTCGCCGATCATTACAATTCCTTCAGTACCGGGGTCATCGTTGAAAAGTTTTATGATGTCGATGAAACGTGAGCCGATAATCGGATCGCCGCCGATGCCGACGCAAGTTGATTGACCAATTTTAAGATCGCTAAGCTGCTTAACGGCTTCGTAAGTTAATGTGCCGCTGCGGGAAACAACTCCAACTTTTCCTTGCTTATGAATAAATCCAGGCATGATTCCGATCTTTGCTTTACCAGGTGAAATTACTCCAGGGCAGTTGGGACCGACCAACGTAACGTTTTTCGCTTTGATTGAATTATAAACTGCAATCATATCTTTTGCGGGAATACCTTCGGTGATGCACACAATAAATTTAATTCCGGCGTTTGCAGATTCAAGAATCGCATCAGCAGCAAATGCGGGAGGAACAAATATTGCCGATGCATCTGCCTTAACTGTTTTTACTGCTTCTTCAACCGTGTTAAAGATTGGAACATTTGTGTCTTCAAACTTTTGTCCGCCTTTTCCCGGTGTTACGCCGGCAACGACATTTGTACCGTACTCAATCATTTGTCTCGTGTGAAACGATCCTTCGCCGCCAGTAATTCCTTGAATAACTACTCGTGTTTTTTTGTCAAGAAGAATGCTCATAATTTTTCCTTGATAATTGATTTCAAAATTTGACTGGACAAAATTAAGAAAGGTGAGGGAAATTTACTTGAGAAAAATACAAACCAGTTGTAAAACATTTTGTTTGAAGAATTCAAAAATCCAATCGATCATTATAAATAGACTACGTCTTCGTTCTTAGTGATTAACGACAAGAAGAGAAGAAGATAATCTCTCAAGTGTCGGGTTATGAGAAAATTTCTCCTGATATTTTCGCGTCCGTTTTCTCCAAGCCTTTTTGCATAATCCGGATTTTGAAGTAACTGTTTTAGTGCGAACGCTGTGCCTTCGATAGAATGTGTCAACAATCCGGAATACTTATTCGTGATCTGAAGAGGAATGCCGCCGACAGCACCCGCTATTACCGGTTTTGATTTCCAGAGAGCTTCTGCTACGGTAAGACCGAATCCTTCTTTTAAGGATTTTTGAAGCACAACTGAGGATGCCCTTTGAAGCGCATTGATTTCTATGTCGCTCGCAGGTGGAAGAAGCAAAAGAAAAATGTCGGGATCGTTTTCAACAATTTCTCGTACATCGTTTAAAACTTTTGCGCCTTCGGGGTCGTCGGTAGCGCCACCGCCTGCAAGAACGAGCTGACAATCCACATGTTTTTTTACCAATTTAAAAACTTTAACAACGCCGACCGGATCTTTAAGATAATCGAATCGGGAAATTTGTGTAACAATCGGCCGTTTCCTATCGATGCCGAATCTTTCCAAAACAGAAGTAATTATTTCATCAGGCAGCTCTTTGTTCTTGTCGCTTGTCGGATCGATTGACGGAGAGATCAACACTTGAGGTATTTTCAGTTTTCTTTCGAACGATGGTGCCGAGAAAACGCTTGCATCATACTTATTGATATATTCTTTTAGGAACTGCCATGTGAATAAGTCCGGATTCGAAAAATCAATGTGACATCTCCATATCCAACGGTTGCCGTTGGATTTTTTTGCCAGCACAAGTGCGCACGGCTGAGGATCATGAATGAAAATTATATCTTTTTTTAATTCCATTTCGTTTCGGTTCTGCTCGTTTGTATAAAGATAAAGATCAATCTCATCACGAGTGAATGTTACTTGCTGACCATGAAGTGCATTGTGCATCTTCTTAGTTACTTCAAAAAATTTTTCTCCACCTTTAATAACATCCCAGCATGCATTAACTCCAAGCTCTTTAAGAAGCGGAATCATCCGGGTTAGAATCTCAGCGACTCCTCCTCCAACTGCCGTCGAATTTATATTTTGAACCGAAACGTTCTGGAGTTTACCGGCGTAGATTTCAAGTTCATCAATAACATCCGACCCGACATATTGTTCGTATTCTCTAAGCTTTGCCATTCTTATTTCCTTCAAGTTTGTTCATTATTAGTTTGACAAGAGTTTTCCGAAGGTTTTCGATGGTCTGCGTGTATGGATCCAGTTTGCTGAATTCTTCGGCTAATTTTTCTTCGCCAAGAGATTTCGTAAGCCAAAGCGAGAAGTCGAATTCTTTTTTATGAAATCTCGCTTCGAACACATGGAAGTAAATCGAATAAACCGAAACTTTTTCAAGACACTCCTTGAACTCATGTAAAGTGTTCGCTACATACTTTGTAGGAAATACAAAGGAACGCGCGCTCATAAAATGAAATTCTTCTCCTGATGGCGAGTTGTGATGAGGCATTCTTTCTATGTCTTCTTGTGCTGTTGTTACAATGTTTATCAATTCAGTTCTGATTTTTTCCAGATCGGAATAACGTCTAAGATCGATACTTGCAATTTTCTCACCGAGGAGTTTGTCCTGTAGAGCGTTGGTTATCCAATAAGCAAAGTCGTTTGGTGGTTCCGGCGAGATGTGCTCGTGCTGTATCAAGTAGTGGTGAGTATGCTGAAAGATTGTCATTGGAGGCACTGCTTTTATGCCGGCTAACAGTTCGGACAGATTTTTAGCGCGTCTTCCCAATAAGAAAATTAAATTCTGCCGAGTATAAAACCGGAAACCGTTTGCTGTTTTGTTATCCATCGGAATTCCATTGATAATTTCTGTTAACTACTATTTTTAAGAATTGAAGGACTTCGTCTGTATTACGTACAAAATATTTTGCAAAGGTTTTCTTGCTAGATCCCACTTTGACCGTGAGCGAGCTTTTTCCCAAAACTTTGAAGGCATCTTCGTCGGTAGTATCGTCTCCGATATAAACAGCTGAATATTTTTTCTTTTGTACATGAAATGTCCTCAGAACTTTTTGGACTGCCAGACCTTTGTTCCACACAATGTTGGGTCTAATTTCCAAAACCTTTTTGCCGTAAGTAATTTTTACAAATGGAAAATACTTTTCAGAAATTGATGCTACAAGATTTTTGACGACATTAATCTGATCAACCGGAACATTTCTATAATGCACCGTTACCGTGTATTTCTTGTTTTCAACAAGAACCGAATTAATAGATTTCCCAAGCGTATTCAGTTTTCGTGAAAGCTCATTCAGCAGTGGAAGCATTTTATTAACTTGGGGGTGCACCCAGGTTTTGCCCTTGTAATGAATTTGAAAACCATGGTTCGAGACTATGGTTAAATTTTTTAAACCTAGAAGACGATTTATGTCTGCATGGGCTCTGCCGGTGCTGATTACCAATGTTATTTTTTTTTGTTCTGAAAGTTGTCTCAGCAGTTTTCTCGTTTCAGGAGAGATTACTGCTAAAGCTGGCAGTTTTCTTATAGGCACCAACGTTCCGTCATAATCGAGGAAAAGAAAAATTTTTTGAACGTGCTCAAGTTTCTTGAGTATGTTTTTCAGCGATCTTTCTTTACCATACAAATAAATTGGTGGCATAATTATTTAGGGTTTTGTAAATCTTGAGTTATCGGAAGACGTAATCGCGATAACGCATTAATAATGTTCGCCGCCCATCGATAAACATTTCTCTCTTGTAAGACTGCACGCATTCGTTGCATCCGGTCTGTTCTTTCTTTTGGCTGCATTACTAATGCAGTATGAATTGCTTCTGCCATCTCCTCAATGCTGTATGGATTGACTATGAGAGCATCTTGTAATTCCCGTGCTGCACCGGTGAATTGACTGAGGATTAGAATGCCATCTTCATCGTCACGTGAACCAACAAATTCTTTGGCAACGAGGTTCATTCCGTCGTGTAACGAAGTTACTAAGCAGATATCCGATGCTTTGTAAAATAAATTAATCTGTTGATGGTCATGATGGGCTTTAAGAAAAACTATTGGTTTCCAATCCTTAGCTTGAAAGCGCCAATTTATTTTGTCAACAATTTCCTCCAATTCGGCAATCAGATCGTGATAGCGTTTGATATGAGTACGGCTTGGGGCGCCGAGTTCTACAAATGTGAAACGTCCGACAAAATCGGGATATTTTTCAAAAAATCTTTCAACAGCTCTAATACGCTCAACAATTCCTTTAGTATAGTCAATGCGATCTACACCAACTCCTATAGTTTCAACATCAAAACCTATTTTTTTAAGAACAACTTCACGTTGAGTTTTCTTGGGAATTAATTGGTGAGTTTTATCATGAACTGAATTCGGGAATGCTATACTGATAGGGAAAGGTCTTACAGAGGTGACAGATCCTTTATGTTCTAGATTAAACTGGTCCCAATTGATTTTTGATTCCAGGAAACGATCGACAGTTTCTAAAAAATTGTTGCAATGAAATTGAATGTGAAATCCAACCAGATCCGCACCCAAAAGACCTAACAGAATTTCCTGTTTCCAAGGACAGATTCCAAATACTTCAGGATTGGGCCAGGGGATATGCCAAAACAACGCTACACGAGCATCTGGTCTTTTGGATTTTATTAGAAGCGGTAACAAAGCGAAATGATAATCCTGAATCAATATTAACGGTTCGGTCTCGTTTTTAATCTCATCAAGCAGAGTTTTAGCAAATTTTTGATTAACAGTTTGATAGCTGATCCAATCTTCCAAACGAAAAATAGGCCGGGTATGTGTTATATGACAAAGAGGCCAGATTCCTTCATTCGAAAAACCATAATAGTGTCCCTCTTCTTCTTCTTTTGTTAGAAATATTCGACGGAGTGTGTAAGATGGATCTTCGGGTGGAACAAGTAATTTTCCTTTTGCATCGGAAGTTTCGCGATCAGCGTCTCCACCTCCATGTGCAATCCGACTCACTCTGGA
>JAMCSN010000043.1 GCA_023381535.1 Bacteroidota bacterium
TCTTGGTCAATCACCTGTGCAATTGCCATCAAAGGGCTCCAAACGTCGAATCGTCTATTATTCAAGTGTACAAGATTTGTGTTTTCATTCATATTAATTGCTTCATAAGTTTTGTGGATTTTATGCGCATATTCAAGTCCGATGAAGTACAATTCATCTCTAATTTTTTTCTGCTCAATCTCTTCTTCGGAAGTAATTATATATCTCTTCAGCGTTGAGTCTTTGGTTTTTCTATCCATTCTGATCTTTATAGTTCTGTCAGCTAGTACATCGTCGATTTCATTTATCCCAGCAATAACTTTCGGACAATACGTGTCATACTTCTGCGGTATATACTGGTCACCGGCACACCTTTTTACTATACCGGATTTCTCAAAACCAGTTTTCAAGACATCAGTTAATGCTTTATAGGATTCACTTATTCTTGAAGACTGTTTTTCGAATTCATCTAAGAAAAGAGTAGGTGTTCTTAAAGTAATGCTTCGATAAATAACCGCAGCAGATGAGTTCACCATCATTTCACCATTAAAAACAATCGGTTTAAGAATTGCCATTGTAGTTGATTTGCCTGAACCCTTTTCTCCAGAGAGATGCAAATAAGGATAGTATCTAAATACACGGAACATATACGTTCCTATTGCCCAGGTAGTTAGCAAGTCAAGTTCATAATCGTTTCTTAAATGGAGATAACGTTTTAGATATTTGATGATTTTGGAGTATGTGTTCGATAATTGCACATTCATTCTTCCGTTTGAATAAGACGGGATTTCAATTGTCGGGAACAAAGGATCTATGAGCTTCTCTGTTGCTGGTAGCAAACCATTTTCTTTTAAACCTTCTACTTTCTTCATTTCTTTTTGTGAATTAATTACGTAGTCAGTATCGCTTGCAGAAAATCCATAATACATTTTACCATCTATGAAATCTTGAGGTAAGTTGATCTTCTGCTTCGGCTTTTCAGCTAATAATATGTTTTCTAAATCTTTCGGAATTTCCATTTTATTGTTCCTCATCTGGCCTCTATCATGTATTTAATTGTGAAGAAATCGGATGCTCTGACAATGACGTGACGAGCATCCTCATCTCTTTCCGTCTATTTTGAATAGACATTAAAGTTGTTAGTAATTAGTTATCTAGTTTGTTTCTCACGTACATATGTTCGTAGTAACGAGTCATCAGTGCTACTTTCAAGTTATGAAACCGTGTTACTAATTCGTTGAATCGTTCCTTAGTAGATTTTAAGGTTTTGGAATCTTGACTATTAGGAATTAGTTCCTCAGCTACATTGATTGTAATCAGATAGGTTTGCACTAGCTGAATTATTAGATCAATCAAGTGACATTGAAAATAAGCATCGAATTCATCGTTCTGATTTAACTCTTGAACAGAGTCAAAAAAATATATGATCTGCTTTCGCATATCTTTTAGTTTTAATTCAAGAAATTGCAACAAAGCTTCAGTGTTCTTTGCCTCTGACTGATTTTTGCTTCCCCCATCGTTATTAGATTCATTCATAATTACTCCATCAAATTCTGTTTAGTGTTAACCAAATTGAGATTTGGGTTACCACCAACTTCTGTTTGTTCGTTCTTTAGTGATACTTGCCTTGAATTACTTTGTCTTAGCCCCATAGCATTCTGCTTGCCTATCCCCTTTCTGTTCGGATTCTTTCCGAACCTATAGGGGTAAAGAGTGCAATCATCAACTGGGCAATGACGCACTTCTTTTGGTTGATGAACTGTACAATCCAAACATTTAGTTCGGATTGCTTTGATGGGGGATTCGTTTTTCATACGACCTCCTTTAATTTGTGGAAATGAGTGAATTGCATTTCCCGATTAATGATATTGTGGAGGTTCAATCAGATAAGTTTTATAAGCTGATTTTCCACAAGCAATGGTCTTTCCATTTGCTCGCCGAAATAAAATGGGGACGCTAAGAGGGATTCAACGGTGACGTCACGGTGATTTTTTTACTTGAGTGTACCGCTTCTAAAACGCTTTACATACGTTTTTAAAGTGGTTTCTTGTATTTCACCTATGTAAAAACCTTTGAAATGTTTACGAACAACTTCTGTATCTGATAGCTGCCATTTCCGATTCCCTCGGCGTTGCTTGATAGGCAGCTTTTTCATTACTTCTTCTTTAACATCTTTCTTATTCAATATCTCTCTAGCTAAAACCGTAAGAGGCTTTTTATTTTCAAAATTAGTACTGTCTATATCTTCTTCAGCACTTACTCGTTCTTCGTTAACTGAGCTATTAGCATTTTCTAAAAGATTTGTCGTTGTCTCTTTCTTTTCTATCTGTGGAACTTCGATACCCCAATTTCCAAACCATTCTTCAAAAATTAATTTAACGTTGCGTAAGTACTGAAACACCTTTTGCTCATACTCATCCCCAGTCAATTTTAATAAATCGTCCTCTCTATATTCCTCGATAACACTAAGAAGTCTACTGTATTCTTTCTTATTATGACCACCCAAAAAATTTTCTCTGCAACTTTCATAATCGGTATACTTATGTCCGGACTTACTCTCTCTGAAATATTTTTGTGAATCATTAACTTCATAATCATAACGTTCATTTTTGAGTAAGCTTTGCTCATTCAAATAATATTCTTCTACAGCATACTTAATCACATAATCCGATCCCGTATTTCTATCAGTCACCCAACACTTCTGACAAAGTTGAAATCTTGGTACATTGCTAAAATCGAAGGTTGCCATTTCGCTTATTCATTATTTAGTGAGTTGATAATTCCCCTTATTTGTTCCAAAGCATCTTCAAGATTTTCAGAGATTTCTTGAGCGAGTTCTTCCGGTGCCGGTAGATTTGCTGAGTCTTCAATACTATCATCTTTAAGCCAGAAAATATCCAGACTTGTTTTATCACGTTTAACGATTTCTTCGTAGCTGAATTTCTTGAATCGCTTCGTTTCTTCACGTTTAAATCTGTTTCCCGGATTGTAACAACGTATAAAATCTTCAAGATCAGAAAACTTCAACGGATTTGTTTTAAGAGTGAAATGCATGTTGGTACGCAAATCATAAATCCATAATTCCTTTGTCCACGGATTCTCACTTGCCGGTTTCTTGTCGAAGAATATAACGTTAGCCTTTACGCCTTGCGCATAGAAAACGCCAGTAGGCAATCTGAGAAGTGTGTGAACATCACAACTATGAAGAAGATTTTTGCGGACTGTTTCACCCGCACCACCTTCAAACAAAACGTTATCCGGCACCACTACTGCTGCTTTGCCGTTTATTTTGAGAATAGTTTTTATGTGCTGCACAAAATTCAATTGCTTATTGGAAGTTGTCGCAGAAAAGTCGGTGCGTTCATACGATATAGTCTCACGATCCGTCTTCCCTTCTTCATTAATAATTGTAATGCTACTCTTCTTTCCAAACGGTGGATTAGTTAAGACATAATCGAACCTGTCACCGGAATCGGAAGCTAAACTATCACTTACTGCAATTGGACTTTCCTCACCGCCTATTCCGTGCAAGAAAAGATTCATTGCGCAGAGACGTGCGGTACTGTCTACAATCTCCCAACCTTTGAATGTCTTATACCTTAAGAAGTTGATTTCATCTTTATCTAGTTTGTAGTTATGTGTTAAGAAATTATGAGCAGCCAGAAAGAAGCCGCCTGTTCCACACGCCGGATCGCAAATGGTTGCATTTGGTAACGGTCTGATAGCTTCTACCAAGCCTTTGATCAATGCTCTCGGTGTAAAATACTGACCGGCGCCGCTTTTAATATCTTCAGCGTTCCTTTCCAACAATCCTTCGTAAATCTCTCCCTTGATGTCTACGTCCAAACCAGACCAGGTTTCTTCATCAATTAATTTTAGAAGTCGTTTGAGTTTTGCTGGGTCTTGAATCTTGTTCTGTGCTTTGCGGAATATTACACCAAGCATTCCCGAAGTTTTTCCTAATCCTTCAAGCGTGTGTCTATATTGAAGTTCAAGTTCATCACCTTCTTTAGTCACTATACTCTTCCAATCCATATTGCTCGGAATTATCGCCGGTTTGTTATATGGTGGCTGCGTAAGCTCATCTGCCATTTTAAGAAACAACAAATAGGTTAATTGCTCTACGTAATCTCCGTAACTTACTCCGTCATCACGCAAGACGTTACAGTAATTCCAGAGTTTTTGAACAAGTGCATTGGATTCATTTGCCATATTTATATCAAACCTTTTTTAATTTTTATGTTCTTAGTTTTTTCTGTGGCTACATAGCGGCCGGATTTAGGAGCGCCTTCAAATTTGACAAATCCAAAATCTCTTAAAATTTTCATATCTCTCTGTGCAGTTGCTCTTTCTATCTGGAAACTTGATTTGATCTTAGATATAGTCAATCCATTCTCTAAAATAATGGCTATCAGTTCATCCTTTATTCTTTCTTTTACAGCATCACTTATAGCATCACTTACAGCATCACTTACACCGCCACTTACTCTGCCACTTACAGCGCTACTTACTGTTTCACTTACAGCATCAGTTACGATAGTCCTTACAGCATCATTTACAACGTCACTTAATGAACCGTTCATACCAGCAATGGCGACTACATCTGCAATAGTCTTAAATTGTTCTATAAAGACTTCTCCTTTTTCTTTAACAGCAAGCGGAATGATAGTCCTGAAAACATCTCCTTCAATGAACTCAGCATTTCCTCTGTTGTCATTGTATTCGCTACAATACTTGGAAGTATTTCTGATACCAGAGCCAAGTTCGTCTGCCCAACCAATTTCCTTAAAGAAGCGTGCTATTGTTGGATTCTTAGGATACGGAGAAAAACTTGCCGGATCGATTCGTCCTACTCCATGAGGTTTGTTACCATTTTCTGTATAGACTCTTTCTCTTTCAATTATAAGTTTTGCTGGAAAATGATTTGTAAACTCCCTATGGATTAAAAGATTCGCAATAATCTCTCGAAAGATTTTATCTCGAATGCTAATTCGCTGATTACCTTCTAAATAGAATTTGTCCGGTAAATGTCTGCCAACAAATTCATTTAATCTGGTATATGCTTTTATCAAGTTGCATCTCACATCATCACGGTCGTCATAACGATCTAAATTGTTGATACGCAAAAGCGCATCAGTCCGGTAGTGAGGAAGAATATTTTGAATTGTCTCTTCTTTACCAAGTAAGACGGCTGCGGCTAATGTGTAACCTTCTTGCCCGTTCTGCAAATCTTTTCTCCACAAGCTCGATGACTTTAGCAGCCCCTCATTGTTCATCTCCAACCAAGGATGGTTAGCTCTCTGATTCCTTGCTAAGTTTCTTATTTTATCAAATAGCTCTATATCAAAATCATTGATAGACAGATAAGGATAAATATTATTTTCCGAAAAGGTAGTTTGCTTGCGGATATAAAGCTGTGTTACCAAATTATGATTATTAGTAATGTCAAAATCACCATCTGCATTCCGGTCAAAGATTTTTCCAACAGTGGAATGAACTTGTGAACTTTCCGGGACATAAGTATAGATTACCTTCTTACCGTCAACTTCGACAATTTCCGGTGAAAGGTAGAAAGTTGGATTTAGCTTCTGGATATTATTACAGCTTGTTATCAGTGGGTCAATAATTCCTCTTACTGAATCTTCGAACACACCTTCAATAACACCATTGTTAGTCACACCAAGTAAAAGATGTCCACCGCTGCGATTGAGGAAAGCACATATAGTTTCAAATACATCTTTTGAAAGTTGGAACGAAGAAGTCTTGAACTCAACTTTGGTCCCTTCACCTTGACGAATTATTTTCTTCAATTGTTTATCGGTCACGTTACTTCTTCTTCACATCCCGCTTTGTTCTTTTTGCCGGAGTCTGTTTAGCTCTTTTCGCTTTTATTCTCTCCAACAACTTTTCTGCCGGCTCGCCTGTCCGACTTTTTCGTTTTGGTTCTTTGGCAAGTTTTTCTTTTTCTGCTTTTATTTTTTCTAACAGTAAACTTGCGGGCGGATCACTTGGGTCTTGAGGTACAAGCTTACCGCTGAAAGCATCTTTAAGAATGCTTTGTCTTAAACGCTCTGCTTGCTTTAACGATTGGTCTATTATTTTTTCTGTTTCATCCGCTACTGAAAAGTGTCGCTCGATTTCATTAGAAATTATTATTTGTTCATCAAGACAAGCAATTGGGATTACACTGTTATTTATTTTTTCAAGAATAATACGTTTAATAGCCACACCGGTCATCTTGCCTAAAATCATCTGTAAACCGATTTCGCTTTTTAAGTAGAATAACAAGAACTTGTTGAAGAGAATATTTTTATTTGGCTTTAGCAAAGCTACACTTGATAAAAGACTAAATTCTTCATCAAGAGTATTTAAAGCCGCTACGCCAGTTTTAGCTCCATCTTTGGTAAGTAGTATATCTCCAAATTCTGGGTTACATCTGTTATAGATTGTCTTATGCAATTCTTGCTCAATATAGGTTATGTCTGATAAGTCTAATCCATATTCTTTTATATTCTTTGCTGTAACATAAGGATATGTCGCTGGCAATTTATCTTTATATTGAACCTTTGGTGAAAAATGAGTCCCATCTTGAATTTTTTTACAAACACAATCTAGCTGAGTCCACACCCACTCTTCCGGCAATTGTGGCAAGTTGGTTGTATCTACCGGAGGAAGTTCCTTATACTTTTTACCTAAAAACTTTTTACGTTCTTCTTTTATCTTCGCTAATAATTCCTCTGCAGTTTCACCTTTCACGTTTGACGTTTGCTTTCTCCATTCTTCTGTAAGCTTTCCCTCAAACGCATTTTTAAGTACCGACTGCCGGTAACGTTTAATTTGCGCCTTGGCTTTCTTTAGTTCGTCAACCGCTACATCGAGCTTAGTAAAGAGTTCTTCTATCTTTGCTACTATGCGGTGCTGTTCGGGAAGAGGTGGAAGAGGAAGTGAAAGATTCGAAAGAATTGCCGCATTAACATTTGGCTGTCCAATTCCAACCTTGTTATTACTAATTTGTCTCCAATAATCGCTGGATTGAAAATAGCAATAAATAAATTTCGGGTTGATACTTGAATTTAGTTTTGCTCGAATTAAGTATGAAGCAAATACTGCCTTTGGTACATCCGACTTTATTAAGAAACTTTTACCAACGGTAGCACCAGTCCTAGCGAACACTAAATCATTTTCAGAAAGAAGGAATTTTTCTATTTCCGTTTTATCAATTTTACAATTCGGTACAGTATCCCAGTCAACTTTGTTTCTTTGTATATCAGTTATTCTTAATAATTTGGGTCCAACATTTTTGAAATCAGCAGATGCTGTATAGCCATAATGTATTTTATCACTTACTTCACCAACTGATGTTTTAATCCAACCTTTTGGTAATTCAAGATCAAACGCAATATTATCATTCATCAAACAAGCTCTTCATTAAGTTCTTCAAGCACGGTTTCCAATCTTTCACCAAATACTTTATAAACTTTTATTCTGCCTCCTCTATCAAAGAATGGCGGGTTATCAAAGTCATCCATCTCAACAGAAAGCGAAGTAGAAATATGTTCTTTAATCATGTTCAGCCATTGCTCTTGTTCCGGTGTAAAACCTTTTCCTAAATCGTTCTGCCGTTTAAGCCAGCTTTGGAATCTTCTCTCAACAACTTCCGGGAACGGTTCAAGTATTTGTTCTTGTCCAATGGCAAAACGGATTAACGAAATCATATCCGTCAAAAGTTTAACCGCACCGGCACCTTTCACTTTAGATTTTTCCAACTGCTCAAACGCATTCCAAAGTATTTCCGGCGTTAAGTTGTAAGGCGGTTTGCGAATTGCCTGGGCTAGCGTTTTAATATCTTCAAAAGTTATGTGCCGCTGCCCGTACGGTTTGCTATAAATTATTTGAAGTGCCGTTATCTCGTCTTTGTTCTTTTCAATAAACTCTTTGAAGGACTTTACCAATGCTTCCGCTTTCTCTTTGGATTTACTATTGCCTCCCGTATACAAAACTTCGTCCCTGCTTACGGTATCTATTACTTGCTCAATCATTCTTTGTATATCAACCAACGTGTTTCTTAGCTTAGGATTATCAAAAGGCGCAACTGCTTCTTTAACTAGTTCTTCACCAATTTTCTTCAATTGCTCATCAGTAGGATTATCCACTTTGAACGCCAACTTTGCTTTGTCAATTTTTACATCCGGGTTAACCGCATCAAATAAGTTAGAAACGATCTGTTGAATTGACTTACCATTGCTTAATGCTAAAACCTCTTTCCGATCAGATTCATCCATTCCCCTTTCGATGCGTGATAGTCTTCCAGCCAAAGTTAGAATTGTATCTTCATCTCTATTGCCGCTTGCAACCGAAATTAACAACTTGTCTAACGGCATACTTGGCTTGCGGTCGGTTGGTCTTGAATCGATCTTGATGCTTTCAAACACTCCAACGGCATCCACGGCGATGAAATGAGTTTTGAATTTTGCGTCCGGTGTAACACTTAGCAAATCGGTATTTGAAATTGTTCTTGTGCCTCTTCCAAGCATTTGCTCAAAATAAGTTCTAGATTTTACATCTCTCATGAATAGCAAACATTCCAAAGGACGTATATCCGTTCCCGTGGCAATCATATCAACTGAAACCGCTATTCTAGGGTTATACGAATTTCTAAAACTTGCTAACAAGTCTTCCGGTTTTTCGTTGCTGGTTCTATAAGTAATCTTTTTCACAAAGTCGTTCCCTTTACCAAACACGTCTTTGATAATTTCAACAATATCCTCTGCGTGAGAATCGTCTTTGGCAAAAAACCAAAGTCTTCGGGACTTCAG
>JAMCSN010000246.1 GCA_023381535.1 Bacteroidota bacterium
CGAGAGGTAAAAATCTTGTCCAACTGCCGCCTTTATTTTTGTCTGCTTCTATCGCACTTCTGTATGCATTTGTCTTTGCGCTAAGTTCATCTGCTTGATATAAAACAATTGCTTCCAACGTTTTCGGTTCTACCGGTGAACCAAATTCCAATTTGCCTTGGTGACTTAAGATAAGGTGAACGAGTTGATTTTTCAAATTGTCCGGAAAGTCCGGGATTGCCGATGCCGCTTTTTCAACTTCAAACGCGCCTATCATGATGTGTCCGATAAGTTTCCCTTTGTCGGAATAATCGAATACGGAATCGTACGTAAGCTCTTCCGTTTTTCCGAAGTCATGCAGCAGGGCGCCGCTAACCAAAAGATCACGATTAATTTCCGGATGGAACGTGCACATCAAATCACAGATCTTAACAATCTCCAATGTGTGTTCAAGCAATCCGTGAACGTAAGCATGATGCCACGCCTTACCCGCCGGCGTGCGGCAAAATTTTTCCAGATTTTCACCGGTCAAGATTGACTTGATAAGTTTATTTAGGTACATGTTCGTTATCGAATCGGCAACCTGGTTTAATTCATTGGCCATAACATCGAGCGGACGTTTGGACCTTGGCAAAAAATCATCCGGACGAACATCGTCGTTATCTTTTGCCGCGCGGATTTTATCAATCTTAATTTGCGGTGCGCCGTTAAACTCTTCTATCTTCCCGGCAATTTTTACAATTGTTCCTTCTCTAACGGCATCCTTAATATTATCAATACGATCCCAAACTTTTGCCGGTAGAACAGCGGATTTGTCTCTAAGCTCAAGATTCAAATAACTTGAACCGGTCTTGGAAGTTTTTATTTCGAACTTACTGACGATAAGGAAAAGTGTTATTTCATCACCGATTGAAAAATCAATCAATTCTTTTTGTTTGAGCATATATTAATTGTGGGATACTTAATTCTGTTTCAATTTAATAAAAATAAATATGAGGGGAAAAGACTAGTTTTCTAAAATTTGCACGGTGTTTTCTTCAGTCAACCGAACCATCACCGTTTGGCGGAGTAATTCTATTGAGACGCAAAACCATTTTTCTTCCTGACGTTTGCACACAGTACCAACGATATCTTTAAATGGTCCGTCAATAATTCTGACTTTCGCTCCAAGTTCAATTTGATGGCTTACAAAAACGTCGGGAGATTTTTCGAGCAACTTTTTTAAGTTCTCGATTTCCCAATCCGGAATACACGACGGTTTGCCGTTAAAACCTATTGTCTTAACAATTGAAGATTGTTGAAGCGAAATTAATCTTTCCTTTTCTATAGCATGAATAAAAACATATCCTCTAAAAAGCGGCTCTTCAATTTTTTTCTTACGGTCGCTCCATTGTTTGACGTGAGTAATTGTCGGGAGATAGTATTCAATCTCTTTGCCTTCCAACTGAAATGCGGCTTTGAATTCTTGTTGCGGTTTGGTATATAATGCGAACCATTTCTTAATAATTAAATTACCTTCCGAACTCATTTTTGGTTTCCCCACTAAAACTTTTATTCTTGATGCTCAGTATAAACACTCACGCACTACACTTGCAAGTTGTTCCTGATCAACTGGTTTCAACACAATTTTATCTATTCCAAGTTTCATATACTTCTTGGTTATTTCTTCGCTGAGCTTTGCGGAAATTACAACAATCGGAATTGAACGATTAGATTCCTTTTTGTGTATCGCTTCGACGAGTTGAATACCGTTCATTAGCGGCATGTCGTGATCTGTTATTATAATTGTCGGCAGAAGATCGCGGTACATGTTAATTGCTTCGTAACCGTTGGCGGCAAATTTCAGATCAAAGTTCGGAAGTGCGGTTTCAATTATTTTTTTATACGAGTTGCGTATGTCCTCGTCATCCTCGACGAGAAGAATTAGATTCTTTGCCTCGGGAACGGTGAAATGGAATTCACTCCCTTCGCCGATCTGCGAATAAAACCAAACCTGTCCGCCGTGTTTATCTACGATCTCTTTGACCAATGTGAGTCCTAGACCGCTACCTTTTTCTCCGCTCGTTCCAACGAGCGAAAATTTTTGATCAATCCGAAAAAGTTTTGATTGGTTCTCTTCCGAAATACCAAGACCTTCGTCGCGGACAACTACTTCGATCATTCCTTCCTTAAATCTGCTGGAAGATATGTGAACGTCTTTTCCTTCCGGCGTAAATTTAATTGCATTGGTGGTAAAATTGATAATTGCCTGACCGAACAATCTTTCATCTGCATTGATGTGAAGATCCGAAGGAATATCTAATTTGATATCAATATTTTTTCGCATCGCATCGCCTGTGAGCGGTGTTATTGCGGTTGAGATTGCCTGCTTTACATTGAGACGTACCGGTTCAACTTTGATTCTGCCTGTTTGCAGACGCGACCAATCCAAAAGGCAATTGATAAGATTCAGTTGAGACTTTGATGCATCGTAAATGTAATGCAGATATTCATTCTTTTCTTCTTCGGAAACCTCAGCTTCATTTAAAAGTATCTCTGAAAATCCCAGCAAGGTTGTAAAGGGCGCGCGGAGGTCGTGAGATATTATCGAAATGAATTTATCTTTTGAAACGTTTTGTTCTTTCAATAATTCAAGGGACTTCTGAAGTTCGGCTTCTTTATTTTTAAGTCTCGTGATGTTCAACACGGTACTTTTTTGTTCAATAATTTTTCCCGATCCTAATTCTCTCTTCACCAAAACAGCTTCATTAAGCCAGATAATCTTGCCGTCCTTGGCAATGATACGATACACAATTTCCGATTCGTTCTGGGTTGAATTGTTTTCAAGTTCCATCAATGCTTTTTTGATGATTGGCAAGTCGTCATCAAATGCAAGCGAGTAAAGATGTTCAGGCAGAGCGTCTATTTCAGAAGGGGAGTAACCGGTAATTTTCTCAATGGAGTCCGAAATGAAAAAATTATTTTGTCCGTCAAAATTTTCGGCAATGAAAAAAATATCCGTCATCCCTTCGGAAAAATTATTTAAGCCGGAATAATCGACATCGCTTTTTTTCATTGCGTTCTTCGCTTTATGAGTAACTAATTAAATATAAGAAATTACAGCAAATACTTCACCGCCTCTTAAAAGCTTTACGCGAAAATTATTACTCGTCTTTTGGAAATTTAGTCGGGATACCAAGCTCATCCATTTTTCTGTAAAGCGACGATAGCCCGATCTCCAATACTTTTGCGACTTCTTCTTTGTTGTACTCGTACTTTTTTATTGTCTTTAATATATGCTCATGTTCAAAATTTCTTAATGCGTCTTTCAATGAATCGGGATAACCGCCGGGTTGGTCGCTGCCGCGGACATATTCGGCAAGGTCGTTGATGACAAGATAATCGCCGGCGGCAAAAATAACAGCGCGTTCAATAACGTTTTCCAATTCTCTTACACCGCCGCGCCAGTCGTGAGAAATTAATACCTTCATTGTTTCGTTTGTAACGCCGAGAATTTTTTTACCCATTTCACCGCAGTACATTTCTAAAAAGTGTGAGATAAGCAGAGGAATATCTTCCTTGCGTTCGTTCAGCGAGGGGAGTTTTAGTTCCACAACGTTCAATCTGTAGAAAAGGTCTTCTCTAAATTCTCCGGATTTTGTCTTCTCAAACAAATTCTGATTAGTAGCGGCAATTATTCTTACGTTGGTGCTCACGGATTTTACTCCGCCGACCGGAATAAATTCTTTGTCTTCAATTGCACGCAAAAGTTTTACTTGTAAATTTAACGGCAGCTCGCCGATCTCATCCAAGAAAAGTGTTCCGCCGTCGGCTACTTTGAAAAGTCCCTGCTTATCTTCGGTTGCACCCGTGAACGATCCTTTTTTATGTCCGAACAATTCGCTTTCGATTAAGTTTTCGGAAATTGCGCCGCAATTGATCGGAAGAAAAATATTGTCCTTTCTGCGGCTGTTGAAATGAATTGCTTTTGCGACGAGCTCTTTTCCAGTTCCGCTTTTGCCGTAAATTAAAACATTGCTGTTTGTAGGCGCCACTTGCTGAATTACCTGGAAAACTTTTTTCATCGGCTCGCTTTTGCCGATAAGATTTGTGAACCCGGTATCGTAAGAAATTCTTTGCCGCAACGTTTTATTTTCAAGCGACATCTGTTTGTAATTGATCAGTCTCTTTATGCGAATAATCAAGTCGTCAAACTCTACCGGTTTTATGAGATAATCGAACGCGCCCTGACGGAGTGCATCGATAGCGGTTTTAACTGAAGCGTATGCCGTCATGATAATAAAAAATGTTTCGGGGGAAATCTTGGATGCAGAGTCCAAGAGCTGCATACCGTCCAGCTTCGGCATTTTTATATCTGTAACAACAATATCAAAATTAATTTCTTGAATTTTTTGAAGCGCTTCCTCGCCGTCGGCGGCAACTTCGGTAGAAAATCCTTCTTCATCCAAAACCATCTTAAGCGAATCCCGGATTGGTTTTTCGTCATCGACAATCAAAATTTTTGCAGACATTTTTTCTCCGTCTAATTTTGCGCAATAGGAAGAATTATTGTGAAAGTGCTTCCTTCATTGATTTTACTCTTAACTCTAATTTCACCATGAAAACGATGAACGATTCCGTAACTGACCGATAATCCCAAACCGGTTCCTCTACCAACTTCTTTCGTCGTAAAGAACGGATCGAAAATTTTCTCGACTGTCGCATCATCCATACCGCCGCCGTTATCGGAAATTGAAACTGAAACGTTTCTATTGTCAAAGTCCGACTTCATTGCAATCGTTCCGTTGCCTTCAATTGCATCAAGTGCGTTGATAAGAATGTTTACAAAGACTTGAAGAAGCTGATCGGCGGCAACATTTACACGCGGCAGACCGGTTTTAAGATCGGTTTCAAAATTTACGTGACGCACACGCTTATCGTACTTTACAATTCCAAGCGCAGTTTTGATTATGTCGCTGATGTCCTGAGATTCGGTTTCATAACTTGGCGGTCGGGAAAAATCAACAAGCTCGCGCACAATTTTCGAAATCCGGTCTATGTTCTCTTTAATATTGGCGAGCTGCTCATTCATAAACTGATCTTGACTTCTTCTCTGAAGTATTTGAACCAGAGAGGAAATTGAAGTCAACGGATTCCCGATTTCATGCGCAACACCGGCGGCAATTTGTCCGATGACGGCTAATTTTTCCGATTGATCGATCTGTGCCTGAAGGCGTTTGTATTCCGAATAATCGTTGATGATTATTGATCTTCCAGCGTACTTGCCGAGCTTGTCTTGAAGACTTGTTACGGTTAAACGAACGCTGATAATTTCGCCGTCTTTTCTTTTTCGTTCCGTATCAAGAATCATCGAACGTCCGTCCGTTCGCGATTCACTTTGTATCTTGGATAACTGATTTGCGTATTGATCACCTTTAGGCAGTAACAGAGATGAGGATTTTCCGAGCACTTCATTTTCAGTGTAACCGAAAATTTGTTCCGCACCTTTGTTCCATGCAATGAACTTTTCATCGTTATCAACCATCATGATCGCCGAATCCGAAGTGTGGAGAATGTTTTTCAAATATTGCAGATTGATTTCCAGCTTCGACGAAAGACGGTCGCGGTCGCGCATCAACTTCTTCATTTTCGTTTCTTGATGAAGCATTCCGTACCGCGCGAATAACTGCTCGATCAAATCGTCCGCGAAACCAAGCAGAATAATTGAATCTGCGCTGTCAACACGTTCACGTTCAATTAATTCAATAAGAGCAAATCGGCCTTGACTGAAAATCTGGCTGACTTCGAGTAGATTTAAATTGGCTTTAGAAAAGAGCGTATAGATATCTATAAGGTATTGATCGGCTTGCTGATAGTCGTTGTTTTCCGTTACATCTATGAAAGCGGTGATGCTGTTTTCCGCGAACGTTTGTATTTGCGAGTCTAAAAGTTTGTCCTTAAGAATGGGTGATAGTTTTATTACCCAACTTTCCAGCAGCGCATGGAAATTTTTCTTTATTAATTCGGTCAATAATTTTTTCATAAGTCAGTTCAATCAAAGATCAGAATAGTTCAGGGTTGGAAATCCTTTCATAAATACTCTGAAAAAATAAAGAAACCGGTTCTCTTTTGAAAGCCACCCAATCTGTTTGTATCGAATCACTGGACAATAGGTAAACGGAACATGGCAAAGGCGGCTTATGTATAAAGAAAAGTTTAGCTATCTTTGAACAAACAAGCGCGGGGAGTTAAAATGAAAAAGATATTTTTGTTATCTGTGATGCTGGTATTCGTTTCGTCTCTTAATTTTGCGGGCGATGAAACAGTGATCAAACCCGGTCTTAGCAGCGTTAAAGTTTTTTTGCACGGCGCCGAGTTAAGTTATTCTGCAAAAGTAAAACTTAACAAAGGATTAAATGAAGTTGTCTTTACCGGTTTGTCCGCCAGTATTGATCAAAACAGCATTAGCGTTTCCGCAAAGGGCGATGCCGTTATTATGTCGGTAGGACAACAATTCAATTTTCTTAGATCTCAGGAAAAAACTCCCCAGATAAAACTGCTTGAGGATTCTTTAGAGGCGTTAAACAAATCGCTTGCAATGAATCAGGACGAAAGCAGTGTTCTGAATGAAGAAGTTGGGTTGTTGATGGCGAACAAAAGTATCGGCAACGAAAAAATCGGCGTATCGATTTCCGAATTGCAGAAGATGGCGGAATTTTTCAGAAAACGCCTTACCGAAATAAAAAGCAAAATGTACGGCCTTTCTTTTGCTGCTAAAAAGATTCAAAAAAATATTGACCGGATTCAAAATCAGTTAAATGAACTCAACTGAAAGCTGTCTGTCGTTCAAGAAGCAGTAAGGGCTCAATATGTTGAGCCCTTACAAAAGACAGTTTTACAAGCCTGGTATGACTTTATCTTTGGGATACTTCACAGAGTAAATCAACTTTTTCGAAACAGATTTTCCTCCGTCAACATCAACGAGCCATTTCAGTTTTCCGCTGTCCGAATCGTAAACGGCGCCGGATGATTCGATAAGTTTTACGGTTATGTCTTCATTCTTCGAAATCGGTATTTGATCTTCAACCAAAACTTTTGCCGCAGTCTTTTTGTTGTTCTTTATTTTGATTTCAAACGCAAACGTGCGCTCCACATTGCTGCTTAAAAATTTATCTTCGGAAAAATCTTTCAGCACTTCGCGCGAAACGGAAATATTCTGATCTCTTCCCAAAGAAAGAACCAAAGTGTCTTTCGTTGTGCCCGGATTAATATTCGACTGACCGACAAAAGAATTTTCGAAATAGATGTTTGCTTTGCCCTGCAGCAGATTGTAGTTACCCCAATCGGTTAAATAGCCGATTAGAAACGCATTATTGTCGAGCTTTGGAGCCGCATAGTATTCATATCTTGCCGGCACAGTAAAATCTTGAAGCGCAACCGAATGCGGTTTGTTATCCGATGCGATTGAATATTTAATTTGCGGTGTGAACTCAACTGAAAGCTGTCTGTCGTTCATTTCAAAATAATCAGCCATAGTTTCGGAAGCGCCTGCTGTTGGGGCAGCCATAACCTGCATATTCGCCGCATCAAGAGATTTGTTCGCTGCACCTTTCATTTCACGGTACAGCATAGGCCGAGCAAAATCTATAAACCAAGGATATAGTTCCGGTTTGTTATTATTTGCAACCGGATTTCTTGTAGAAAGAATTATTTCAACATCATTCCAATCGAATCCGCCGTTCTGCCAAACGTTTGCTTTGTAATTCAACTGAGCCGGTGAGTTTAACTTATCCACACGGATATCGTATGCAGGAACCCATCCGGCGTCGCGCATCAAATATGAAAAATCAATTTCATAAGTCGCCGCCGACTTGGCTGAGATAGACACAATAATTTCATTGGTCGGTTTATTTATCTGATTGTTGAGTTCATTCAACTGATTTTGAATCCGGTCAATATTTTTTTGAATCTTCTTGGCAGCAAAAGAGAGGTCGTACATTTTGCTTTTTATTTCCGTAAGACGTTTTCTGAAAAATTCCGCCATCTTCTGCAGTTCGGAAATCGATACGCCGATTTTTTCGTTGCCGATGCTTTTGTTCGCCATCAACAACCCAACTTCTTCATTCAGGACACTACTTTCGTCTTGATTCATCGAAAGCGATTTGTTTAACGTCTCTAAAGAATCCTCAAGTAGTTTAATCTGAGGAGTTTTTTCCTGAGATCTAAGAAAGTTGAATTGTTGTCCAACCGACATAATAACAGCATCACCCTTTGCTGAAACGCTAATGCTGTTTTGATCAATACTCGTTGACAAGCCGGTAAAAACGATGTCGTTCATTCCTTTGTTAAGTTTTACTTTTGCAGAATAACTTAACTCAGCGCCGTGCAAAAAAACTTTAACGCTGTTAAGACCGGGTTTGATTACTGTTTCATCGCCCGCAAAATTAAGAGACGAAACAAATACCAGCATCACAGATAACAAAAATATCTTTTTCATTTTAACTCCCCGCGCTTGTTTGTTCAAAGATAGCTAAACTTTTCTTTATACCTAAGTTGGCTCCGTCATGTTCCGTTTACCTATTGTCCAGTGATTCGAGACAAACAGATTGGGCGGCTTTCAAAAGAGAACCGGTTTCTTTATTTTTTCAGAGCATATAAGAGAGGACATCCAACCCGGCGTCTATCCGACACTTGATTGAACTGACTTATGAAAAAATTATTGACGGAATTAATAAAGAAAAATTTCAATGCGCTGCTGGAAAGTTGGGTAATAAAACTATCACCCGTTCTTAAGAACAAACTTTTAGAC
>JAMCSN010000205.1 GCA_023381535.1 Bacteroidota bacterium
CCAAGAACCACTTTGTTCAATTAGTTCAAGCTCAATTCCCCCTGGTATTTTTACAACCACAGCACCTGTAGCTTCGGCAGTTGCTCTTAATGTAATTCGATCTCCACTACCACCTTTTAGTTTAATCTTAGCAGCGGTTGTACTTTTCATTTTTTCTTCAGAAACAGAAAACTTATGCGGCGTAATAATTACCCCGAGTGCTTTCAGATTATTATTGAATGCGTTTGTTGCCTGGCAATGATTTAATGCTTTAGTATAGTCTTCATCTTGCCTAATATTTAATGCGGATTGATATTCATCCTGGGCTTCCTGAAAATTTCCTACGATTTCATTTATGACCGCAACATTATAATGCGCTACATCATTATATGTGTCCTCTTTTAAGATAGAGGCATAGATTAAATATGCATTATCAAAGTTGCCGGATTCGAAAGCATCAATAGCTTTATCGCTTAGGTCTTCGTATTGGTCAACTTTTATTTTCTTCAACTCAAATTCCCACAAAACAAAACGCGGCGCTATGTAATTGACGAAATTATTGTAAACAGATGCTTGCAAACATTGCTTAATTAAATCTTCAACGCTAGCTAATTGACCGAGTTCGTCTGCACATTTTTTATCTGCATTTTTATAGGAAGATTCTTTAGTCCCGATAATTTGCCCGTTGTTTACATTGATTATTCTCATCCTTGTTTCAACGGAAACTTTATTCGTTACACAATCTCCCATTGTTTTTATCCACTGATCGTTTCTATACACGCTTACTTCTTCGCGGGTAGTTGTTTGATCGGCAATGGGGCTAACAGTTCCAACTATTATAGCATCTACTCCCAATACTTTTCCCAATGATGCCGCTTGAGTTTCATCTATTACCCCGCTTTTTCCCAGAGACTGTTCACCTAAAACTTGTTCTAGTCGGCTTCTTTCAACAATTGTAAAAATATTTGTTTGAGCTCCATTCTGATAAGTTTTTCCTTCTTTATCTTTTGAAAATAAACCGCCTTTGATGGTTGTAATTCCCCTACCTTTTTCTAATAACGCCGAGATTAGATAATCGGAGACTACACGACCGTAAGAACCGTTGAAATCCATAACGGCGATTTTTTTAATTCCGATTAAAGTCTGCTCGGGTGGTTCTAAAATGAAGCATTTAATTTCTTGAGAATAGATTTTGATTGTAGATAGGAACAGAAGTAGAAGAAAAATCTTTTTCATAACACCCTCCGTTAATTATTGTCTTCTGTTTTTAAAACAAAAAAAGGACGCAACTTTCATTACATCCTTCATAGAGGCACTGACATGCCCAATCCAAAGACATAAGAAAGCGCGTCCATTTTCTGGACGCAACCTCCTTGCTTGTTCTTGGATTGTTGAAAATTGTCAGTTTTCTATGAAGAACACAGCAATAGCTGCGTTAATATTTAGTTACAAATCATTTCCGCTAATTCAATTCCCAATGATTGGTTTTCAATTCTGTATAAATCTAACTAACAGAGACTACTATGTCAACTTATTATTTGCAGATGTGACTAAAAGCAGAATGTAAACAGCGACTTATCATCAAAACAAAAAATCGCTGGGAAGCACATCATCCGCTGAAGTTAAAAAGCAAATCAAATTCTGGGCTAAAAAATTAAAGTAAAATAACATCCCAACCCGAAACTTTCTTGTGATTCAAAGTTAAAACCTATTAGAAATCCTAAACTTTTACATAGTCTTAAGCGTCTAAATTATGCTTTAACTAATGTTAAATTTTATCTAAGAGGTTGATAATGAAACACAAGAGACTTTTCTTCTATTTAGTTCCAGTAACTTTTTTTGCCCTTTTTGTTTTAACGGGATTTTCCGGCGGCGATAAGTCGAAAAACAATGGTTTCGACTTAAATAATTTAGACCGTTCCGTTAGTCCCGCAAAAGATTTTTATCAGTTTGCAGTTGGCGGATGGAGAGCGAACAATCCAATCCCAGAAGATCAAGTTCGATGGGGAACGTTCGAAGTACTTCAAGAGCAAAACAATGAAATTCTAAAAAGCATTCTTGAAAAAGCCGCCGCTAACAAAAATTGGCCAAAAGGTTCTGCCGATCAAAAAATAGGGGACTTCTTCGCAACAGGTATGGATTCGGCTCGAATTGAAAAAGACGGATACAAACCGATCATACCGGATTTGAAAAAGATCGACGCAATTCAAAATAGAAACGAATTGGTAAAATTGATTGCCGAAGATCATCTTACGGGAATTCCAGCACTGTTTAGATTTTACGTTTCGGTTGATGCAAAAAAAAGCAGCATGATGGCGCCGTATCTATCACAAGGCGGACTCGGATTGCCGGATGTTGAATACTATACAAAAAACGATTCGCGCTCAAAGGAAATTCGCGATAAATATATTCAGCATGTTGCAAACATGTTCAAGCTTATTAATGTTGATGCAGCGACCGCAGAGAAAGATGCTCAGACCGTCATGAACATCGAAACTCAATTAGCCAAAGTTTCCAACACCCGTCTTGAAAACCGCGACCCAATCAAAACGTACAACAAAATGACCGTCGACAATTTGAAAGATATTTCAAACGGATTCGACTGGAGTTCTTACTTCGATAACCTCGGTGTTGGAAATCTTGAAGTCGTAATTGTCGGTCAGCCGAAATTTTTCACGGGACTTTCGCAAATCCTTAATTCAAATTCTCTCGATGATTGGAAGATTTATTTGAAATGGCATTTGATAAATGATGCGGCAAGCGCTCTGAGTTCTCCGTTCGTAAATGAAGAATTCGATTTTAGCGGAAAGTTTATGAACGGCGCAAAAGCAATGCAGCCAAGGTGGAAAAGAATCCTACGTGCCGTAAACGGTACGATGGGCGAACTGGTGGGACAAGTTTACGTTAAAGAAGTTTTTCCGCCCGAAGCAAAAGAGAGAGCAGAAAAAATCGTTAAAACACTGCTCGCATCTATGGGTGAAAGCATAAAAAATAATCAATGGATGAGCGACGCAACAAAAGAACAAGCGCTTCATAAATTGAGCACCTTCGGCGTTAAGATCGGTTATCCCGATAAGTGGAAAGATTACAGCGAACTCGAAATCGCACGCGACGGTTATTACAAAAATTTGGAACGTGCAAGCATTTGGGCAAGAAAAGATAATCTTGCCAAGATTGGTAAACCGGTTGATAAAACGGAATGGGGAATGAGTCCGCAAACGGTAAATGCATATTACAATCCGACCAGAAATGAAATTGTTTTCCCGGCAGCAATTCTTCAGCCGCCCTTCTTTAATCAGAATGCTGATGACGCAGTAAACTATGGGGCGATGGGCGTTGTTATCGGTCACGAAATTTCTCATGGCTTCGATGATCAAGGAAGAAAATATGACGCTGATGGAAATATTAAAGATTGGTGGACGAAAGATGATAATGAAAAATTTCAAGCGCGTGCGAAAAAACTTATTGATGAATTCAACGGCTTCGCTGCAATTGATTCTTTCAGAGTAAACGGCGCGTTGACGCTCGGTGAAAATATCGGCGATCTTGGCGGATTGAATGTTTCGTTCAACGCTTTCAAGAATACCGACGAATATAAAAAAGGCGAATCGATTGACGGATTTACTCCAGCACAAAGATTTTTCCTCGGATACGCTCAAGTCTGGGCAGAAAATATTCGTCAAGAAGCTTTGAAGCTTAGATTAAAAATCGATGTCCATTCTCCGGCTAGATTTAGAGTGCTGGGACCGTTAATGAATCTTCCGGAATTTTTCCAAGCGTTCGATGTTAAGCCTGGCGATCCGATGAGAAATTCCGACGATAAACTTGTGAAAATCTGGTAGTACAAAGAGTAAGATTAAGATCAAGAGCAAGATTAAGAGCATGAGCAAGAAATTATCTTCAACTTATTCGTGCTTCTATTCTTGCTCATGATCTTGCTCGCCTTGCCCGACCCGCCACGACCCAAGGTTGAATCAAGGCAGCGCAAGTCGAGGCAGGCTCTCGTAATCTTTTCTTAAACATAAATTAATCTGTCTTTTTCAGATTCCTTATTTATATTCACCCATCAATTTTCATCACACACAAGGGGATTAAATGTACGCACTCGAAGTAAAAGATCTAACCAAACGATTCAACAGTCTGGTTGCGGTGGACCATGCGTCGTTCGAGGTTCCGGAGGGCTCGATTTTCGGACTCATCGGACGCAACGGCGCCGGCAAGACTACTACAATAAGAATGATGATGAACATTTATCTTCCCGATGAAGGAGACGTTGTTTTGCGCGGCGTTAAAATCGGTCAGGAGTTCAAAAATCAAGTAGGATACTTGCCTGAAGAACGCGGACTGTACAAGAAAATGAAAGTACTGGAAACGCTTCTTTATTTTGCCGAACTGAAAGGGAAATCGGGTAAAGAGGTTCAGAAGAATGCCGAGAAGTACTTAAAAAGATTTGATCTGTTCGACCGAAGATTATCAAAGGTTGAAGACTTATCCAAAGGCAACCAGCAGAAGATGCAGTTTATTTCTACTATTCTTCACGATCCGGAATTTATAATTCTTGATGAACCGTTTTCCGGACTGGATCCTGTTAACACAAATTTATTGAAAGACATAATTCTTGAGATGAAGCAAAAAGGCAAGATAATTATTTTCTCCACTCACCTTATGGATTTTGCCGAAAAGATGTGCGATCATATTGTTATGATAGATCACGGAAAAATTATTTTGAAAGGTTCTCTAGCAGAAATTAAATCGAAGTACGGTCAGCGCAATGTAAGTTTAACCCACGACGGCGACATTTCATTCTTGAAAAACAATCCCATTGTTGAAAAGATAGAAGACTTTGGAAACTCTACCGGAATAAAGGTTAGAGAGGCGAGCCAAACGCAGCAATTGTTAAAACTGCTTGTTGACCGCGGTGTGCCGATCAAAAAATTTGATGCCAATGAAATTTCTCTTCATGAAATATTTATTGAACTCGCCGGTCGTGAAGATGGAAACGGCAAGGAGGTGCGCAATGTTTAATGCAAGAGTCTTGGCAATTGTTAAAAGAGAATTAAGAGAGAAGCTGATTTCAAAGTCGTTCATACTTATGACTATTCTCTTTCCGCTTTTGCTTTTCGGCATGGCGGGAATTCAAGCGTTAATATTTACTGATAAAAGTAACGATAAGGTTGATATTGTTTCGGATACGGAAACCCTAACAAATTCATTTCAGAATGAACTTATGAAATCGGATTTGATGAAGGATGGTAAGACATCGTTTGCATTCTTTACAATGGATCGCTCGGCGCTTAAATCATTTCTTGACGGTAAAAAGAAAGATCTTCTTGGTAACAAACTTACCGGAGTGGTTTATATTCCTTCTTCGGCGCTCAAGGATAAAAAGATAGAATACTACTCGCAAACCCCAAGCAACATTAGTTTGAGCAGAAAGCTTGAAGGACCGCTCAACAAAGTTCTTATCGATATTTATTTCGGAAATAAATCTTTAACGCCGGAAGAATTGGATTTTGCAAGGAAGGGAATTGATGTTACCGGATTTAAAGTCTCCAAAGAAGAGAATATTAAGGAAGAAGGATACGGCTCGCTGATACTTTCCTACGTATTCACTTTTTTGCTTTACATTAGTCTTTTATTAACGGGTCAGTTGATGCTGCAATCCGTCATCGAGGAAAAGAGCAGCAAAATTGTTGAAGTGATTTTGTCTTCTGTAAGTCCACGCGAATTGATGACTGGAAAAATTATTGGTTCGGCGCTTACAGCGTTAATTCAAATGTCGATCTGGCTGGCGGCAATCATTACAGTAACGTCTTCTGCAATTTACGCTTTACCTCCGGAGGTAATGGTGAGCATCACAACCACACAGGTTGTTTTCTTAATGGTCAATTTTGCAGTTGGACTTGTGCTGTTCTTAAGTTTGTTTGGAATGATGGGTGCGATTTTCGACAACCCGCAAGATGCACAATCCGGAATGTGGCCAGTAATGATTCTAATTATTGCTCCGTTCTTAATTGCAATGTCGATGATGCAAAACCCGAATAGTCCAATTGCTAACGCTTTTGCTCTTGTACCTTTTACGTCTGTAATGGTTATGCCGGTTAAGATGACGCTTGTTGAAGTTCCGGTTTGGCAATTGTTTGCTTGCGTGGTGCTGAATATTGCCGCAATATTTTTGGTTTTTCCTATCGCGGGAAAAATTTACCGCGTTGGAATTTTGCGCACCGGCAAAAAACCAAAGTGGTCGGAAGTTGTTAAGTGGTTGAAGTATAAGTATTAATTTTTTTTGTAGAGACGCGCCGCCGCGCGTCTCTATGCTTAATTAAAATGAACGAAAAAGAATTATATCCTTCCTTAGTTGAAAAACTTTACAAAGATTTTTCTCTTGCGAAAGATTCGCTTCCGACAGTAACCGATTTGCCAATGATTCGCGAGCACCTCATCGCCAAGGTTTCGGAACTGATGTCAAGAGATTATGAACGGTTCATCACTAATTTGTACAGAATTGATGTGAGCGAATCCAAAGTAAGAAAAATTTTGCACAGCAAAGACAGAACTACAATCCCGGAAAAACTTGCCGACCTCATCATAGAACGCCAGCTTTTGAGAATTAAAACACAAATGCTCTACCGCGAGGGGAAACTGTAAATCTTCTTTCAACGAAAAACATTTCTGTTTATCTTTGATCGGAAATTTTCAACTCGGATTAAGTATGATTAAATCCTTCCTCAAGAAATATCCGGTAATCGATTACTCTGCCATCGCTGTTGGTTCGGCGCTAATGTCAATCGGTATCGGCGTATTCTTGGTTGATGCGCGCGTTGTTCCCGGCGGCGTAAGCGGACTTGCTATGGCGCTGTATTATTTATCGGGCAACAAAATCCCGATCGGGATTTTAATTTGGATTTTGAACATTCCTCTTTTTATTTGGGGGCTAAAAGAACTTGGTAAAAAATTCGGGTTGCGAACATTCGTCGGTTTCTCGCTCAATTCTTTTTTCATAGATTTTTTTAGAGGGGACATTCCCGGGTTCTCGTGGATCAGACTTCAGGACTCGCAGACAGTTAGAGAATTATACCAGAAAGATTTTTTATTCCTGATATTGATTGGCGCGGTTCTGCTAGGAATCGGTCTCGGAATAATTTTTAAGTTCAAGGGCACTACTGCAGGCTCCGATATAATTGCTTCCATTCTGCACAAAAGATTCGGCTTCAAACCGGGACAATCAATAATGGTTGTTGATTTCATCGTGATCGCGTTCGCGGGATTTATTATAGATATAAAAAATCTTTCGCCCGATCGCCCGGCGCTTGTTCTAACATTTTATGCAATTTTTCTATTGTTCATTTCGTCACGGTTGATCGATATTATAATTGACGGGTTTGATTACGCTCGCGCGGCATATATCATTTCAGATAAGTTCGATGAAATTTCTGAAGCGATATTAAAAAACCTTGGTCGTGGCGTAACTGCAGTTAACACGCGCGGAGTTTATCTTAATGTTCAGCGCGAAATGCTTTTAACGGTGGTTCCGCTTCGTGAAGTAACAAAACTTGTCGATGTCGTAAAAGAAGTTGACCCGACCGCATTTGTAATAATTTACAACGTTCACGAAGTTCTTGGCGAAGGATTCAGAAGAAGAATATAATTTGTAGGGGCTCGACATGTCGAGCCCTTACATAACGAATTTAAATTAAGAGCCCACAATGAACACTCCAAACGAATATTTTAAGCCGGAAGAGATCCGGGCGCTTGCAAATTCATTTCAACAGAGTAGAATATTATTGACCGCGATTGAACTGGATTTATTTTCGTTGCTTGATAAAAAAATTCTCAGTTCATCCGACATTTCAGAAAAAATTAAAACTGACGCGCGTGCAACGGATCGACTTATGAACGCGCTGGTAGCGTTGGGATTTCTCCGAAAAGTTCACGGCAAATTTTACAACGCAGAAAACGCTTCTCAGTATTTAGTAAAAGGCAAACCGGAATTTATGGGCGGACTTTTTCACTCAATCGGTTTATGGCAAACGTGGAGTACACTGACGGATGCTGTCAAGAAGGGAACGTCGGTTGCCGCACGCAAGCCTTCGCCATCCGGAATTGATTGGCAGGAAGCGTTTATTGCTGCTATGCATTACCGAGGGGTTAAAGAGGCAAAAATTTTATCGATGATGATTGATCTATCAAAAGCGAAACGAATGCTTGACGTCGGCGGCGGATCGGGTACATTTTCTATGGAGTTCATTAAGCAAAATCCTCAAATGACCGCAACCGTTTTCGATCTTCCCGGAATTATCCCGATCACAAAAAAATATGTTGAGCAGGAAAACGTAACCGGTAAAGTGGATTTCCTTAGCGGTGATTATTTGGAAGACGATTTCGGAAAAGGTTACGACTTGATTTTTCTTTCGGCAATCGTTCACATCAATAGTTACGATGAGAACACACAGCTCATTAAAAAATGTTACGATGCATTGAATACCGGCGGACAAATCATAATCAAAGATTGGGTAATGAATGATGACCGCACCGAACCCGCCGGCGGTGCATTCTTTGCATTGAACATGCTTGTCGGAACACGGAGCGGCGATACCTACACCGAAAAAGAAATGAAAGAGTGGCTGGAAAAAACCGGTGTCAAAAAAATTGAAAGAAAAAATACCAGCTACGGATTCTCTCTAATAATCGGCTATAAAGAGTAAGTCTTTCATCTTGTCAGCCGTTTTTCTTCA
>JAMCSN010000096.1:0-2647 GCA_023381535.1 Bacteroidota bacterium
TTATTCCAAAAAACTATACCGATAATCCACCTGATCCGAATGATTTTGTTAAAAAAAATATAATTGGAATTGAACCCAACATTGGGTTTAGTTATAGAATAGTTGAAAGGTATTATCTTTTAACAGAACTAAAATATAGAGCAGTAAGTGATATAGTTTTTTGGAATAAAGATGTAAATTTTTCCGGTTTAATATGGAATGTAGGAGTTCAAATAAATATTCTATAAGGTCAATAACCAGTGACTCGGCCCACTGTAGATAGAAAGAGTTTCATGATAAGGTAAGCGGCGCATTCGCGCCGCTTTGTTGAAGTACAATTACATATTCTTAACCATCATAGAAAGCTGGTTAGCTTGATTCTGGTTGTATTCAAACGCAATCTTTTTGTAGTTAACAAGATCAATGATGGTTCCAATCATACAAATGCCGCCGGTTAAGAGATAAAGAATTCCAAGACCGATCTGGTCGGTTAAAAATCTTTGGATGCCGGCAATTCCTAAAAACCCAACCAATGTAACAAGCAGAATTGTTTGAGGGTCTTTTCTGCGGGTGCGGTAAATGTTTGCAAACTGCTGCGCTTGTTTGTCGTCCATGTTTTTGAATAAGCCGCCGATATAGAATTGCTCGTCGCCCATTATTTCGGGAAGTAGTTCTAACACATTAGCCATAAGTTACCTCTTTTGTTTTGTGAAAGTTGAAATACATTTTTATAAAGAGTTTCGTCATGCGTGCTAAGATTAAAAAGAAAGCAAGAATCCCCAGCGGATGAGCTTTAAGCGAGTGCAATAAATCGCCGTGATAGAAAAGTGAAATCGATCTTCCCAATCCGCAGCCGGGACAAAATGTAATGCCCATGTTCTTAAACGGGCAGAGTGTGTAATGCTGCGGCTGGTATGGATTGATGAAGAGAAGATAGACCAATCCAATCAGCCATAACACGGCTTCCCATTCAACAAGTTTTAGAACCGGTATCAGTTTTTTCATATAATGATTTGGAATTGCCGATAGATTATAATTCAAAATTGTACACGAATCAAGTTCCAATTCTTTAGTCGTTTGGAACGGAGAATAGTTATCAAGGAAAGTGTCATGCCGGACGCTGGATTGTGTCCAGCGCAGGCAGCGATCCGGCATCAATAAGATTGGTTGAACTCATGTTGTTTTAGATTCCGGATCTAGCCCGCCTTACGTCGGGCCGTCCGGAATGACAATGCTACAAGTACACCTTCTTAATCGTCTCAACGGAGTTTGTTTCGTAGCGCACTATATCGAGGCTGTCGATTGAGCCGACAATCTCAATATCCTTTTTGTTCAGCTCGTCCGCGTAAGCTTTGCATGTGAATGCATCGCTGTTGTTGCCTACCCCCATGTGAGGAATGAAGGGGATATCGAGGCGCAGTTCACGTTCTAAAATGCCGGTGTACATTGCGTCGTGAAGCTTCACAAAGATACGGTAGCCCTCTTCGGGAATTAAGAACACATCTGTGTAATTGCTGAATGAGCTTTTTACAATTTGCGCGCACCGCAGAACAAAATAAAATTGGTTAAATCGCTTCGCCGTTTTTTCAACATGACGGATAAACATTTTCTCTTCAATGCTCGGTACGGGAAACACAACGGTGAAGTGAGGCTCAACAAGTTTGAAATAGCGCTCGTCATGTTTCGCGCGGAACGACTGAATCCATTCATAATCCTTTTTCTCAAGCTGCGGATATGCCAACACGACTAAAGACATAATCTCGTCTCAAAATTAGTTTGCATTTTATTCATTCAACCATTCAATCATGCACTTAAATACCGTTCCCGCACAACGTTCAAGTGGTGCAATGCGTGTCCGGCAAGAATGTAAGCGACGGCTCTAACCGTTACTTCGTTTTTATTCGCGATGCCTCTACGGGTCCACATTTCTTCCGAGAAGTTACCGAACATTTTCAGATTGGATTTGCGCAAAGCAACGAACTCTTCCACGATGTCGGTCAGTTTCAGTTTATCAAAGTTGGCGTTGGCAATGTAACCGTTTTGATCAAATCCCGGCAGACTGTTTTTTTCGCCGCGTGCAATGCACAACGCTCTGTATGCAAAGATTCGTTCGCCGTCCATTATGTGTCCCAGCACTTCTTTGACGCTCCATTTATCTGGCGCGTAACGGAACAACGCTTTTTCTTCCGAGACGCCGGAGAAAAGTTTTACTGTCTCGTCAAGCTGCTGTTTCAAATACTCAAGTATATCGATTTGAGGAACATCCTTGATATACTGCTGATAGGAAGGTGCGTATTCGTTTTGATCTGGGCGCTGCATAATACTCCTTTATCCCGCCGGAGGCGGATTTATTCTATTTCTCGTTTTAGATAGTTGTTGTAATCCGGCACGATGCGCGGATATTCTTCTTTCATCAGAGGTGAAGAAAAAATAAAATCCGCAGACGATCTGTTGTTTGCAATGGGAATATTCCAAACAACCGCGATTCTTAAAAGCGCTTTAACATCGGGATCGTGCGGCTGAGGTTCAAGAGGATCCCAGAAAAAAATTAGAACGTCAATTTCATTCTCGGAAATCTTTGCGCCGAGCTGCTGATCACCGCCAAGCGGTCCGCTCTGCAATCTAGTGACTTTGAGTTTTAGTTCTTCTTCAAGAAACTTTCCCGTAG
>JAMCSN010000096.1:2657-8621 GCA_023381535.1 Bacteroidota bacterium
ACCGTGGCGAGTATTTCATGCTTGCGGAGCGATTCGAGATTGAACTTCGCCCACTCAATCAAATCATGTTTTTTATGGTCGTGCGCTACAAGTGCAATCCTTTTTTGTTTTTTCATGGGTCGAATCATAAACGGTGCGCCTAATTGTGAAATTGTGATTAAAATTTATAAAAGTGGAAGCATATTAGCCAACCTTATGGTAGGTGCAAAAGCGACTAAAGCAAATTAAAGATTGATTTTTACACGCGAATTATGAAAGTTGCTTAGGATTTCAAATCCAACGGAGAACTTGCCATGCAGTCACGCCGTCAATTCATCAACAGATTTTTTGCTTCAACAGGCGCAGCAGTATTTTTATTGAAAGTGGACGCTCTGGCTAAAGCTGCAGATGCAATAGGAAAGTTAGCGCCGACAGTAACTCCAACCAAACTAGCAAGCGATGAAGATTTCTGGACACAAATTCAATCAGCATTTGAAATTGACCGAACATTGATCAACTTAAACAACGGCGGCGTTTCTCCTTCACCAAAAATTGTTGCAGACGCGATGAAAAAGTATCTGGACTATTCCAACCTCGCACCATCGTATTACATGTGGCAGCATCTTGAACCGAAATTGGAAACGGTAAGAGAAAAACTTGCTCATGTTTTCGGTGTCGATACTGAAGAAATTGCTATTACCAGAAATGCAAGCGAGTCGCTTCAAATTGTTCAGCAGGGATTGAATTTAAAACTGGGCGATGAGATATTAACAACGACTCAAGATTATCCGCGCATGCTTACAACGTTTAATCAAATGGAAAGACGATTTGGAATTAAAGCGAACAAAGTAAAATATCCGGCTCCTCTGATGAATAGAAGCGATTACGTGGATGCGCTTAAAAGTGGAATCACGCCGAATACAAAAGTGATATTGATTAGTCACGTGTGTTTTCTTACCGGACAAATTTTGCCCGTGCGCGATGTCTGCCGGATGGCTCACGAACGCGGCATTGAAGTAATTGTTGACGGCGCTCATTCGTTCAATCATTTCCCTTTCAAACATTCCGATCTTGAATGTGATTATTTCGGTACGTCGCTGCACAAATGGACTTACGCGCCAATCGGAACCGGAATGCTCTATGTGAAAAAAGATTTGATCAAAAACATTTGGCCTTTGATGGCTGCGCCGAAAGAGATGGATGAAAACATCCGCAAGTTTGAAGAGATCGGAACGCATCCCGCGGCAAATCATAACGCGATTGCCGAAGCGCTTGCGTTTAATGAGATGATCGGGATAGAGAGAAAAGCCGAGCGGCTCCGGTATCTTCACAAACGGTGGATTAACCGGTTGAAAAATTATCCGAATGTTAATTACCTGATCGATATTGATGATGAATCGAACTGGGCGGGCATTTTGAATTTCAACATATCCGGCGTTAACATGCCGAAATTGCAGGAGTATCTGTTAAATAAACATCGCATCTTCACGGTTACAATTGTCTTCGAAGATTTTCATGGAATACGCGTGACGCCAAATGTTTACACATTGCTCTCGGACATCGATTACTTCGGTGATGTTTTGGAAAAAGTTGCTAAAGGCGAGGTGAAAGAAGTTCTGGAATAGTTTTAGAATTTCTGCGGCGGGACTAATGCACTTCTTTTAGTTTTAACTGTGAAGGAGCGGAGAAGAAGTCTTTCAAGTAGTAGCCCTTGCTGATCAATTCTTGTTTGTTGTTTTCAATGAATTCCTTAACCACTTCAATGTCGATTACTTTTGTAATTCCGGGCCGCAGTACCTGTTCCTTATCAACATAAACTTCTCCTTTGTAAGGAATCATCGGGTTGTAATCGAGATCATGTTCTCGTTGCATGGGGCGAACTGTGTACGTGAAATCAGCCGGGACGGATTTTACCAAACCGACAAGTTCAAAGTTTGGAACGCCGTCTCTGATTGCTAGAACAATCCCCCCGCTGAATCCTCTGTTGTATGCGGCATCAATCAGAAAATAATTCTTTTCTTTTGCGGGACTGCTGACAATTCCTTTGGTGACCATTTTAAAATTCATCGGGTAGCCGAAGACATAAACGAAACTTCCCCACTCAAGTTCCGATGATTCGCCCCAAGGATAAGAAAAGGGGACTAGTTTCAACGTTTGCTCGACCTTGTAGCTTCTCCCTAGAATTGCAAGATCATTAACTTTATCGATAGCAAGAATTTCAATTTCACCGTTATCCGGAAGATCGGTTACATAATTTGTCTGCTTGGATTTGATTGATATGCTTTGAACGTAGTTGGAAAGAGAACCGTCTTGATTAACGAAGAACGAAATTATTGTATCCGGAAACGAAACAACATGAGCCACCGTAAGAAGCGCCACATGTCCCTGATCTTTATTTATGAGCGTTGCGGTGCCGGATGCAGTTCTGTTGAAGAAGACTTTTTCGTAAGCGACCTTTTCGAAATTTAATCCGCTTATTCCAACCGCCCTTATCTTGTCGCTTTCATTGAAAAGGTAGCTTGTATAAAAAGCTATACTGTTTACCAGCTTAACCGAGTTGCTGATGTTTTCAAGCTGTGTGGAAGAGTTTCGATACGGAAATTCACTGTCGTATTTGCCGTCGTTAAGTGTGGGATAAACTTTGTCGTAAACCGAACTTGATGAACACGAGGTAATAAGAATCAAAGAAAAAGCAGCTGCAATAATTTTAAAGCAAAATAATCTTTTCATAAAATCACCCAGGCTGCTTAATCTTTAATTAAATCTACTTCAAAAACTTGATTAAATAAAGCGCTCAAAAACTTGTCGATCAAGCAAAAAAAACCGGCGACTATAAATTTTTCATCCACGCACTGCGAAGTTCAAGCTGCGCTTCGGCCGGATTATCTAGCACTTTGAACAAATGTTTAATAGGCCGCGGCTGCATTGTTAGCTTCAGATCTTTCTGCTCGCCGTTTCTATCAACCGTAACAGCAAATGAGTCTCCAACCTTTAGACTTCTAATGAACGAAAATTTCTGTTGTGCGTTTTGCAGTGTAATTTCGTCTCCGTTTATTTTGCTTGTCTCCGTTTATTTTGAGAATATAATCGCCTTTTTGAATTCCGTAGGTTGTCGGATTATCGACCATGTTAACAATTAATTTATTATTCTTCACACCGAGACCTAATCCCAAATAAGTTTTAGAACTATCAATGCCGGCGGATTCTTGATAATTAATTCCAAGCTTCGCAAAATATTCTTTAATTGGGAGCGGCTCAGTTCCTTTGATATATTTATTAATGAAGTCCGCAATTTCGGGATAGGTGCGTTTTACAAATTCATCAAAGAAATCTTTTTCGCTGAACGGTTTGTTGGCGCCGTAATCCCTGTATAGTTGATTTATAACTTCGCGCAGACCTTTTTTGCCGTGAGACAATTCAAGCAGACGGATATCCAGCAACGTTGCAACGACAGCGCCTTTCTTGTATATATTCCCGTATTGGTCTTGCATCTCGGTAGAGTGAAGAGAGAGATCAACAAGCGATACTTTCGGATCGTAATTATCATTCATCGAAATTTTTTCCCGCAGATCAGCCAGGTAATCATCAAGACTCATTAAATAATCCCGCAGTTGCAAAATTCTTGCCGCCCATTCGGTAACGCCCTCGTATAGCCAAAGATGCTGGGACATTGTCGGCTTTTCAAAATTGAAATTGCTAATCAATTCGCTGTGAATGTTTAACGGCGTTACGATATGATAAAATTCATGCGCCGCCATAGATTTTAATTCCTTAGCCGTGTTGTCGTCAAGCGAACCGTCTTTAATGACATATTCGGAACTATAGTTATGTTCCCACGCTCCGGCTGAAAAATTTTCGAAGTGAAAAAGAAAAGTATATCTATCAACCGGCAATCCTTCTGTGAATTGACTTGTTGCCGATAAAATATCTTCGAGCATCTGGAGAACTTGTTCGGAATTTATCTCACCCGATTTCGAGTAAGTGTAAACATCAACGGTTGTGTTTTCAACTTTTGAAGTTGCTTTTGTGAGCTTACCAAGGAGAATCGGAGAATCAACAATGTAATCGTAATCCGGCGCATCGTAGAAACCGTTTGAATCCAATTTCAACGCAGTGCCAACCGTCCAGTCGGTGGGGTAATCAAGTTTAATTTCAATCGGAGTCTTCTGCATTCCGTGAAAATATCCGAAAACACATTGTCCGTTGAGAAGAACATTATCGTTTTCAATCGTTGTTCCGCACATTGGATAAACCATGTTTTCAGTGACTTTTGTATTCCACGTATCAGCAACCGAATAAACAATTTTCGCAGTCTTTGCCGGCTCGGAAAGCTCCCATTGATTTACAGAAACATGTTTGGTCGCAAGTTCATTTCCATTCGCATCAAGAGCTTTAAATGTCCGAACGAATCTGCCGATATCCATTGTTTGATATGTACCGGGTGCAGTTGATGCGAATTGGTAAATTTTGTTTTCGTCAGTAAGTTTTTCCGGAATCAACGTAACATTAAAAAGATGATTCGCGCGGTCGTTCAAGTCAACGTAAAATTTTTGCTGGGCAAAAGAAAACGATGTGAAAAGCAGTAAAAAAACTATTGCGGCAAATTTTAGTTTATTCTTCATGGGATGTTTCCTTTGATTGAAATAGATCGTCAATTAAGACGGCTTTTGTGAGTTTTAGTTTTATCCGGCAGATAAAAACACCGCTCACGGATTGTTATTCAGCAGAGAAGCCTGTTAACAGTTTATCTTGCGCGTTTGTATTTCCCTATCAGATGCGCCTCGGCAAGAATATGACCTTTCATGGCTTCAAGCAACTGCTTTTTGTTTGCGCTGTTGTTAAGAGAGAGAGAAATATCCAGCGCATAAAGTTTGAAAAAGTAACGGTGAACGCCTGATGGAGGACATGGACCGCCGTAATAATTTGTCCTGAAATCATTCATGCCCTGAACAATTCCTTCTGTAAAATTTCCGCTCAACGATGCATTTTCTTTCAAGCTGGTAGTTGAAGCCGGAATATTGAAAAGTACCCAATGAACCCAATCGCCGCGCGGCGCATCCGGGTCGTCCACTATCAAAGCAAAAGTTTTTGTTTCTTTCGGCGCACCGCTCCAACTTAGCTGGGGAGATTCGTTAACGCCGTCGCATGTGTATTGAGCGGGAATCATTGCGCCCTCGGCAAAGGCGGAACTGAAAAGTTTAAACTCCATTTGATTTCCCTTTTTTATTTTTTGAAAATGCCCGGAATCGGTACTTGATAACGGGACAATGATCAATACCCAAAACAATGCGGTTAAAATCTTATTCTTAATCTTGCCCGCCTTGCCAGACCCGCCCCGCCTTGCATCGTCGAAGGCGAGGCAGGTTCGACCCAATGGTTGAATCGAGGCGAGCGCAAGTCGAGGCAGGCTCATAGTCTTACTCTGTTTTTCATAACCTTACACTATAATTATTCATCGATTGTTTCAAATTGTTTAAGTACGAAAAAATTGCGGAAATTTTTTCATAACACAATGACCGATCATGTCTGCAATCTCTTCAAACTTGAGAAGATTGGTATTGATGATTGCATGATAGAGAAGCGGGTCTTCCACATTTTTGTGAAAGTATTTCCAGATATAATTTTTTCTGGCTTCATCTTCTTCCTTGATAAACTCCGCCGCTTTTTTTGCGGTTACGTTGTAAAGCCGCATGGAATTTTCGATTCTATAATTTAACGGGGCTACCAGCCGTACATGAAAAGCTCTTTCCAAATTTGAAATTATAATGGTTGCGCCTCTGCCAACCAAAATAACGTTTCCATATTCAGCAAGCTTTAGAATTGTGCGGGAGGTTTTGTGAAGCAGAGAAAGCTTCGACGGAGTGATTCCCAAAATTTCACCGAACCATGAATCGATCTTAGCCGGTTTTTCTTCGGACAAATGTTTTTTAAAATATTCCGGCATGTGATGATCTTCCATAACTTTTCAAGACGCAACCGATTTTC
>JAMCSN010000203.1 GCA_023381535.1 Bacteroidota bacterium
AAAGTCTTTACGAGGGAATCACGCTTAAGGTTCCGCGAATCGGTTTTTTCCAACTGAAAACGAGCAATATAAAGAACAGACCGAATAGTCCGGTAATTTTCACGCCGCTTTCAGTTGACTTTACGCATGATTCGCACAATCTATATCTCGCTTTTGAAGTTCATCCTAAATTTAAAGATACACGCGAGCCGGATTCAAATGTTTTCAGTATTGGAGTGGGTAAGCCGCTGCTTCCGCTAACAATTGACGACCTTCCGAATTCAGAAACGTCCTTCACTGTTTTGAAAAAATCAATTGAGGAAAGAGCAAGAGAACTTATCTCCGAATCAGATCAGATTCCTAACTTTAATATTTTCGAAGACTACTATAAATTTTCGCATCCGGCTTTGCAAGGTGAAGAAACTCAGTCCACACTTTCTGATTTGACTTCCGATATTGTTTTCAGCCAAACCCCCGACGAGGCACAAGATGTTCCGCACGAAGAAGAGCAAAATATTCTTTCAGCATTGATAGAAGGATTGCCTGAAGTTTCCGGTTCTTCTGAAAATGAGAAAATTGAAATGCCCAAGGTTGAGTTTGATTCTGCGCTTGATAAATCAGAAAAAGATCAGGAGAATAGCGCCGAACAAACCGAAGAAAATTTTGCGGATGTTGATCTGGATGCTGAAGGAAAATCATCTGAAACTCTTCTTGCGGAATTATTGTCCGATCATACTACTGAAATTCCAAAGAATGAAGAAGCTGAAACTCCCGCGATGAAGGATGAACACATAGAGAAGATCCTTGATACCATTGATGTTTCTGCTTTTCTGAATCAGCAAGAAACTCCAGTTGAACAGATACCTGAAGAAGAAAAAACAACCGAGGTTTCTGGGCAGACAGAAACGCTAGAAGAAATTCAAACACCGGAACAACCGTTTGAGCATACCGAAGAAATAGAAATTGAAAACACTGAAAAGGAAAACTTGTCCGCGCATGAAGAAGAGTTTATAGAAGAACATTATGCTGACGAACAGAAAGAAGAAGCAGTTCAGGAAGAAAAGGTTCCAGAACTCGAAAATGAGACGACTGAAGAAGCAGATGAGGACTTAGAACCGATTGAAGAACTGCTTGACTCAGAAAAACAGACGGAAGAAAAAATTGAGTGGAATTGGGGCGACGAATTGCGTGAAGAATTCGGTCTCGGTCATTTGGAAAGCGAAGAAGCCAACTATGAAATGATTGACGATGGTAAAGCCAAGCACGAACCTGAACTAGAACCTGAAAAAGAATCCATTCGGGATTTGTTTGCTCAACTTGAAAAAACTCTCGAACATGACAGAGCTTTTCTTGACGATGATGTTCACGAAGAGCCGAAGCGAACATTGGAAACCGAAGTACCGTTGAAGAAACACGCGTCGATGGAAGACGACAAAGTTTATATGGAATTTTCCTCCTCGCCTTCGAAATATGAATTTGTTCCGGTGAAAACCTCAGAGGAAGAACGACGCAGCCGCATGGCAATTAGTTTGGCTGAAGAGCCGGGCGATTATTTTGAAAGACGTTCAAGTCATTCCAACGAAAGAAGTGAGAGACCGGTAAGCAAAATACGGGAACGTGACGCTGCCGGTTCCAAAATGTATTTGTTATACCTCTCTTTATTTGCGGTTGTGGCTATTGCGGTTTACTTAGTTATGAGGAACAGTTCTCAATCAACTGATTTAAGCTTGAAGCCGGTGCCGCAGAATAATGTCGCACAGGCGAAAATAGATTCGATAAAAGCTGCCATAGAGAACGCACCGGATTCATCTAAGTATTTGCTGGATGAATCAAGCGATTTCCCGATCTCGGCAACACCGCCCGCGCCGGTTAAAAGTTCTAAGGGTTCAGAAAAATTGCCCTCTGATGTAAACTCATCTAATTCAAAAAATTTATCCGCATCATCCAAACAGCCGGAATCAAAGCCGCCGGTCGAAACAAAAAACAATTTATACAAAACGCCGAAGACCGATACGCGCATTACCAATTCGATTTACTACGACGGCAAGAGTTACAATTTCCAAGCTTCGTCATGGCGCGTCAAAGCAACTGCCGAGCAAGAAGTGCAAAGATTGCGTTCGCTTAATTTTAATGCTTATCTGGTTGAAGCGTATCTTCCTCAAAAGGGAGGGACGTGGTATCGCGTCAGGATCGGACCGTTCAATTCCGAAAACGCAACACGGCAGTTCATGCGCGAAAACAATTTTAAATAAACCCGGATTTCGATTATGAGATGGATTCAAATGCTCTTGAGCGGCGGAGTAGTTTTGTGGATACTGGTTATTTGTCTGGCTGTTATCATTTTCATTTCATACGAAAGATTGACGGCACTGAGAAAAGCGAAAACAAATATTCCGACTTTCTCGGTAAAGATGCGGAACATCTTAAAGAAGAAAGAAATTCAGTCAGCTATCGATTTCTGCATGGAAGATAAATCGACTATATCGAACATTATGCGGAGAGGTTTGAAGAAATACAAGTTTGGAAGAGAAAGATTTCTCGAAGAAATTGAACTCGGCGGCAAACAAGAAATCGGCAAACTTGAAAAGGGAATACCGATTCTTGCGACGCTTGCAACCGCTTCTCCAATGCTTGGATTCTTGGGAACAATAATGGGAATGGTTTCAACTTTTCGAGTTATTCAGGATTTGCACAGCAGCGTTACAGTTGCCGATTTTGCCGGAGGGATTTGGCAAGCATTGATTACCAGCGCGGTTGGTTTAATAGTCGGGATGATTGCTTTAGCGTTGTACAACTATTTTGTGAACTCAGTAAAAAAGATTGTTCTTGATATCGAAAGAATTGTCACCGAGTTGATTGATGTTATTGACGGCAACGACAAGGACCAAACGCAGATAAGTGAGCCGGAACAATGAAATTTGAGACCAAGCTGAAAACTGTAAGTTCGTTCAACGTAGGTGCGCTTGTCAATGTTGTGATGCTTCTGCTGATGTTTTTTTTCATGACGTCAAATTTTCTTTTACAACCCGGTGTCAGCGTAAATATATACCGGACCATTATCGACGATAAGAAAGATTTGCCGAAAGCTTTGATGATAATTGACGAACGCGGAAAGATGTATTTGGGTATGGACGAGGTCAATTTTTCCAATCTTGCTAATAAAGTGTCGGCGCTGAAACAAAATGTTCAAAACAATTTTACAATTCGTGCGGATAAATCTGTAAAGATCGGTTTAATTGCCAGACTTGTTGAGACGCTTAAAACTGCCGGAATAAAAAAAATAAATTTGCAAACTGATTCGTTAACATTCTAAAATGTTTTTCAAAGAGCCAAAAAAAGTATCTTATCTTTTCTCAATATCCGTCCACGCGATATTTGCTATCTGGCTGGTTTTCACGAGTATCGGAGCCAACAACGAACATGAAGATTATCTTCTGGTTGGGTTCGGTCCCGGTTTCGGAATGGGTGGCGGCGGCGCAGCGGGTCAAGGTGATCAGTCCGGCAGCGGCGGATTAACGCCTGAAACACCGCCGGAGAAAAAAGTTGAAGACAAGAAAGTTGATCTTCCAAAATCAGATCAGTTGAAAGATGAAGACGCGATTGCAAGTCCTTCGAAGAAAAAAAATGAAGACGAAACTTCAACCAGCAAAGTGAAACCGCTTTTCAAAAGCAACAACAAAGGCGATGGTTTCGGTTACGGTCCAGATGGAAACGGTACGGGCGGCGGCGGATTCGGTTTTGAATTAGATTTCGGCGGAAGGGGAGTTAGACGAATTTATAGTTACTCTTTGCCGGAATATCCCGAAGGCGTTTCAAAGGAAATTGATTTGCGGCTTCGATTTACAATTCTGCCGGACGGCACTGTAAGCAATATCATCCCTTTGATTAAAGCCGATGCGAGACTTGAGATGACCGCGATAAATTCACTGCGTCAATGGCGTTTTGAACCCTTGCCTTCCAACGCAAAACAGCTTGAGCAAACTGTGGTAATTACTTTTCCGTATCGTCTGCGGTAACTGTTTGTTCGGTTTTATCTTTGCGGTAATAAAATTTGTAAAAGAAGTATTCTACGATTGAAAGAAGTGTAAGCGAAATTGTGTCGGAGTCAAACTGAATTCCGAAACCTTTGCTGTCAATGAAAAGTTTTACGACTGCTGTTGCAATCGACCATCCCACTGCGAACAAAACAATAATCAAAGCCAAATTTGTGAATGCCGAGGCAAGCGATTCATTCTGCCATTTTTTGGTAAAGATGATAAGAATGAAAATTAAATGTGCGCTGAAAATTAGTGCCGAAATCATTTTAGAAATTATTTTGTGAGTTATCGATTCTGCTGTTTATTATTTGCGAGCCTGCCAACCCGCCGATAGCACCGAAGATCAAATTGATTATGAAATTATTTACAAGGATGGAAACAGTATAAATCCAAGAGAACCCGGTAGCTAAAATTTCATTTCTAACATTTTGAAATAGATACGAAACTTCACGCTTAATGTCTTCTGTGATTGGGAAAGTATCGAGCATGCGCTGTAAATCCGGGAACGCAGCGATTATATCGTTCTGTCTTGTAATGAACGTAATAAAAATTTCAAACGCGCTTCCGAAAATTGCGGCGAATATTCCGGTCATCAATCCTATATAAACAGCTTTCTTAGTTAGGATTCTTCCTATTGTATGATTTGCTTTCTGATCTAATATTAATGCTAAGAAAGCGGCTATAGGCATGATGAAGCAGCAAGAAAAACTTTTCACGAAAGGGACGATCTGAAGAACGCCCGCGCCAAAACCACAAACAATACTTGGTAAATATTTTTTCACGTTTTCCCGGAGTTTAATTCAACAAAAAGTTGACGCAATCCATTGTAAAGATATAAAAAACCGACTGAACCAAAAAGCAATCCCGTTGAAAAGGCAATTAATTTTGAATAACTATAAACATTGATCGTGTAAAGAAAAACATCCAGCAGCATCGGTGCAGAAAAAATCAACAGAAGTTTGATGCCAAGACTTTTCCTAAAATTGAAAAATATCAGCGCGATACTGCTTATCAGCGAACCTAAGTAAATGCCGCTGCATCTTGCGCAAACCATTGTTTCGTAGCTGCCGTTGGTAATCAGTTTCGTTTTTATTTGATGACAGACGAGCGAATAAGTTTTGTGTAAAAACGGTAGAGCTATTGTAATCTTATTATTGAAAGGGATGAGCCATTCTGAAAAAATTCCCAAGCACCAGATCAGCACAAGTAACACGATCACCAATTTTATGGAAAGACGCATAGGATAGTTATTTTGATTTCACATAGTTGTAAATCAAAATGGAACTCTTGGTTAGAATATATAATTTCGATCCGAACAAAAACGTATCCATAATTTCTTGGTCGAGTTTAGGGTTGAAAATGACGGGGTCAAAATTGCCTTGTTCAAAATCGGAATTCGAAAAAATTGCTATTTGAGATTTGCTGTTTACTGTAATCGATTGTGTCGTCGAGTTTATGTTTATGGGTACGAACGGAAACTTTATTTTTTTAATTCCGTTTCCAAATTGATCGAACTCGATAATGTTCGGAGGATCTACTACAAGCAATTTTGCATCACGAGTTATTGCGAAGTTCATTGGGTTGGATAATGAAAATGAACCGGCGTCGAAACTGCCGATAGTAACCTGATACTCGCCGCGTATATTGAATTTCAGAATTCTATTGTTGTCTGAATCCAAAACAAAAAGATCGCCTTGATTAGAAACCGCTGAGCATGTTGGGTAATTAAATACGTAACGTGAATCGGTTATGTTCTCAGCCGCTAATTGTGATAAGAAATTCAAATCTTTGTCGAAAAACTGAATCCGGTTATTGTTCTTATCGGAGACATAAACATTGAGCGTTGTGGCAAAAACATCTGTCGGGTCATCAAATGTGGATTGCTGCCAGCCGTATCCGCCGATGACCTTGATAACGTTTCCGAGAGTGTCAATCTTGATTAACTCATTTGTGGATGTATCTGTTACAAGAATGTAACCTGCCGGACTGATTGAAAAAGATTTAGCAACTTTAAATGAGCCAATACTTCCGGATGAGATTAAGTTTTGTGCCTGACTTAAATTAGCACCGATCAATAGTAAAAATAACAGGTAATATTTTATTGCAGTTGCGCTCATGTTTGGTTACTAACCCGATTTAAGCAGTGATCTTAGGCACAGTTTCTGAAAGAAATTCCTTAATAAAAATAAGAAAATTTATTAACTTTACTTCAACTAGAATGTATGAACTAAATTTACAACAGAGGAATCAATGCAAAGAATATTAATATGCTGTTTAGCTAGTCTGTTAATTCTTTCCTCATGTAAGTTCAAAGAACCCACAAGCCCACAAACTCCGGGCACTACAATTAAGGTGGTATTACCAAACGGGGGCGAAACATTAGCCGAGGGTTCAAGCTATCAAATTCAGTGGACAGGCACCGGTACATTTTTAGTCCGCATTCAATATTCGAATGACAATGGAACGAGTTGGTCTTTAGTTAAAGATAGTGTGAAGAACACAGGTGCATATACCTGGTTTCCGATTCCAAACACAGTTTCGAGCCAATGCCTCGTTCAAGTTTCTTCACTAGACGGCGTGAGTAGTGATGCAAGCGATAATGTTTTCTCAATTGTGAAGAATTCAAATAAAAGTTTAAGAATTACATCTCCGGTTGGCGGAGAAACATGGCAGGCAGGCACTTCCGCACAGATTACTTGGTACAGCTCTGGCATTGATTCGGTGAAAATAGATTATACGATTGATAACGGTCAGAATTGGAATGTAATTTCTAATTCCACCAAGAATACTGGTATCTATTATTGGCAGCCGATACCTAACACGCCGACAACACTCGCAAAAGTGAGGATCAGAGATGCGCAAGATGGAGTGACATCTTCCGAAAGTCCAAACCCGTTTCAAATTTTACCCGAGCAGTCTGTTAAAGTCATTTCTCCAAATGGCGGCGAGCAATGGTATGCGGGTTCAAGCAACAACATCACTTGGCAGTCAACAAATATTGCGAATGTAAAAATTGAATTCACAATTGACGGTGGAGCTTCTTGGTCAACTATTGTTGCTAGTACTCCAAGTACTGGTGTTTATAGTTGGAATGGGATACCGAACGTCAGCTCGTTGCAGTGTAAGATTCGTATTAGCGATGCAAGCGACGGAATTCCAGGTGATGTTTCGGATAATAATTTTACGATCACTACGCCAGGTAGTCAGTTGATAGCTGTTACCAGTCCAAACGGTGGAGAGACATGGGCAGCTGGAACTTCACAAAACATTACATGGTCTGCAACAGGTATTACAAATGTTAAGATTGAATACACAATCAATAATGGAATAAGTTGGAATACTATTACTTCCAGCACGCCAAGCACAGGTTTCTATACTTGGACGCAGTTGCCAAATACTCCATCGACAAACTGTAAGGTTCGTATCAGCGATGCACAAGATGGTTCGCCTTCTGATGACAGTAATAATTTGTTTTCGATTTCACCGGCACCGTCGATTGTCGTGACGTCACCAAATGGCGGTGAAGTTTGGGCGAGCGGATCATCTCAAACAATAAAATACACTTCCGTGAATGTTCCTAATGTAAAGATTGAATTTACAACCGATGGCGGAGCGAATTGGACAACGTTGACAAGTTCAATACCAAGTACAGGCAGTTATACTTGGGGCAATTTACCTAACCTTGTATCTTTTCAATGCAAAGTGCGTGTGAGCGATGCAATGTACGGAAGTCCATCGGATATTTCGGACAATAATTTTACAATCACGAACCAACAAGCAAAGCAGCTTACTGTAACAAGTCCGAACGGAGGAGAGAAGTGGGCTGCAGGATCAACCCAGAGTATAACTTGGTCGGCAATTGGTGTAACAGATGTAAAGATAGAGTACACACTCAACAATGGAATAAATTGGAGTACGTTAGTATCAAGTACGCCAAGCACTGGATTTTACACTTGGTCACAATTACCAAGTACACCATCTACGAATTGTTTAATAAGAATAAGTGATGCTCAGAATCAGACAACGAGTGATGTAAGTGACAATTTATTTTCAATTACACCGGCTCCATCGGTTAAAGTAACCTCGCCAAACGGAGGTGAAGTATGGCAAAGCGGATCTCAGCAAACTATAACCTATACGTCAGAAAATATTGCGAATGTTAAGATTGAATATACTACAGACGGAGGAGCTAACTGGACGACTTTGATTAACTCGACACCAAGTATTGGTGCTTATACGTGGAACAATATTCCTAATTTGACGTCTTACCAATGCAAAGTTCGGGTGAGCGATGCCATGTTTGGAAGTCCATCAGATGTATCGGATAATAACTTTACAATCACTAACCAAATAGTCAAATCAATTACCTTAACGAGTCCTATCGGTGGCGAAATTTGGGATGCGGGCACCTCGAAGCAAATAACATGGTCGGCAGTAGGTGTAACTGATGTCAAACTGGAGTTTAGCACTAACAATGGATTAACTTGGAATACTATAGAAAACTCGATTCCAAATACTGGATCTTACAGTTGGGCAGTTCCGAATACACAA
>JAMCSN010000048.1 GCA_023381535.1 Bacteroidota bacterium
CAAATTGGTCTTCTGCCGTGTAAGTTGCAAGTGCCGGATCGTACAAAGAGTAAGGAGAAGTTCTTCCGGAAATTCTAACCGTGCCTTTGTAAAGTCTCACTTTCACAAGTCCGGTTACATGCTCTTGAGTTTTATCTATGAATGCCTGCAGCGCTTCTCTTAACGGCGTGAACCAAAGACCATTGTAAATCAAATCGGAATATTCTTGAGCGATTTTTACTTTGTAATGCGCAACAGATTTTTCTAGAGTGATCCTTTCCAATTCTTTGTGCGCGAAATGTAGAATCGTTGCAGCCGGAGCTTCGTAAACTTCTCTCGATTTTATTCCAACCAATCTGTTTTCAATCATATCAATTCTTCCGATACCGTTTCTTCCGCCGATTTCATTTAACAGTCGAACAAGAGAAACGCTGTCCATTTCTTTTCCGTTTACCGCAACGGGAATTCCTTTTTCAAATTCGATCATAACAAGTTCTGATTCATCATGTGCGTTTTCGGGTGCAACTGTGTGGAGGTAAGCGTCAGCGGGCGGTTCAGCCATTGGATCTTCGAGCACACCGCATTCGATCGCTGTTCCCCAAATATTATCGTCTATCGAATAAGGATTATCTTTCGTTACCGAAACCGGAATGTTATGTTCTTTTGCGTAATCAATTTCTTCTTCACGACTTTTAAATTCCCAAGTTCTCAGCGGAGCGAGATTACTTAAATCGGGTGCGAGCGCACCAACCGAAACTTCAAAACGAACTTGATCGTTTCCTTTTCCCGTGCAGCCGTGCGCAACCATGTTCGCGCCTTCTTTGCGCGCAATATCTACAAGAGTTTTTGCAAGCAAAGGTCTGCCGAGTGAACATGCCATTGGATATGCTTCTTCATACATAGCACCGGCCCGCAAGGCCGGGAAAGCATACTCTTCCAAAAATTCTTTTGTGAGATCGATGATATATGATTTTGATGCGCCGGAGTTCAACGCTTTTTGTTCCAGCCCGACGAGCTCTTTGGATTGACCGAGATCGCCGGTGAACGTAATGATCTCCGCATCGTAATGATCTTTAAGCCACTTAACCATAACGGATGTATCCAATCCGCCTGAGTATGCAACTACAATTTTATTTTTGCTCATTATTTAATTCCTAATATTGTTTTTATCTGTTCAATTGTTTTTTTGATTTTCTTTACCGATTGCGGCGCAACGAGAATTGTATCGTCGCCGGCAATCGTTCCTAAAATTTCCGATGTTTCTTGACGATCAATAAATACAGCAACTCCTTGCGCGCGACCGGGAAATGTTTTTATGAAAACAAGATTCTCATTGTACTTGATGGAAATTATTTCATCCGCTAAATGATATTTGAAAGTTGCTTCGTCGCCTGATGCGCCGATTTTGTAAGCGTATCCATTTGGCGTTGGTATCCGCACAATTCCAAGTTCGTTCAGATCGCGCGATAAAGTTGCTTGAGTAACTTTCACCCCCTGCTGCTTCAAAACTTTTTGAAGCTGAGTTTGATTTGCGACTTCTTGAGTCGTAATCAAATTCTTAATTAAAGAATGTCTTTTTTGGATGTCTTCTAATTTCTTGCTCATGATTTCCTCGATTTATTCAGAGACAATTTCTGTTCCGATTCCTTCTTTGGTAAATATTTCAAGCAAGAGCGCGTGAGGAACTCTTCCGTCAATAATGTGAACTTTCTGAACGCCGGACTCCAATGATGCCAACGCCGATTCAACTTTCGGTATCATACCGCCGCTGATGATTCCTTCTTTAATATAATTTTCTGCGGTGCTCTGAGTTAGATGAGAAATCAACGAGCCGTTCGCTTTTACTCCTTCGGTGTCGGTCATGTAAACTAGTTTTGCAGCATCAAGCGCCGCCGCAATTGGTCCAGCCGCTATGTCCGCATTAACATTGTAAACTGTTCCTTCTTCATCAACTCCAATCGGCGCAATTACCGGCAGATAACCGTCTTTCAATAAATTTTTTATGAACGCGGCATTCACTTCCGTAACTTCGCCGACCAATCCGAGATCGTCATTATGTTTTTTTACTTTGATCAAATTTGCATCAATTCCGCTAACACCGACAGCTCTTCCGCCGTGAATATTTATTCTTCTCACTATATCTTTGTTGATCAATCCGCCCAAAACCATTTGAACGACATCGCGCATTTTTTCATCGGTGTATCGTTGCCCGTTTACAAATTTCGTTTCTATCTCAAGTTTCTCCGCAAACGATGTAATTTCTTTTCCTCCGCCGTGAACAACGACAATTTCAATTCCGATTTTTCTAAGCAGCGTTACATCTTGCGCGACCATTGATTTCAGCGCTTCATCCTGCATAACCGCGCCGCCGTATTTAATTACGAACGTCGCGCCTTCAAACTGTTGAATGTAAGGTAGCGCTTCAATCAGTACATCTTCTTTTCGAAAAATTGGATTCGTCAAGTTCTGTAGCTCCCGTTTATCTTAACATAGTCTTCCGAAAAATCACATGTCCAATAAGTTGCGCTTCCGTTTCCGGCATGAAGTTTCAATACAATTTTAATTTCTTTCGACTTCAAAGTTTGGTTAGCTTCTGCAATTGGAAGCGTAACGGTATAATTCTGTTTCAAAATCGGTGTGCCGTTAATTTCTATTTCAAACTTGTCGGGATCGAATTCTATTCCGGAATAACCTACAGCTGCAAGAATTCTTCCCCAGTTTGCATCTTCTCCGTGAATTGCCGTTTTAACCAGCGGAGAAAGTGAAACCGATCTTGCTGCTTTAACTGCATCGTCATCATTCAGAGCGCCTTCAACCGTAATCTCGATCAACTTAGTTGCGCCTTCGCCGTCTTTAATAATATCGATCGCTAATTTTTTTAGTAGCTCATAAAGTTGTTCTTCAAAAATTTCATACTCATGCGTATTCGGTTCGATTGAAATGCCGGATGCACCGTTGGCAAGAGCGATCACCATATCGTTCGTGCTCGTGTCGCCGTCAACTGTAATTCTGTTGAAAGTTTTATCAACGGTATTCTTCAATAGATTTTGAAAAACCTTTTTATCAATTGCAGCGTCGGTTGTAATAAATCCAAGCATTGTTGCCATGTTAGGATGAATCATTCCCGATCCTTTTGCAATTCCGCCGATGTTTACTTCAACTCCATTAACAAGAAAACTTGTCGAGTAAGATTTTGAAAACGTGTCGGTTGTCATTATTGCTTCTGCCGCGCTGAGATATTCACTTTCATCGAGCTGCAATGCAACATTGCGGATACCGGAAATAATTTTCTCCATTGGAAGTGTTTCGCCAATTACACCTGTTGACGAAACGAAAATTTCTTCCGGATTCGCACCGAGCACCGATGCCGTTTCACTTGCCATAATTACCGCATCTGTGTATCCTTGATCGCCAGTACATGCGTTGGCATTGCCGCTGTTAACTATAATTGCTTTGAACGCAGCGCTTTCTTCCAAATGTTTTTTGCAGACAAGCACCGGCGCCGCCTGAACTTTGTTAAGCGTAAAAACCGCCGCTGCCGTTGCGGGGTAATCGGAAACTATCAGCGCAAGATCCTTTCTTGATTTTTTAATACCGCAATGAATACCCGCAGCTTTAAAACCTTTTGGCGCCGTGATGCCGGCGTTTATTTTATCTGCAACGACTTTTTCTTGTTGCATTTTAGTAGTCCTTCTGTTTGTTGAAATCCGAACATTATGTTCATGTTTTGAATCGCTTGGCCTGCCGCGCCTTTCACCAAATTATCAATTGCCGAAAAGATCACGAGCGTATTGTTGTCTAATAATTTAAAACTGATATCGCAAAAGTTTGTATTGAGCACATCTTTTATTTCCGGAACCGCCGGCGCAATTAATCGTATAAACGATTTGTCGCTGTAACTTGATTGATACGCATCGTTAATTTCTGTTTCTGTAACTCCCGATTTAACCTTAGCGTGAATGGTTGTATAAATTCCGCGTGTTATCGGCAATAAGTGAGGCACAAAAGAAAAATCCGACTTAACACCACCAAACTTTTCGAGATACTGTTTTATTTCAGGAATGTGCTGATGATTACCGACCTTATATGCGCGAACGCTTTCGTTTATTTCGCTGAAAATCATGTTTGACGTTACCGACTTGCCCGCGCCGCTTGTGCCGCTGTACGAAACTATGCTGATCAATTCATCTTCAAGCAACCCATTTTTCAATAACGGAATCAGCGGTAATTGAACGCTTGTCGGATAGCAACCGGGATTTGAAACCAGCGAAGCATTCTGAATTTCGTTTTCATTCCATTCGCTCAATCCATATACTGCTTTCTTTAAAAGTTCCGGTGCTAAATGATCGTGCTTGTAATATTTTTTGTACTCGCTGATGACGTTCAGTCTGAAATCACCGCCGAGATCAATTATCTTCACACCGGTTTTGTAAGCTTCGGCAATTATGTCCATTGATTGTCCGGATGGTAATGCAACGAACAAAACGTCAACATCTTCAAGTTCGGGAACGCTGAACTGCTGAATCTCAAGTGAAATCATTCCACGCAATGCCGGATGAACTTCTTCGATAAAATTTCCCACCGTTGAGTTTCCGAATAATTTGGTAATCGTCACTTCCGAGTGATTGAGAAGAAGCTTCACTAGCTCCAATCCCGAATATCCCGCCGCTCCGACTATGCCCGCATTTATCATTTTACAACACATTCTTAATTTTGGGGAATAATTATACATTATTGCGCATAATTATGCAAACATATTTTTACCCTCTGGGGTTCAAATATTTTGCCCTTTGGCAAAGAAGGAATGACTGGGGGAAATACGGATAACCTCAGAATTTTTGCCGATTTTGTCGCAACTTAAAAGTAAGACTCCTTGCGGAATTCTACGTTGTACCGGACGGGTTTGCCGGTTGTTTTCTACGATCTAAATATGAAGTAAACGGCTCCAAGCAAACATAACCCCGCCCAAAGATAATCGAGTTTGAGCGGTTGACGCATATAAACGATTGCAAACGGAACAAATATGGAAAGCGTAATTACTTCCTGCAAAATTTTTAGCTGCGAAAGACTGAGCTCTGTGTAACCAATTCTGTTTGCCGGAACTTGAATCATATATTCGAAAAAAGCTATCCCCCAGCTGATCACTGCGGCGATATACCATTTTCTATCGGATAAATTTTTTAAGTGACTATACCAGGCAAAAGTCATGAACAGGTTAGATAAGCATGAATGATGAGAGGACAATTACCGGCAAATTTGTAATGTAATTTATCATAAAGTGTTCTTTGACAAATTTGAAATTTATCGGCGGTAAAAATAAGAAGAATGGGAAAAGATTCACGGTCTGTTTCGAATTTTTTTCACCAGCATAAAACTATTTCGATCTATTATTTGTTAATTGCGTCGGCAACATGTTCCAAAATATCACCCGGCTGACAATCGAGAACTTTGCATATTGCATCTAGCGTTGAAAAACGAATTGCTTTGGCTTTCTCCGTTTTGAGTACGGAAAGGTTCGCCATCGTTATGTTTACTTTTTCCGCGAGTTCTGTGAGAGACATTTTTCTTTTCGCCATCATTACGTCTAGGTTTACTCGTATCATTTTGTCCTCACACGGTAAGATCAATTTCTTCTTTAATCTTTACTCCTTCCGTAAAGACATTCGCAAAAAGAATAAAAAAGATTGAGAGTAATAGATATTGAGAAAAGAATAGATTTTCCCAACCAATGAACCAGTTCTGACTTTTTACTATCAGCCCGTTTTGTACCATGGTGTTGGCTAAATTCGAAACGATAATCTTTTTCAGAAATTCTACAATTATCGGGACCAGAATGCAAAGGAATGCTAATTGATACATTATTCTCTTATTTGTTGGTATAAAATAATTTCCTTCATGAATATTCTTAAATACTTTCCTTAGAAGAAAAATACCTAATGTGATCGAGCTGAATACAAGAATTGGAATGGTTGCCGCAAGAATCATATTTGCTTTAGAGGTGCTTATAATTGCCAAATCCCCATAAAGCCTTGAGATAAATTGGTTGTGAACTACTTCGCTTACCTCTTTTGAGGCAAATTCCAATTCGACTTTTATCCCCGACCAAACTACCACAGAAGAACCTGTTACTAGATAAACTACCATGAAAAACAAACTCAACAATGTTGACGCAACCGCAATTCCGTAAACAAAGCTTAACATACTGTATATGCTAAACGTAAAGTTGCTTTTAATTTTACCAAACATAACTACTCCTATTTATTTAGAAGAAGTTCCAACTGGAAAGATGTATTCCAGATAAAGGTATTGTAGTAAATATCTTTTTTGTAAGATAGGCACATTATGAAGAATCATCCTGGCGGCTCATGCATGGAATTACTTCATTGCCTTTTTCTTGCAAAGATAGTAATTGCCAACCAAATAAATAACAGATTTAGCAAAAAGATTGGTATAGGCAGAACACTAAAAGAAAAATCGCCTAGTGATGCCTGAATTGCTTCACCATTTAAATAAGATAGTGGAAATAATGCTGTGAATATTTTGCTTATAATCTTTTCATCCCCCAGCATATTTATAAACATCTTTCCAAACAGCAACGGAATTATCAGAATAATGCTTGCCGTGAATCCATCGAACAATTGAGTAACCAATGCGGAAAGAGAAACTATATAAAAAACACTTAGCAGCAAGTACAAAGCAGCTATACTTAGTTTGGTATATAAAAATAGATTATACTTAATAGCGAAAAAGACAATCGTGATTACCAATAATGACGAGAGAGAGATAATCAAAAAAAGAGAGAGACCCCAAAATGATGATAACAAAAGATCTTTTTTGTTCTGCAGTTTAGGCAAAATTATTTCCAGAATGGAATCGTTAATAAATTCATAAAAAAATCTGGTCGATATTAATATGGCTAGAAAACTAATTATAAAGCATAGCATATTAAGGGTATTGCTTGCGATTTCTTTAATTAAAAAGGGTTCGTCAAATGTGAACCCCCAGATATTAATTTCTACAATCTGGTTTTCGTTAAATATTATACCGGCAGAAAATATAATAGCCACAATTACAAGTTCAATCAAAAAGACTACTGCAACAATTGGTTGTTTCAGCAAAGTTTGAACTGTAAATTTTACTATTGGTAAATTCATCTATGCATCCTTCTTAAGGGTAGCAAAAAATAATTCCTCAACAGATTTGAACATTTTCTTCTGATGAATGGATGTTCTCTCACTATCAGTTCGAAAATCTCTTTCTTCCTGCTCTGATATTAACAAATCGGACAAATTTTGATTTAACAAAAGTTTGCCTTCATCAAGAATTAAAATCTTATCGCAAACACTTTCAATTTCAGATAGAATATGGGAACTAATCAATATCGCCTTTCCTTTATTTTTCAAATGTTTCAAGAGTTTTATTATATCTTTTCGTCCCTGTGGGTCCAGTCCATCGGTTGGTTCATCAAGAATTATAATTTTGGGTTCCCCCAAAATGGCCTGTGCTATTCCGAGTCTGGTTTTCATGCCTTTAGAGAGTTTGCTGATGATTTGATTTTCCTGTTCAATCAATCCCACTTTTTCCAAAACATCTTCAATAGAGCATTTAATTTTATCTAATGGAACAGCATTTAGTTCTGCAAAAAATTTTAGAAACGACCGAACTTTTAGATCGGATTTACTGCTCATAAACGTTTCTGGCAAATAACCGATTTTTTTTGATTTTGCCTGAATCAACCCTGACCCATATAAAATTGTCCCGGAATCTACATCAAGCAACGAAAGTAATAACCGAATGAGTGTAGTTTTTCCCGCTCCATTCAACCCAACTAATGAAGTTATTTCGTAACACATAAGCTCAAATGAAATATCTTGTAAGTGGAAAAGTTTTCCATTCGATCGAAGAGTTTTATTTACATTTTCCACATTTAACAAATAGTTATTCACTTTTTCCTCAATTTGATAAATATGCAAGAATTTCTTTTCGTCCATCAATTCCTATTGGAAATTCCCGCTTGGTAAATAATTCTTCCTTCGAATCCAATACGATCACAGAACTCTTACGAATGAACAAATGTCGGAATAAATCATTTTTCACTAAATAGACAGGTGAATTAATTCTATTCACTACCTTCCACGCTTCCAATCTTGTTGAGTCTAAAGATTCTGAAGTAGCAGATTCTTTTTCGAACAAGTAGAGAATATTAGTTTTGTTCTTCTCCTGCTTTTGAAGTGAATCTGAAATCGAAACAAAATCATCATAACAAAGCGGACAGTTAAAATCATAAAAGGAAATCAGGAAAATTACACTTCGGGTTGAGCCATTACTAACAAAAGGCATTTTCCTTTTAGCGATAACTCTTTTCAATTCAGATACATCTTTAGTATTATTAATTGGCCTTTCGAACCAAAAGCAATGTCACCACAATCTCTTTATAACCCATAGAGTGCTTTACTTCAAGCAGATAAAAGCCCAAGAGATATAAACCGGCAAGACATTTTTTTTCCCTTTCACTAAGAGCAATATAAAAAATTATATCACTACTAACCGAGAAAAAATAAAAGGGGAACGACAAA
>JAMCSN010000290.1 GCA_023381535.1 Bacteroidota bacterium
AGATCCTTTTGAATTACAGAGGATTATTCAAATGAAAATTTATGATATACTTACTCTTGTAAAGTAATGTTATGTTCTACTATTGCCGTACGTTGATTATTTCTCTGCGCTTCCTTTATTTTGTTCGCTATAATATTTAGTCACCTAATGTTCTTTTTAATATTACAATAGTCAGATTTTATTATGAGGCAATGGGACATAGTTCCCAGTTCTACGTTCTACACTCTTTCACTCGCCTTCTCAAACTTTTCGATATATTTTTCGTTGAAAGACGCGATCGCTTTGTAAGCTTTCTCCAAAATATTTTCCGGCGGTAGGAATACTATTCTAAAATGTTGAGTGCCGGGCATTTGTCCGAATCCGCTGCCTGGAACAACAACAACTCCGGTTTCTTTTATTAGCTGCGTAGTCCAATGTGCGTCGTTGGAAATATTATGAAGTCTCGGGAACGCATAGAACGCGCCTTCAGGTGCAACACACGAAATTCCCGGAACGGCATTCATCATTTCTACAGTTAAGTTTCTCCGACCCGTCAATTTTTTCATTGCAACTTCAAGATGCGATTGATCTCCAAGCAGCGCCGGAGCTATTCCGTATTGCTCAGGATGATTTGCAGATAAACGCGCCCGCAGCAATTTGTTGATCGCTTCGATGTAATCTTTTAAAACAGATTTGTTTCCGCTAACAATTCCCCAGCCGATTCTGAATCCCGGTACCATATAATTTTTCGACAGCCCTCCAAATGTGATCATCGGAACTTCGGAATTGAGCGCCGCAATCGATGTATGTTTCTTTCCATCCATCAAAAGTTTATCGTAAATCTCATCGGCGAAGATTACAAGGTTGTGTTCTATCGCGAGATCAATAATTTGTTTCAAAGTTTCGGGAGAAGAATTAGAGCCGGTAGGATTATTTGGATTGATTAAAATTATTCCACGCGTCTTGCTGTTAATTTTTTTTCTAATGTCATCTATGTTCGGCTGCCATCCGTTGCTTTCATCAAGGTAATATGGATTTTCCATCGTTTGCAATTTACTTTGGATCGCAGTGTACAACGGATAACCCGGCGTCGGCGTCAAAACATTTTCACCGTCGTTCACCAATGCAGTTAAACAAATGTCAATCGCTTCGCTTGCGCCGGTTGTTACAAAAATATCCTGAACGTTTTTAATTCCCTTCTTCTCGGCTTCTTTTTCAATTGCTTGAACGGCTTGCTTGATTCCCGACGACGGCGCATAACCGTTAAAATTTTTCAGCATCGCCTTGTAAGTTTCTTCGACCAAATGTTTCGGTGGTTCCCAATCAAAAAGATTCGGATCACCGATGTTGAGATACAGCATTTCCTTTCCTGTCTTCGCAACTTCGTTTGCAAGCACAACAATATCTCTCACGGCATAAGTAATGTTTTCGGTTCTAACTGCTGGTTTAATTACAAAGTTCGACATTTGCATTCCAATTCAATTTAAGTTTATAATCCCAAAAGAAGCTTTAACTTTTTCTCAACTTCTTCCATTTTATTTTGAGGGGCGCTTCCCACTTTTTCCATCAATCGTGATTTTGATATCGAGCGAATATCCTCGCACTTAACGTAGCTTTCCACTCTTAATCCGGATTCGTGCGGTTCCAATCGAACATGTAAAGGTATCTCTTTCATCTTCGACGTAATCGGGACGACAATTATTAAATCAGCCGCGCTTTCATTAAATCCGTTCACGGAAAAAATTAGTGCAGGACGTATTCCAGCCTGTTCTCTGCCTTTTGCAGGATTTAGGTTAATCATCCAAATTTCGCCGCGTGCGGGGTTCAAAGATCAATTCCTTTTAATTCCGTCAGAGAGAGTTTTCTCCCAAAGTTTTCGTTCTTCTATTTCATCCTTAAAAGCCGTTTTACTTGCTTTCAATTTAGAATATGCTTCGTTCACTTCATTCCAAAATTGAATTTCACGATAATGTTCCAATGCTTTCGAAATTATCTCTTGCATAGTTTTGCCCGAGTCTCTTTTTATTTCCTGAAGCAGTTTGTGAGTCTTCATATTTATTCTTACGATCGCTGTTGTCATTGTATCCTCGTTCTGTTTACAAACAAATATACGTTTTTGTTAACTATTTTATCAACTTGGTTTTACAATTAATCCTTTGTTGCCGCGCCCATTTATTTTGATCGAGATTGGATTTTTCAAACAAACATGGTTGGTGAAATCTTTCTTTTCACAAATTTTTTGTTTCCGCAGCCAATCCCAATCGATGAATCCTTGCTTGGTGAAGTTATCTATCGTAAAGTATCCGACCTTGAACGAGGTTAGGTTCTGAAAAAAATGCGATCCCTGTGACGGCGAGACATTAAAATCTGTAAAGTTGGATTCTATGATTGCCTTTGCGCCGTTGATCTGTTCCCATGTTACCGGAATACCAAGCCACGGATCGAGCGTGCCCCATCTGCCGACTCCAACCAACAAATAAGGTGTTTGGCTGTTTATCATTTTTGAATTGAACTGAGAAATCTCGCGCGCAACTTCTCTTGTAAATTTCCGGTCGAACTTTTCCGGATCGACGTAAATAATATCTTTCACTTCGTCAATCACACCATGACCGAGAACTTGACTGCTCTTGCAGATCAATCTTTCCATCTCATAGTTGTCAAGTTCCAACTCTTCTATTTCACCACTGATGACAAGCGGGCGAATTTGCAGCAGCGCAAATTCTTTCGGCTGTCTCGGCGGGACTGTAAGGTTAACCGCAAACTCTATTTCGATTGGCGAACCCGTTCCCCATGTGCCAAGTTCAAGAAGCAAATCCAAAATTTCCGGCAGCGGAAATACTTTATATTTTAAAATCGGCGCGAGAGTAAAAACTTTTGGTCCGGCTCTTCGCACACCGTCATAGATTGTAAGATTATCATTATCGTAAGTGGAACCGACTGCATCGAGCGTTCCGTCTTTTTCCGCTTCGGTTAACGGATATTTTTTTGTGAGACGTTCTTCATCAATATTTTTATCCGAGTACTCTTCATACAAATCCAACGCAAAAAAATCTTTCGGTGTGTATTTCAACAAATCTTTTATTCCGCCGGCATTGAGCTGCTGCTGCGGATACTTCGGACAAAATCGAAACGTCAAACCGCCTTCCACAATTGCCTTTCCAAGTCCGGGTGCAACTGCCGCGGTTCCGTCCGTCGATTTTAGCGGCAGCGTAGGATAAAAATTGTATGACTTAGCGATGCCGGAAAAATCCGGATAATATTTTCCATTGTGTTCCGCGCCAACCATTTTTTGAATTATAACCGCCATCTTTTCTTCTTCGAGGCGGTAAGTGGTGACCTTCATGTAGTCTTTTGATTTCTGGAAAAAAACCGAAACAAAAATTCTTTTAACGGCATGAAGAAGCTGTCTCAATCTAATATCAAGATTCGGATGATTGTTCGGAAGCATGAACGTATCGTAAACACCAGCAAACGGCTGACCTTGCGAGTCTTCAAGCAGACTTGAAGAACGTACGGCAAGCGGTTCTTTTACCAATTCCAGAAACGCGCGCAAACTTTCTACCGCATACTGTGGAAATTTCTTTGCATCGAAGAATTTGTCTTTAAGGTCTTCATCATCTTCGCACGTGAGAGCAAACTCCCGCAGATTATTATCGCTGAGAAACTGATCGAAAATATCCGTTCCTAGAACAACCGCTGGCGGCACAAATATCTTTACACCTTCAAACTTGTTGCGTATTTCAAAATTGCTTAGCAGACTGTTTACAAAACCGAGACCGCGCGCTTTGCCGCCAAGCGATCCGCCGCCGATGCGAGCAAATGTTGTGGTAACATCAAATGTTTCTTTGTTGAAGTCGAGAATGACTCCAATCTGACGCGATTTACGGAATTCGCGGAGCGAGTCGATTAACAATTTTCTCAAAGCATGGATGGACGGAAAATCGCTAACTTTTTTCGGACGCAATTGATGAGCAAGCCAGAATTCCGTTCTTGCCTTCAGCCAATTCGAAAAATGATTACGCGATGCATGATACTTAATACTTTCATCGGGCACAACTGCAAGTTGTTCTTCTAGTTCCGTTAAATTCCTCGCTCGTCCAACCTCTTCACCGATTTCGTTTCTAAATACAAAATCACCGAAACCGAAGTTGTGCAACATGAAAGCTTTCAACTCTTCAAGCAATGTGGGCGAGTCTTTCAACAGAAATGAAGTTCCAATTGCAGAAGCAATTTTTTCATTCTCACTATTTGTTGACTGAAGCAGAATCGGAATATCGGGCTGAAGCTCTTTAACTTTTTTTGCAAAGACGATACCGGCTTCGGGATCCGGCATTCCTTTGCGCGTAAAATCTATATCGGAAATAATTCCAAGAACATATTCTTCGTACTTTTCGAAGTATGTCCAAGCTTCTTCGTAACTGGAACAAAGTAGAATTTTCGGTCGGGCGCGCATTCGCAAAAATTTGTGGGAAAGATTTATTCCTTCCGAAATCAAACTCTGGGATTGCTTAAGCACCTCCGTGTAAATGATCGGTAAATACGATGAATAAAATCTTATGTTATCTTCAATAAGAATTATAGTCTGAAGTCCGACACTTTTTGTATCGTGCTCAACGTTCATTTTGTCTTCGAGGAATTTTATGATTCCAAGAACAATACTATAATCTCCCTGCCAGATAAAAACTTTATCGAAAATTGAAATGTCTTTCGAGGAAATTAAATCGGTCATCTCACGGTTATCGTAGCTCAGCAGAACGATGGGGATATCGAGACCGTTTTCTTTTACCTTCTTAGCGAAAGTTATCGCGTTCATATCTTCGATGTGAAGAGTTGTGATGATCAGATCAAACCGACGTTCTTCTTTAGCAAGCCGAATTGCTTCTTCACCATTAGACACCTGAACCAGTTCCGGTGAATGACTGAGATTCAAACCTTGGTATTCTTGTCGAATGAGTTCGTAAAGACGCTCGTCCTCTTCGAAGATATATGAATCATACAAACTGGAAACGAGAAGAATATCCCGTATGCGGAACCGCATGAGGTTGTGAAAATTCTGAAACTTAAGGTAACGGCTTTCCTTAAATGTTTCTTTATCAAATTTGATGACTTGGTTGCTCATAAGAATCACAATTGTGCGGCATTAAATTAAGGAACTGAAGTTTTGCATACTACAAAAAAATCTGTGTTAAGAGGGGGGAGTTTATTCGTTATTCGAATTGTCTAATCAGCCAAGAACTTATCAACAGTGACACCAATTTCCTTAATTATTGCTTTGACCGTTCCTTTGCGAATACTTTTACCTTTGTGGTGTGGAACTGGAATTACTTTACCATCCTCATCTCTTACCCACAATTCATGTGATCCTTTACCCTGCCTGTAAAATCTGAATCCAAATTTCTTTATTCGTTTTGTAATATCTTGGTAGGAAAGCTCGGTTAATTTGGGCATTGCTAAACACCGATTGGAAACGCAAAAGTCATTCGCTTATTTTTTGTTAAATCAAATTCATTAAAACCGAGCGATTCATTTCTTTCTTTGCGATACTCAAAAATCATTTTTACAACTTCAATGCAATTGAAAACCGCTTCTTCAACAGTATCGCCTTCTGCAAATGCGCCTTGAATGCCTGGAATTCTTGCAAGAAAACCGTCATCATTTTTTTTTATCTCGATTGACGCCATTATTGCTTTGGATTTTTTCATCTTAGCTTTTCCTTTTATCACTTCTAATACAAAAATAACATATTTAACTACCTTCCGAAATCAATATTACTGTTAATTCTATCTATTATAAGCTTCTTTTCTATGCCGAGCATAAAAAATAGTTACAACCTTATTTTCAGTATCAACCTGATAAATTACACGATAGTCTCCTACTCGTAAACGATAGCTCGATTCTGAACCTTTCATCTTTCTTGACTGAATTGGGAAGGGGTTTTCTGCAAGACTTTCAACTGCATTAAGAATGCGCGGAATAAATTGCTTATCAATTTTTCTCAGGTCATGTTCTAACGACCCTTTGCTGTCAATTTTAAATAAGCCCATCAGATTTTAACTTTTTCTTAAGCTCTTCCAAATTGATTGCTGGCTCATCTTTTCTTTCTGCAATTACAGCAAGGTCGTGAACATCTTCCAAAAGTTCTTCATAATCTTCCATTGGCAAAATTATGGCTTTCTTAGTGCCCGATTCATCTACAATAAATTGAGTATCCATAGCTAACTTCCTCCTAAATTACCTTTTGTATAATATAACTTATAAGATGAAATGCTGCAAAAATAAAAAGCTCACTCCGTAAACACGCAACAAGCGCGATGCTTTCTATCCAAAATGTAAAGACGCCCCCTCAGCCTCGGCGAGACCGCCCGCTTCGACTCGCCCGCCTAGACTCGACATCTAGTCGAGGCTGGCGTCTTCGCGAGGTGAGAGTCTCGACGGGTGGAGCGTCTATATAAAAAGAAAGATAAAAACAATATTTACACAATTCCTTGATCGAGCATTGCATCGGCGACTTTCACAAATCCGCCGATGTTGGCGCCGTTAACATAGTTGCCCGGCGTACCGTATTTAGTGGCTGTATCCACGCATGTTTTGTGAATACTTTTCATGATGAGGTGAAGTCTGTTATCAACTTCTTCGCGCGTCCATGAATAGCGCATACTGTTCTGAGCCATTTCCAAACCGGAAGTTGCAACACCGCCGGCATTGGCGGCTTTTCCGGGTCCGTATAAAATTTTAGCGTCAACAAATTGGTTAATGGCTTCGATGCTCGACGGCATATTGGCTCCTTCGCTGACAACATAAACGCCGTTCTTCAAAAGATTGGCGGCATCCTTTCCGCTTATTTCATTTTGCGTTGCAGATGGAAACGCGCAATCCGCTTTATGATTCCACAACGGGTTATGATCGGCACCCGGATCGATCTGTGTGTAAACCGCACTCTTAAATTTATCGGCATATTCTTTCATTCTTCCGCGGCGAATGTTCTTTAAGTCCATAACAAATTTCAGTTTCTCAGCATCGATGCCGGCTTCGTCAAAAATGTATCCGCTTGAATCGGAAAGTGTTAAAACTTTTCCTCCGAGCTGCAAAATCTTTTCAACGGTATATTGCGCAACGTTACCGCTGCCGGAAACGAGACATCTTTTTCCTTCCAAAGTCTGCTTGCGTGTGCCCAACATTTCGGCGGCAAAGTAAACTGATCCATAACCGGTTGCTTCGGGACGAACAAGCGAGCCGCCCCAATTCAATCCCTTGCCGGTTAGTACGCCGGTAAATTCATTGCGTAATTTTTTGTATTGACCAAATAAAAATCCGATTTCGCGACCACCGACACCGATATCGCCGGCAGGTACGTCTGTGTTCGAACCGATGTGACGGAATAACTCACTCATAAAACTTTGGCAGAATCTCATAACTTCGCCGTCGCTTTTTCCTTTCGGGTCGAAATCCGATCCGCCTTTTCCGCCGCCCATCGGCAAAGTTGTTAAACTGTTTTTAAAAACTTGTTCAAAAGCTAGAAATTTTAAGATGCCAAGATTAACCGATGGATGAAAACGGAGTCCGCCTTTATACGGACCGATCGCACTGTTCATTTCAATTCTAAAACCGCGATTGATCTGAACATCACCTTGGTCATCTACCCATGGCACTCTAAACAATATAGTGCGTTCCGGTTCGATAATTCTTTCCAGTATTTTTTCTTTACGATACTCCGGATGTCTTTCAAGAACTAAAACTAATGATGAGATAACTTCGAAAACCGCTTGATGGAATTCGGGTTCGCTGGGATTCTTGGCTTTCACCTGCGCCATAAAGTCTTTAACAAAATCTGACATAACTTCTCCGCTGTTGGTTTATGATAGTTTGATTTGATATTGGTAAGACAGACTTGGAAAACTTCTGTGAATGCTGGAAGACTGAGCTGCTATCTATTATATATCTTCGATTATCTGCTGGATAGGCAAGTGAAAGAAGAAGAATATGAGAAGAATTATTACTACAGGAATAGTTGGTTCTTGGTATCATTAAACGACAACTGACTTCCATATGATATAAGGAAATTAACAGCATTGCCCGACTTGTGCAATAGAAAAATCAAGTTTTAATCAGCTTAAACTCTAAAAGACACTAAACAAATTCTTCATGTGATAACGGAATTAGTTCTTCGAGAAAGTTTCGGTCGGAAATTTTTTCCGTTCACCTTCAGCCGTACCAACTTTTGAATTATTAAAGACTGTGTACGAATCGCTCGCAGACCACCAATTCAAGGGCATCTTCAATTTATATGATACTTCCTTTCCCCTTCCGTCATCAAGATATTTCCGGTGATCTGTTATGAATTCAAAATGCGAGATTGAAAAAAGTTTTCCCATTGGGGTTATTTTGGAAAGTATTGCATCAGAATTCTTCGCGAACACGGGTATTAGAATAGCAGAAAATAGAATTTTCATATCGAGGAGGAATGATTTATTCTCCTCGTAAAAAAGGTCCATACCAATTAAGTTGTCAATGCCTAACTTGCGGTCGCCAATAATCTGCCACATGCCTGCTATGCCGGGTTTGGATTTGATCTTTTCACGAATCTTGTTTTGTTCGGCAAATTTATTTTTAATTATTACCAAATCTTCAAGCATGAAAGGACGGGGACCGATAAAACTCATCTGACCCAAAAGAACATTATAAATTTGCGGCAGTTCATCAAGTCCAGTACGGCGCAGCCACTTTGCAAATGGTGTAAGCTCTCTTGATATATCCGGCAGAACAAAAATATCTTCCGGTTTTAGATGTTTTAATTTATCCGAGCAATTTTTTTTGATCGTCCGGAATTTGAAAATTGTAAAATGCTTAAGGTTGAATGCCAGACCTCTTTTCTGAAAGAAGAATGGACTTTCTTTTAACTCAATTGTAAGAAGAATTGAAAACAGAATTTGTAACGGCAAGCTGAGAACTACCAGCAGAGACGCGAATGAGAAATCAAAAAGCGGTTTGAAAATATGATGCAATTTTATATTCTCAGTTAACTTTACCGAACAACTTAAGAAAAAAATTTACATCATCAACTAAAAAATTAGCGTCCAGAGGAAATAATCGAGGATCAAGATAAGCGCGGAACTGATTACGAATGATCTGATTGTTGATGCGCCGACACCTTCTGCACCGCCTTCCGTTCTAAAACCAATGTGACAGCCCAACAATGATGTAACGCCGCCGAAGATCATTCCTTTAATCAAACCAAAAACAAAATCGCTGATTAAAAAGTATCGGCGCGCGGATTCAAAAAAAACACTGAATGAAACATCGAGGAAAAAATTGGAAATAACATACGCACCTGTAATTGCAATCGCATTTGCAAATACAATAAGTATAGGCATCATTAATATAATTGCAAAAAAACGCGGCGTAGCAAGAAAAGAAACCGGACTAATTCCCATAGACTCAAGCGCATCGATCTGTTCGGTAACCTTCATCGAACCAAGCTCGGCGGCAATTGAAGCCCCCACTCTTCCGGCAATAATAATCGCTGTCAGCACCGGACCAAGTTCCGTGATAATCGCTCTGCTTGTTGTTGCGCCAAGAAATGAAAGCGGTGCAATTCCTTTCAGTTGATAAGCCGCCTGCCACGACGCTACGGCACCAGTGAAAGTTGCAATAATAAATACCAATGGAATGGAATCAACCCCGATGTGTTCCATCTGGTAAAGCGTGTTTCTTGGATTCTTAAATATTTTCGGCGTGGATCTCAAAATTTCCACAAACAGCCGAACAACTTGTCCGAACTCTTCAAAAAAATTAAGAGTTTTTCTGCCGATCAATTGTAAAATTCTGCTAATCACTTTCCACATATAATTAATAGTCTGAATCAAAACTAAGAAACTTGTTTCAATTATGAAATTATTTCTTCCGAACATTGCGGCTAATATTCAAATTTCTTTTGGCAGGCAAGCACGTTCCTCAATTGGCAATTCCCTACCATTTTTAATATATTTAATTGTAGTTGTTGCTGTTCTACGAAAAACATTTTCGAGAAAAACTTTTCTCAACTGCACTTTGAACTTAGATTTATCGCATATCGTTATTTAATTATTGATCAGTCTAAACGAACGCATGGTGTAAAAATGAACATCGAAATACTTGAGACCGAAACAAAAGTTAAAATACCTGAAAACCTGGTATTTGGTAAAGTCTATACCGATCATATGTTTGAAGTTGATTACGATGCCAGTCAAGGTGGATGGTATAATCCGACGATCAAAAGATTAGAAGATTTACAACTTAGCCCCGCCGCGATGGTTTTTCATTACGGTCAGGCAATTTTTGAAGGACTAAAAGCTTACAAACAAGATTCCGGAAAAGTTGCGTTATTCAGACCGGAAAAAAATGTTGAGAGATTGAACCGCTCAGCAAAAAGAATGTGCATCCCCGAAATCGATCCGGAGCTTTTGCTGAAAGCGATTATCGAATTGGTTAGGATCGATCAAGACTGGATTCCAACGAAGCCCGGACACTCGCTTTACATTCGTCCCGTTGTGTTTGCAACCGAACCTTTACTCGGTGTCCGCTCCTCAGAATATTTTAAATTGATCGTGATGCTAAGTCCGGTTGGTCCATATTATCCTGAAGGATTTAAACCGGTGCCGATATTGTGCACCGATAGGTATGTGCGCGCCGTTAGAAAAGGAATCGGCGAAGCTAAGACAGCCGGAAACTACGCAGCAAGTTTGATGGCGCAAGCCGAAGCGAAGAAAGAAGGTTTCTCGCAAGTTCTTTGGCTCGATGGAATTGAACAGAAGTACATCGAAGAAGTCGGTGCGATGAATATTTTCATCCGCTTCAAAGATGAAGTTGCAACGCCGATGCTCACCGGCTCGATTCTTCCCGGCATAACGAGAATGTCTGTAATCCAAATATTGAAAGATTGGGGCTACAACATTCAGGAAAGAATGATCGATATTCATGAAGTTATGGATGCGCACAAATCCGGCAAGCTCGTTGAAATGTTCGGCAGCGGAACAGCCGCAGTAATTGCATCAGTCAGTAAACTGAAATACAATAACACCACGGTTGCATTCGATGAGAACAAACCGGGCGAACTTGCGTTGGCGCTTTACGAAGAATTAACCGCCATCCAGTACGGACGGAAAGAAGATAAACACAATTGGATGACGTACCTCGATTAGATATTTCTGCTGAAGCTTTAAAACGAAAGCCGTCTCAAAATTTTGGGACGGCTTTTTTATAGGAATGGTTTTGTTAAGCTTCAGCATGCAAAGCGATTTTGTTTCCTTCCGTTACCAGTTGAATTAGTTCCGAAAAAGAAGACGTTACATTCTCCAACAAAAAGTTTATTTTCTCAAAAATTTCCCTTGACAAGTGTTCTTTTGTTCACTAATTTTTAGGTGAACAAAGGGACACTATAATGAAAAGCGAATTAACCGAACGTCAGCAAGAAATTCTGGATTTCATCCAGCAGTTTATCGCTGCAAAAGGATTTCCACCTTCCTTCCGTGAAATCGGAAAACAATTCGGTATTGCCAGCACATTTGGAGTGAAGCGCCACATTGACGCACTTGTTAAGAAAGGATATCTTTCCAACGAAAGCAAAACCAGCAGAACACTTGCGGTCTTGGGCGAGACTGTCAACAAATCAAAACATCTCATCGATAATCTAATTGAACTGCCGATTGTAGGTAGAGTAGCAGCCGGTCAGCCGGTTTTGGCAGAAGAAAATATTGAGAGCAGCTTTATGGTTGATCCAAATATGCTTAACAACAAGAACAACTGTTTTGGATTGAAAGTCCGCGGCGACAGCATGATCAATGCCGGGATTTTTGAAGACGATCTCGTGATCATTTCGCCGCAGAAAGATGTTTCCAACGGCGACATTGTTGTTGCACTTTTGAGAGACGAAGCAACGATGAAACGTTTCTTCAGAAAAGAAAACAAAGTGATGCTTGTTCCCGAAAACGAAAAATATTCTCCGATTGAAGTTGAAAACTTGGAAGAATTTTCGATCGTTGGAAAAGTCGTCGGCGTATTTAGAACCTACAATTAAGGGAGAAAAAATGAAATCGATATTATTCACATCGGCTATCATAAATAGAAATAGAGTAAAATTTTTGTATGGTTTTAGTGAGATAGTTTTGGAACCTTACCACATGAACAGAAATAAAAGTGGTAAGAAAGTTTTGTTTGGCAGAATTATCGGTTCAAGCGAAATTAAAATGTATGAGTTTGAAAAAATGTGCAATATAAGAGTATTGCCGAAGGAAAGATTTTCTCCGATGATACCGATAATTCCGAGATTTAATTAGGAAAGAAAATGGCTCCGAAATCCAAACGGGAAAAAGTTGATCTTCTGATCGACCATTTGTGGCAGCACGGCTACCTAACATTAAGCCGCAAGTACGGCAAGTTTTTACCAAGCCCGCCGCCGATGGGAGAGTACGAGGTTGACGCCGTAGCTAAATACAAAAAGAAAATTGCTATCGGTTTAACCGTTTCGGAAGAAGAATTGAACGACCCGAATTTTTTGTCGAAGCTAGATTTTCTTGTTCACTACAATTCCAAATTTCCGAAGAACCGCTTCACACTTTTTCTCGGTGTGCCCTATAATGCCGTGGTTAAGTCGTCCCTTCTCATTTCTTCTTTGCCGGAAGAAATTCAAAATCACATCAAGATAGTAACCTTGCCGGAATCCGATTCGAGATAATAATTCCAGATATTATCCGTACATTTGTTTACCTTGACATTTAACCACTTGAAAACTATTTTTTCGAGCTCATTTTTGAGGGTGGAAAACAAGATTGGCACATAAGATTAGCACGGCTGACAAAAAACGAATTGAGGAAGTCAAAGCCAAAGGAAACATCCCTCACCACATCGCAATAATTATGGATGGCAACGGGAGATGGGCAAAGAAGCGCAGTCTTCCCAGAGTAGCCGGTCACCGCAAGGGCGTGGAAACGGTTCGTGAAATAGTTGAAGTTTGCGTAAATCTTGGTGTGAAAATTTTAACTCTCTACACTTTTTCTACAGAGAATTGGAAGCGTCCGCAGGATGAAGTCTCCACATTGATGCGGCTAATCGTGAAGAGTTTGCAGAACGAAACCGACGAACTGAATTCGAATAATGTTAGATTAACAACCATCGGTGACACGGGTTCACTTCCAAACATTGTGCAGGATGAATTGTACTCAGCGTTAAAGAAGACCGCGCACAATGATAAAATGACATTGAATCTTGCTTTAAGTTACAGCGGAAGATGGGAACTTGTTGAAGCAGTTAAAGATATAACAAAACAAGTTATCACGGGCAAATTGAATCCGGACGAGATCTGTGAAGAAGTTATCTCCAAGAATTTAACTACTGCAAATATGCCCGATCCGGATTTACTTATAAGAAGCAGCGGTGAGTTCAGAGTAAGCAACTTTTTATTATGGCAAATTGCCTATTCGGAAATTTTTGTTTCAGATGTTTTGTGGCCGGATTTCAAATGCAAAAATTTATTGGAAGCTATTGAGGATTATCAAAAAAGGGAAAGAAGATTCGGACAAGTTAGTGAACAATTATCCAGCAACTACAAAAATACTCGGAATGCTAAAACACACTCTAAGAAATTGGCTAAAGTTTAGTCTCATCATATTTTTTATTTCATTCACCGGTGTTCTTGCACAAGCTCAGAAGGTGAACTACAAGATTTTAGGTTTGTCAGTCGTAGGAAATAAAACTGCCGATGCATCGACTATCATTGCAAACTCGGGATTGAAAGTGGGCGATGAAATTTCCATACCCGGCGATCAGACCAATACTGCAATAAAGCATCTTTGGAACCTCGGAATTTTTCAAGACATCGAATTGATCATCGAAAAGAAAATTCAGGACGGAATTTTTCTTCAAATCAAAGTGACTGAATATCCCCGCTTGGAAAAAATCATCTTCCGCGGGAACAATGAGATCAAAGAAGACGACTTGATGAAAAAGGTAAACATCGTCCGCGGTCAAACTCTGAAACCGCAAGACCTTGTACACATCGCAGACAAGATCAAATCTCAATACAACGACGAAGGTTATCTTAACGCCGAGATAAATTACGGTTACTATAATTTCTTTCAGGCAGATACGAACAAGAACGAAATAAAAGTAATCTGGCGCAACGAAAAAGATTTATCCAAAGAATACACCACAACGTACGAGCTGGATCAATCTGTTTCCATCAATTCAATACCAAGACTAAAAGAAAGAACGCTGGTAATCTTCGACATCAATGAAGGTGAAGAAGTAACGATCAGAAATATTATTTTTCACGGCAACAAAGCTTATAATGACGATAAACTCAAAGGCGAGTTTGACGACACTAAAGAATCTAAATGGTGGAAGTTCTGGTCGTCACCGAAATTCAAACGTGACAAATTCGAAAAGGATAAAGAGCTTTTAATAAAGTTCTACAGAAAAAACGGTTATAGAGATTTCGGAATTCTCAGCGACAGTCTCGTTTTCACACCCGATAAAAAGCATGTTGATGTTGTAGTGAACGTTTACGAAGGCAATCAATACAAAGTGAGAAATATTGTTTGGGAAGGCAACACGGTTTATCCGTCTGAAGCATTGAACCAGCGACTCGATTTCAAAAAGGGCGATGTTTACGATTACGAAAAGTTTAACCAGAATTTACACTACAACGAAAAGCAATCCGATGTTTCATCATTGTACCAGGATAACGGATACCTAGCGTTTCAGCTTGATGCAAAGGAAGAAAAAGTCGCACCGGATTCTATGGATATCATGATTAAAGTAACCGAAGGAAACCGTTTCAAAGTAGGCAAGGTAGATATCACCGGAAACGAAAAAACTATGGACAAAGTTATCCGCCGCGAACTATATACGATTCCGGGCAGCTACTTCAGCCGTAGTTTTATTTTAAGAAGCATTCAGCAGCTTGCTAATCTTCAGTACTTCAATGTTGAGAATTTATACAAAAGCGGAATTGATTACAGACCGGCTAACGATAGTACGGTCAATATTGCCTACAAAGTCGAAGAAAAATCCAGCGACTATCTCAATGCATCGGTTGGTTACAGCGGTGCTTTTGGATTCAGCGGCGCAATCGGTTTTACACTAACAAATTTCTCGCTTGCTCACCCGTTTCAAATGGGCGGCGGACAAATTCTGAATTTCAACTGGCAGTTTGGAGTCGGAAATTTTTATAGAACGTTCTCGCTCGGATTTACAGAACCGTGGTACAATGATACGCCGACTTCGGTCGGATTCGATTTGTTTGACACACGCCAGCGTTATGTTTACGATCTGCAGCAATCCGGTATCACTCTAAGAGTCGGCAGAAGATTAACCTGGCCGGATGATTTCTTCTACGTTCAGGGTATGCTGCGTTTTCAATATAACAACGTAATCGACGGCGCCGGATTTTATCCGTCCGGTCTCACCCGTCAATACACACTCGGTACAACAATAACCAGAACCGATATCGATAATCCTATATTCCCTGCCCGCGGTTCAAAAATAATGTTGAGCGGTGAATTATCGGGCGGACCGTTTTTGCCAGGCAACTTGAATTATTATAAGATAGATTTCAAAACAGAATGGTATAAATCTTTATTTAATTCAAATAGATTTGTACTTTACACTTCATCGGAACTGGGTTATATTGGAGAGTTGAAAGAAGGAACGCGGTTAAAAATTAACCCGTTCGAGTTCTTTTATATGGGCGGTACTGGGTTAATAATTGCCACAACTCCATTGCGCGGCTACGAAGATAGAAGTTTAGGATTACGGGATGTAGCCACCGGAAACGTAATTGGAAGCAGCGTGATGGCAAAATTCACAACCGAGTTTAGAGTTGCATTGGCAATGGAACCGATTCCGATTTATCTGCTTGCTTTTGCAGAAGCCGGAAACGTTTATTATGACATTGCTCATACAAACTTGTTCGATCTGAAACGTTCTGTTGGCGTCGGCGCCAGAATTTTATTAAACCCGATAGGATTAATAGGTTTCGATTACGGATACGGCTTCGACAGAAAGAGTGTTGACGGTAAGGATCCGCAATGGATGTTCCATTTCCAATTTGGAAAAGGTTTTTAACTATCATTAAACAGAGGTAAACGTGAAAAGAGTCACATTATTTGCATTGATTATTTTTTCAACAACAGCTTTATTTGCTCAGACAGCACAAGCTCCATTAAAAATAGGTTACGTTGATTCCGAAGTTATTCTTGCTCAATATCCGGAAGCTATAAAAGCAAAAAGCGATCTAGACGGACTTGTTGCAAAGTGGAAAAAAGAAGTTGACAGCATTACAACCAATCTTCAAAAATCATATGCCGACTATCAGAAACAGTCACAAACAATGAAGCCGGATCAGCTTCAAAAATTGCAGCAGAGCATTGTTGAAAAAGAACAAAAACTTCAGCAGTACAAAGATCAAAAATTTTCTCAGCCGAACGGCGAGTATTTTGTTAAACAAGATCAGTTAATGAAACCGGTGAAGGAAAAAATCTTCAAGGCAATCGATGAAGTTTCGAAAGAAGAAGCCATGCAGTTCGTTTTCGATAAAGCCGGAGAAGTTGTTCTTCTTCATGCAGATCCTCAGTTCGATATTACATACAAAGTTTTGGATCGTCTGAAAAGAGGTAAATAATCATTACCGGAAAATAGACTATGAAAAAAATCGGTTTAGTACTACCAATCCTTCTAATGATTCTTGCGCCTTCATTACAGGCGCAGCCGAAAATCGGTTACGTTGATAGCGATGCTATCATGAAACAGCTTCCCGATTATCAGGATACGCAAAAGAAACTCGACGCCATTATAAAAGAATGGCAGGAAGAGCTTTCAAAAATGGAACGGGATTGGAAAACAAAATACGACGATTACGACAAACGCAAACTTATTCTCAGCGAACAGAAACGCGTTGATACAGAAAAAGAATTGGTTCAGATGGAAAACCAAATCTCGAAATACCGGCAGGATAAGTTCGGCGTTAAAGGAGAATTATTTCAAAAACAAGAAGATTTAATGAAGCCGCTTCAAAACCGAATCTTCACCGCAATTCAAGAAGTTGCAAAAGACGGAGATTATGACTTTATTTTCGATAGAAGTGGCAACATTCTTTTTCTTTACGCCAAAGAGCAGTACGACGTAACGAATCTTGTTTTAGAAAAACTTAAATGAGAGATTATGAAAATAAGATTGAAAGATGCCGCCGACTTTGTCGGCGGTGTTGTTATTGGCGATCCCGAAATTGAACTAACGGGTCTTGCCAAAATCGAGGAAGCGGTAAAAGGCGATTTAACTTTTCTTTATCTGCCTGCCTACGAAAAATTCCTCAGCACCACAAAAGCTTCTGCGGTATTAATCGGACCGGAATTCAAAAAAACGCGCGACGACATAAGCTACATCGAAGTGAAAAATCCGAATGTGGCGTTGCAAAAAATCGTTATCGCTTTTTTTAAGCCGAAACTTTCTTTGCAAGGAATTGATTCGAGCGCTTACGTCGATCCGAGCGCGCTGATTGGTAATAATGTTGCCATCGGGAAAAATGTTGTCGTTGAAGCCGGATGCATCATTGGCGACAACACAACTATTTATCATAACACCGTCATCATGGAAAAGGTGAAGATCGGCAGCAACTGCTTGATCTATCCCAACGTTTCTATTCGCGAAAACTGCGTACTCGGAAATAATGTGATCATTCATTCGAACACTGTTATCGGTTCGGACGGATTCGGTTACATACCAGACGAGAAAGGCGTGTACAACAAAGTACCGCAAATTGGAAACGTGATACTTGAAGACGATGTTGAACTCGGCTCCAATGTTTCGGTTGACCGCGCCACGTTAGGTTCTACAGTGATCAAGAAAGGTGTGAAGATCGACAACCTGGTTCAGATCGCGCATAATGTTGTGGTTGGAGATCACACTGCAATCGCTTCGCAAAGCGGAATTGCCGGCAGCACATCGCTCGGCAAACATTGCATCCTTGCCGGACAAGTTGGAATTGTCGGTCACATTGAACTTACAGATAATGTTATCGTCGGCGCACAATCGGGAGTATCGAAATCTATTTTGAAGCCCGGCAAATACCGCGGCTCACCAACTCTTGAGATGGGACAGATGCTTAAGATTGAAGCTCATACCAGAAACATTTTATCGTACGCAGAAAAAATTAAAAAGTTAGAAGAAAAAATTGCATCTTTGGAAGAGAAAATTTCAAAACTAACAACGAAAGGTAGTTGATGCTGGAACTGCAACGGACTATTGGTAAAGCTGTCTCACTTTCCGGAATCGGATTGCACACCGGAACATCTTGTACAATGACATTTAGACCCGCGCCCGAAAATTCGGGAATAAAGTTTGTCCGCACCGATTTGGGCGGCAGACCAGAAATTCCAGCGAACGCGGATTTTGTTGTTGATATCTCGCGAGGCACTACATTAGGACTCGGCGACGCACGTGTTTATACTGTTGAGCATGTCCTTGCGTCGATAGTCGGCTTGCAGATCGACAATATTACAATTGAACTTGACGGCATCGAGCCGCCCATTGGCGACGGAAGCGCAATGCCTTACGTTGAAAAGTTAATGGAAGCCGGATTCGTCACGCAGATGGAGCCAAAAGATTATTTGATAATCGATCAAACCGTGATGTACCACAACGACGAAGAGAAAATTGATATCGTTGCATTGCCGATGGATGCGTACAGAATTTCGTTGATGGTGGATTACGAATCACCGGTGCTCGGCAGCCAGCACACCGGTTTGTTCGACTTGGAAAAAGAATTCGTTGATGAATTTGCATCAGCAAGAACTTTCAGTTTTTTGAGCGAAGTTGAAATGCTTGCCGATAGAGGTTTAATTAAAGGAGGCAACATTGATAACGCTGTTGTCATCGTAGATCACGCAATTGACGAAGCCGGATTGAAACGTCTGAAAGAAAAATTGAAACTGGATAAAGACTTAACCATGAGTCACGAAGGTTTTCTGAACAATAACAAACCTCGATTTAAAAATGAACCGGCTCGTCACAAACTTTTGGATTTAATGGGTGATCTTGCTTTGATAGGCGTTCCAATTAAAGCACAGATTCTTGCTGCACGACCGGGACACAAAGCAAATGTTGAGTTCGCAAAAAAAGTTAGAAGTCTTTATCAGCAGAAGAAACTTGTAAAGAAATATCAGTTGGTTAAAAAAGAAGGTGTTGTTTTCGATGCGAATGCAATTCAAAGAATTCTTCCGCACCGCTACCCATTTCTTTTAGTTGACAAGGTGATAGATCTCGAACTCGATAAAAAAGTTGTTGGCGTAAAATCAGTAACCGTCAACGAACCATTTTTCCAAGGTCATTTTCCGGGCCACCCAATAATGCCGGGCGTATTAATTGTTGAAGCGCTTGCACAAGTCAGCGGCATTCTTGTTCTTAACTCGCTTCCCAATCCGGAAAACAATCTTGTTTATTTTATGAGCATCAACAATGCAAAGTTCCGCAAACCGGTTGTTCCTGGCGATCAACTATATCTTGAAGCGGAATTGATCAGCAAGAAAAGCAAATATTTTTCAGTGAAGGGTTCGGCTTACGTTGACAACAATTTAGTTGCCGAAGCCGAGTTTATGGGCGCAATAACTAACAGAGAAAATAATCAATAGACTTCCTTTTTATGAGCAACTTTCATCCAACCGCAATCGTAAGTCCTAAAGCAAAGATTGGCAATAACGTTGAAGTTGGTCCGTACGCTATAATTCATGATGACGTTGAGATTGGCGACGGAACGACCATTGGCGCCGGTGCCGGAATTTATAACGGTGCAAGAATCGGTGCCAACGTAAAAATTTTCCAAAACGCATCTGTTGCAAACTTACCGCAAGATTTAAAATTCGACGGCGGTATAACCTATCTCCACATTGGCGACAACACCGTCATACGTGAGTTTGCGGCGCTTCACCGAGGGACACACGCTACAGGAAAAACCAGCATTGGTAAAAATTGTCTCATCATGGCATACGCTCACGTTGCGCACGATTGTCATGTCGGCGACAATTGTATCCTTTCAAACGGTGTTCAGATCGCCGGGCACGTAGGAATTGAGGACACGGTAATCATCGGCGGTTTATCGGCAATACATCAATTTTGTACTGTTGCAAAACATTGTATGATAGGCGGCGGCTCAATGATCAACACCGATGTTCCCCCGTTCATCATGACTTCCGGTTACCCGGCACGTTACATGGGATTAAACATTGTTGGTTTGAGAAGAAGAAATTTTTCGAACGAAACTATTGAAGCAATAAAAGAAAGTTATCGAATTTTTTACCAGAGCGGATTAATTCCTTCTGCTGCCAAAGAAAAAATTGCAGAAAAATTTCCGAACGATTCCAACGTAAAAGAAATTCTTGCGTTCATGGAAAAATCCACACGCGGCATTATTAGAAAATGATTTGGCATTTCATCGATTCCGGTTTCGACACCGGAGAACATAACATGCAGTTCGATCTTCACCTCGTGCAGTCATGCAATCCCGACGAAGCTTTTTTCAGAATTTACAGATGGCAACCGTACTGTATCTCCCTCGGCGCTAATCAAAGTTTCAATGATATCAATCTTGATCGAGCAGTCGGCGACGGAATAGACGTAGTAAAACGTCCTACGGGAGGACGCGCGATTCTTCATGCCGAAGAATTGACTTACTCGGTTGTGTTACCGCTGAATCACCAATTTTCTCCTCGCGAAATTTATTTTAGGATTTCCGCCGCGTTGATGCGGGGACTTGAAATCTATAATCCTCTTCTTGCAAAATCAGAATTGGAAAACTATCATCCTAATTTTCCGAAACTTCTAAAAGAACCGTCCGGCGTTTTGTGCTTTGCCAGCACAGCCAAAAACGAAGTAAAGTTCAACGGCAAAAAGATTATTGGAAGCGCCCAAAGAAAATTGAATAATGTTATCCTTCAGCACGGATCAATTTTATGCGGAACCGTACATCAGAATCTTCCCCAGTATCTTAACTCCGACGAAAATACTAAAGAGCAGTTACGTATCGAGCTAACCGAGAAGACAACAGAGATCGAAACTATACTTGACGAAAAAACCGATTACGAGAAATTGAAAACATGCTTGATGGTAGGATTCGAGCTGGAGTGGCAGATTAGGTTCGAGAAATCAGCTCACGAATTAGCTATCCAAAAATAAATTTTCCCATTTCATTCACTAGTATCTTAGTATTAAATTTCTAATTGAATTCTTAACTTATATCGTTTACGGGATCAAGAACGTATGAATAAATTTGCTGCAGCATTTCTGTTGTTCTTTGCAACATTACTTTACGCGCAAGACAAAGCAGATCTTGAATTTTTTCTTCCCGGCACTCAAGTAACCGATATAACAAGCGACGGAACTAATCTCTGGTTTGCTACAAACGGAAACGGTGTTTACGAATACATATCCAAAACAAACGAGTGGCGGCAGTATTCAACATCGCGAGGAAATTTGCAGCTGGATTATTTTTACTGCATCGCCGCCAACAACAACTACGTTTGGGCCGGTTCAACCGATGGATTATTTATTCTGAACAAACGAACCGACAGATGGACCAAAAGAAAATTTGCGCTCGGCGGTCAGCTTGCAAACTGGATTAGAGTTTTAGCTTACGACAAATATGAAAAGGCGCTGTGGATCGGCAGATTTAAATACCTAACAAAACTTGATTTGAAAAATAACAGATACACGGATTACGATTTAACCGTTCGCGGAAATGAGAAAACAAACAATTTTAAAGCGATACAAGTTGACGGCGATTCGCTTGTTTGGTTCGGAACCGAAGGCGGACTTCACAAGTATGATAAATCGCGCAACCTACATGACCGCGACGCTGATTCGTTCTACGACAACAAATTCAATTACTTTAACGGTCAAGGAGATCAAGTGTCGGTCTCGTCAATTCTGCTTGAAAGAAATTATGTTTGGCTGGGACTCGACGAATTCGTAACGCCCGATCATCCGGAATTCAATGTCGGCGGCTTATTCCGTTTCAACAGAAAAAATGAATGGTATCTCTTCGACAGCCGAAAAGGCTTAACCGGTAACGGCATATATGATTTAGAACGTACGGGGAATTATATTTGGGTGTCGTTATATCAGTTTGGGAAAAATACAAAAGAGGCGTACGGACGCGGACTTGTCATTATTAACCGGCTGACCAACAGAGTGATTCCGGTTAACGACGACAGGATACCACGCACAATTTATGCAATCTACTTTGACGGAATAAATTTGTGGCTCGGCACCGATTCCGGTTTGGTAAAAGTAAATTTCTTCAACAGACTTGCACAATGGAAAAGCGGAGATAAAAAATGATAAGCGTTTCTCTGAAAAAATTGAACGGCTTAAAAAATAATTTCAAAGGAAAAAGAATCGCCGTGATTGGCGACTTAATGTTAGACTGCTATTTCTGGGGCGCGGTTAGCAGAATTTCTCCCGAAGCTCCGGTTCCTGTTGTTGAGGTTGATAATGAGTTCTACCGCTTCGGCGGCGCGATGAACGTTGCGTACAATATTCAAACGTTGGGCGGTGTTCCCTTCCCTATCGGTGTAATCGGAAACGATAACGAAGGTAAACTTTTTCGCGGTCTCCTAAACAAAACGGGTATTACCGATAAAGGAATAGTAGTTGATCGAAAGAGACCGACGACGGCGAAAACAAGAGTAATAGCGGATAATCAGCACGTTGTTAGGATAGATAAAGAAAAAACAAACTCTATTTCCGCACAAACAGAAAACAAAATTTTGGGATTGCTCAAAAGACAAATAAAGAATATTGATGCCGTCATTCTTCAGGACTACAACAAAGGCGTGATGACCGAAAGATTAATCAAAGAAGTGGTAACGATCTGCAGCACAGCAAAAAAAATTGTTACAGTCGATCCGAAGTTTAACAATTTCTTCACTTACCAAAACGCCACTGTATTCAAGCCGAACCGGAAAGAAGCCGAAGACGTTTTGGGAATCAGAATTAATACCGATGCCGATATTACAAACGCCGGCTTGAAACTTCTTGAAAAATTAAACTGCAAGTATGCCCTCCTCACTCTCGGCGAAAAAGGAATTGCTCTTTTTGAAAAAGGAAAACCGGAAAGAAGAATTCCAACAAAAGCTCGCAAGGTAGCAGATGTTTCCGGTGCGGGTGATACGGTTATCTCAACGTTAACTATGGCTTTGACTGCTGGTGCGGACATTTACGACGCCGCGTATCTCGCAAACTACGCAGGCGGATTGGTTTGCCAGGAAGTTGGAATCGTGCCAATCGAATTAAACAATTTATTTAATGCCGTAGCGGATGAATTAAGATGAACCTTACAATCAAAAGTTTAGATGAACTGGTCTCGATCAGAAAAGAATTGAAGAAGCAGAACAAAAAAGTTGTCTTTACAAACGGATGTTTCGATATTCTTCACGCCGGACATGTGGATTACATTACCAAGGCAAAAGAAAAAGGCGATGTTCTTATTGTCGCTGTGAATTCCGATTCATCCACGAAAAGACTTAAGGGTGAAGCAAGACCTATCGTCCCCCAGAATGAGAGAGCATTTATCATTTCAAGTTTGAAACCGGTTGATTACGTTTTAATTTTCGAAGAAGACACACCGTACGAGGTGATCAAGAAAATTATCCCGGACGTTTTGGTAAAAGGCGCAGACTGGTCGATTGATGAAATAGTTGGTCGTGACGTAGTTGAAGCCAACGGCGGCAAAGTCGAGACAATCAAATTTGTAAACGATCAATCAACAACCAACATTATTAAAACAGTGCTTGATAGACTTGGCAGGTAATGTCAAAAACAAAAAAACCTAAAGTTAAGCGCAGCCTATTCCGGAAAATCATCAATGTCTTTATCGGCATTTTTTTAGGTATAGTGTTTTTGTCGCTTGTCCTTCTTGGATTTTCTCAAACCAAAACTTTTAGGGAAATTCTTCGCAAAAAAGTAATTGCGATTGCTAACAAAGAATTAAACGGCAGACTTAACATCGAGAAAATTAACGGGACGCTGCTTACTTCCCTTTTCCTTCAGAACACATCCATAGTTGTTGATAAGGATACTCTTTTATATGCGCGCAAGATCGAAATAAAAACCAGCCCGTTACAAATACTGTTAAAGAAAATCTACGTAAGAAAAATTTTGTTGGAAGATGTAAAACTCTCGCTTTTAGAAGATTCGAGCGGGGCATGGAATTTATCAAAACTTATAAAGCCGAAACCTGAGGATACAACCAAATCGTCTTTCTCGTTTATTGTTCAGGCGGCAGATGTTCAATTAAAAAATATACAGTTCAGGCGGCAGACATTTAAGAACTATAATTCCAAACAAGTTTATAAGAACTTAAACTTTGACGATCTCCGCATTAACGATTTGAATTTTTCCGCGCAGGCGTATGCTGATATTCCGCAATCTGATTTTTCCATTATTGTAAAAGAATTGTCGTTCAAACCGAATCTATCACGGTTCACGCTGAAAAATATTTCCGGAGATTTCACGGTAACTAAACAATTCGCGAGTATTACAAACTTCAAGCTTATTACCGACAGCAGCAACGTCCGAATAAACGCGCGGCTGGACAGTTTGAACATATTGGGAAACGTTAATCTCGAGGATTTTAAAAATTATCCTCTCTCAATCGATTTAACCGCAAAGCCGTTCAACTTTGATGATCTTTCTTCATTCATCAACAGCACGGAAATACTCAAGGGCAATCCGTCTTTTGAATTGAAGGCGAAAGGAAAATTCGGCGGATTCAGAATAGACAAACTCGCATTGGATTACCGAAACACTCATATCGACATGAGCGGTAGAGTTCTTAATCTCAATGAACCGCGTAAACTTTTTATTCAAGCAAAAGTTTCCAACACAAGCGCTGATTACAAAGATGTGAATGCGTTGCTGCCGTCGTTAAAGCTGCCGGAGTTTGCAAAACTGAAAGTCACCGACCTAAATATGGAATACGAAGGCGAACCAACAAACTTCAAATCCAAATTGATGGGTAATATTGACAACGGCAAGGTTAACATTGATGCCGTGATGAACGTCGGCAGCAAACCGATGACATACGACATAAAATTTGAAACGGAAAATTTAAATCTCAAACCGGTTCTGAATTTCAACACGAGTTTGAACTCAAAAGGATCGATAACCGGTAAAGGCGTCTCACCAGCAGATCTTGCCGCAGACATAAAGTTTAACGTTTTGAATTCCGTTATTAACCAAATTCCGGTTGATAAGTTTGACCTTTCATCGAGCGCGAAGAACCGAACAATTAATTTGGAGATGGGCGGCAGTAGCAACAGCGCGCATGCTGTTGTGTCGGGCAGCGTGACCTTCGACAAAGATACAATTCCATCTTACAGTTTGACCGGCAGCGTGCGAAACATCGACATTGCAAAATTTGCAAACGATAAAAACTATGACAGCAACTTAAATTTTTCTTTCAGCGCTCAAGGTAAAAATTTTGATCCCGATGAAATCAACGGAACGTTTACAATCGGCTTGGATTCGTCGCGTTTCAAAGACAAAGAAATTGGTTACTCTAGCATAGAAGGCACTTTCAAAAAAGATTCTACGCACCGCGAGATTCTGCTTTCGTCCGACTTTGTCGATTTCGGAATCAGCGGAAGTTTTTCGCTGAAGAAAGCTGTTGAACTTCTTAGCTACGAATCAAAAACCATTCCCGTGATTGTCGGCGATAAAATTAAAGAGCTGAATCCTCTTACGATTATCAATCACGAAACGAAGGTAGACACGGTTGCGAGCGATCTACCGGATATTGTAAATCAAGACTTAAAATTCAATTACGATTTCAAGTTCAAAGACTTTCAGCTGATTGCAATGTTGATGGGAAATGATCAGCTTGATATTTCCGGAACAGGAAGCGGTACGGTTTCAAATCTCTCCGGAAACTTTTCAATCTCAACTCAGCTTAATCTCGATTACCTGGTTATGATGGAAAAGAACCGGACAATTTATCTCTCCGATTTTGAAACCGATCTTAACTTCACACGCGACAACAGGTATTTGTCGTTCGATAAAATTTTCGGAACTGCATCAATTACCGGCAAACGGTTTTATTCCAAGAGCAACATCAAATCTATAAGTGCAGATGTTACATTTAACCAGAGCAAATTGTTTTTCAACGCTTCGGCGAATTATGAGGACATGGCAAGCGCGGAAATTGAAGGCATAATTAAAATGACTCCGCGCGAGCAGCAGCTATTAATTGATAAGGCGTCTCTGCAATACGCCGGGACGGAATGGACGAACAAAGACACACTGAAAATGTTTTTCAATCCCGATCAGTTTAAGATTGCCAACTGGTCGATTCAAAGAGACGCTTCAAAAATAACGCTCGATGGAATTATTGAAAGCTCCGGCAAACAAAACTTAACAATTGATGCAACAAATATTTCCGGTGATTTGCTTGAAAGGTACTTGCTCGGTTTAAGCGACGGAATGCTTTACGCCGAAGGAGAAGTAAAAACAAAAATCGGCGGAGAATTTCACAATCCGAAAATCAATCTGGATTTATCCGTAAAAAATTTGAAATACGCGAAAACAAAACTCGGCAACATAACCGGCAAGCTTGATTACGCAGACAAAAAAATTATTTCCAGTTTTATGTTTCTAGATACAACTTCCAACATGAACAAACCGTTGATAACCATGACTGGAACGATTCCAATTGATTTGGATTTTGGTACTATCAAAAACCGTTTCATTGAAAATGAAGATTTGATGCTTCAACTCAAGTCCGATGATTTTAATTTGAGTTCGCTCGGCAATTTGTTGCCGCAAATTTTTGACCAGTCGGGAATTCTTCGTGCAGACTTAACCGTGACGGGAAAAATAAACTCGCCTATTTACGGCGGCTATTTGAGTTTGACTCAATGCAAATTCAAATCGATCTACAACAATTTGGAATATCATGCCGGATTGAAACTTCACGTTGACAACAAAGGAATTTCCGTGGATAGTTTGATCGTAGCTAATCCGGACAATTCAAAATATCCGGGTGCGATTACGGGTAACGGAAATATTTTGCTGGACGGATTCAAAATCAAAGATTTGAATTTCAGATTTAACGGGAACCTTGCGGTGCTGGGACGGCAATCGCAAAATGTTAGTCCGAACTTGTACGGAGATTTATTAATCGGCACCGACGGCGACTGGACTTTAACGAAACGCGGTAATAGACTTTATTTCAGCGGAAATATTTTGCTGCAGCAAACGGATTTAACATACGTAACCAGCGAAGCATATAGCGGTTCGTCAAATAAGAATTTCAATTTTGTGTATGTGGAAGATTCGACAAAAATTGATAAGGAATTAATCAGATTCAAAAAAATTCTTTCGCGTGAAAGCGATTTGCAAACGAACGGCGCCGACAGAACAGTGCCTTCGTTGAACTTTGATTACGATATCGGCATAGTTGCCGAGAACCCCGCAAGACTCACATTTATTTTGTCGCAAGCGGCAAATCAAAGATTAATAGTTGAAATGCGCGGCGACTTGAAATATTCCAATGTTGACGGAGATTCTTATGCACAGGGTGCGTTCGAACTAATGTCGGGCTCGAAGCTGGAATTCTTCAAGACATTCGATGCAACAGGCACCATCCGATTTGAAACCGATATTACGAATCCATACCTGGATATCATTGCAACTTACACGGGCGATTATCTCGATCCACGTGACGAGAGTGCAGGCACTCAAGAAGTTGCAGTGAAAATAAAAATTAAGGGACCGTTGTCTGAACTTGGCAAGAGTTTGGCTAACAATCCGGAAAGTATCGGCGTTTACGTCGGCACGCGCAATATTCAAAACAACGTCCGCGAAACGCGGTACGACTATGCCGACGCATTTTCTTTTATACTGATGGGAAAATTTAAGGATGATTTGACTGCGCAGGACCGCGCTCAAGTTGCCGGACAAACAAGCGCAATCGGCAATACAGCCACATCATTTTTAGGATCGGTGTTAACAAGCTTCGTAAATTCCGCAGTGGGCGATCTTGTTAACAACATTTCGATCAGTCAAACCGGAGACTATACAAAATTCTTTTTGTCGGGCAGAGTTCAAAATCTTCGTTACACGTTCGGCGGTACAACGGAAATTTTTCAGAACATCGGCAAAGCAAATATAAAATTTGAATATCTTTTCAATCCGCGGTTCTTAATACGTTTGGAAAGAAGAGATCCGATAGTCACATCATTTGGAGTAGAAGAAAAGATAAGCGAAATTGCATTCAAATATAAATTCGAGTTCTAATGAAAAAAGAAGTAAAAGCATTTTTCAAAAATCATCCGTCATCCAAACTCAAATCAAAAGATTTAGCTAAGAAATTCAATATAAGCGAAGAGTATGCTTACGAGGAACTGAAACATGTTTTGCATTCATTGACCGAAGAAGGATTCTTGGCAAGAGAAGGCAAGAGATATCAGATCAGCCGGTCGGGCAGCGACAAATTAATCGGCACGCTGCAAATTATCAGTGAAGGTGATTATGGATTTGTGAAACTGAAAGACAATCAGTTCAAAGATATTTTTGTTGCCGGCAAAAATTTAAAGACTGCATTCGACGGCGACCTTGTTGAAGTTGTGCTCATATCAACAAAACGGGGAAAAAGTTTAGAAGGTGAAATCGTAAATGTGGTCGAACGAAAACGAAATGAAATTGTCGGCACGCTCCAAAAAAGTAATTCGTTTTATTTTGTTCAACCGGACGATAAAAAGATTCATCGCAATATTTATGTCTCTTCAAACAGATTGAACAATGCAAAAGCTGGAGACAAAGTTGTCATCGGAAATATTGAGTGGAAGTCGCAGCAGCTAAATCCCGAAGGACAGATAAAAGAAATTTTCGGTAAAGCCGGAAGTTATGATGCCGAGATATCGTCAATTGCGCGCGAGTTCGGGTTAACCTACAAATTTCCGAAAGCGGTAATGAAAGAAGCGGAGTCTATTCCGGAAGTCATTCCCCCGTCTGAAATAAAGAAGCGATTGGATCTCCGCAGCAAAGACATTTTCACGATCGATCCCGACGACGCAAAAGATTTTGATGATGCTGTTTCGATAGAAACTTTACCGAACGGAAATTCGGTAGTCGGTATTCACATTGCCGATGTAAGCCATTATGTGCGCAAGAATTCTTCCATATACGAAGAAGCCCTCAACCGCGGTACGAGCGTTTATCTTGTCGGTAAAGTTATTCCGATGCTGCCGGAAAAATTATCAAATAGAATCTGCTCGCTGGTTCCAGGTGAAGACAGACTGACATTTTCGGTAATAACTGAATTAACATCGAATGGAAAAGTTGTTAACTACGAAATTCACAAATCCGTTATTAAAAGCAAAAGACGGTTTACTTACGACGAGGTGCAAAAAATTATTGATTCCGGGAAGGGCGATTTCAGCGACGAAATTTTCAAGTTAAACCAGATTTCCAAAGCGCTACGCGCTAAAAGAAATAAGAAAGGAAGCATAAACTTTTTTACTCCTGAAGTTGTCTTTAAACTGGATAAACTCGGCAAACCGGCAGATATCCAGATTAAGGAAATCCGCGAAAGTCATAACCTGATAGAAGAACTAATGCTCTTGGCTAATCAAATAGTTGCGGAACACACGAAACTTAAATCGAACAAAAGCGCCATACCTTTTGTTTATAGAATACATGATTTGCCGGATAAGGAAAAAATTGTTGAGTTTGCCCGGTTTGTAAAATCGCTCGGTTATCATTTCGATCCAAACTCGGCAAATAAATCAAAGCAGTTTCAAATTCTGCTGGATGAAGTTCAAGGGACGGAAGTAGAAGCGGTGGTTAACGAAATCGCAATACGGTCGATGGCAAAGGCGGTTTATTCAACCAAGAATATTGGACATTACGGTTTGGGTTTTAAATATTACACACACTTCACTTCGCCAATCCGACGTTTCCCGGACCTTGTTGTTCATAATTTGATTTGCAATTACATCACGGAAAAAACGGAGAAAAATTTATCTCTGGAAGAATTGGAAGAAATTTGCAATCATGCATCCGCTCAGGAAAGAAACGCGATTAATGCCGAGCGGCTTTCCGTTAAGCTGAAACAAATCGAGTATTTGGAAGGTAAAGTAGGTGAAGAATTTCACGGTGTTGTTTCTGGAATAACTCATTTCGGAATATTTGTTGAACTGAGCCAAACTCTTGCCGAAGGTTTGATAAGGCTTCGTGATTTGGAAGATGATTACTACATTTTCGACGAAAAGAATTATGCGATCAACGGGCGGAGAACCGGCAGAAGAATCCGTCTTGGTGATAAGGTGAACGTAAAATTGATTAGAGTTGACGGAGAAAAACGCGAGCTTGATTTTATTCTTTTGTAAAGAAATTTTTATGCAAAGGTGGTTTGTATGAAAAGAATTTTTTATTTGGTTCTGATTTCACTTTCAATCGGCACAACTATAGATTTTGCGCAGTTCGGTCAGAACAAAGTGAATTACAAAGACCTGGACTGGTACTACATTCAAACCAAACATTTTGATATTTATTTTGCCAAAGGCGGCGAGAAGATTGCAGAATTTGCCGCATCCGCCGCCGAAGATGCCGTTAGACAAATACAGAAAGATGTAAACTACCAGCTGAATAACCGCGTAACAATTATTGTTTATAATTCTCACAATGATTTTTCCGAAACAAATGTTACTGATGAATATTTCACGCGAGGTACCGGCGGATTTACCGAGCCGTTCAAAAATAGAGTTGTCTTCCCTTTCGAAGGTTCGTACAAAAAATTTCAGCATGTTATCGCGCATGAACTTGTTCACGCTGTAATGCGTGATATGTACTACGGCGGCACAATTCAGAATATCATTGCAAAAGGAATTACACTTCAGCTTCCAACTTGGTTTTGGGAAGGCAGCGCGGAATTTATTTCGCAAGGCTGGGAAACCAATACGGACATGTTTATTCGTAACGCAATAACAAGCGAAACGCTTCCGGATATCAATCAGCTTAATGGTTACTTAGCTTATCGCGGCGGACAATCTTTGTTCAAATACATCGCTGATACTTACGGAAGGCAGAAGGTCGGCGAGCTGATGAACAAAATTCAAAACCTTGGCGGACTTGAACCTGCGCTTAAAGCTTCCATCGGAATCGGTTTGGAAGATTTGAACGAACGTTGGAAAAAAAGTTTAAAGAAAGAATATTGGCCCGATGTTGCCACGCGGCAGGACCCGGATGAATTTTCGAAACGATTAACCGACAATAAAAAAGATCACGGCTTTTACAACACTAGTCCGTCAATCTCTCCGCAAGGAGACAAAATTGCATTCATTTCCGATAGAGATATTTATCTCGATGTTTATATCATGGATGCACAGGATGGAAAAATTTTAAAGAAAGTAGTTGAGAGCGGAAAGACTAACAACTTCGAAGAACTTACGGTTCTCAATCCATCGATTGCCTGGTCACCGGACAATATTCGAATTGCACTTTCTTCCAAATCCGGCGGGTACGATGTTATTTCGATTATTAATACCGAAACCGGAAACAGCGAAGAACTTCCGTTCCGAATGCCAGGAATCGAATCTGTAAGCTGGTCGAGAGACGGGAACAAAATTGCTTTCGCAGGGCACAATTCATCGCAATCCGATATTTATGTTTACGATTTTACTACCAAGAAAGTGACAAACATTACCGACGATATCTTCAGCGACTCGGACCCGGTATGGACTCCCGACGGTAAGAAAATAATTTTCTCGTCAGACCGCGAAGCTATTGTCTCGCCGCTGAAAGACCCGAATGATTTTTCGATGTACAAGCATAATTATAAGCAGCTCGATCTTTACTTGATTGACGTTGATACTAAGAAGATCGATAGAATTACAGATTGGCAGTTAAGCGATGAAAAATATGCCGCGGTTTCTCAGGACGGAAAAGAAATTTTGTTTGTCTCCGATAAAAATGGAATCAATAATATCTACAGAAAAAAGATTTACGTTGATGATAAAGATTCCGTGAAGACTATATTGGCGCAAAAAGCTATTCCGATCACAAACTCAATCAGCGATCTCGGTCAGATTTCCACATCGTACGATGGCAAGAAGCTGACTTTCACCGCGCTTTATAATCTCGGTTACAATGTTTTTATGATCAACAATCCGTTTGATATGAAACCGGATTTTGATTCGTTGAAAGTGACCGATTACATGGCGGAACTTATAAATGCAAAGAACAAGAAGGAACAACCTCAAACAGTTGCTGCGGTCAAAGAGATTGCGAAGGATTCATTAACTGTCCACCATGTTGCCGCAGATTCAACAAAGAGCGGCGAGACAACTATTTTTGCCGGTCAATATGTTACCAACAAAAAAGACAAAGCCGATTCGCTTGCTAACGATTACAGTAAATACGTTTTCACTTCTGAAAAATCCGAAAGCGACAGCGCGCGCGTTGCAAGACGAAATCAATTATTCCATGAAACGCTTGATAAGAACGGCAACTTTCTGGTGAATAAATATAAAATCAATTTCTCGCCGGACTTGATTTACGCGAATGCCGGGTACAGCACGTTATATGGGCTTCTAGGCACAACAGTTTTATCGTTCAGCGATGTTCTCGGAAATCATAGGCTTATCGGAGAAACAAGTTTGCAGATCGATATTAAAAACAGCGACTATGGTTTAGCTTATTACTACTTAAAGGAAAGACTCGATCTTGGAATTCAGGCATTCCATACCGCTCGTTTTCTTTATCGTGATACTTATTTCGGTTCCGACTTGTATCGTTTTACCAACACATCTGTAATGGGAACGGCAAGCTATCCGTTCGATAGATTTCACCGGATGGATTTTGGTCTCAGCTTGATGGATGTTACTTCCGACAATTTAGATAATTTGGCTGTGCCGTCTGATCATAACACTTTCCTTATTCCTTCGGTGAGTTATGTTCAAGACAACGTATTATGGGGTTACACTTCGCCAATAGAAGGTACACGCTATAACCTTACCGTTTTCGGCGATCCGGGCTTCTTGAAAAAATCGCAAAGTTTTTACTCGTTTGTTTTCGATTACAGAAATTATTTCCGGTTCTGGTTCGATAATGGTTTTGTCTTCAGATTATCCGGTGGATTTTCCGGCGGCGGTAATCCTCAAAGATTTTTTATCGGCGGTACCGAAAACTGGATCAACAGAGTATTCTCAAACAATTCAGTTCCAATTTCCAATGCTGCCGATTTTGCTTTCCTAACTCCGGCACTCCCGTTGCGCGGTTACGATTACGCAGAAAAAATTGGAACGAAGTACGCTTTGTTAAATCTTGAATTCAGAATTCCAATAATCCGTTACTTATTAACAGGCGGTTTGCCGCTTTTCTTCCAAAACATTTTAGGTGTTGCCTTCATCGATGCCGGCTCTGCATGGGATAATACGAGCGCACTTAAACTGATTGGCAGAAACGATAACGGAAATATTGTTACAAAAGATATGCTGCTTGGAACAGGAGTTGGATTCAGAGTATACATGCTGTTCCTGTGGAGAATTGATATTGCTTGGAAGTACAACCTGGATGGTTTTTCCAAACCGAGATACTACGTTTCGTTAGGATTGGATTTCTAAAACCCCGGTTGCAAACTATTTTTTTGTTGTTGATGAATCGGGTTTCTTTACTGATGAACTCGATGAAGAACTATTTGATTTATTCTTATAGTCCGTTTGATAAAACCCTGACCCTTTAAAGATTGGCCCCGCTCCAGCGCCAATCAATCGTTTAACTTTTCCGCCGCATTGCGGACAACCGGTTAACGCTTCTTCTGTAATTCTTTGGAACGCTTCAAACGAGCGACCGCAGTCCAAACATTTATAATCATAAGTCGGCATATAATAACTTCTTTTTTATTTTCATCTTATTGGATGCAAAACTTACATACATAGTTTCAAAAATCAAACTTCTATTTAATTAACCATTTTTTTCGCATATTTGTTCAAAAAAAAATCTTCAATGAAAAGTAAAATACCCATCGCTCTCGCTTTTGCCTTAATGCTATTCATGGATGGATGCTTGAACTACACTCAGGTAACCACGATTAAAACAGACGGTTCGGGAAACATGTTTATCCATTACTGGATGAAATGGACAACCAAAAGAGATTCACTGCTTGTTGAACAATTTGGAATTTTCAACAAAGACTCCGTTCAAAAAGAATTTTCTTCTTTATTCAGTTCGATTAAGAATGTTGAAGTCTATCGGGATTATTCGGATAGCACAATACATGCAAAAGTGGAACTCACTTTCAATAGTCTTGATTCTTTGAACAGTACAAAAGCATTTAAGAACTCCGCTCTTTCAATTAAAGACGGTCCCAAAAACACAAAAATTTTCTCGCAGTTTATTCCTCCTATTGCAACCGGATTCGGATTCGAAAGCAAATCGTTTTCCATAACATATATTTATTATTTGCCCGGTGAAATTTTGAGTCATAACGCAACAGAAATATCAAACAACAAACTCACGTGGAAGTATTCTCTAGATGAAATCGGCACCGGCAAATATATTACCGCTACTTATCGGCAATTCAAACTGAAAGAAACTCCATTATGGATTTACATCAGCGCGATGTTTATACTTGTCGTCGTGGTCGTTTTCCTCTTCAGCAAAAGGATGAAATAAGCAACCCGTCCTCTCCCATTGCCTCATAATAAAATCTGACTATTGTAATATTAAAAAGAACATTAGGTGACTAAATATTATAACGAACAAAATAAAGGAAGCGCAGAGAAATAATCAACGTACGGCAATAGTAGAACATAACATTACTTTACAAGAGTAAGTATATCATAAATTTTCATTTGAATAATCCTCTGTAATTCAAAAGGATCTAAAGTATCTCTAAGAGTTAAAAGCTTCTTTTTTGTTTTGTAAGGTATCGCGTATGATTCAATTAATCTCTGCACAGGAGTTTTAGGTTTATCATGCTTCTTAATAATTTTAGCACCCAGTCTCTGTTTGGAAATAATTTTACTTGAAGCTATAAAGAAATTAAAAAATAACGACCAGTAATTTTTGTAAATATCATTGAGCAAATCTACAATCAGAGGCTTATCAAAACGCTGATAGCCGAGGTATTGCCTAATATGAGTCCAGTTTTTACCCTCAATATGGGCGTTATCATTTTTATAGTAACTTCTTGAACGAGTATATTCGACAGGCATTTTTCTATGAGTAAAATACCTGAATAAATGCCAGTTAAGAAATTCCGAACCATTATCAGAGTCGAACCCAAGTATTTTGAATGGAAGAGCTTCTTCAATGCTTTTAACAGCTTCAAAAGTAGATTTTTCACCTTTGCCCCATATAGCTCTTGGTTCAGTCCAACCGGTAGCTATATCAACAATATTTACAGTGTAAACAAAACTTCCGGCAACAGAGTTACCACAATGAGCAACAGTGTCTGCTTCGATAAAACCCGGTCTTGTTTCATCCCATTGGTTAGTTTTTATGGGAATGTGTTTTTTTATTAAGGAACCCGGCTTGGTTGTCGATAGACCAAGTTTACCTAATTTTTTCCTTTCTCTGCTCAACAATCGGTCAATAGTTG
>JAMCSN010000027.1 GCA_023381535.1 Bacteroidota bacterium
CAAAAGCAGTTTCAATTATAAAGCGGCTGAATTTTATGAGTTCCCGTGAACAGAAAACTTATTTTGAGGTTCTGAAACGCTACACGCAGAAGTTTGAACCGAGAGAGTTGGAAGATTACAAAATGCTGCTCAAGCGGCACAAAGACGATGAGGATTTGGACAAATTATCAATGCAACGGTTGAAAGCTCTGCACGAAAAGTATCACGTGAACCGCGAAAAAAAAGACTATGATCAGTACTTTACGAAACCAACTCAATCTAATACTGATACTGAGAATTAAAACTTCAATCCGGCAACATCGTTTCTGATGGATTCAAAATGAAAATACTTGTGATAGCGCTTTCGGGAATCGGCGATGCACTGATGTTCACCCCGTCGCTTGTTAAGATTCACAACGACATTCCGGACGCCAAAATAGACGCGCTCGTTATGTACAAAGGCGTGAAAGATATTTACGATAGACTCCCTCAAATTTCCAACACAAAATATTTCGATTTTCTCAATAGTTCTTACCGAGAAGCATTTTCATACGTGATGAAGCTAAGGAAGAAGTACGACGTAACGATCAACGTTTATCCTGCCAACAGAAAAGAATATAACTTGATAAACTGGATGATCGGCGCGCCGAATCGTATCGCTGTTAAATATCTCCGTAAAGATTTTGCGAATTTTGGTTTTTTGAATAACATCCGAATTCACGAAGACGATAACCTTCATAACGTTGAAGAAAATATAAAGCTGTGTGAAAGACTTTCGAAGATTGAGCAAAAAAGTATTCCGCCGCTGCAGCTTAATCTTGGTAAAGACGATCTTAAATTTGCCGAACAATTTTTAAGTGACAATAAAATCAGCGGTAAATCTTTGGTGATTGGTTTTCACCCGGGATGTTCAACTCTCAAGAATCATGAAAAGAGACGATGGGAAGTTTCAAAGTTTGCCGAGCTTGGCAAAAAGTTGATTGCAGAATTCAACGCAGAGATTTTTGTATTCGGCGGTAACGATGAAAAGGCATTGAAAGATTCTGTGATAGCAAATATTGATTCCGATTCGGCTGTCACGGTGAATACAACATCAATTAGTCAAACGGCAGCCGTGATGCAGCGATGCAATGTGTTTGTTACCAACGATTCAAGTCTGATGCACATTGCCGCAGCTCTGAAATTGAAAACCGTCGCTATACTAGGTCCAACGAACAAAAATTACATCTATCCGTGGCAAACTGATTTCAAGATCGCATCTTTGAATTTAGATTGTTCGCCATGTTTTTATTATTCGCCCAAACCGCTCACGTGCACACGTCACTATCTGAAATTCAAATGCATAAAAGATTTGTCTATGGAAATGGTTTACGAAAAGGTAAAAGAATTTTTGCCGAAAGGCGAAAGAATCAAAACGACGAAATAATGTAATCCGCGCACTCGTCAATTTCAGTAAAACATTTTATTAGACCGGTTCTTCTTTTTTCTTTTGCTATCTGTTTCTCCATCAAATCTACAATTCCTTTCCATAATGAGCTATGACACGCGAGCGGTTTTGTCTGAATCATGTTTTTGTTCATGTATTCCCATACCAAAGCAAGTTCCAGCAAAGTTCCGGTTCCGCCTTGAAGCACAACGTATGCGTCGCCGATCTCAATTAAATTTTTAAGCCGGTCGAAAAGAGTATGACATTTAATTTCTTGCGAAAGATATTTGCTAGCGTGGACATTATAGATATCTAATGTAACGCCAACGGCTTCGGCTCCTCCTTCGCGCGCGCCTTTGGAAACTGCATCCATGATTCCTTGAAATCCGCCGCTGCAAACATTGGCATTATTCTGCGCGAGCTTCTTCCCCAATTGGTAAGCATACTCATACTCAGCATCGCCGGGCTGCGGAACCGAACTGCCGAAAACCGTTACGAATTTTTTCTTCACTGTCAATCCGGAATTTTCGGTTTACCAGCATCCACCCACGCCGAATAAATCAAACTGGCTAAACTCAGCGCGCCGGAATTAAATTCATTTATCGTTATATACTTTGTCTTCAGCCACAGCAAACGATAATACTCCTTGTTGAACTTACCGTCGGTTTTGCCTGAAGAATATTTATCGGCAGAAAGAAGCATCTCGACATAAGAGTTTGATTCCATGATATAGTCGAAAATGTATCCAGACAAATCTTTCACATAGAATGGGTTCTGCAGCAGAAATCCGTTTTTAATTGCGTTCAAACTATCGTCAACCATGTCGATTTCATATCTGCTGTGAATTCCCTTCTGATCGGTTAACTGTCCGTTGTAATTTACTGTAGCGTGAAGCGGCTGATGTCCGTCTTCAACATAATGAGCAAGATCGGATGCGTGCAAAATGATTTCGTTTTTATTGCCGGATTTAAACGCGCCGATCAATTTGAAAAATGAATTTTCGGTTGCCCAGGGAAGAATACCTTCCTTAACAACAGCTTTTTCACCGTACAATTTTTTTAGTGTGTCGAGTGAGGTAATAATCTTTCCGTCCATATATTCTTTGTAATAATCGATGTCAATGAAATGCTTCGGTCCTTCGGAACGGTCATCCCGTTTTCGTTTGTCTGGATCGACAGAATGTTCGATGATTGCCTGTTTCATATCTTCAGAAAGATACATCTGCTGCGGAATCAGTTTCATCGCAAACAACGTTATCGTCTTGTGTCCCTTCTCGCCCCATCCGTAAATAAAAATAGAGTGAACAAGAAGCAGCGCAATGACGTAAGAGAATTTGTTTTTCATTTCATTGACCCATTAGTTGTATAATGACTTTTCTTTTGCGAGAGCGGTTGTCGAAATCGACTAAGACGATTTGCTGCCACGTCCCAAGCATTAATTTAGTATTTGAAAACGGAACAGTCAGCGATGCGCCTTGAAGCGATGAACGAATGTGGGAAAAACCGTTGGCGTCATCCCATGTTTCATCATGAGCATATTTGGCATTCGAAGGAATTAACTTTTCAAAAAATTGCGGGTAATCTTTAAGCAAACCGGGTTCGTATTCAATTGTTGTTACGCCGGCAGTAGCGCCGGGAACAAATACAAGAGCGTTTCCTTCCTTCAAGCCGTTTTCGTTGATAACTTTCTGCACTTCGTGAGTGACGTCAACAATGTCGCAATATCCTTTTGTGCCGATCGAAATCATTATGGTTTTGATTTGCATGTTACACACATTTTTTGTTGTGCAAATTATCAAATGGGTTGTGCTAACGCAAACACGCCATTTCTGCGATTAATCCTTCTATCTCCTAACTTCTATCTTCTAACTCCTTTTGTTATATTTGCTCACGAAATTTTATCATCCAACCAATTAGGGATCTATATGACAACCAAGGACTATATTGAACTGGAAGAAAAGTATGGTGCGCATAATTACCATCCGCTTGATGTTGTAATAGACAGAGCCGAAGGCGTGTGGGTTTATGATGTTGACGGTAAAAAATATCTAGACTGCCTTGCTGCTTATTCTGCTGTTAACCAAGGTCATTGTCACCCGCGCATTGTTCATGCATTGAAAAACCAATCCGAAAAAGTTACGCTGACTTCGCGAGCTTTTAGAAACAGCCAGTTGCCGCTGCTATACAAAGAGTTAAGCGATCTTACCGGTTACGAAATGTCGTTGCCAATGAATTCCGGCGCTGAAGCAGTTGAGACAGCGTTGAAAGCGGCACGCAAGTGGGGATACAAAGTAAAAGGCGTTCCGGAACACAAAGCCGAGATTATTACGTGCACAAATAATTTTGCCGGCAGAACAATTTCCATAATTAGTTTTTCTACCGAAGCTCAGTACCGCGACGGATTCGGTCCATTCACTCCCGGTTTTAAAATTGTTGAATACGGAAACGTGAAAGCGATGGAAGAAGCAATTACACCCAACACGATCGCGTTTCTCGTAGAACCTATTCAAGGTGAAGGCGGCGTTGTCGTTCCGCCGGATGGTTATTTAAAATCAACTTTCGAAATTTGTAAAAAAAATAACATACTTTTCCTTGCCGATGAAATTCAATGCGGACTTGGCAGAAGCGGAAAATTATTTGCATTTATGTATGAAGGAATTAAGCCGGACGCCGTCATAATCGGCAAAGCATTGTCGGGTGGTTGTTACCCGGTTTCAGCAGTTCTTTCGAACAAAGAATTGCTTGGCGTTTTTAAACCCGGCGATCACGGTTCCACATTTGGAGGAAACCCCCTCGGCGCTGCTGTCGCGAGAGAATCGTTAAAAGTTTTGGTTGAAGAAAAATTGATTGAAAAATCATTCGAACTTGGAAATTATTTTATCAACGAATTACAAAAAATAAATTCTTCACACATCAAAGAAGTTAGAGGAAGAGGATTGTTTATCGGCGTGGAATTGAAACCGGAAGCTAAAGGCGCAAGAAGATTCTGCGAAGCTTTGATGACTAAGGGAATTTTATGCAAAGAGACTCACGAAAACGTAATAAGATTTGCACCGCCGCTTGTTATAAAGAAAGAAGAAATTGATTGGGCTTTAACTCACATTAGACAAGTTTTAACGATGGATTAAACATTTTGCTGAGACAAAAAAAATCCCGCTTCGGCGGGATTTTTAATTTCTGGAAGACGTGTTGAGCCACTGATCAATGGTTATTTTGAGGAAGTGAATGTTAATTGGTTTAGCAATGTAATCATCCATGCCGGAGGCAAGACATCTTTCTCTGTCCTTCATACTTGAATGAGCGGTAACGGCAATTATCGGAACTTTAGAAAATTGTCCAGCGAGATCGCGAATTTTTTTTGTGGCGGTTATTCCGTCCATGTCGGTCATCTCCACATCCATCAAAACCACATTGAAGGTTCCGGTTTTAACGGCATCTATTGCTTCTTGACCGCTTGAAACGGCTTCTACATCGTAACCGACTTCGCGCAAAATTTTTACTTCGAGATTCTGGCTAATAGGATTATCTTCAACAAGCAACACTCTCTTCCTCGATACAAAATCTGTTTTAGCGGCTCGTTCTGCTGTAGCCTCTGAAGCAGTTTGCAATGCCGGTTCCTCTTCTTTGCCAGCACCGGATTCATCCACACCACCAATTTCAGCGCCGGGGAATAGTTTCAATCTGACGGTAAATGTGAACTTGCTGCCAAAACCGATTTTGCTTTCAACATTTATTTCACCGTGCATCAGCCTTACAAATTCCTTCGATATAACCAATCCAAGTCCAGTTCCCTCTTTGCTGCCTTTCTTGCTTTTAACCTGAACGTAAGGTTCAAACAACATGGAAAGTTTATCGCTCGGTATTCCCTGACCGGTATCTTCAACGGTGGTTGTTATCTCTACAAACGAACTTGATGACACTTTCTCTTTAACAGTGACGCTTATCTTACCATGCTCTGTGTATTTTGCGGCATTGCTGAGAAGGTTAATTATGATTTGCCGGTAACGGGTCGGGTCGCCGAAAACTTTAACCGGGGTTTTTTCATCGATGAACTTTTCCACCAGCAGCCCTTTTGATCTTACAGCAGGAGTAATAATTGAAAGCGCTTTCTCAACTTCTTCTTTTACGCTGAACTCAACTTCATCAAGCTCCATTCTTCCGGCTTCAATCTTAGAAATATCCAAAATGTTGTTGATGATATCGAGCAATGATTCCGATGCGACTCTAGCGTCGCGTGCAAAGTTCTTAAGCTCTGCGTCGTCTTCAATCATATCGTTTTCAATCAGCGTTAGAAATCCCATGATGGAATTCATCGGAGTCCGGACTTCGTGACTCATGTTGGCGAGAAATCTCGACTTGAAACTGCTTTCCTGCTGGGCTTTGCTTGCTGCAGTAACGGCTTTCATTTTTTCGATACGCAATGCATCAAGCGCTTTTTGTTTTTCTGTTTCCGCTTGAATCTGCTGCGTTATATCCTGTAAACTTCCTTCGTAAAGAAGAATAGGTTCTTCTTCATTGGTACGGACATTAACGCGAACAATCAACTCCGAACCATCTTTTCTTTTCAGAGATACTCTGTAATTTCTAACCTTACCTTGTTTTTCCAAAAGTTTGTTGAGAAGTTCCCAATCACCCTTTCTTTTGAATACATCATCCGCAATTACAAGTTTTCTCATCTCATCTTCATTGGAGTAACCGAGCATTTTTACAATAGACGGGTTAAGGGTTAAAAATCTTCCTCCTTCATTAAATTGAAAAATTCCTTCGGCAGAGTTTTCAAAAATATTTCTAAATTTTTTCTCGGAGGTGGAAACTTCGAAATTTTTTATTACGGCTTCCTGTCTTAACCTATAATTCATATAGCTGGCAACAATAGCCATTACGCTAATTACCAAAACTAAAACTACAGATTCCAGCATGTTCGGAAGCAGAAAGATTACTTTGTTGTTGAAAATAATAGAGACAGCAAAAACAACATTATAGTAGATAGCAACAATTATTTGATTGGCAACATCCCAGCTTAAAAACAAGGCAGCAGTAAATATCAGCAAACTAATTATGTACGAGTTGAAGATTAGCGTTTTCGGGATCAGGAAAATCATCACACCGAAAGAACAAATAATCGAAAGCAACAGAATATGAATAAGAATAACCGGATGCTTCTTCCCGAATGATGTATTGGAAATAACCAGCAGTCCAAAGGCAATTATAATAGCGGATAATCTCGATAAGTAGATTTCCAAACTGTGGTTTGCAAAGTACCGGACCTCAAAAATCAACGCAACCAAGCCGGCAACAGCAGTAAATTTAGCCAGTGCCTGAAAAGGTGCATTTAAACTTTTCTTGCTCTCCTCTTTAAAAAATTGGAAACTTCTTTCTTCAAGAGTATTTCTTAAATGAGTATCAGTCGTGGCTTTCTCGCTTCAGTTTTCAACAACATTATTTTTTGATGTGACAGAATATACAACAAGGCGACATAACTTCATGTGATTAAATTTAACTCGCAATTATCATTATTTTTTCAGAGCTTAAATAAAGAAATTTGCATAAATAATCAATCTTTCTTTAGGGTTATGCGGGACGAAAATGACAGAGTTCCTTTATCAAATTGATGTAAGTGTTTTCTATTTCATAAATCACACTATTGCGAATCCTATTTTCGACAAGTTCTTCCCCTTTATTACAGAGGTAAAGAATTGGTATATCACTTACATCATGCTTTTCTTGATACTAACAATAAAGGGGGGTAGAACGGGAAGAATAGCGGCGGTTGTCTTTCTTGTTCTTATTACGGCAACGGATCAATTCAGCAGTCATTTTGTAAAGCACCTAGTGGAAAGAATTAGGCCGTGCAATATTTTGCCGGATGTTAGACTGCTTGTTGGTGCTACACAGTCTTTTTCCTTTCCGTCCTCACACGCTGTAAATAATTTTGCCGCGGCAGCGTACTTCACAAGAATTTTTCCCAAATACAAATGGCCGCTTTTTATAGTTGCATTCTTGCTCGCTTTTTCTCGCCCGTATGTCGGCGTACATTATCCATCAGATATAGTTGGCGGTGCTTTGATTGGAGCCGTGTTCGGATATATTTTTGCTTACCTGGCAATGAAGATTGTTAATATATTGAAAAAAAGAAAAACAAAGATTACGGACAAATATGAAAGAGTTGAATTCTAGTAAAACAATGAAAATGAAAACCAAACTGGATATAGCAAAAAACTGGCTGCCGAGATACACCGCAACAAGTCTTGATGAATTTGGCGATTATATGCTGCTGACCAATTTTGATAATTACGTTACAAAGTTTGCTGAGAAATTCGGATGCGATATTAGAGGCGAAGGAAAACCAATGCAAACGGCAACGAATTCGTCGGGTCTCTCAATAATCAATTTTGGAATTGGTTCTGCAAATGCCGCAACTATAATGGATCTTCTGGTTGCCCGTTCCCCTAAGGCAGTTTTATTTCTCGGCAAATGCGGCGGCTTAAAACGATCGACCGAAATCGGCCACTTCATTTTGCCAATAGCAGCAATACGCGGAGAAGGAACTAGTAATGATTATTCTCCTCCTGAAGTTCCGGCGCTTCCTTCGTTCAAACTTCACAAGTTTATTTCAGATAAAATCATCTCACATAAATTAGAATACAGAACCGGTGTAATTTACACTACAAACCGGCGGTTGTGGGAATGGGATGAAAAATTCAAAAAATATTTACGAACGCTCGGTGCAATTGCAATTGATATGGAAACAGCTACCTTATTTGTAGTAGGATACAAAAATCAAATTGCCCGCGGTGCGCTGCTGCTTGTTTCCGATCTGCCGATGATTCCTTCCGGTGTGAAGACAGAAAAATCGGATCAGTCGGTAACGCAAAAATTTGTCGATCTTCATCTTAACATCGGTATTGAAGCGATGACAGAAATCGATGAAAAAGGTGAAAGAATAAAACATTTTACATTCTAAAGTTGGCATTGATGTTGAATAACTACCATGCACAAATGCAAAATAATGAGCAATCACGGCTGAATCTAAGATTTAAAGAATATTTTTTCGCACATAGTGTACAAATTGCGTAGTATTAATTAGACATCAGTAGGAGGGACAAATGAAACGATTATTTAGTTTTGGAATGATACTTTTCACACT
>JAMCSN010000004.1:0-571 GCA_023381535.1 Bacteroidota bacterium
AATCTTTTGAAGTTGTTTGATGAAGGAACGGTTATCGGCGTTGCAAAAACTTTTCAAGACGCAACCGATTTTCATAAGCAGCATCCTAAACTCGATTAAATTTTCAAGCGTCCCTTTCCACAATAGGAGAGGGACGTTTAATGCCTCTTGCTAATCAAATTGCCTTCCGTTAGTTTTGATTAGAATATTTACTCTCACTTCATTTTATAAACTTTCATTGGAGGTAAGCAATGAAAGTATTAGGATCATACGAGAAAGCCCGTATCTATATTGACAAACATTATCAAGCTTCGGAAGAAGCTAAAATCCACAAAAGAAGAACCAATCCCGGACCGGTGATAACAATTTCACGCGAGACCGGCGTAGGCGCAACGGCAATTTGTGAAAAGCTAACCGAATACTTCAACAAGCATGCTGTTGATGAATATGACGATTGGACATTCTTCGACCGCGACTTAATTGAAAAAGTTATGGAAGATCATCATCTGCCGGAACATTTTAAAAAACATTTGTCCGAAGAAAAACCGGCTAAGATCGATTCATGGTTTGGTGAAATTTTAGGAATTACTCC
>JAMCSN010000004.1:581-4388 GCA_023381535.1 Bacteroidota bacterium
TCGCTGCTTCACAAAACTTCCCGCACAATTCTAAAGCTTGCTGAATACGGAAACGTTGTTTTGGTGGGCAGGGGCGCAACCATCATAACTGCAAATCTGGAAAGAGCTTTCCATGTACGGCTGGTAGCTCCATTAAATTATAGAATTGAAATTTCCATGCGGCTTTACGACGTAACAGCAAAAAGAGCGGCAGAGTTTATCAAGGAAGAAGATGAAGCCAGAAAAAATTATATCTGGAAATACTTTCACAAAAATGTGGAAGACCCGCTTCTCTATCATGCAATTATCAATACCAATCTTCTCAAGTTTGAAGAGATTGCAGACATGATCGGGCATTGTGTTATGAAAAGATTTCCGCAGTTTTTTCGCACTTAAACAGTTTGAAACAATCAATGAATGATGATAGTGTAAGGTTATGAAAAACAGAGTAAGATTATGAGCAAGATTAAGAATAAGATTTTAGCCGCATTGTTTTTGGTATTGATCATTGCCCCGTTATCAAGTACCGATTACGGGCATTTTCAAAAAATAAAAAAGGGAAATCAAATGGAGTTTAAACTTTTCAGTTCCGCCTTTGCCGAGGGCGCAATGATTCCCGCTCAATACACATGCGACGGCGTAAATGAATCTCCCCCGCTGAATTGGAGCGGTGCACCGAAAGAAACAAAAACTTTTGCTTTGATAGTCGATGACCCCGATGCGCCGCGCGGCGACTGGGTCCACTGGACGCTTTTCAATATTCCTGCTTCAACAACAAGTCTGAAAGAAAATGCATCGTTAAGCGGAAATTTTACGGAAGGAATTGTTCAGGGTATGAATGATTTCAGGACAAATTATTACGGCGGTCCATGCCCTCCTTCGGGAACGCATAGGTACTTTTTCAAACTTTATGCGCTGGATATTTCTCTTTCTCTTAACAACAGTGCAAACAAAAAGCAGTTGCTTGAAGCCATGAAAGGTCATATTCTTGCAGAAGCGCATTTGATTGGAAAATACAAGCGGGCAAAATAAACTGCTGATGTAAATCTTGCGGTTAAACTTATGGGGTCGTCGCTTTACTCAATCCCATTTCTTTCAAGGAGAATCCAGAAATGAATCGCGCTCAGTATATAGTGTCATCTGTGCTGATATTTTTTTTGTTGTCGGCTTCACATATCTATTCTCAATCTTCGACGAACTACACTTTCAAAAACACCTCACTTGATATTGCTGCCGACGCTTCCGGAATCGCAATGGGAGAATCATTCGTCGCCAATCCGGAAAATCATGCTGCCTATTTTGAAAATCCGGCGGCAATTGCGATTAACACCGGGATGCAGATTTTCTACAACTACCGTTCTCACAATTGGATGGCACTGGCTGAGAACATGAAATATTTTTCTGCCGGCGGTTGTATTACAACTTCCATTGGAAATTTCGGATTTGCATACAACAAATTTACAACCGGTGACTTAACCTCGTATTCGGATGGTGCAAAAATAACATCGAGCGATGTGAACAGAACTTTCATGTTGTCTTACTCAAATGAGATTTTGAAAAACTTTTCGGCGGGAATCAGCGCAAAACTTTTCAACCGTTCGCTAAATGCCATAGGCGAAAATTATACTATAACTTCCACCAACGCTTTCTTGTTTGATATTGGATTGCTTTATCAGTCTGCGGGATTCAAATCGATAGGCAAAACAACAGATAAAATTAGCGCCGGAATCTCACTGCAAAATTTTGGTACCGACTACAAGGAAGAAGTCAATTCCTTTTATAACTACATTCAAAAACTGCCACGTTTTCTTCGAATAGGTTTTGCCTACCAGCTCAACACAATTGTCGGACAGCGATTACAAGCAAATGTTGATTTTCTCTTAACCGGTGAGTACCAACGACTTTTGAATCCTGGTGACTCCGAACAAAACGATGTTAACTATTGGGGAGCGGGAATTGAAGCGACACTATTAAAGATTGTATCATTGCGGCTGGGCGGCGTTGCCTCGCCGGAGAACAGCATTCTTTGGGACAAGGGAAAATTCAATCTTCGTTACGGCATCGGTCTGAATTTCCCACTGGCAGTTCTCGGATTCGGTCATCCGGTCACTATTAAATTTGATTATGCCGTTATGCCGATAAATCAAACATCGTTCGATAAATCGCAAAAATCGCTGTACGCATTCGGAGTTTCTCTTGTTTACGGCAAGTTGTTTTTGTAAAAGCTGCAGCATTTTAACCTTCCGGATAAAACTTAATTTTGCAAAAGCCGTCTTAATTGACGATCTATTTCAATCAAAGGAAACATTCCATGAAGAATAAACTAAAATTTGCCGTAGTAGCTGTTTTACTGTTTTTCACATCGTTCTCTTTTGCCCAACAAAAATTTTACGTTAACTTGAACGACCGCGCGCGTCACCTCTTCAACGTTACGCTGGTTCCAGAAAAACTTAGCGATCAAAACAAAATTTACCAATTCGCATCAACCGCGCCCGGAACATACCAGACGATGGATATCGGCAGATTCGTCAGAACATTCAAAGCTATTGACGCACAGGGAAATGAACTTGCGACCAAACATGTTTCTGTAAATCAATGGGAGCTTTCCGATCCGGCAAAGACAGTAAAAATTGTTTACTCGGTTGCGGACACGTGGAATACGCCAGTCACTGAAAACATGGTTTATCCAATGTGCGGAACAACGATTGAAAACGATAATGTTCTTCTCAACGGACAATGTGTTTTCGGATACTTTCACGGAATGCAGAAGACTCCGATTGAAATTAAACTTGATTACCCTGCCGACTGGACCGTTGGCACTGCGTTGAAATTGGATTCAAACGGTTTCTACGATGCGCCGGATTACGATTACGTTGTGGATTCTCCGATTCTTCTTGGTAAGCTAACAAAAGCAACTTCAAAAATTGAAAACACAACTGTTGATGTTTATACTTACTCGAAATCGGGTGAGATAAATTCCGAACAAGTTTTGCAGCTGCTCGAAGATATTTTATCGGCAACAAGTCAGTTCACAGAAGGATTGCCGGTTGATAGATATACTTTCCTTTTTCACTTCGAAAATTTTTCCGCCGGAGCGTGGGAACATAACTACAGTTCCGAATATGTCATTAAAGACGGTTCGCTAGACGACAATAAGGCTAAGGAATTAAAATCTATGGCGGCACATGAATTTTATCATATCGTAACGCCGTTAAACATTCACAGCGAACTGATTAGCAACTTCAATTTTGAAAAACCGACAATGTCCCAGCATCTTTGGTTGTACGAAGGCGTTACCGAATGGGCCGCCAGAATTTTGCAACTGCGGGATTATTTAATGAGTCTGGATGATTACCTGGCGGATCTGCGGGAAAAAATTTCGACGAGTGATAATTACGATCCGAAAGTATCGCTTGTTGATCTCGCGCTTCACTCGACTGAGATGCAAGATCAATACGGGAACATATACAAGAAAGGCGCTGTCGTTGCAACGCTGCTGGATATCCGCCTACTTGAATTGTCGCACGGCAAAAAGGGTCTGCGCGAAGTTTTGAATCAGCTATACAGGGATTACGGCGCCAACAAACCTTTCAGTGAAAAAGATTTCTTTGATGAATTTGTAAAACGCACCTATCCGGAAATTGCGGACTTCATCAATAAATATATCAAAGGAACTGAGCCGCTGCCAATTAAAGAATATTTTGCGAAGCTTGGAATTGATTATCAAGAATCAGCCGGCATCGATAGTTCTAAAACTTATTTGGGCTTAGGTCTCGGCGTGAAGGACAATAAATTAATTGTAACCATGGTCGGTTATCCAGCAACCGA
>JAMCSN010000004.1:4398-8486 GCA_023381535.1 Bacteroidota bacterium
TGCAGCTGCTCGAAGATATTTTATCGGCAACAAGTCAGTTCACAGAAGGATTGCCGGTTGATAGATATACTTTCCTTTTTCACTTCGAAAATTTTTCCGCCGGAGCGTGGGAACATAACTACAATCAGCCGGCATCGATAGTTCTAAAACTTATTTGGGCTTAGGTCTCGGCGTGAAGGACAATAAATTAATTGTAACCGTGGTCGATAATCCGACAACCGACGGGATTCAAAAAGGCGATTATATTCTCAAAATCAACGGAGAAGAAATTACTCTGCAAAACGCGCAACAGAAATTTTCGTTCATTAGAAGTCTAAAGGTTGGAGACTCATTTGCAGTTACGGTTGATAGAAACGGCGAACAGAAAGATCTGAAGCTAACAATGCAGCCGCGACCCATTAAACACTTGTTCAAAGTGATGGAGAACGCCAGCGAAGAGCAGCTCGATCTGCGCAGTGCGTGGATGAAAAATTTATAGTCGCCGGTTTTTCGTATTGATTAACAAGTTTGTACGTGCTTTATTTAATCAAGTTTTTGAAGTAGATTTAATTAAAGATTAAGCAGCGTGGGTGATTTGATGAAAAGATTATTTTGCTTTAAAATTATTGCAGCTGCTTTTTCTTTGATTCTTATTACCTCGTGTTCATCAAGTTCGGTTTACAATAAAGTTTATCCCACACTTAACGACGGCAAATACGACAGCGAATTTCCGTATCGAAACTCTTCCGCACAACTTGAAAACATCAGCAACTCGGTAAAGCTGGTAAACAGTATAGCTTTTTATACAAGTTACCTTTTCAATGAAAGCGACAAGATAAGAGCGGTTGGAATAAGCGGATTAAATTTCGAAAAGGTCGCTTACGAAAAAGTCTTCTTCAACAGAACTGCATCCGGCACCGCAACGCTCATAAATAAAGATCAAGGACAGGTGGCGCTTCTTACGGTGGCTCATGTTGTTTCGTTTCCCGATACAATAATTTCGTTCTTCGTTAATCAAGACGGTTCTCTTTCCAACTACGTGCAAAGCATATCGATTAAATCCAAGCAGACAAATTATGTAACCGATCTGCCCGATAACGGTGAGATTGAAATTCTTGCTATCGATAAAGTTAATGATCTTGCAATTCTAGGGAGAAGCTACAAGGTCGAGCAAACGTTGAAACTTGTTCCTTTCGCTTACCCTTGGGGAAAATCTTCAGATCTTGAGTGGGGAAGTTTTGTTTATGTCTTCGGCTACCCGATGAATTTTAAAATGGTCACCAAAGGAATTGTCAGCAGTCCCGCAAAAGAAAAGAATTATTTTCTGATTGATGCGGCGTACAACAGAGGATTCAGCGGGGGAATTGTTTTAGCAATCAGAGACGGCGTTCCAAACTTTGAACTCGTCGGTTTGGTAAAATCCGTCCCGGCTGATTTTATGTACACAGTCCGCCCCATGCAACGAGAACATGATCTCGATTATAATCCGATGATTCCTTACAAAGGGGAAGTTTATGTTGATAAAGAACAGGTACTGCGACCCGGAATAACAAAAGTAATCGACATTGAAGTAGTTAAGGAATTTATTGAAAACAGCAAACAAGAATTGATTAGCAAGGGCTACTACTTGAAAGACTTCTTCTCTGCACCTTCACAGTTAAAACTAAAAGAAGTTCATTAGTTCCGTCGCAGAAATTCTAAAACTATTCTAGAACTTCTTTCACCTCGCCTTTAGCAACTTTTTCCAAAACATCACCGAAGTAATCGATGTCCGAGAGCAATGTGTAAACATTTGGCGTCACGCGTATTCCGTGAAAATCTTCAAACACAATCGTTACCGTGTATATGCGGTGTTTGTTCAAAAGATATTCGTTAAGCTTCGGCATATTAACGCCGGATATGTTGAAGTTCACAATGCCAGCCCAGTTTGATTCATCATCAATATCGATTAGGTAATTTACATTCGGATAATTTTTCAACCGGTTAATCCAACGCTTATGCAAATAGCGGAGCCGCGCCGCTTTTCTATCTATCCCGATCATTTCATTAAAAGCAAGCGCTTCCGCAATCGCATTATGATTTGCCGCGGGATGCGTTCCGATCTCTTCAAACTTGCGGATGTTTTCGTCCATCTCTTTCGGCGCAGCCATCAACGGCCAAATATTTTTAATCAAATCTTTTTTTACATACAGCATTCCCGTTCCGATTGGCGCGTAGGTCCATTTGTGCAGTGACGTACCGAAATAGTCACATTCGAGATCGGAATGTTTGAACGGGAAATGATTGAATGAATGAGCGCCGTCAACAATTACTTCAATGCCGCGTTCATGAGCCATGCGGCAGACATCAAGCACCGGTAAGATTTGTCCGGTAAGAAAACACACGTGACTAATCAAAATTACTTTTGTGTTGGGTGTAATACCGCTTTTGAGCGCATCAACGTAATCGCTTCTATTCATCAGAGGAGCCGGGTATTTTACTTTGTTCGCTTTAACTCCCCACCGTCTTTCCATTTGATTAAACGTTGTATGCATGCGCGGATAATCTTGAGTTGTTGTTAATATCTCATCGCCCGGTTTTAAATTCAATCCTTGCTGAACGATTTGAAGCGACTCGCTTGCGTTTCTCGTAATAGCAATTTCTTCAGTATCAACACCGAAAACATGAGCAAGTTTTTCCCTTACCGTTTCCAATTTCGGTTCAAGATGCTGCCACATGTAGTAAGAAGGCGCAAGGTTTGAGTAATCTAAATATTTTTTCATCGCGTCGGCAACAATTTTTGGTGAAGGAGAAACGCCGCCGTTATTTAAGTTGATCAATGTTCGGTCAATTTCAAATGCTGATTGAATTTGCGTCCAGAAATCTTCATCGCTCGCTAAATCGGCCGGATTAACTGTCGGCGCTAACTTTCCTAATGCGTCTGCTGCACGAGCTAGAGCGTCCACTTTCAATAAAAATACCGCTGCGCCTGTTGTAGCAAAAAATTTGTTGATGAATTGACGGCGTGACTGCATGGCAAGTTCTCCGTTGGATTTGTAATCTAAAGCAACTTTCATAATTCGCATGTAAAAATCAATCTTTAATTTGCATTAGTCGCTTTTGCACTTACCATAAGGTTGGCTAATATGCTTCCACTTTTATAAATTTTAATCACAATTTCACAATTAGGCGCACCGTTTATGATTCGACCCATGAAAAAACAAAAAAGAATTGCACTTGTAGCGCACGACCACAAAAAACATGATTTGATTGAGTGGGCGAAGTTCAATCTCGAATCACTCCGTAAGCATGAAATAATGGCAACGGGTACAACCGGCAAATTTCTTGAAGAAGAGTTGAAGTTAAAAGTCACAAGACTTCAAAGCGGTCCCCTTGGTGGTGATCAGCAGCTCGGCGCGAAGATAGCTGAGGACGAAATTGACGTATTGATTTTTTTCTGGGACCCGCTAGAACCGCAGCCGCACGATCCCGATGTTAAAGCGCTGCTTAGAATTGCCGTCGTTTGGAATATTCCCATTGCAAACAACAGGTCTTCTGCAGATTTTATTTTTTCTTCACCTCTGATGAAAGAAGAATATCCGCGCATAGTACCGGATTATAATAATTACTTGAAACGAGAAATAGAATAAATCCGCCTCCGGCGGGATAAAGGAGTATTATGCAGCGCCCTGATCAAAGCGAATACGCACCTTACTATCAGCAGTATATTAAGGATGTCCCTCAAATCGATATACTTGAGTATTTGAACCAGCAGCTTGATGAAACAGTAAAACTTTTCTCCGGTGTTTCGGAAGAAAAAGCTTCGTTCCGTTATGCGCCCGACAAATGGAGCGTTAAAGAAGTGCTTGGACACATATTGGACAGCGAAAGAATCTTTGCATACAGAGCGTTGTGCATTTCACGCGACGAGAAAAACAGTTTGCCGGGATTTGATCAGAACATATACACCGCCAACGCCAACTTTGACAAACTGAAACTCACCGACATCGTGGAAGAGTTCGTGGCTTTGCGTAAATCGAATCTGAAAATGTTCGGCAACTTTTCGGAAGAGATGTGGACGCGCAAAGGCACGGCAAATAAAAATGAGGTAACGGTTAGAGCCGTTGCTT
>JAMCSN010000126.1 GCA_023381535.1 Bacteroidota bacterium
GCTTAAGAGATTCCGGATTTGAAAAAGTGAAAATGGGGCTCACTTCAATTCAAGAAGTGATCGGCGCCACAATGGAAGATTAGTTCAATTTCTTTTAGTTATATTACTGTATGAAAGCGGTCTTCTTAGCTCAATTATATATGGAATAATAAATGATTGCCCCTGCAAAACAAATTCTTTCAGCTTTCACCGCAAGCATCCCCACCAGCATTTTTGGTCCCGAAAGAATTAGATATACAATTGAAAACATCAACAAGCTGCAAGTAGAGCATAAACTGATTCTCCTTCAGTTAATGAATCACATATTGGAATCGATGATTGAACAGCAAGCTTCGGACGTTGAAATTGGAGGGCACGGCACTCAAGGACAAGTTTGGTTTAGAGTTTTCGGCAACAAGGAACGTGTTTTGGATCTGCCGCAATTTACGGAAGATGAAGCGACATTGCTGATTGTTAATCTGCTTAATCCCAATCAATGCGCAATTTTATTAAGCGAAAAAAATATTGATTTCAGCTATTCATTCAAATACGAAAAAACTCAAACAGTTTTTAGATTCCGCGCCGACGCATATTACGATCTTGATTGTCTGACTATGAACATGCGTTCAATCCAAGCGGCAGTTCGCCCCGTTGAATCACTTGGCTTCCATCCGCTTGCAGTTAAGACCATGAGCCACAGTTATATAAAATTTGGTTTGTCGTTAGTCACCGGTATTACCGGTTCCGGAAAGTCCACAACTTTAGATGCAATAATTGATTACCACAACGATTTCGACCCGTGCCATATTGTAATAATCGGTTCGCCGATTGAATACGTGCATAAATCCCGCAAGTCTATTATAAAACATCGCGAGGTTGGAAGAGATGTTTTATCATTTAAGGACGGAGTTATTCAATCTCTCCGGCAAGATCCCGATATAATTGTTATCGGTGAAATGAGAGACCCGGCTACAATCATGGCGGCATTGGAAGTAACAGATACCGGGCATAAAGTTTTTTCAACACTTCATACTTCTTCTGCGGTGGAATCGATAGATCGTATCATTGCAGAAGTTGATCCTCACGAACAGGAAAGAGTAAAGAACCGTTTAGCCGATGTATTGATTTCAGTAGTGTCGCAGAAACTCGTTCCCAGTCTGGATGGGAAACGCGCACTGGCTAAAGAGGTGCTCATTGTTACTCCAAGTGTAAGAGCGGCAATAAAGAACAATAATACAAGTGAAATTTACTTGATGATTAATCAGGGCGGTCCTCAGGGCATGGTTACAATGGAACAGGATTTGATGCGTCTTTATACGGAAAAGAAGATTTCAAAAGAAAGTGCGATTGCTTATGCTAATAACAAAACACGAATTCTTCAGTTGATGAAGGCGGTATAATCTTGAAGCCTGTTGTATGTCTATATTGCGAAGGTACCGATGCGAAGTTAGCCGTTGTTGCAAAAACAAATGACGGCATTCAAATACAGCGCGTTGCTGCGCTTACTGTTTCCAGATCACAAGGCGCTTCTTCAAAACCGGAATTGTACAATGAGCTGAATGCGGTCGATCTCAAAGGAGATGAAATTTCTTTCGACAATCTTGACACGGCTGCTGAACCTGAGATTAGTCAAGATACTTCCGATGTCGGTCAATTTCACGCGTCGTTGCACGACCTAAAAATTAACGGTATGAATTACATCCCCATTGTTACCGAACCAATTGTGAATTATCATTCGTATGAGGGACCCCGCGATCAAAACAAGAAAAAGCTAATTCAGACAATCATTAAGGATCTGCAATCAACCAAAGGAATTACGGTTGATGAAGATTCTATGGACATTACCGAGTTGAGTGAAAAAACTACGCTCGGAGTTTTTCTTGAAGGCGACATACCTTGCGTTGGGCTTGTAAACCAACTTGCAAATTATAATAATAAGCGGTACTTAAAAATTCCAACGATAAAAACCGCCGAACTTCCGTTAGCTTACTATGTTTCAAAAACTACAAAGTTCTTTCCGGAAGATTTCACTCTGATTGTTCACATAGGAAAAGAATATTCCAAATTGATTTTTTTGGAAGGTCAGCGATTGAGACATATCGGCTCCACTCTCGATATCGGGACAAAAAATCTTCATACCTACGATGTATATTTTTCTAAGATTCTTCTTGAAATGGAAAACGGCGGCATTCCGAAGCTTGACAACATTATCATTTGCGGCGAAGACAGATCTGAGAACTTAATCTTATCTTTCTATGGTACTTTCCCCGAAGCGAACGTGAGCGAGTTGAAGTTCCCAGGTTTAGATACTACCTGGTTGAAAGAAGATGAAGTGAAAGACCTTGCTTTATTCGCTGTACCGATTGCAGCAGCGACGGAATACTTTGATGAACTTGATAAGCTCTATGTTGGTGTAAATTTTCTGCCGAGGTATGTTCAGGAACATCAAAAAGTTTTTGATTTCGGATGGCACGGTTACGCTCTGCTGCCCGTCTTGTTTGGTGCAACTTTTTATTTCACCTTTAGTATTCTTAGCAATGTTAAGCACATAAATGAACTGAACTATGAAATTGATCGTCTGATGCAAAGGCAGACACAAAACCAGGAGCTTATACAGGAGATTACTCCTCTCGAGCAAAGGATTAACAGTTTTGATGCGACTCAAAAGATACTCGATTCTGCCTCTGTGGGTGCCGGCGTTTGGAACCGTACAATTTCGAAAATTTCGGATTTCGCGGAACGAAGAAGAAATTTCTGGATTTCAAAACTTGAAACGGTTGACAAAACCGAAGTTAAGCTGGACGGCTTTTCGCTTTCCAGAAGCGTGCTTACCGAATTTGCGGAATTATATAGAACTTCACTTTTGAAGAAAATTAATTATGAACCGCTGAGAGAGAAGAGTGCTTTTTCTTATTCACTAAGTTTCAAACTAAAGGATGATTCGCTTAAAACAAAATGAGTGCTAAGGTAAAAAATACTTTAATCATCCTGGTAATATTCCTCGGTATAATGTTGAGCGCAGGGTTCTACAGTTTTGTGATTCAGAAATCCAAAATCAGAGACAAGGAAAAAAGAATTAAGGATTTGAAACTATTCCAGCTTGATACCGAAGCATTAACACGACAACTTGTTTCGTTCCAAAAGCGGGTAGCCGAACTCGATTCTGTCCTTGCAAATAGGAAGTACAACATTCCTTACAAATTTTCTCAAGCCGGTTTTTTTGATTTTGTAAACCAGGTATCTTACAGTTTTTCCAACAACTCGTTTGTTAACGTTGAGTTCGACGAAAACGAGACGAGCGCAAACTTTAACATTTACAACTATACAGTGAGCGGAACCGCCGAGTTTGGCGATCTCGATAGACTGATTTACGCAATCGAAGAAAGTAAGCAACTCAAAAAAATCAGCGAGATGGGACTGTCCAACAATGTTAAGGTTGATAAGGACGGAACGCCCCACTTCCTGGTGAATTACAAGTTCAAGGTGAAGGTTTACTATTCGTTAAGCGACCGGTTTTTTGTTAAAGACATCAGAGAAAACTCGCTCGTTCCGAATCCGGCTTATGACTTTTTCTACCCGTTAATACGCAATGAAATTCCGGCTAACATCGATCACTTGCTGGATGTTCAGACGGCTCAATTGCTGGCTTTAATTCCCGACGGAGCTTTTCTATCAGACGCCAGCGGAAATACTTACCTCTTGTGGGAGGGCGATCAAGTTTATCTTGGATTCCTAACCAATATTGATTATCAAAACAGCGTTGTGAATTTCGTACTTAACAAAGGCGGTATTATTGAAAACGTTTCTTTGAAGCTCGGAAAAGAAAAAAAGTAGGTTAAATACAATGAGAAAAATAATTACACTTTTGTTTTTGCTGGTGTCCGTTCAGTTAATTTTTGCTCAAATCGATTTAAAGGATAAGCTGAAAGGTTACGTCAGCCCGGAAGAAATAGTTTCGCTTTCGGAAAAAATTCCTTTTAATCAGGCAATTGAAGTTCTTAGCAAGGTAAGCGAAAAAGTTGCCGGCAAAAAAATTGTCTCCACCGTAGATTCGAATTCTCCGATCGGAGTCGAAATTGTTAATATGCAGTATAAGAAAGCATTGTTCATAATTGTTCAGTATAACAATTTGACTATCGACGAGACCGGACCATCGATAGTAGTTAGAAAGAAGGACGAAACTGCGCAAGCCAAACTTGAAAAAGATGTTTATGCGCCGATAACGGAAAGAGAAGTGAAAATTTCCGCAGTTTTGTTTGAAGCCAACGTGGACGATATGCAGGAAAGGGGTATTAACTGGGAATTCCTTCTTTCGCAGTCTGGAGTTCAATTGGGTTCAAAAATTATTACGCTTCAGGAGCCGCAACTACAAACAGGCACTCAAACAACAGCTCAGCAAAAACCTCCTACATATGAAATCAATAGTAAATCAAATTACAGTTTAGGCCCGTGGGACGGAACGGCAACCGGTCTTTTAAGAGTCTTTGAAACTAATGGTCTTGGTGAAATAATTGCGCGTCCGACAATTATTGCAAGAAACGGTATTCCAGGAAAGACGCAAGTTGGAAACGATTTCTCGATAAAGGAAAGAGACTTTTCGGGCAACTTGATTGATAAATTCTATCCGACAGGAACCATAATTGAAGTTACGCCCTATGTTTATAAAGAGGACGGAGTTAATTATATACTACTAAAATTAAGAATTGAACGCAGCAGTGTAGTATCAAGAGACGCTCTCAGCACTAATGTCAGCAAGAATACAATCAACACAGATGTTATGTTATTGGATGGCGAAGAAACCGCTGTGGGCGGCTTGTTCGAGAATCAAGAACTTAATACGCGGCGCGGTATTCCGTTCCTAAAAGATTTACCGTGGTGGGTTTTCGGGCTGCGATATATTTTCGGATACGATCAAACGGAAAATGTAAGAAAAGAAATTATCATGTTGATTAAAGCGGATATCCTTCCGACCCTGAAAGAAAGAATTAAAATGGAAAAAAGTGACTCGGTTCTGCGTGATGAAAGAGCTAAGAATATGGAGCTGTTGGAAAAGTACAAGGAACAATTAAAGAAATCGGAAGGGGACGCGGAAAAGAAATAGATGCATTGAAAAAACTTACCTTTTTAAAATGCGTTCGCAACGCAGCTTGAAATACTTTCCCTTCCATCTCGCTGAATGAATCGGGAGGTCCTTCGTTAAATGAAGTTGAATGTTAAATTCATATTGATCACATTTCTGGTTGTAGTCGTTGTATCGGTATCGTCCACGGTCATTTTTTATTCGTTAGCCGGGCAAGCGCTGTTGCAGCAGCAATCGAAATCAATCTTGAATGCCACAAGCGATTTGGTCATTGCGCTTCAGAACGAAGTTCTGAAAACGGATTCCGATTTCAGCGGTTTGAGTCCGCATCTGAACAATTTTGAATCGCTTAACATCGATTCGACATCAATCGACTTTTTGTTTACGTTGGTTAACGATTCGCTGATAAACGCGCGTGAGTTTAGAACCAACGGCAAATCGTACATAAATTCCCGGTCGTTTTCATTTCGCCAATTCTTTGTAAATAACCCGAATGTGATTTTGCGGTATGCACAATCCCCCGATGGCAAAACGGTTTATTACGGGAATGTTATTTCGTCAAAAATGCTCGATAGAATTTCCGACAAAATCCGTTCCGAGGTTGCTCTCATTGTTAATAACGTGCCTGTTGAGTTCTCACATTCGGAAAGGAGCCAAGCCAATTTACTGAATATTGTAAATGCGGTTCACGACTTAAGATACAAAAACAGCTATTCTCTTTATTCGCTGGAATCCGAGAACGGGGATTTCATCGCAACTTTATATACTCCTAAACTTTATTTCTCCCCCGAAACAAAAGTTAATTTTGTTGTGTTCGATGCGTTTAAGGAAGGCGTGAATTTCCGGGATACCCTCCGCATCGTGATGATATTGATAATTTTAGCCGGCAGCGCTGTTACCATTATTATAGTTCTGGTCTCAACGGCAAAACTGCGAAAGCAAATCTTTCTTCTCAGCAACGCCGCCGAAGTTACCAGCAAAGGTGATATGGACCATCGAGTAGAGGTAATCACTCATGATGAAATTGGAAACCTCAGCAGAATCTTTAACAAAATGCTCGACGAGATTGTCAGAAATAAAAATGCCGAGAAGGAGTATTCCGAGTTCATCACTTTGATAAATCAGAATCCTACTATAAAAGAAATTTCTTACGCGGCTCTTTCCAAAATAATTAAAACAACCGGTTTAACTTTTGGTGTGCTGTACCTGTCTGAGAACAAGATTTTGCGGCTGGTCTCGTCTTACGGAATCAGCAAGAACCTGGCGGCGCTGAATCATAACGAAGATGTGTACAACAACGCAGTTGATAAAAAGGAGAAAGTTGAATTTCATTTTCGTGAAAATTTTCCTGAAGTACAGACCGGATTGGCTGTTATCAAACTAAAGTATTTGACTATCTACCCCATAGTTTACAACAAAGAAACAATTGCAGTTCTTGAACTTGCATCGGAATCCGAACCGCAATCGGATGTATTGAAATACCTGAACAACATCCAAGAACAGCTGGCAATTGGATTGGCTAACGCAAAATCGTTGGAGCAATTGGAAAACCTTGTCGGTGAGCTGAAAATATTAAACGAAGAGTACCAAAAACAAAATGCTCAGATCACAGTTCAAAACGAAGAGTTGAAAAGACTGCACAAGCAGCTACAGGAAAAAGCCGGTGAGCTTGAGAGTCAGCGAGCAAAAGCAGTAGAGCTTACAAAAGTTAAGTCGGAGTTTCTTGCAAGTATGTCGCACGAGTTGAGAACCCCGTTAATATCGATCCTCGGATTGACCGACTTGATGGTGAATGATTCCGTTCTTACAAAATCAATTAAGGAAAGACTGAACATTATTCACCGGAACGGAAAAAAGTTGTTGGAGCTGATCAGCAACATTTTGGAATTCTCAAAGTTCGATTCGGGAAAGATTGAGGTTAGAAAAGAAAGCTTTCTATTGAGCGATCTTCTCGATGAAGTCTCGCCCAACGTTTATCAGTTGACCATGGAAAAGAAAATCAAGTTTGTAATTGATCTTCCTGAAAACACCGATATGCTGATTGAAAGCGACAGGACAAAACTTGATCAAATCTTGGTTAATCTTTTGGTAAATGCCGTCAAGTTTACTAACGAAGGTTCTGTTACACTTTCGGCGAAAATTTCCGGCGATTATGATCTTGTGTTTGATATTATTGATACCGGCATTGGTATCTCTGACGAAGACAAGAAAATTATTTTTACAGAGTTCCGCCAGGTGGATAGCGGTATGTCCAGAAAGCACGGCGGTACTGGATTAGGTTTGGCAATTGCACAAAAATATGTTGAGCTGTTGAACGGTCGTATTACAGTTGAGAGCGAGATAGGGAAAGGTTCAAAATTTTCGGTTATGCTGCCGAATGCTGTTCTGGAAGTGTTGAGTGATGCTGGTCATAAATTTCTTACCGTGTCGGAACCAGCTGCTAAAGATTCGGAGAAGAAAAGCGTTTTGATAATTACCGATAATCCCGAATCTCAAAAATTTATCAGCGATTATCTCGAGTCGTATGAGTATAATGTCCTGACATCGTCAAAGGCATTGGAGAGTCTGGAGATTGCAAAAGAGAAAAAGCCGAGCGTTATTGTGCTCAATCCTTTCTTGAAAGATGAAAACGTTTGGGAATTGATTGCCAAACTCAAAGACGATTCGACGACACAGGATATTCCTGTTCTGCTTACAATGATAATCGAGGAAGAAAAAGTAGGATGGGAATCGGAGATTTTTGATTTTCTGGTTAATCCGCTGACCGTTGAGAAATTAAAATCCAAAATTGAACAAGCTGAAAAATATTTCGGAATGCAAATCCAAAAAGTTGCTGTAATTGACTGGAATAAAGATGAACATGAGACTCTTGCCGGTTTGAAAAACAAAAACCTCGAGCTTTTTTACGTTTCGGAAATCAATAACATGATAAACTTGATAGAGAAAGAGAATCCTCAATTAATAGTTCTCGATTTCCTTTCGTTCGGCAAGAACTCATTGCAGATAAGTTACGAGTTGGCGCAGAACAAAAGCAGCAGGCATATCCCGATAATTTTGAAAGTTCCGGAGAAATTCAAAAAAGAGTTGAACGATGATCTTACTCAGCAGCTCAGGCAGCTAACATTGAAAGTAAAATCGCATCCGCTGGATGTGCTGAAAAATCTTCGTGAACGGTTGAGGATCGATGACAGCGTCACCAACAAAAGGATGCATTTGATCGAAGAGACGTCGGATTTGCAGCTTGTTCAAATGAAACAGACGGGTGAAGAAAAAAGTTTTCGAAATACAAAACCCACAGTTTTAATTGTTGACGACGACAGCGATGCGCTGTTCACCATCGGCGAGTATGTAAAGCAGCTTCAGTGCGACACAATTTTTGCTCACAACGGAATGGAATGCCTGCTGATGCTTAATCATGTTAATC
>JAMCSN010000237.1:0-5849 GCA_023381535.1 Bacteroidota bacterium
TTATTTATTATGATGCTATAATCGTTCATTTAGATCATAATTCTCAATTATCAATTCACAATTCTCAATTGATCCAGATTATTTCGACAAGTTTTTCACAGTAAGCACCAAGATTGCCGCCGAACTCGTTACGCTGACAATATCACGTATTATTGGCCAGACATCTGTCGGTTTGTTGATCCGTAACGGAACAAAAATAGTTGAACCGGAATTTATTTCATCATTGGGAATAAAAAACCAGCCTGATGGCTTCCACTTTGAACCGTTCGGCTGAACAACAACTTCGTCTCCATCGGCAGAATTCTCAGTGTATCCGCCAGCTTGTTTAATATAGTAACTTAAGCTCGCACCTTCTTTGTATGGAACACTGGATGGAAGTCCTACTTCGCCTGCCACATAAACAACTCTGGGATTTTTAGGTACAACTACTTCGTCGCCGGGGAATAAAACTAAATCGTAAACATTATTACCATTTTGAGAAAAATCATCCCAATCGATTGGAATTACGCCTGAGAAAAGAGCATTAAACTTTGACTTATCATAAAGAGCATTATAATTGTATTTTATTTTTAGCGAGTCGGGCAGCTTCGTTGGTTCTAGCATAGAAAATATAGGATTTCCGCGTTTAACAAATATACCTTTCAAGTAGGCGCTCTTCTTGAAACCGCCGCTACGTTTTATGAATTCAGATAGCTTTTCACTTCTATGCAGAATTGTGTAAGTCCCCGGATATTCAACTTCGCCTGAAATGGTTACGGTCTGATTAAAGTTCTTAAGCGGATCGGTCTTAATTAAAACTCTATCGAAATCTTTCAACATAAAATCATCACCCTTAGCCACATTCCAATATTCTTCTGGAAGAGATACGGTAAATTTCTGAGAATAAATCTCCGAGCTTGTGGTATCCATCCGGGTAATTTCGATCTCCTTTGTAGTAGCCTTATCGGTTAATCCGCCAGCGAGCGTAATTAATTCCGCAACTGTCATGTCCTTAAAGCGGGTAAAAGTCCCAGGTGACTTGACCTCGCCGGAAATCTCAACACTTCGCGCCGGAAAGAAAGTTTGTTGGTTGAATATTCTTACTTCATCACGATTCTGAAGTAATAAATTATTAGTCTCATCTCCTTTAAGAGCAAGTGAAACATTGAAATTATAAATCTCCTTTTTCTCCGACGGCAGAGTTCTAATAAGAATTCCTTTATCAACAAATGCTTCTTTCAAAAGAGAATCAGCCTTAAAGATCAAATCTTTTACGTGCATCCCTTGAGGAGTAAGTTCATAAACTCCCGGCTTCTTTACATATCCGGTAATTGAAACTCGATTCTCAGGCAAGTTATTTATTCCCAGAATCGAAACAACATCTCCGCTTTCAAGTGAATATTTGTCATTCAATAACTCGTTCACTGATTTGAAGTTAAGATCCAAACTCAAAATATTGTCAGCGTAAGATTTCCGTTGAGCAAAAGGAATGATTCTTTCAATATGTACACGGTCAAAATAAGCAGTGAACTTTAATCCACCGGCATATTCAATTAAGTCGTTTAGTTTTTCGTTTTCTTTTAGCTCATATATTCCCGGTCGAAATGCATTCCCGGCGATAGCAACTCTCTTTCCAACAGGGGGTACAAATATTATATCTTCATCCTCCAACCTTACATCTTTTGATTTGTTACCGGTAATCAAGTACTCGTAAAGATCAATTGTAGCTATCATTTTACCGGCACGCATAATCTGAACATTTCTCAGAGAGCCGTTAATTGTTGGTCCACCGCAATAGTATAACGCAGTAAATGAAGACGAAAGAGCCGGAAGTGTATACCCACCTGGAGTATTTACTTCACCCAAGACATAGACTTTAACACTGCGGAGTTTTCCTGTCGAAATATCTAATTTTGTTTTTGCATCAACGTCTGAAGATTTCAAAGATGCATATACCTTTGACAACGCAGAAAAAATTCTGCTGCGTACTTCATTTAAAGTCAAACCGTTCACAGGCACCAAACCGACATTTGGAATATAAATGTCTCCGTTCTTTGAAACAGTTAGATTATTAACCAATTGGGTCTCTCCCCAAAGTGTAATTACTAACTCATCGCCGGGTCCGACAACATAATTTGTTGGTACAGGAACATTTAATGACGGTTCGAACGTAGTAGGTGAATAGTTAAAAACATTATAACCGAAAGCTTGAAGCCCCCCGGCTCCTTCTCTTCCCTCAAATTCCGGTACGGCAAATGAAGCTGCTCTCGTTACACTCGGTGGTGTTACTATCACTTTTTCTTGACTAGTAGCAGAAACATTCGCGGCTTCTTTCTTAGCAGTAGCTTGCTGAAGTTTGTTGTAATCTTCTAACGTGTAGCCTGCGGCTTCTGCCTTTTGTTTCAATTGTTCTTCAGTCATTCCGCTCTGCTGAATCTTCTTTTGAAGTTCTTCCATGGTTTGAGAGTATACCGAAGACTTGATTGATACTAGGCTAATAAAAACTACGAAAATTATAAAAGCAGGTGAGTAAAATTTTAGGGTTAATGTTTTCATAAGTATAATTTTTGTTTTAGGAAACTATCATTTTTAAGTTCATTGATTAATGGTATGATACCGCTATTAATTTGATACACTATTATAATTTAAATAAATTAATAAATAAAATATACTGTTTAGCAGAATTTTCTCCCTAGAATTTCGACTACTTACCTAATGAGCTCCCACGACTTTGAAAACGATCTCTTAAAAAATAGCGACGCAGAGCTATTTAGAAACCACGCTCTCATTATTCTAAAATACCCCCACTTCCTGTAGCGTCTGGGTGACTCATAGACAACAAAATCATTAATAAACAGTACCTTCCCTTGTCTTCTGATACGTGTAAACAATTCAAAATCTTCACCAGCGTGAAGGTCTTTTCTGTAACCGCCGACCTTATTGTATGTACTCTTTCTGATTACCTGACATTCTCCCCTTCCCATTCCCATTCCAAGAAAATTAAGAAACCGGAAGTAACCATTCAAAAAAGTCGCCATATACTTATCACTCCTAAGTTCTTCCTCAGGGAAGACTTTAACTTTGGTAGTAAGCGCTGCATAATTACTCGGAAGAAATTTCTCTTCAACAATTTGTAAGAGTTTGCCTAAGTCAATTCGAACATCGGCATTGATAAATATTAAAATGTCGCCGGATGATTCCTCTGCTCCACGCGCTCTTCCGCTTGATATTGTCCTAATGTTCCCATTCGTATGCTTCAAAAGCTTATCTGAAAACTTTTCTGCCAACTCCAACGTACAATCGCAACTACCGCCGTCCGAGACTATTATTTCAAGACTACGGTGATTCATCCGTTTTACATCGTACAAGGATTCGAGCAGCGAAGGAAGAAGTTTTTCTTCGTTCAGTGTCGGAATGATGATCGAATATTTCAATTTCCCCACAACTTAAATTGATTGATATAAAATTTTCTAACCAAGATAATCTATGAAACAATTTAACTAAAAATCGGTTGACACCGTAACGTAAAAATATGAATCGACATATTTCTTATCGATATACTTCATATTGATGTTCTGTAAAGAATAGGTTAAGTCAATAAAATATTGTCGAACCGGTTCAAGGCGCAAAGCAAAAGTAAACATATCACGGTCAATTCTGTTACCCATCAGAAATTCGTTTCTATAAGTGCCGTCGCCGTCGCCTCTGTTCACGTCTCCGCCATAGTTGCGTATCAAGTTTCCTTTGCTGTCAAGGATAATCCCGGTTCCAGAGCGTTGATGCTGAAATTTAAAATTAATAAAAGTTCGTCCCGATAAATAATAATTGAGAAGAATAGCAATTTCATCGGAGTTCGGAGGAAGAGCATGCCCTAAACTGATTCCCCAATCTGCGTACGTGCTTTCGTTTGTTCTGTGAGAATAGACAAAGGGATCAATTCGTGTGTATTCAATTGTTGCAGTGAGATCTGAAATCTTAAACGGGTCAACAAACATTATTCCTGCCTGGTAGCCGAATTTATTATCGTCGCTGCTTGCATCGTTCGCGTACAAAGTCTTGAAATTCAAATCGTCGATAAGAAGCGAAAGTTGAAGTGCAATATCATTAACGGGTTTGATTTCCATATCTATTCCCATCAATGCGTTACTTTGGTTTTTTGGCTCCGCTGTAAAATCCGCGGAAGTAAGAAAACTTAACGGGTTCATATATGTAAAACTGATCGGACGGTTAGCAGCGATGATACTCTCGTATAGCCCAAGCCTGAAGTTCTCCGAAAAATTAATATCAAGCCGGTGTGCGATAATATTTTTTGAAGTAAGTGCTATTCCTAACGAATCTCCCTTCAAGTTTCCGTAGAAGAAAGAGTAATGAAGCGATTTGTATTTCACATCGATTCTGCCGAAATCAAAAGGAGCGGTATTGCCTGATAGAAAAAGTTTGTCGATAAATCCTGTTCCCATCTGAAATTTCTCTCTACCGAATGTCAATGCAATAGCGCGGTTGCTTGCTTCAAAACGCATGTAACCTTCAAATGAATCATAATACTTCTCATTTAAGAATTTTAGCGTCGAGTGAAGTTTTGAATCATAACTTGCTGCTACTACTCTCGCGTAACCATCGCCGCCAATTTGCTGACCGTTAGACATTCGAAGGTAGTAACCGAAGTTATCGTACAAAGTGCCGCGTAGACGTATTCCTATTTCACCCAACCCAATATTCGTTTTAGGATAACTCTCTGCATTAAAATCACGGTACGACAATGACCCCATTCCGTCAAGGAACAATGACGCGTTGCTATCTGCGTAAGCGTAAAGATATTTATAATTATCGTCGTTGAATATTTCACCGATACTTGGTTTTTTGAAGAATGAATATGAACTTTCGAGATTCTTCTCAAGATCAAAATGAAACTCAATCAATAAATCTTTGAATACTTTCTTTTCCGATGAGTCAAGGTTAGACTGTTTTTCTTGAATTTCTTTCAAGAATATTGCAACATCTTTTCTGCTTAAAGGAAGATTAGAACTGTTGTAATTTTCAATTACGCCTTTCAGTTCCATTCTTTTCAAGAAAGGATAGACTTTATGAGAAATGGGCACTAATTCTACTTGTGAATAGATGCTGCTAATCGAAATCAATAAAACTATAATTAAGAAAAAAGTCTTCTTCATATTTGGTTCCCTTAGATTACATCCACTCTTTGTTCTAAATTCTACCGTTAAAATATTCAAGCGTAATTTTTAAGCCCTCGGAGCGGTTTACTTTCGGTTCCCATTTTAGCAATATTCTAGCGCGGGTAATGTCTGGTTGTCTTACTTTAGGATCATCAACGGGTAATTCTTTATAAACAATTTTACTTTTTGATTTTGTTAGAAGGAGAACTTCTTTAGCAAACTCATCAATTGTAATTTCATCCGGATTGCCGATATTGACAGGCATTACTTCTTTCGAAAGAAGCAGTTTGAATATTCCATCAATTAAATCGCTAACGTAGCAAAAACTTCTCGTTTGTGAGCCGTCGCCGAAAACTGTGATGTCTTGTTGCTTAAGAGCTTGGTCTATAAATGTAGGTAAAGCACGCCCGTCATCCAATCTCATTCTCGGTCCGTAGGTGTTAAAAATTCTCACGATGCGTGTATCAAGATTGTGATAACGGTGATAAGCCATAGTCATTGCTTCGGCAAATCTTTTTGCTTCGTCATAAACACCACGCGGACCAACCGGATTAACGTTCCCCCAATACTCTTCGCTTTGCGGATGAATGAGCGGATCGCCGTAAACTTCAGAAGTGGAGGCTAAAAGAAATGTTGCATTTTTTTCCTTTGCCAGTCCCAGCGCCTTATGTGTACCGAGAGAACCAACTTTTAAAG
>JAMCSN010000237.1:5859-8464 GCA_023381535.1 Bacteroidota bacterium
TTGCCGGTGATGCAAAATGGAGGACATAATCAACATCTGAAGGGACATGAATAAAATTAGTAACATCAAGTTTTATGAATTGAAAATTTTCGTTCTCGAAAAGATGCTCGATGTTTTCAAGTCTTCCGGTAAGTAAGTTATCTAGACAAATAACTTTGAAGCCTTCGGAAATAAGTCTATCGCAAAGATGCGAACCTAAAAATCCCGCTCCACCAGTTACAACGGCTGTCTTTTTCTTCATAGTTTGCGCTATAATTTTATGAAATTATTAATGCTGTCCAACGTAACTAACTTGCTTCTAAAAGTTTTCGAATTTTATATGACGAAACGAAACTGCCTAAAAACCCCAGTAAGATGCCGATAATGAGTATCAGCAAATTCACCAGACGTATTTGCGAATCGAAACTAACATTTGCAAAAACTTTAGTCAATAACATTAAAGCTAAATTGTAGAGGATAACACAAATTACCGATGAAAATACTCCAATCATTATTCCGTTCAAGATTATCGGAATCTTCATCGTAGAAATTTTTGCACCTACAAGTTTCATAATTGTATAGAGGTTCTTGTTGCTGTTAATTTGAACTTTGTTGTTGCTGTAAACAAGATATAACGAAAGAAAAATCAGTACGGCTGAAACGATGTAGATCGATGTCCCACCAGATTTAAGAATGCTGAGAAGACGTAAGACAGTTTTATAATCGTAAACTACATCTGTTACGCCGGGGATCAATTTATACTTTGCCGAATAAGTTTCAATACTCTTTTCATCTAAAGGAGCGGGTTTGAATCTAACCACGAATGAATTCGGCAGCGGATTTTGGTCCAGAACTTTTCTAAAATCTTCTCCCGTTTCTTTTAAGAATTGGTCTATTGCTTGGTTCTTATCTATAAACTCAACCGATAAAATTTCCGGTTCCGAAACAAGTTGACTTCTGATCGAATTAATCTGCTCACTTGTAAGTGTGTTATCCAGATAAACATTTAGTTCGATGGAACGTTTTATTCTATCGGATAGCTTTGCCGATCCAAACAAAACAAATACCGAGACAACTGCAAGCAGAATCGCGAGCGTTGTCATCGAGATCGTTACGACGGTTGCAAAAGGTGATCTTTTGAATATTCGAAATGCTTCTTTAAAATAAAACGTTAACATGCCGTCCTAAAAGTTTGATTCATCTACCCAGCGAATAATCTTCCATTTATTACCGCTGTCTTTTCCCAATGTAAGGTTAACTCTTCCGTCAATATATATAATATCCGTCGGATTAAATGTTACCGTTAAATTAAAACTTCTTACGATACGTGTCGAGTCGCCGGTAATCGAAACAATATTATTCCAAATTAGATCGAGACGCTGCGAATTCTGAAACAACCCGTTCGTAACTTTCATCTCGTCGTCGCGTCCCCACGAAACGTCAACGCCTAAATCGTAATCACGATAACTAAAGATAAAATTTTTATCTAACAGTTGGCTGTAAATTAATGTATCCTTAAAAGTGTATGCATACTGAAAATTTTGGAATACCCCATCAACAGTCGAGCGATCACTGATCAGACCGCTTCCTTTGCCCAAGTTACTATCGACCTTAGGCGCAAACGGATTGACGCAGCTATTCAATGAAAGAACCAGTATCCCAAAAACAATTAACTTTTTAATATGATCTCCCTTTCAAGTCGCTCCAAGTTTGTCCGCTGCTCTTTCGCAAATCTTCCCACTGAACAATAACCCATTGATTTCTGGAATCAAGAAAAATTTTAAACTGTGCCGTGCCAATGTAATCACCGCTGATTGTCTGATCGTTTGCCTTGAGTGATAAATCGTAATCGAATTGATAAACAGCGCTGTCCCCGAATTGAGTATTGAATGCGTTCGATAAAGTGAGTGTAATCGAATTGCCGGCTTGCGCTATTGCTTTCTGCCATTTGAAGTATTGACGCTCGGACTCCAAAGTCCAGTTGCTCAGCGTAGGATATTGCGACATCGAACCGGAGGCTGCAATAAACTTAAATTTCTTTTTAAGGAATGATGAATCGACAAAACAAACCATGTAGTTATCCAAAACTTTTTGTTCGATCGAAGATTTCAAGTTCTGGAAAAGAATATCGGGACTTGTTGCCGGAACATTGCTGTTAGCGGGAGTATCCGGCTGTTCGGGCGAACGCGCGGTAAAAAGATCGCAAGCACTTACTAAAAACAGCAGCAATATTATAGGAACACTTTTCATTTCATAAAAAACAAAATTAGTCTTTTGGAATTCTCCTCATCGAAACGGGTTCCATCGTAATCACCAAAGTCGGATATTAACTTAAATCCGATTTTTTCAAACTCCTCAACAATTTTTTCTTTCGAATAAAGCTGAACAGATTCAACAAAACGATTCTCAGAAGCATGATTACTTATAATTATTTCCTTTACAACTCTTCCTTCAGCTATTTTTCTTCTTTCGATTACAGTCTTTCCTTCGATTTCCCTTTTGCTTTCGGGAATCAGATTTTTCAAAAGATATTTTTCGTTCAGATAATCAAAAACATAAATGCCGCCTTCATTTAGAAAACCAAAAGCTGCTTGAACAAAGGAGATGCCACTTCACTCTATCTTAT
>JAMCSN010000176.1 GCA_023381535.1 Bacteroidota bacterium
TTTCGATCTACAAAAGAGTGAGCGAGGGAACCGGACCCGGAACGCGCGAAGACTGTCTTCAGCCCGGATACAAACAAGAAGTTGCCGGTTATGTTGTGTACGGCTCAAGTACAATTTTGGTTTACACCACCGGTCACGGCGTTCACGGTTTTACTTTGGATCCCGCGTTCGGCGAGTTTCTTCTTTCACACGAGAACATTCAAATTCCGAAGACAGGAAGAATCTACAGTCTTAACGAAGGAAATTATTTTTCATGGCCTCAAGGATTGAAAAATTACATCAAACATCTTCAGGCAAATCAGTTTGACGGCAAACCGTATCAAGCGCGTTACGTCGGCTCGATGGTTGCAGATATTCACCGCACACTTCTCTACGGCGGCATTTTTATTTATCCCGGTGATAAGCGTAACAGAAAAGGTAAATTGCGCTTAATGTATGAGTGCAATCCGATGTCGTTTATTGTTGAAGCAGCCGGCGGGCGGGCAACCGACGGCAAGAAAAGAATTTTGGAAGTACAGCCGGAATCACTTCATGAACGAACGCCGATTTATATTGGAAGCGAGGAAGATGTTTTACTTGTTGAAAAATTCTTGCGTGAAGCAGATGAAAGTGAATAATTGATAATTGAGAATTGCGAATGGAGAATTCTCAATTTGCAATTCTCAATTCTTAATTTTCGAGAGTTCTTCCGAAATCTTTTTTGCTAACTCTTCTTTTGTAATCCCAACAATCTTAAGTTTAGCAGAACGAACCAACACTTCCGGCGCGTCGCCTTCACCTTTCACGAATCTGTAGAGATTGAAACCAAGCCGGTTTCTGTCATTCATTATCGGAATATTTTCTTTGAAGCTGTCTGCAATGTTGTAGCATTGTTTTTCGAGCGATGTTTCCGGGAAGTATTTCGTTGCCGGAGGCGGTAGAGAAGTCATAATTCAATCCTAATAATTTTGCTTGGACAAAAATAAAGAAGAACGCTTTTACTAACAACACTTTTATCCTATGTTTTATGCGGGTTGGAAGCAAATTTTGAATTATCTAAATTTGCACCAATAACATTGCAGAACATTTGGACAACAGCTCCGTAAATAAAATACTGATAATCCGGCTGAGTTCGCTCGGAGATATTCTTCTTACATCACCGGTTTTAAAAGCAATTAAGAAAAAATATCCGTCAGCAAGAATCGATTTTGTTGTTAAGAAAGATTTTGAAGATGCAATTTTATTCAATCCAAACCTCACCAGAATTTACGCTTACAATAAAAACGAAACCGAACGATTAATAACCGAACTGCACTCCCGCAACTATGATTTGATCATTGATCTGCAGAACAATTTTAGAAGCAGGGCATTAACCCGTTCATTAAACGTTAAGACAAAACGATTTAAAAAGCCGACTATAAAAAAAATGCTGCTGGTTTGGTTTAAAATAAATTTGCTGAGAGAGCTTAAAACAATAACTCAAAGATATGCCGGAGCAGCGAATGTCCTTCTAGACGACGATGGATTAAATCTCTTTTTGCCGGATAATATTTTGCCTACCCTTGACCCGCAAAAAAAAAATATCGGATTTTGTCCCGGCGCAAAACATTTTACTAAACGGTGGCTCACCGAGTATTTTGTTGAGTTGGGGAATGAACTCGCAAAATTTGGTTACACGGTCGTTTTGTTCGGGGGGAAAACTGAAGAAGAACTTTGCGCAGAACTCGCGAACAAAATTAACGGCAGCATAAACTTGCAGACCGAGAACAATCTTTTTCAAATTGCCGCAGATATGAAACAATGCAAAATGATCGTCACCAACGATTCCGGATTGATGCACACCGCAGCTGCTGTCGGCGTTCCGGTGACGGTAATATTCGGTTCAACCGTCAGGGAATTCGGATTTGCGCCGTATGGAGTGAAAAATTTAATCTTAGAAAATAAATCATTATCTTGCAGACCGTGCAGCCACATTGGAAAATCGAGCTGTCCTAAAGGGCATTTCAATTGTATGAAAGAAATTAAACCACAATTTGTTTTGAATAATGTCGAAAAATTTCTAGCGGAACTATGAATAGAGTTTGGTACTTAATCTACAATATTATCGTAATCCCTCTGATAAAATTTCTTCTTCTTTTTGGCAAGATGTTTAATCCCAAAATAAGAACGGGCATTGAAGGGAGGAAAAAACTTTTCGAAAATTTGATCATCGATTTAACCGGCATCGACAGACGCAAAAAAATGATTTGGTTCCATTCCTCATCGATGGGGGAATTTGAACAAGCCAAACCGATCATTGAAAAAATTAGGGAGGAGAAAAAGGTTAATATTCTCATCACGTTTTTTTCTCCGTCCGGTTATACCAATTCGTTAAAATATCCGCATGCCGATGTGATTGCCTATTTCCCATACGACACGCCGATGATGACAAGCCGCTTTTTGAATCTTGTGCGTCCGCAGATTGCCGTTTTCATGCGTTACGATATTTGGCCTAACATGATATGGCAGCTTGAACAGAAAAAGATTCCATGTTACATAGCTGACGCAACGATGAAATCAAAAACACCGCGTAAATGGCTGCTAGCTAAAGGTTTTCATAAGTCGCTCTATTCAAGTGTAACAAAAATTCTTGCAGTCTCTCAAAACGATGTCGATAATTTCAGCGCTTTCAATATTGAAAAATCTAAGCTGGAAAAAGTCGGCGATACAAGATTCGACAGAGTTTATCAGAAAAGTCTTGAAGCGAAGGAGAGAAAACTTTTCAAGGACAAATTTTTTGACGGCAAGAAAGTATTTGTGTTCGGCAGTTCATGGGAAAACGATGAGGAGGTAATGCTTCCCGCGCTGCTGAAATTAATGGAGTATGACGACGACGTTGTTACGCTTATTGTCCCTCACGAGCCGACCGTTTTGCATATTGAAAACACAGAGCATACCATAAAAAATCAATTCAAGACCATTCGTTTTTCCGATCTCAACAATTACAAAGGCGAGCGAATAATTATTATCGATTCGATCGGTATTCTTCTAACTTTGTACACTTATGCGGATGCTGCTTACGTCGGCGGAAGTTTTAAGCAGGGGATTCACAATGTTCTTGAGCCGGCGGTTTACGGAATTCCGGTTCTCTTCGGCCCGAAACATGAAAACAGTCAAGAGGCGGTTCACCTTGCAAAAATTGGCGGCGGCTTTGTCATTCATAACAAAAAAGAAGCTTACAGAGTTTTACGAACACTCTTTACCGACAAAGCGGCGCGTGAGAAAGCCGGTAAGATTTGTGCCGATTACGTAAAAGAAAACTTGGGAGCCACAACCAAGATTCTAAGCGAAATAACCAAATACATCTAGTTATTAATTCCGGTCAATCTGCAAAGCTTCATTTCATATTTAATTTCGTTCGTCTATTTCATAAATTGAATTCAGTATTTAATGAGCTTTGAACCTATGATTTCATCTATGGACAGAACGTTCGAAAAATCCGGCGCGGAGGTTTCATACAAAGAAATTCTGGAATACGCTCCCGTCGGCATTTTAATATTTCAGCGCGACGGAAAAATTAAGTTTGCGAACAATAATCTTTTTGCGTTCAAAAATGTTCTCGGCGGCGGTCCAATCGAAGTTATCGGCAAAAGTATTTTTGAGTACAGACTTTTTGAATCGGTAGATATTAGAAGCGATCTTGATACAATAAAAAACGGCGGCGCGTTTGAAAAGGAAATCACAACTTCGCGAACGTTGAGCGGCGGAAAAGTTACGCTTTTTCTTAAAGGCTCACCGATAATCATTGATGACGAATTCAGCGGCGGCGTTCTAATACTTGAAGACATAAAACAAAAAGCGGAAGTATCGGAATTATCACTCGGGCAATCGGCAAAATTCAGAGACTTCCTCGGATCGATTTCCGATTTTTACCTTATAGTTGACACAGACGGCGGTGTGAAGTTTCACTCTCAAAAAAACGCGGACATGTTTGACTTCGTATTCGACTCCGAAACATCAAAGACAACCCCGCAAACAAAAAAGTTATCGTCCTTTCTTTTTAAGAATTTGCTGGAAAACGTTGTCAGTTCAAACCAAGTTTTGTCAACACAATTCCCGTTCGAAAAAGATTTCCGCAATTACATTGCAAGTGTAACTCTTATTCCATTTTCGGAAGACGGGTTCTCTGTTGACTTCGTCACGGTTCTGTTGAAAATGTTGACTAAAGAAGCTGAAGAACCAACGCTGTCTGCCGAAGAGATAGATGAGTTATCAAAATACCAGCAGATAACTGCGAACGTGGTTGACGGATTAATCGGATTGAACAAGTCCGGCAAGATTGTCTTCTGGAATGAATCGTCCGCAAAGATTTTCGGGTTGGCTCGCAGCGAGGTGTACGGAAAATTCATCGGTAAAATTCTTCCGACGATTGACGAAAAATATTTTGAAGAAATTCAAAACAGTTTGAAAGAGAATAAAACGTGGCAAAGTGAAATAAAAGTCGGCGAGGACGAAAGTATTGCCGAATACTTTTTCTTGAAGGGCGGCGTAATTGGCGAAGAAGCCGATGAGACCATCATGCTTCTTTGTTCGAACGTTACGGAAAGAATTAGAAAAGAAAATGAGCTGAAAAAATCGGAAGAGCGCTTTCGCAATATTGTTACGAACTCTCATGATTTCATCTGCACGCTCGATCTCCGCGGTTTGATAACGTACGCCAATCCAAGATTCCTTGAAGTTTTTCAATACGGCGAAGAAGAATTGAGAAACGTGCGCTTTGCAGAGCTAATCGATTCATATTTTCTGATGCAGAATTCGTTTACGCTTTCGGATGTTGCTACGAAGAATCTCCAGTCGGCAGAACTTCCGCTTATAACAAAGATGGGACAAAAGATTCACGTCCTTGCAAGCTTCGCTACCGTTAAAGATATCACCGGTACGGTTCAGTATTATAACGTAATATTGACCGACATTACGTTAAAGAAAGAATCGGAAAAAGATTTACTGCTGATTAGGTCGGTCTTCGAAGCGTCACAGGACGGCATCGCGCTCATCAGCAAAAACAGATTTGTTTTGGTGAACGATTCATTTGTTAAAATGTTCGGGTACCGTTCTGCGAGCGAAATTTTGGGAGAGAATCCATCGAAGTTTGCCGATCAAAAAGATAAAGAAAAATTATTGCGTTACATGGAACTTGCCGACGAGAAAAACGAATCGCCGTCGCGATACAGCTTCACTGGTGTGCGAAGAGACAAGTCGATAGTCGAGATTGAAAATTCCGTTTCATCGTATCAAATAGAAAACGAAAATTTTTTGGTATGGGTTTTCCGCGATGTTACTGAAGAGAAGAAAGCTCAGAATGAATTGCTCGCTTCTGAAGAAAGATACAGAAGCATCACAGAGAATATTAACGAATGCATCTGGACTGCGGAGAATAAAGACGGTCAGCTCCAAGCAGTTTTTTATACGCCGGCAATTAGAAGAATCACAAGTTATGAAGCTCGGCAATTTCTGGATGATCCGGAGTTGTGGGGAAAAATTATTCACCCCGACGACGCGGATTTTGTGGGAGACAATCTTGATAAACTTTACAAAGACCGCGCTAGAAATTCGGAAACTCTTGAATACAGAATAATTGATTCCTTGGGAAATGTAATATGGATTGAAAACAAGATTTCAATCATCCGAGACACGAAAGGAAGAATTCAAAAAATTTTCGGAATCATCAGCGACATTACGATTCCGAAGCGTGCAGAAGAGGAACTAAAAAAATCCACGCAAGAACTGAAAGAATCGAACGAGACGAAAGACCGGTTCATATCAATAGTCTCTCACGATTTACGCACGCCGTTCAGTTCGATTCTCGGTTTTACCGATTTGCTCTTAACCGACGATGAACTGGACGAGGAAAAGAAAAAGCAGTACGTTGAATTTATACAGGAGTCATCCAAGAGCATGTTGAGCTTGGTCAATTCTCTGCTGGATTGGACACGGCTTCAGACGGGAAGAATAAAATTTGAACCTGAGCGGATAAACGTAAAGTATGTCATCTCAAAGGCGATTCAAATTTTATCCGGCACTGCATTGCAGAAACATATTAATCTTGTTTCCGATCTTACAAAAGATTTTTACGTTCACGCCGATGAAAATCTTCTTCTTCAAGTCTTCAACAATTTGATTTCGAATGCGATCAAGTTTACCAAACCGGACGGCAACATAAAAATTGATGCTACCGCCGATATTGAAAAACGGCAGGTTCGTTTCAGTGTGAAAGACGACGGCATAGGTATTAAAAAAGAAGACATAACCAAACTTTTCAAGATAGATTCTAAATTCACAACAGCAGGAACTGAAGGAGAGAAAGGAAGCGGACTCGGACTTTCGCTCGTTCACGAAATCATAAATAAGCACGGTGGAAACATTTGGGTTGAAAGCGAACACGGACACGGAGCGGAGTTCATTTTTACGATTCCGGTTTCATCAACCTACATACTTCTTGTTGACGACGCAAAGATGGACAGGGTTCTTTACTCAAAACTTCTGAAGAACCTGATGCCGAACTACAATGTGCTCGAAGCGGAGAACGGCCGCCACGCGATCGACGTGATCAAACAATATTCTCCGGCGCTTATTATTACAGATCATCACATGCCGCTAATGAGCGGATACGATCTTGTGAAGCAGTTGAACGTAACTGAACTGAAATACAAACCGCCGGTGATTATCCTAAGCGGGGACATAACAAAATCGATTGAGGAAGAATACAAGTCAATCGGTGTTGAATACATCTTTCAGAAGCCGGTCAATCTCGGCAATTTCAAAAATGCAATCGAGAGCTCTCTGCGCAAAGCAATTTACACATGATGCTTAGTGTCATTTCAATTTCAGAACGGCTCCCGTAGTAGGTCCCAATTTGATAGTGCCTTCCAAATCGTAAAGCGGTTTAATACCAGCTTTGTCTTTATCAACTAAAATTTCCCACATGCCCTTCGGCAATGGAAATTCCAGTTCTTGATTCGGATCCGCATTGAAAACAACAACAAAACTTTGATTCTGGTATTTCAGCGTGTAAGCCAAACCAAATTGACTTTTCGGATTATCATAAAAAGTTATGTCGGAATAACCGGCATGACGGAATGCATCGTAAGTGTTTCGCAGCTTGATCAATCCTTTGTAATAATCAACAAGGTTTTTGTTGATCTCGGCATGTTTGTAATTGATGTAATTGGTCGCGTTGTCTTTGTTGTATGAATTGTGATCTATCTTGCCGCGGGTTGGATCATCAAATCTTAAATTGTAAGGAACAACTTTCGTGCGCGCAAATTCCTGTCCTTCCTGTATCATCGTAATACCTTGTGATGTGAAAAGAAACAACGCGCCAAGTTTGTTCAGTTTAGTCTGAAGCGGGGTGAGCTTTACAAACTTATCTACATCTTTAATGGTTTTATCCGGATTGACTTCATGCGAACCGATGCGGATGAAATCGCCGAATGTGTATCCGTCGTGCGATTCCAAATAGTTAACTGAAAAATCTTTTTTGGAAAATAGTCCGAGTGAATCGCGAAGCAATGTTCCGTTGACGTAACTTTTAATTCTCCGCTGTGAATTATTTCCGTACCATTGCCCGAATATCCATCCCAGTCCATTGTTCGGATTCTCGCCTTTGATTCCGTTTCGTATTTGATCGTTCCAAGCGCCCCATCCGTGTTGTGCAACACCTTTAGGATCGTAAGCGCCGCCCCAAGGTTCGCACACGAACACAACATTTGGATTTATTTTCTTCGCTTCGGAAACAATTTCATCAATCGTTCCGTAATCGATTAACGTTCCGAGATCGAATCTGAAACCGTCAACGTGATATTCTTTCATCCAGTACAAAATACTTTCTACGATCAGCCGCCGCACCATCGGTCTCTCGGTTTTCAAATCGTTGCCGCATCCGCTTCTGGCAATATAATTTCCTTTATCATCCAGACGGAAATAATATTCTTTGTCAATCTGTTTCAAATTTCCTATTTCATATTCCGATAGGTGATTGTAAACGACATCCATGATTACAGCGATCCCGTCTTTGTGGAATGCCTTCACCATATTTTTGAAACCGTTAATCTGCGCTCCGTCTTTGCCGATCCATTTATTCCACTTCAGCTTACTCCAGCTTTCATTGTAGTATGCGCATGGTGCAAAAAAGTTTGACGTCATGTATCCCCAATAATTTCTTGAATACGGATTCCACGTGTTGAACTTTCCGTCCATCGAATCGCGGTATGGAATTTCTATAACACCGAATTCTTGGGAAGGTAAAAGTTCTACCGTATTTACTCCGAGAGATTTTATGTAATCTAGTCCGCCGCGAATTCCTTTTTCAGTCAGACCTTTATATGAGCCGCGGTATTTCGCGCCGGAAGATTTATCTTCCGTCATGTCGCGTACGTGCATTTCATAAATGATCAGGTCACGCCAATCTTGTTTG
>JAMCSN010000206.1 GCA_023381535.1 Bacteroidota bacterium
TTATGTTCTACTATTGCCGTACGTTGATTATTTCTCTGCGCTTCCTTTATTTTGTTCGTTATAATATTTAGTCACCTAATGTTCTTTTTAATATTACAATAGTCAGATTTTATTATGAGGCAATGGGACCCACGCTGCCGACTGAAAGGGATAGTTTCCAACCAATGCAGAAAGGAATGCTTTTCTTGATACCCCCTCGAATAATTGGTATATTTTCAATGCATTTAATCACTTCTGGAGACCCTATTTAATAATTATGAATGAAATAATTGTAAAACAAACCAGCGACTATTCATTAATCGAAAACATACCGCACGTTTTGCCGGTGCTTCCTCTGCGCGACAACGTGATATTCCCTTACATGATATTTCCCGTCTTGGTAGGAAGAGAACAGTCGATCAAAGCGGCAAACTTTGCGCTCGACGGTTCCAAATATATTTTTCTTTCGGCACAGAAAAGATCGAGCGTTGAAGAACCGACGAAGGAAGATATTTATACCGATGGAACGATTGCTAAGATTATTCAAATACTCAAACTGCCAAACGGCTTGCTCAAAATTTTGGTGGATGGAATCATTCAGGGCAAAATTATTTCGTTTACGGATAGAACGGATTTCTTCGAAGCCGTAATTGAAATTGTTAATCCCCAGGACGCCGATCCGAAAGAGATGGACGCGTTGATGCGACAAATGTCGAATCTCTTTAAAGAGTATGTAAAAATAAACAAGACCATTCCGCAGGAAGCAATCAACGCTTTCGATAATATTAACGAGATTGACCGGAAACTATTTTATGTAGCGGCGAATATTAATCAGGCAATCGAGGTCAAACAGAAAATTCTGCAGCAAATTTCCATCAAGGAACAATTGTACGAGATTATTCGAATACTGAATTCTGAAATTGAAATCCTGAAGATTGAAAAAGAGATTGAAGGAAAGGTTCAGGAAAATATTGCCAAGACACAACGGAAATTTATAATTCAAGAGCAGATTAGAATTCTTCAGGACGAATTAGGAGACGAGGAGGAAGCTTCGCCGGAGTTTATCAAGCTGAAAGATAAAATTGAAAAAGCCAAGATGCCTAAACTTGTTCGCGAGAAAGCCATTGAAGAATTGAACAAGTTGAAAAAGACTCCGCCGAGTTCACCGGAATCAACTGTGATTAGAAATTATCTCGATTGGCTGATTGACGTTCCGTGGCACAAAAGAACAAAAGATAATTTAGACGTGAAGAACGTCCGCAAAATTTTGGATGAAGATCATTACAGTTTGGATAAGCCCAAGGAAAGAATTGTCGAGCATATCGCGGTTCTCAATCTTGTAAAAAATATGCGCGGACAAATTTTATGTTTTGTGGGACCTCCAGGTGTAGGAAAAACATCGCTCGGCAAGTCTATTGCACGCGCCCTCGGAAGAAATTTTGTGCGTATTTCTCTTGGCGGCGTTCGTGATGAAGCTGAAATCCGCGGTCATCGAAGAACTTACATCGGATCGATGCCGGGTAAAATCATTCAATCGATGAAACGTGCTAAGACGGTTAATCCCGTTATGCTTTTAGATGAGATCGACAAGATGAGTATGGATTTTCGCGGCGATCCGTCATCCGCAATGTTGGAAGTTTTGGATCCGGAACAGAATCATACTTTCAATGATCACTATCTCGATATCGATTATGATTTATCACAGGTTATGTTCATCACGACGGCGAATGTTAGGTATAACATTCCGCTGCCGCTCCAGGACAGAATGGAAATAATTGAACTGCCCGGATATCTCGAGCATGAAAAGTTACAAATTGCTAAGCGGCATATTATTCCTAGACAAATCACAGCCCATGGGCTTGAAAAGTACAGTGTAGATTTCAAAGATGAAGCAGTTTTAAAAATAATTATGGAATACACGCGTGAAGCCGGAGTGAGAAATTTGGAACGTGAGATAGCCTCTGTGCTAAGAAAAACCGCGCGGGAAATCATTCTCGCTCAATCTCAAAACGGAAAGAAGAAAAAAGCGAATAAGAAATTTGTTATCGATGAGAGTCTTATAGAAAAGTTTCTCGGTGTCCCCCATTTCAGAACTCAAAAAGCTGAAAAAGAATTGCGCGTGGGAAGTGTTACCGGTCTCGCATGGACAAGTGTCGGCGGCGACATTCTTCAGGTGGACGCAACCATTATGAATGGTTCGGAAAAACTTACGCTGACCGGTCAGATAGGAAATATCATGAAAGAATCCGCACAGGCTGCATTAAGTTATCTTCGTTCCAATGCAAAAGAGTTCAAGTTGGATCCAGAATTCGCAAAAGGAAAAGAGATTCATATTCATTTGCCGGAAGGCGCAATACCGAAAGATGGTCCCAGCGCCGGTATCACTCTTGCATTGGCAATGTTTTCGGCGCTAAGCGGCAATCCGGCTCGCTCAGATGTTGCAATGACTGGCGAAATAACATTGCGTGGAAAAGTTTTGCCAATAGGCGGATTGAATGAAAAACTTTTGGCAGCTAGAAGAAGCGGAATCAAAACAGTTTTAATTCCAAAAGAAAATGAAAAAGATTTGACCGAGATTAAGGATGAAGTTAAAGAGGGATTGAAGATAATTCCGATTCAGACAATCAAAGAAGCTTTGCCTTATGTCTTTGATGCCAAAATCGAATCAAAGAAAACGCGTAAAAAGAAATCCAAATAATGGCTGAAACAATTTTTGTCGATAAAAATCTTTCCGGTGAAAAGATTTATGAATCGATTCTTCCTCAGATCGATTCGTTGCTGAATGCTGACGAACCTTTGATTTCAAATCTTGCAAACGTAACGGCGGCATTGAAAGAATCGTTCGAAAAAATTAGCTGGGTTGGTTTTTACTTCTACAACGACAACAAACTTTTTCTCGGACCGTTTCAAGGCAAGGTTGCTTGCACAGTTATTAACGTGGGTAACGGTGTTTGCGGAACGGCAACACTGACGAAGGAAACTATTATAGTTGAAGACGTTGAAAAATTTCCAGGACATATTGCGTGCGACTCCGGATCAAAATCCGAAATAGTTGTTCCATTAATAGTAAATGGAAAAGTTATTGGTGTTTTGGATCTTGACAGTTATCAGTACTCGGCATTTAATGAAACAGATAAGCAATATTTAGAAGAACTTTGTAAATTGATTGTAACTAGATTGGTTTTTAATTACCAAGAACCAATAATCAAGTAACAAACAATATCAAATAATAAAATCTTAGATAGAATATGAATTATATAGTTACTGCACGCAAATGGCGCCCGCAAACTTTTGAAGAGGTTGTTGGACAGGCACACATCACAACAACATTGAAAAATGCAATTCTCAATAATCGAATTGCACACGCATATTTGTTTGCCGGTCCAAGAGGCGTTGGTAAAACAACAACAGCCAGAATTCTTGCAAAGGTTCTGAATTGTCTCAATCCAAAAAACGGTGAGCCGTGCAATGAATGCGAGATGTGTCAATCGTTTGCAAACTCACAAACGCTCGATATCATTGAAATCGATGGAGCTTCCAACAGAAGGATTGAAGAGATTAGAACTCTGCGCGAATCAGTAAAGTACGCACCAACAAAAGGCAATTACAAAGTTTATATTATTGATGAAGTGCACATGCTGACTACGGAATCGTTCAACGCGCTTCTCAAAACATTAGAAGAACCGCCGGAACATACAGTTTTTATTTTTGCTACGACCGACGTTCACAAGGTTCCGTTAACAATTGTCTCGCGCTGCCAGCGATTTGATTTTCGGCGAATTGAAATGGCTGCAATGAAAAAGCTTCTTAAAGAAATTGCCGATGCAGAAAAAATTTCGATCGATGACTTGGCTCTTACTATCATTGCTAAAAAAGCTGATGGAGCTTTGCGCGATGCTCAAAGTTTGTTCGACCAGGTGATTTCGTTCAGCGGTGAGAACGTTGATTCCAATGATTTAGCAAAGATGTTAAATCTAATTGATGAAGAAATTTATTTCACAATTTCCGATTCCATACTTAGCAAAAACTTTTCTTCGGCATTTGAGGTAACTCAAAAAATATATGAGAACGGCTGGAACTTCATAGATTTTATGAACGGATTGATCGAACATTTCCGAAATATCATGACCGTAATTATAACTAAGAAAAGTGATCTGATTGAAGAAGCAGATTTCTACAAAAAGAAGTATTTGGAATACTTAAATAAATTCTCGGAAGGAGATCTCCTCAGAATTTTGGCGTTTCTTAACAAAGTTCAGTATGAATTGAAGTCTTCGCCGAATCAGAAATTAAAAATTGAAATCTCTCTTTGCCATCTTATTGGTTTGGAAAAATCTTCAACAATTTCCGAGCTGATAAGCAAAATCGGTAAGCAGGATAGCCCAAACAAAAGCCATGTGGTTTCGGATTTTAGCCAGAGCTACGGCGCATCATCCAAACAAGTAAACTCCAGTATTTCCAATGTTCGACCCGTAACGAAAGAAGAAATTATATTACCCGAAATAACTTCATTCGTTCCCCCATCTATAGGAAATGCTTCCGATCTCAATGAAATGATTGCAAAGTGGCGGTCTTTTGTTGAACAAGTACAAACCGACAAAATGTTTTTCGGTTCTATCTTGCTGAATGCTAATCTAGTTTCTTATTCCAAGAATATGGTACAACTAGAAGTGGAACATCCTGAAGACGAAGATATCATCACTGAGAACAAAACATATCTCGATAAGAAAACGAAAGAAATTTTTGGCGAAAAAATAGACGTGAAAGTTTCAAAAGAAAAAAAATCTGCAGTAACAAAGAAATCTACAATTACAAATCCTAACAATAATTCCACACAAACTGATGAAGACCCAATAGCCAATGCAATAATAAACGAACTTGGCGGACGGGAAATAAAAAGATAAGATGCTAATTCAAAGGTTTAAAAAACAAAAAGCTCAATTGTAAAATTGAGCTTTTTTAATTTTAATCCTGGCGGCTACCTACTCTTCCACGCACCTGCGCACGTAGTACCATCGGCGTATAAGGGCTTAACTTCTCTGTTCGGAATGGGAAGAGGTGTTTCCCCTTAGCTATAACCACCAGAAAACCTTTGTCACGGCGAAGTCGATTTTTGACGTAGCCGGACTAATAATCTGTCAAACATAAAAATGAAAGATGAAAGAGCTAGAGTCCGTAACATCTATCTTGAAATAAATAAATGGCTAAGTCTCACGACTTATTAGTACTGCTCGACTTAACCCGTTGCCGGGCTTGCATCTGCAGCCTATTAACCTTGTCATCTCCAAGGAGTCTTTAGTTCCTTACGGAAGGGATACCTAATCTTGAAGTGTGCTTCGCACTTAGATGCTTTCAGCGCTTATCACATCCGTACATAGCTACCCAACGATGCCACTGGCGTGACAATTGGTACACTAGAGGTACGTTCACTTCGGTCCTCTCGTACTAGAAGTGACTCTTCTCAAGTATCCTTCGCCCGCATAGGATAGGGACCGAACTGTCTCACGACGTTCTGAACCCAGCTCACGTACCGCTTTAATTGGCGAACAGCCAAACCCTTGGGACCTTCTTCAGCCCCAGGATGCGATGAGCCGACATCGAGGTGCCAAACCTTACCGTCGATATGAACTCTTGGGTAAGATCAGCCTGTTATCCCCGGCGTACCTTTTATCCTTTGAGCGACGGCATTTCCACTCACTACCGCCGGATCACTAAGCCCTGCTTTCGCATCTGCTCGACCTGTATGTCTCGCAGTCAAGCTCCCTTATGCCTTTGCACTCGCCGCATGATTACCAACCATGCTGAGGGAACCTTTGGGAGCCTCCGTTACAATTTGGGAGGCGACCGCCCCAGTCAAACTACCCGCCTAACACTGTTCCTAATCCTGATTCAAGGATCGAGGTTAGAATCCAAATAAAACAAGGGTGGTATTTCACCGTTGACTCCACCGAAGCTAGCGCCCCGGTTTCAAAGTCTCCCACCTATCCTACACATGCTTTACTCGAACCCAATGCTAGGGTGCAGTAAAGGTGCACGGGGTCTTTCCGTCCATATGCGGGTAACCGGCGTCTTCACCGGTACCACAATTTCACCGAGCCCGTGGTTGAGACAGTGCCCAAATCGTTACACCATTCGTGCAGGTCGGAACTTACCCGACAAGGAATTTCGCTACCTTAGGACCGTTATAGTTACGGCCGCCGTTTACTGGGGCTTCGGTTCAAAGCTTCGCTTGCGCTAACCTCTTCCCTTAACCTTCCAGCACCGGGCAGGTGTCAGTCCCTATACTTCGTCTGAATTGACTTAGCAGAGACATGTGTTTTTGTTAAACAGTCGCTTGGGCCATTTCACTGCGGCCTCGTTCAGCTCAGTTTGTACAACTTCACTTACTAGAGGCACCCCTTCTTGCTAACTTACGGGGTTAATTTGCCGAGTTCCTTAACCACGGCTCACTCGAGCGCCTTAGAATATTCATCCCATCTACCTGTGTCGGTTTGCGGTACGGACTGACACAATTCTTCCATACGAAGATTTTCTCGGCAGTCTGATTAGGATCAGTTTGTGGGCAAGCCCTCCCGTTTGTATCTCGGTGATAACGAAAGTGCGGATTTGCCTACACTTTCCACCTACATACTTAGACCACCTAATCCAACAGGTGGCTGATCTTTCACTACTGCGTCCCTCCTTATGGTCGAACGAATTGTACCAGGTACAGGAATTTTTGCCTGTTTTCCATCGCCTACGCCTTTCAGCCTCGGCTTAGGGTCCGACTAACCCTGAGATGACTAACATTGCTCAGGAAACCTTAGATTTTCGGCGCGAAGATTTTTCATCTTCGTTATCGTTACTTATGCCTACATTTGCGTTTCTATTCGCTCCAGCATAGCTCACGCTACACCTTCAGTGCAGAATAGAATGTTCCTCTACCGCCCCGATTTGCATCGGGGCCCATAACTTCGGCAAGTAGTTTTAGTCCCGAGTATTGTCGACGCTAAGTCGCTTGACTAGTGAGCTATTACGCACTCTTTAAATGAATGGCTGCTTCTAAGCCAACATCCTAGTTGTCTGAGCAACTTAACATCCTTTATCTGTTAACTACTATTTGGGGGCCTTAGTTGATGATCTGGGTTGTTTCCCTTTTGGCAACGAAGCTTATCCCCCGCTGCCTGACTGCCGAGAAACATGTATAGGGAATTCGGAGTTTGTCTGGGTTTGGTACCGTTGTGACAGCCCTAGCCCAATCAGTGCTCTACCTCCCTTACATTTTAACTCGACGCTAGCCCTAAAGCTATTTCGAGGAATACGAGCTATCTCCGAGTTTGATTGGTCTTTCGCTCCTACCCTCACCTCATCCAAGTAGTTTTCAACCCACACTAGTTCGGACCTCCATGAGGTTTTACCCTCACTTCATCCTGGACGAGGGTAGATCACCCGGTTTCGCGTCTAGCGCCACTTACTAAAACGCCCTATTCAGACTCGCTTTCGCTACGGCTTCCCCCGTGACGGGGTTAACCTTGCAAGTGACGACTAACTCGTAGGCTCATTATCCAGAAGGCACGCTGTCACCCCGACAAGTCGGGGCTCCAACTGCTTGTAAGCATATGGTTTCAGGTACTATTTCACTCTCCTGTTAGGAGTGCTTTTCACCTTTCCCTCACGGTACTTATGCACTATCGGTCACAAAAGAGTATTTAGCCTTAGGAGATGGTTCTCCTAGATTCACACAGACTTCCACTTATTCCGTGTTACTTGGGAATATTTTTCAAGAAGTCACATTATTTTCACCTACGGGACTATCACCCGTTATAGTTGAACTTTCCAGAACATTCGGTTAATAATATGATTTTTTACTTCTCGACTTATCAGTAATTCAGTCAAAAAATATCCCACAACACCATTAACACAACGGTTACTGCCTTTAACATGTTAAACGGTTTAGGCTCTTTCCCTTTCGCTCGCCACTACTCAGGAAATCACTTTTGTCTTCTCTTCCACCAGGTACTTAGATGTTTCAGTTCCCTGGGTTAGCTTTAATCATCCTATGAATTCAGATGAAAAATTTCCCAACATTACTTGGGAAGGGTTGCCCCATTCGGAAATCCACGGGTACAAGGTTGCTTCCACCTCACCGTGGCGTATCGCCGGTAGCCGCGTCCTTCATCGCCTTTTTGTGCCAAGGCATCCACCATATGCCCTTAGTAACTTAGCCAAAAAAATTTTATCACAAGATAGACGTTATTTATTTTTATTATGGACTCAGCATAAATTATCGTTAGATAATTTATTGCTCTTTCAATCTTTCAAAGAACATCTCTCGAAAACTCGAGATTCGTGGAGCTAATCGGGATCGAACCGATAACCTCCGCCTTGCAAGGGCGGCGCTCTCCCAATTGAGCTATAGCCCCAGAATTTCTTCTGGGTGATGGCTTTGCGCTTATCACACAACCCTTAG
>JAMCSN010000143.1:0-5485 GCA_023381535.1 Bacteroidota bacterium
GAGACAAAATAATCACTACTAAAAAACTTTTCATGACTTCTCCTTTTGAAACGCAAAATGTTTTTACTGTTATAAACCAAGCGCTTTTAAATATCCGGTGTTTATGGTGCAGTTTTTGAATTTTATGTTCTCAAGCAAATCGGCAAATGCTTTTTTCACAATTTCCGGGGCCGGTTTGGATTTTCTAATTTCTTCAAAATTTTTGCGCGGTGCTTCGGCAAATTTTATTATTTCATCCCACTCTTTGGTTTTGGGAAACGAGACCATTCCGCGTGTGGAATCCATTTTTTTGTACGGCCAGAAACACCAGCCGATATTATTTTTTTCCAAAAGTGTTCTGAAAGAATTTATCCACTCATCCTCATTTTCACCGGATTCACCTAGCCACAGCGGGACATTGTATTTGTTGGCGTAATCAACATACTCTTGAATTTCTTTCTGTTCAGGCGGCATCCAGTATTTATGAAAAGTGTAAACCACATTTTTATCGAACGGCAGACCAAAGACTTTGAAGTTTGTATCCCACTGAGCACCGCCTAGAAAAACAATATGATTCTTGTCGATGTTTCGAATCGCCGAAACAATTTTTTTGTACAACGGCTCGAGAAGTTTGTTTAACTCTTCTTTGTTCTCGTAAAAATGCGGAATAGGTTCATTGAGCAAATCATAACCGATGACGATCTTTTCGTCTTTGTATCTCTCCGCAATTTTTTTCCACAACTCAATTGTTGTGTTCTGTGCGTCTTTGTTTTCGAATAAGAAAGGATAACTCCAGCTGTCATCGATATTATCGCCGGTCTGTCCGCCGGGCGCGGCATGCATATCAAGCACAACGTACAAATTTTCTTCGCGGCACCATTTAATTATGTCATCAAGGCGTTTGAATCCCTCTTCCAAAAATATTTCGGGATGATCTTCCACCAAGAAAAATTTAAAATTGAACGGGACCCGGATATGATTCAATCCGGTGCTTTTAATAAAATGAATATCTTCCTTTGTGATGTAGTTGTCACGGAACGCATTCCAAAATTTCCTTGCATCATCGGCGCCGATTAATTCCTTAACGACATCATCGATTAATCGGAACGAATTGACATCTTTGAAGTGAAACATGTAGCCTTCGGGATTCAGCCAATTCCCGATATTGATTCCCCTGAGCAGTAAAACTTTTCCGTCTGCATCTACAATATTTTTTCCGTCACAGCGTACAAAATTTTTATTCTGCGCATCGGCAGTAGCGAATAACGTTAACAATAAAAAAATTATGTTGCTAAAAACTTTCATCATTGCCTCCAAAAAATTTAGTGCCGACAATTCGGCATGCTCTGTGAGCTGCAAAATGAAACCTTATATTTTAGTAACTTAGTCCGAATCCGTATGGAAAAAGCGGATCATATTTAGCATCGCCAACGTTGATCGGAATTTGATCCATGCTTTTAGGCCACGAGTGGGAAAGTTTTCCAGTCGGTTTATAATTACCGAAGAGAACGTCAGCTACGCCCTGTCCTTCTGTACCCGGCAGCCATGCCGCAATAAATGCTTTGCTCTCATTCAATGCCGGTTCAATCAACATTGGTCTGCCGGAAACAAGAAGCGTAACGATCGGGACGCCGGATGATTTTACTTTTGCAATTGCGTCAAGATCTTCCTTATCCAAACTCAAATCATCTTTGTCGCCGAACATTTCAGCGTACGGTTTCTCGCCAATCACAAGAATACAAACATCTGCGCCTTCGGCTCCGCTGCCGTCGAGCGAGTAAGTAACTTTTGTATCCTTCGAAACCGTATTCTTGATTGCATGCAGAATTGTTGTGCCGCCGGAAATAACATTGCCGCTTTTACCTTGCCAAATGATTGTCCAACCGCCGCATTGATTGCCGATGTCATCCGCACTTTTACCTGCAACGTGAATATGTTTTATTTTTTTAGAAAGCGGCAAAACTTTATTGTCATTTTTTAAAAGCACCAATGATTGCCGCACGGCATCGCGTGCTACTTTGCGGTGTTCGGCAGAACCAACCTTTGCAGTCAGTGCTCTGTCGGTCAAAGGATGTTCGAATAAGCCAAGTTCATATTTTACTTTTAAAATTCTGCTAACCGCATCGTCGATCCGGCTCATCGGGACTTTGTTTTCGTTTACAAGTTCTTTTAACGCATTTATGAAATCGACATAATTATTTTTCTGTCCAGGCGCGTTCGGAAGCATAATCATATCAAGACCGGCATTGATAGATTGCTCAACATCTTTTTTGTAATCGTCACCGAGTTGATCGATGGCAGCCCAATCCGAAACGAGAAATCCTTTGAAACCCAATTCACCTTTCAAAACATCTGTGAGAAGATATTTGTTGCCGTGCATCTTCACACCGTTCCAGCTGCTGTAAGAAACCATGATTGATTTAGCGCCGGCTTTTATTGCATCGATGTATCCAGCCATGTGAATTTTTCTAAGCGTTTGTTCATCGCATTCGGTGTTGCCCTGATCTTTTCCGTTTGTCGTTCCCCCGTCGCCCAAATAATGTTTCGCGCAAGCGAGAATAGAAGTTTTGCCGTCAAGATTTTTTCCTTGAAGTCCGCGGATGTAAGCCGCGCCAAGTTTTCCAACCAACTTCGGATCTTCGCCGTAACTTTCGTATGTGCGTCCCCACCTAATATTTCTTGATACAGCGATGCACGGGGCGAAGTCCCAATCAATTCCGGTTCCGGCAATTTCTTCTGCCGTAACTCTTCCAACTTGTTCAACGAGTTTAGGATTATGTGTTGCGCCTAGTCCAATGTTGTGCGGAAAAATAACAGCGCCGTCAACATTGTTGTGCCCGTGAACGGCATCAATTCCAAAAACCATCGGCATACCTAAGCGAGTCTTTAAAGAAATATTTTGGTACTCATCATAAATATCCGCCCAAGTTTTCGGTGCAAGATTTGGCGGTTCGGAATTGCCGCCCCATAAAATCGAGCCGAGCGAATACTTTGCAATATCACCTGTGTTTTGTTTGATCGCGTCATAATCAACTTGCGTCATCTGCCCGATTTTTTCATCAAGTGTCATCTTTGCTAAAAGTGCTTCAACTTTTTTATCGATCGCATTTTCTTTTTTGCTTTCCGAATTCTTCAGAACAAAGCCGAAGAAAGAAATAACAAAAAATGAAATTAGAAGGAGAGAATATTTTTTCATCTTGTCCTCAGTATTTATTGCATAAAAAACTTGTTCAGAATCATTTGTAAGAATCACAGACTTAAAATGAAGCGGAGGAAAATCTATTTCGACTTTTTTAATTCATTCCAAATTAAAGCCGCGGCGCCAAGAACTGCAGCGTTTCCGCCCGGTAACGCCGAGGGAATCAATTTCACTTTGTTTTTGAAAATGTTAAGCATGTACTCCTCCATGTAGCGTTTGGTCGGTACAAAAATGAGATCGCCTGCCAACGCGAGTCCCCCAAAAAGAACTATCGCTTCGGGACTTAAGTGCGCGACCGCATCGGCAAGTTTGAGCCCAAGAATTTTTGCAGTGTAATCGAATGCTTCAAGCGCAAGTTTATCGCCGGATGCCGCAGCAGCATCGGAAATATCTTTTGCGGTCAATTGATCAAAACTTATGTTTCTTAACTTGCTCGGTGTATTCGTATTACAGATTAATTCATAAACCGTGCGGCGGATTCCCGAAGCTGAGGCATAAGTTTCCAAACATCCTTTCCGCCCGCAGCCGCATTCACGACCGTTCGGATCAACAATAGTGTGACCAACTTCTCCGGCAAAACCATCTGCGCCGTAAACCAATTCCCCGTTAATAACGATACCGCTTCCAAGTCCAGTGCCGAGAGTGATCACGATAAAATCTTTCATCCCTTTTGCCGCACCGAAAATCATTTCACCTATTGCCGCGGCATTTGCATCGTTTGTAATTGCAGAGGGTAACGGTGAATACTTTTTCACAATCTCAAGAACATTCACGAAACCCCAATTCAAATTAGGCGGAAGTTCGACAGTTCCTTTGTAATAATTTGCATTAGGTGCGCCAATGCCGATACCAACTAATTCATATTCCTTTTCAATTTTGCGGGATATCATGTTGAGTTCGGCGAACAATCTTTCAAACAATTGGTTGGCGTTCTGTTCCGAATGAGTTTGAATTGATGATTCCGCAACAATCTTTCCGTTTGAATCAACAAATCCAAATGCAGTGTTCGTACCGCCTACATCAATTCCGGCAACAATTTGTATCTTACTCATTGTTATGCCTGTTGTGTTTTGTACGTTGGTTTATGTCCCTTCAATCCGTAGTAAGCAATGTATATGTAACAAAGAACCGGAATAAAGAACGCGTGATGAATTCCGATGTTGTCTGCGAAGAAACCTTGAATGACGGGAAGTATTGCGCCGCCAACGATTGCCGTGCACAAAATTCCCGAACCTTGACCGGTGTGTTTTCCAAGACCATCGATTGCCAACGTGAAAATAGTTGGGAACATAATCGAATTGAATAACCCTACTGCAAGTAATGCCCACATTGCAACATGACCAAAAGTCAGCATTGAAGTAATGACGAGCGCGCCCGCAACAACCGCATTGAACGCGAGAACACTGGATGGTTTTATTTTTCTTTGGACCGCAGAGCCGAGAAATCTTCCGACCATTGCACCGCCCCAGTAAAACGAAACAAACTTGCCGGCATCGGCTTCTTTTAATCCGGCAATAAAAGGTTGACCGAAATAATTAACAAGAAAACTTCCGATGGAAACCTCGCCGCCGACATAAACAAAAATCGCAACTGCGCCGAGTACCAGGTGCTTATATCCCCATGCGCTTTTGTGAACATGATCAAAATTATTTCCTTCATCGCCGTTTGCCGCATCTGCCGCTTCAATTTTAGGAAGTTTAATAATTGCAAAGATTGCCGCAATGACAAACAAAGCTGCCGCCAATCCTAAGTAAGGAACCTGCACCGCGCTTGCTTCGGCTAATTTGTATGCGGTTACATCTTCCGTCTTCATTAATTTTAGTTGATCAACTGTTTTTACCGCCAACGACAGAATGATCAATGAACCGAAATAAGGCGCGATGGTTGTGCCGAGTGAATTAAATGCCTGCGTTAAATTCAATCTGCTTGAAGCGGTGCTGGGTTTACCAAGAATAGCTACGTATGGATTTGCCGCAACTTGGAGGAGAGTTATTCCGGAAGCGAGAACGAACAGCGCAATTAGAAACATTACATAAGATTGGTAGCCGGCAGCCGGATAAAACAACAAACAGCCGATTCCGGCGGTGATCAATCCAATCACGATTCCGGTTTTGTACCCTGCTTTTTCTACCAAAATTCCTGAAGGCAGCGATACAACAGCATACGCAGTAAAGAAACTGAATTGTATCAGCATGACTTGAGTATAATTCAAAGTAAAAACAGCTTTGAGATGCGGAATAAGAATATCGTTAAGACATGTTATAAAACCCCACATAAAAAATAGCGTGGTCAAAACCGGAATCGTGA
>JAMCSN010000143.1:5495-8394 GCA_023381535.1 Bacteroidota bacterium
GTTTTGGTGTTCGATAGAATCGGTCCGGATGAAGCCATTTATTTATTCTCCTTTTGAATTTTCACGTCAGCTTTTAAGCTGTCTAATTTTCATTTTAAAAGTAACATTTTTTTTGTGTCAACAAATCCTTCTGTGCGAAGAGTATAGAAATAAACCCCGCTAGCTAATTGCGAATTCAGAATTGAAAATTGAGAATTATGCATTCCAGCATTTTCGTATCCATCAACTATAGCTGCAACTTCTCTGCCTAGAGAATCATAAACTTTTAGGCTAACATTTCCAGAGGAAGCTAATTTATAACCGATAACCGTTGTTGGGTTAAATGGATTCGGATAATTCTGTTCGAGTTTGAAATTAGTCGGCAATAATTTTCCTTCTTTTACGTCGGTTGAAATTTGTTCAACAACAATCCCGTTAATCAACGGCTCGCCTACTTGTGCGGCAAAGTGAATTTCTATTAATCCATCAGTCACATTAACATTGTCAATCGTTTTTACCAAAGCAGTTTTTCTACCGGCTTCTTTAAGAATATCAAGATCGCTGATTAACTTTTGACCTTGAATGTAAACATCAAAAATTCTGCTGCCGGCCGACGTAAAATAATTTTCTGCAAACATTAACTTTACTCTGTACTCACCGTTTGGCACACGAACAAAATATTTTGCCAGCCCATGTCGTTCAGATAAATAAACTTGACCTTCGGCAGTATTTGCTATCGATCCGGTGTACGTTGTTAAATCGCCATCCATGAATCCGTAATTACTTTCCGGTGTCCATTCTTTATCGCTGATATATTCTATTGGACTGTGGTTGTTACCGGCATTAATTTTCAAAGGAAAAGTTAGAGGCGGCGGCACCACAATTGTTTTTGATACCATGCCCATTGTATTGGAGGGTGAAGCAACATCTTTTATACCGCTTGTGATTATTAAGTTATGCGCAGAGGAAGGATCGAACCTGGAAACCGATAACTCAACGGTACGGTTGTCGTTCAATAACGTTGCGCTGTTTATCGTTACACTATTTATCAAATAATTGGATTTTACTTCCGCGCCTGTCTTGTCTATATCTTCGGAAAAACTCGCTTGTATTTTTGTATTGTCAATTGCAACAGCGTTTAACAGTGCCGGACTGATTTTATCAACGTAACCCAAATTATTTTTGTCGGTCAGGCACAAAACAAGTTTGCCGTTATTGAATGCTGCGTTATCAACAACAAAATCGCAGCCGTTACTGTCCCATGTGTGTGTAGCTTTATCCCACCGGCTGGTATCCCAAGAATTAAACTCGTCGCGCCAATCCAAAGTAAAATTATTTCCGGTTCCGTAATTACCGGCGTTAGGTGTCCAGCGATAATACGCGGCCCAATCGTAAAATGAAAAAGCCGGCAAGCGCGAATCGTTCCACACACCAGCCCAATTTGGATACAATGGATTCCAAACGTTCATCATTAATTTTTGGGAATGAACCAAGGTTTTAATGTGCGCGCCGGTCTGCCTGTAAACTTCTGTTCCGTCAATAAACCATGCAACATAATCCGGCGTCCATTCAAAAGCGTATGTATGGAAATCTACCGCAGGATTGAAATTAACATATTGATGCCTGACATGATTTGCTTGTCCGGGTGTGATAGTGTTGAACTGTACATCGTTTTTGTAACGACCAAGGATTTCAATATCTATTTCATTCCAGTCGCTTGTGCCCTTTGCGCTATCATTATAAGTGAAGAGCGAAGCGAGAGATCCTTCTTTGCCGGCAGTTTTTATACTCGCTTCAAACCTTCCGTAAAGAAACGAAGCCTTGGTTCTATATTCTGCCCCTTTGTATTTCTTTTGCGCAAAAAGCAATCCGCAGGCAAGAGTAAGTATGAAGAAAGTAAAAAGTATTCTTTTTATCATCTAAAATTTCCATTACTTCACGACCGTCAATAAATAGATCATTCATTATGTCCATCTTAAGCTAACCAAACTATGCTATGATTTGAATTATACAAAAGAGATTGGAACCGTAAAAATATTTTTTTAGAATGAATGACCAACATAACCGAGACAACAATTCATTTTTTGATTGGTAATGAATTGGGTGGGTTATCCCCACCCAATCGTTCAGTACTATTATTTTTAGTGGAGGCACTAATAAAAAACAATGCATCAGAAAAGTACGCTAACTGAAAATTGTTGAGTATTTTTCAATCTTCCGAAATTGCTGTACGAATAATCTATTTTGATTCCGACATTACCCATCAATAATTGTTTAACTCCAAAACCAAACGTGTAAGATTCCTCGGACTGCTTGAGGAATAAAGATTTGTATCCGCCTCTTACGGAAAACATATCGTTGAAAGTATATTCGAATCCGGCATTAACACTCTCATAATCATTCGCAGGGTGTAATGCATCAACCGCAACCAGAAATCTATGCATTTCCGATTTCAACGGTTCGTACGATAATCCTACCCTGAAGTTAAGCGGCAACTCCCACTGATCGGTCGAGAGGTTAGCAGGAATCTGTCCGTTGTTTCCAGTGCTGTTAGGATTTGGATCGTACAAAACAAGCGTTGAGGTTCCATCGAGCTTCATTTTCGTTCCGAAGTTGGCAATTGACATTGCAAGAATAATTCCATCGAATGGAGTGCGGTAAATTACGCCCATATCAATAGCAACAGCGGTAGCGGAAGTTCTCCAGATTTGCTGCATCACAAATTTTGGATTGAAACCGATTGCAAAATTATCCGTTAAGTTAATTGCATAAGCAACAGAAAACATCGCATCGGTAACGCCAAAGGTTTCACCGGTTCCTTCAGGGTTATCGATTGTTCGAACCGGCATATCAGGAATGGCGGAAGAAAGAAAACTGACGCCGATTGCACCGTAACTGCCGAGATTATAAGACGCAGCCA
>JAMCSN010000211.1 GCA_023381535.1 Bacteroidota bacterium
GTCTGACGGCTGAAGATCATTTTCCGAAATAGATTTCAACGGATAAGAATGAAGTATTTGCATTAGTTTTTCTAAAAGAATAACCGGTTTAACATGCTTAACTTTTACTGCATTATGGAGTTTGTTAATATCGCGCTGAAGATTCTGAAAGCGTCCATAACGAATGGCTTTCTTTGCTAGAAGAATTAATTCAACTTCTTCTTGGCTGGCTAGCTTAATATTTAAAAAAGCATCGAGATAAGCGATTGCTTTTTTTTCATTAGGACCTTGTGTTATATCTACTTTTTTATCTTTAGCAGATTCTTTTTGGATCTGATCACTAAATGATTTTATAGCTGCATTCACTTGAGTATGATGAAGTTCGTGAAGCGGAATTTGTTTTTCTTCCGCACGCGCTTCAAATTGTTTTGCTGACTCCACAAAAGTTAGCTCATCGAGAGAGCCATCCGGTTTGCAGTAATAAAAAGCATCACGTTTTTGATTACGGATAAAACAGATTGTTGAACCATTAAGAATTTTATGTTTTCTGCCGGCGCGGGCACGCAAAGGCATGTTTTTAATCTTCTTGAATAGTTCGGGATTCTCTTCTTTAATTTTGCGCAGCTTCATTAAATAAATGAGACGTTCATCTTTTTCCTCTTCGATGTTTTTATCGAATAAGCCGAATGAATCTGTCTCTTCTTCCGAAGTGTAAATCTGACTATCCTCTCCAAGTGCGGAATGGAATGCTTGAAGCTTCATGAATGCTTTTTTCTTAAGTTCTATATCATCATCAACTTTGGCTGTGGGGAAGAAATTATAGATGTAAATTCTTGATGCTTGCGTTCCGATACGATTTACTCTACCAATTCTTTGCATCAATCTAGTAGAGTTCCATGGAGTGTCATAGTTTATAATAATATTTGATCTGTGAAGATTAATCCCCTCAGCAAGAACCTCTGTTGAGATTAATATTTCATAATCGTTTTTCTGTTCATCTAGTTTTACATTAGCATCGAAATTAGTCCGGATTGTATGCATCTTTTCTTTTCGATTACCGCTATCAACGCAAAGAATTTTAGAGAAGCCGGCAGTTTCGAGTTTTTCTTTTAGATAAACTGTCGTTTCCATAGATTCGGAAAATACAACAAGCTTATGCTGAAGATTTTTCCCGGGGTCAAAGAACTCTGAATTTAGCTTATAAACAAATTCATCGAACTTTGGATCTTGATTAACAGCATTCCATTCAGAATAAAGATCTTCTAGTATTTTGAGATCGTGAATCAATCCTTCGTGCAGTCCTTCTTCAAAATCATCCGGTGCACAAATCTCGATTGTTGGATCGGTAGGTGATTCTTGAATTACCAGGTCGAGAAGAGCTTCCTCGTTATCTGCTAAAATGTATTCAGTTACCGGCAGGTTCGGCGCGATGAAAATCTTTCCCTTCTCAAACATAGAAACCATTGCCTTGGTTGCATCATAGAATCTTTTTATCGATTGCTTAAAAGCAAAGAAGCTGCTATCGATGCGTTTAACAAGGAGAGTCTTCATAATCATTGCTAACTGAGAAGAGATGAGATCGGCAGCTTGGTAACGTTTTTTCTTTTCTGGTTTGAGATAGCCGATTGCTTTATAACGGTTGTAAGTTAAACCTTTATCCGGATCGCTTATATCGAAAATTGTTTTATCATAAAGTTTTTCAAGCTGTTCATCCAACTGGTAAAGAATCTTTTGGGGAGTTTCAACTTCGGGAAATAAAAGATTCTGACTTTGAATATCGTCCCAATACAACGGATGTTCTTTAAGGTCGGTTCTTGTTCTTCTAACAATTATTTGTTCTAAAACTTTTACACGGATTTCTTCATAAATATTTTTTACTTCTGCAAGTGAAGATTTAATATCCGGGTCTTTCTTTGCTTTTCTATATCGATCGATTAAGCGCCGGAAGAAATTCTGGAGATTGGAGATTTCCAGAGTTGAGTCTTTGGAATCTTGAAAAAGGTAAATCTGATTTGCAATGTCTTCCGGTCTATTGTTAAGCGGTGTAGCAGAGACTAGAATAACCCTTTTCTTTTCGTATTCACCATTGGGCAGAACTTTTCTGGTAGGAGTTTTACAAATCTTTTGTAAAAGGTTATACATTTCAGCGGTATCGGTTCTGAACTTATGAGCTTCATCAACGATAACCAGATCATACCGTTCCGGATTTTGTAATTTATGTAAGCTGCCATTTGTGATAATCTTATAATTATCTAGACCAAACTTGCTTAACGTTTCATCCCAGTTTTCATATAAAGAAGGCGGCACTACAATTAATGTATAAGAGCGATGTGAAGGAAATCCGTTGTGGTAAAAAAACTTTTTGGCGATTAATGTAGCAACGATAGTTTTTCCAAGTCCAACAACATCAGCAAGAAAGAACCCATAATGTTTCATCATCTTGTTGAAACCGTCATTGACAGCGTCAATTTGATAAGATAGTTTCATGAATCCTTTTGGAAGATCACTGATTGAGTTAGGATCGAACTCGATGCTTTTACCGAAATATTCTGTTAGGAATTTTAGGTAAACTTCGTGAGGTGTGAATTCATCATTAAGGTAGGTTTCTTTCTTAAGACGGTCAACATAATCAAAGCTAAGATCAACGCCCTCACCCCAAAGTTTTTCGAATGTTTCAGTTGCATATTCTATATCGGCATTGTCTCTGAGTTCGACATTGAATTCGAAATTTGTTTTCAGTCCGGCTTCTGTAAGATTACTTGAACCGGTTATTACAACACCATAACCGTGATCATGTTTTTCTTTTTCGCGGAACACATAAATCTTAGCATGAATATTCTTTGAGGGATGAACGCGTATTTGAATTCTTTTTTTAGAAATATCTTCGATTAGGTTTACAATTCCAGATTCGATCTCCTTATCATAAAAAGATTGCTGAATGTTTCTCTTTGCCTCGTTGAAAAATTGATCTTGTGATTTTTCACGGTCTTCGTCAAATAGGAACCCTTCTTTGTGTGCTTTGTAGATTAATTGATCTACATTTATTCCTACGAGTATTCTTACGAGCGAAGCTTTTTCAATATACCTTCTAATTCGAAAGTAACCGGAAGCGCGAAAATAGCCGACAAGAGCATCTAAATAATAAATATCGCGGTGACTAAATATCCCCTCAATTTTATTAAGAAGGGTGTTCTCATTTTCATTTGTGAAGAAGCGAGAATTCATAACCCTCAAACTAATTTGGACCTAAATTACAAATCGTATAGCTTATATTAAAACAAATCCGTTAAAAAATAAACAAAATCAATAAAGAGTGAAGGGTCAAATGCAAAAATAATAGAAGCGACCCTTTTTAAGAAAAAAAATAGTGTGTGAATTTAAGGGATTCGAGGTTAGTTGAAATTTGCATGGGAACAGAAATAGCGATTCTGTTTTAAGATTATAAGAGAATTCGATGGAGAATGTAAAATGGAAAGCAGCAGCAAGAATGAAATAAATCCTCTCTCAGATTTAATCCCCGACAATACTTTCAAAGTACTTGAAAACAAAGGATTACTAAATAAAAAGTCCTTACGCGATCACGTGATACGGAAAAAATTTTTAGAATTAAAACAGAATGACGTTACCATGATTGAAGCAATCGAGACAATACGTAAAGAATATCCCTATCTTCAATTCGATACTATTAGAAAAATAGTTTATCAAATTCAAAAGTAAATAGGTCTTGACTAAAGAATGCACTTGGTATATATTGTATCGTGTGCGTTAAAAAAGTAAAAACTAATTTGGCTCTAATTCATACCTAAGTACAAAACAGTTTTGGATTAAGGATAATGGCAAAGGAAAAGAGAAATATCAAACAAACCAGTAAAATGAAAACGTCCCCATTCAAAGATTATTGGGATAAGTACAATTATTATACTTTATATATCGGTATCGGCGTTCTAGTTATTGGATATATTCTGATGTCAAAAGGTCCGTGGGATAATCCAATATCCAGATCAGTTTCCCCAATCATTCTTTTGGCGGCTTATCTAATAATCATACCACTTTCGATAGTGTTCAAGTTGCCGAAAAAGTTTCGAAGAGAGACGGATGTTTCTGGCAAAAATTAAGGGGAATATTGTTTCAACTCCAAAGAACAAGTACCTGATCGGTCATAAACTTTTATTAGCGCACCAGATAGACTATTCGGGAAAGTTCGTTGGTAAGAAAGACGTTGTTGCACTTGATCTAGTTGATGCGGGAATTGGCGACAACGTAATTGTTGTTCAAGAAGGCGATGCGGTTCAGCAGATTTTAGGACACTCTAATGCGCCGGTTAACACAATGATTATCGCTGTAGTTGATAATATAGAATTGAACGAAAAATAATTCCAACTCACATTTGCAAATTAACCAGTCCGAAAGACTAAGCTTTCTACGATTGCTTCTCTCAATCGAGGGAATTGGACCTCAAAAAAATCTATTCTTTACCCAGTTGATTCCATTATAAGACCAAAGACGAACTTTTAGAACAGATTTAGTATTTGAAGACCGATATATCAGCAAATTCCGTTGTCTCGCCGTGGATTAGCAAAGTGACTTTACCATTATAACTTGATGAGGAACCGCTGCTGTTACCAGTAAATGTAAAAGTATCTCCGCTTACAGAACTTTTACATGTAAATTTCAATTCCGTTTGGCTGTATGTTCCGGTGGTGTTATCTGTAAACTGATACCTGGTAGTTGTTCCATTACGTTTTTTAAGATAATTCAGTTCACTGGTTCCGCTGAATGTACCGTTATTTCCTTTCACATCCAGTTTAATGCCGAGTGAGTCTTCGGAAGATGAATTCCACGTGTCAAATTCCATTTTCCATTTGCCTGTTATATAACTATCATTTTGATCACTTGATGCCGGGTTATCATTTTTAGAGCAGCCGGTTAATATTATAAATGAAAGTATTAGTAGTGCTGAAAGCTTTTTCATTACAAGTCTCCTATTATGATTGATATGAGAAATAATTCTCTAAAATATTTAGTCTTTTCGTAGTTCTGTAAATTATATTTTTTTTGCTTCATTTAGCATTACTCACAGATTTTTCATTTTTTTTCAATTAGATATCAAGTATTACTTTATTAATAAAAGTTTTCTTGTTTGGGAAAGTCCTCCGTATTCGAGTTTATATAAATAGACACCGCTGGAAAGTAAGGTTCCATCAAACTTCACTTCGTAGTTGCCCGGCGTTTTTTGTTCGTTAACAAGTATTGCGACTTCACGTCCAAGCATGTCATAAACTTTCATCGTTACCGACCTCACCCTTAATCCCTCTCCTTGTGAAGGAGAGGGAGAAGCTGGGATTGAATATTTTATGGTGGTTGTTGGGTTAAACGGGTTTGGATAATTCTGTTCCAAAGCAAACCGGGCTGGCGTTTCAATGTTCACTTCAACAACATTGCTGTATTCGTACTTTCCGTCAAAGTCTATTTGCTTTAATCTGTATTGAAGATGATCAAGATTAAGATCATGAGCAAGAGCCTGCCTCGCGTTGCTGAAGGCAAGGCGGGCAAGATTATCTGTATAAGAATAACTCTTTGGTGAATTGGAATTGCCGTGTCCTTGAACGAATGATACTTTTTCCCATTGTAAAGACGAGGCATGCCTCGTCTCTGCGCTTGACCGCTCAACGGCGAAGCCATAATTATTCACTTCCGTTGCAGTTTGCCAATTCAATAAAACTTTTCCGTCTACAGCAGATGCAGTAAAGGAAGTTAACTCTACCGGCAGTGCACTGGATGTTATTCCATATCTGTTTGCAAGGTAATGCTCTACTGTACTTCTATCTGATGTACTTAAATTTGTGTTGTAAAGAATTACTTCGGCAATATCCCCGTTTAAGTAATATGTGCCATCGCTTCTAACGCCGAGCAATAAATTTCCCGAATTAGAAGAAAGAATATTGCTAACTGATGTTCCACCATCAGTTCCATCAACACGAACAGCTCCGCCGCTTGAACTTGCTCTTGCAGAAAAGATATGCGCGTTTCCATCGGTATAATTTCCAGCAGAACCTATATCAATAAAAGTTGAATTGACTGGTATAAATCTCGTGCCGGAAGCACCATTTAAGTGATATTCAAAATTTTCGTATCCGCCCGCAATTAAAAACTGAACATTGTTTGAACTTGATTTTCCTACAACAAACATTTCATACGGATTGCTTTGTATTCCAAGTGTTGCAGAAGTTGGTAAAGTTAGTTTTGAATTCGTTCCATTAAATCTAATTACCGGATTTCCATTCATGGAATTAGAAACAAGTGTAGGTTGATTTGCGCTTGTGCTTTGCGAGGCATCATTATCAAAACCGGAAACATCTCCCCAAGTTGAAACCGCTGAACCTGAAGACGTTACAGCCAAATCCGAGCGAAGATGTAATTTTAGATTTGTTGTAGGTATTGCCGTACTTAAAAATATTTTCTTTCCTGAACTTTGATTTGTTGCAGCAGCAAGTTTGAAATAATACATTGTTTCGGCGGTTAATCCAGTTAAAGTTGCGTTTACATTAACACTGCTTTGAGCCGAAACACTAATATTTTGAGTTGCTGTGCTTTGGTTTAAGTTTCCGGGGTCGGTTCCATAAACAAAATAGTAGTCCACACTTCCGGCGGTAAATGCATTGTTTGTAATAGTTCCGTTAAGAGTAATTGATGTGGATGATGTAACAGAGCTTGAAGCAACATTTGGAACTATCGAACTGCCTGGAATTGCCGTAGCAACTTTTAATAATCCGTTGTAAAAACTTGTGGCATCGCCAAATGCGGGACCGGTGTAAATATTGTTATACTGAGGACCAAATCTCATTCCGGTAGGATCCCAAACAGTAGTGTAAACATCCCAATTTTCATTGGAAAGCGTTACGGTTCTGCTTTCGTAAGCCGCAAGGGTATAACTATTTTCCGTTCCGCCGGCATTTCGCATCACAAAAGTATGCGTGGCATCGTCGCGGTTATAAAGTTCAAAATTGGCAGTGGTGGCAGTTGTTGAAAGTGGCGTTACTGAAAGCCAGGCCATGCCTTCGTAGGCGTAACCACCTGATGGGGAGGAAATAGCAAATGGTTCTCCAGAAATACCTATTTGAGCCTCAGCCAAAGGACCCGCAAAATAAGCAACAGACTGTGGCGCTATGGTGTATGGATAAATTGAAGAGCCACATGTAATTTCAATATTAACTGAACTTGAATTGACATTTTCAATTCTATACATCATTTTATCAGAAGCTATTTTTCCGATGGAAACGCGCATATCTTTTCTGCAAGGTAATTGTGTTTCCGAACAAAGTTGGTCGTTAGTAAAAACCTGCCTAAATAAGGTAAAGTGATATGAAAATGAACAAATGCTGCCTTTTCCCACAAATACTTGCTGTACTTGGTAAGATCCAATTATTACACTTCCTGTGTATGAAGCACCCGCACTATAATTAAGTGTAATATCAAACGAATTATTATTCAGCATATCGAAATTTGCCCATGTTTGACTATCGGTACAAGTCGCACTAATAAAAATGTTACGGGTTGGGTCAATGGCTGTTGCTATAAAGTCTCTGCCGTAATAAGTTCCATATTCGTTGGTAACTTTTAAGCGGTAATGAATTTTTCGTTCCTCTAAACCAATAGCTGTATAGTTTAATGTAACGCTTTGGGTCACTGCATTATCAGCATTTCCGGTTACGGTTCCGGGGCTTGCAGAAACTGTATTGCCGTAACTTGTTGTAAGTCCATATTCAAAACTAAGCGTGCAGTTTGTTCCGTTGGCATTGACCGCTCCGTTTAGTTTAGCAGAAATACTGATATGGCTGCTACCTTCCGGTGTTTCGGTGGAGCTACCGCCATTTGCTTTGAGGGTTAACACGGTAGGCGTTTGGGCAAGGATTGTTAAAGAGGAGAGCAGAACAATTATTGCGGTTAAATAGATTTTGCCTTTCATTTTATATTTTATTTTAGTTTGTAATCAATATGTAATAAACACTGTGCAAGCTATTTAGCGGCTGCTGCTAATACAATAGCCCGTTTGGGTAAGTGTGATGGGGAAGCGGCAATTGAGAATGGAGAATTGTGAATTGAGAATTGAGAATCTCTTCGACAGATTAAAAATTTTGGTGGTGGTAAATTAATTTTTCAGATACTTTACAACTGCTTCCGTACGGGAATGTACTTGCAGCTTTTCATAAATCTTGCGCAGATGGTTGTGAACGGTATCGGGGCTGATAATCAGTTCAGAAGCAATTTCTTTATATAAATATCCTTTGGATAGAAGTTCTAGAATCTGTTCTTCGCGCGGAGTTAAAGAAACTTCTCCATTTTTTTTTTGCTTTTGTTCATGATGAAATGACTGGACTACTTTACGCGCTATTT
>JAMCSN010000017.1 GCA_023381535.1 Bacteroidota bacterium
AATGAACTTATTAGCAAGATCAATTGTGATGATATTGAAAGTATAGTTGACTGCTTAAGGCAAGTTAGAGATTCCGGGGGGCGGTTATTTATAGTTGGTTCTGGGGGAGGTGCAGGACATGCCTCCCACGCAGTATGTGATTTTAGAAAATTATGTAACATTGAAGCTTATGCCCCTTATGATAATGTTTCCGAATTAACCGCAAGGGTAAATGATGAAGGCTGGGATGTGACTTTATTAAATTGGTTAAAAGTTAGCCGGTTTAATTCTAAGGATTGTGTATTTGTTTTTTCTGTGGGCGGCGGAAGTGAAGAAAAAAATATAAGCGCTAATTTAGTTCAAGTTGTAAAATATGCTAAAGAGATTAGTGCTAAGGTTGTCGGGATTGCTGGTAAGGATGGGGGTTATACTAAGAAAGTTGGGGAAGCAGTAGTTGTCATACCTGTTATAAACCAGTCTCATATCACTCCTTTAACGGAAGGATTCCAGGCAGTGATATGGCACCTTCTAGTCTCACATCCTAAATTGCAGATAAACCCAACAAAGTGGGAATCAACTGAGGAAAAGCGGTAAACTGTGAATTGTGATCCGCCGAAGGCGGAGTGAATCGTAAATTAAAAACTAATGTAAAAACTTTAGGGGAGTAATATGAATCTAAAAGTAAAATTATTTGCAGATGGTGCGGAAAAAGCTGGAATGGTTGAAATGTACAACAATCCGATTATTTCTGGATTTACGACCAACCCCACCTTGATGAAAAAGGCTGGAATTACGGATTACAAATCTTTTGCGAAAGACATTCTTACTATAATTAAAGATAAGCCAATTTCCTTTGAGGTATTTTCAGATGAATTTGAAGAAATGGAAAGACAGGCGCTAGAAATTGCGTCGTGGGGAAGAAACGTTTACGTAAAGATTCCAATAACAAATACAAAAGCTGAGTCAAGTTTGGAGTTGGTAGAAAGACTTAGCATTGCAGGCGTTAAAATTAATGTAACTGCAATGATGACTCTCCAACAGGTAAAAGATGCGTTACCTGTATTAGCTAATAGTTCCGGCGGTTATGTTTCTGTTTTCGCTGGTCGAATAGCAGACGCAGGTATAGACCCAGTACCAATAATGAAGTCAGCGGTTGAATTACTGAAAGATAGTAAGAATATTGAGCTAATTTGGGCTAGTCCACGAGAACTGTTTAATGTGGTACAAGCTGACTCAATTGGATGTCATATAATAACGGCAACGAATGACATATTAAAGAAACTTCCAACGTTAGGAAAAGATCTTACTCAATTCTCTCTTGAAACAGTGAAAATGTTCTACAATGATGCGAAGTCAGCTGGGTATACGATTTGATTGTGTGTTGGTAGAAGTTAGAAAGTTAAATCGAAAATTATTTGGTATTCGCTGAAGGGGGATGAGAACGCGTATTAGGATTGTCCCGAAGGGATGGCTTTGCCATAGGATTGATGATTGAAGGATTTAAGGATTGATTCCCGATAAAGAGCATCGGGACGCATAAAACGCGGATTGAAGGATCCCGTTAAATCCCGTAATAAAAAAATTATACAGGACAGGTAGCTTCGCATTTCACGGGACAGGTTTTTGGATTGAAGAACAAATCATCGATTATAAATCGACAATCCAGGGGGTGGTTGGAAGATTGGTGGAGACAGGCAGGATGAAGATGAGAAGTTGGGAAGATTGGAAGGTGGGCGGGGAGACAGGAAGGACGGAAGATGGGAAGTTGGGAAGATTGGAAGTTAGGTGGAGGGAAGGTGGGCAGATAGGAAGGATTGAGGATAAGTAGGTGTGAAGCATGGAGAGGAAAAAAGATTTAAAACATTTTAGAGATTTGGAAGTTTACCCCGTGAAATATTTTGAATTACGTTAAGTGCTTTATTCATAATATTGATCGGTGTTTGTAATTAATCAATTTCTCAAAAAGATATTTCACAGGGTGAACCAATGCGCTTTTAAATCAGCGATGCGAATTTATGAGGTTACTAAAAAATTTCCCTCAGAGGAAAAATATTCATTAGTCGATCAAATAAGAAGAGCCTCCAGAGCAGTATGTTCGAACTTGGCTGAAGCCTGGCGTAAACGGAAATATAAAGCCGTGTTTGTTAACAAAATTACTGACTCAATGCAAGAAGCCCGCCCCGTGTAATAAATAGGAATTTTATTGGAATTATTCTACACATATGTTCTAAAAAGTTTGAAAGATAACCAGTTTTATATAGGATTTACTTCAAATCTTGAACAAAGAATGGATCAACATAGAATGGGATTAGTTGATTCAACTAAAAATAGACAACCGCTCAAATTAATTTATTATGAGGTCTGTTTTGATAAAAACTCGGCTTTAAAACGTGAAAAATATCTGAAAACAACATACGGGCATCGATATTTGAAACATCGGTTAAATGAAAATACTGTTGGAATAATACTTAAATAATTACACGGGGCAAGGAAACACAAAGTTGGTTAGAATTTTCATTAGCATGCCAATATGTTGAAAAAGGATTGTTCGAAGAGCTTGATGCTGAATATGAAAAAATTATAGCAATGTTAAATTCTATGGAAATGAATTCAGATAAGTTTTGTTATTGAGAGCAAAACATCCAGCGTATAAAACAATATTGATGATGGTATGTTATCCGTACTTTCTCATTTATCTAAAGTGCAATAACTGTTATATTAAAGGGGAATATTTTAAAAAAAGGAAACACAATGCCAACAAAAACTGGAAAGCGAAATAGAAGAACCCCGGAAGTAGTTTACCGTAACAATAAACCAGTCTCAGTTATATTAGACATTGCTGAATATAACGAAATGCTTGAACGTTTAGAGGACGTAAAAGACATAAAGTTTATAGAAAATCTGAAGAGTAAACAATTAAAGTTTAGAAAACTCGATGATTTTTTAACGGGCTACAATCGTAATGTATGAAATATATTTAGAGAGTTCTGCTGAGAAGGATTTGCGTAAAATACCCGCTGCATATTTCAATCCTATAATAACTAGAATAAAAGCGCTTGCAGAAAATCCCCATCCACCCGGCTGCAGGAAAATAAAAGACACAGAAAAATTTTGGCGGATAAGGATAGGGGATTATAGAGTGCTCTTTGGAATTGACGAACCTTCTAAGTCTATAAAAATTTATAAGGTAAAACATAGAAAAGATGCTTATAGGTAAAGTGGATTTTAGGATTGAAGGAATGAAGGATTTTAGGATTGTAGGATTTGCGATTGAAGGATGTAGGATGTAAGGATTGTAGGAATTTAGGATTGAAGAAATGTAGGAATGAGGAATAAATCGTCAATAATAAATCATAAATCGACAATCCGAAGGGATTTTAGGATTGATGATTGTAGGATTTGCGATTGTAGGATTGAGGAACAAATCATAAAGCCACAGATGAATAAGAATGAATTAAAAGAACGTACGAAAAGGTTCGCGCATGATTGCGTTAAGTTAGCTTTAAAGCTTCCGAATACTTTTCTTGGTAATCATATTAAAGGTCAATTGATAAGATGCAGCACTTCAGTCGCAGCTAATTATCGAGCGGCGTGTCTCGGACAAAGTAAAGCGACATTTATTTCAAAAGTTAGTATTGTTATTGAAGAAGCGGACGAAAGCGAATTCTGGTTGGAATTTATGATTGATGAAAATTTACTTAATAAAGATCAAGTTGAACCTTTAAGAAATGAAGCGCATGAATTAGCATCAATATTTATTTCTTCGAGAATGACGGCGGTGGGGAATTAGGATTGTAGGATTGATGATTGGAGGAATCTAGGATTGTAGGAATGTAAGATTGTAGGATTGAAGAATAAATCATCGATTATAAATTGACAATCCGAAGGGAATGAAGGATCCCGTGAAATCCTATGGAGTAAAAATTCAAAATTCATAGGACAGGTAGTAAAAGCAAAAGCACTTCCCGCCAAAAATATCCGTCAAAAAGATGCCGGACAAGCGGCGGGCAGGCACGGAAAGCGCGGATTGAAGGATTTGAGGATGGATGATTTAAGGATGTTGGGATTTATGATTTTAGGAGTGTAGGAGAAATCGTCAATCGACAATAATAAATCATAAATCCAAAAGGCAGCTGATAGATTTATTTTCAAAAACATTGTATTTTATATTTGTAATTTGTGATAAATGATATGCGGTTAAAAAAGAACGAAATAGAAAAAATAAGAGAGGTGATAGGGGGATATGATAGACATGCTGATGTATATTTATTCGGCTCGCGTGTAGACGATAACAAAAGAGGTGGCGATATTGATCTACTTGTTTTTTCGAATAAACTGACTTTTAATGAAAATCTAAAAATAAAGATTGAACTAAAGAAAATACTTGGCGATCAAAGAATAGATTTAATAATAAAACGCGATAAATCAGATCCCTTTGTTGATCTAATATTTGATTCATCAATAAAATTAGCATGAATAAAAAAATAATACTTCTTAAAAGCGAATTGGAATTGATGAATAATGCTTCTTCTATTTTGAATTACAGCTTCAAAAAATGTATAAGAATTGGCAAAAAAAAAGAGTACACACAAAAAGAATCAGATGCATTTGAAAATCTTGCGTCGCGTTTTGCGAGATTAAACGATATTATACTTCAAAAAATACTCAGGTCCATCCATTTAATTGATCTTGACGATGCCGGTACTCTTAGAGATTCAATCAACCTTGCCGAAAAAAAAAGAATAATTGCCGATGCCGATAAAATGATTGAAATGCGCGAGCTTAGGAATTCAATTGTGCATGAATATATTCCTGAAGTAATAAAAAACATTTTCGCCAAATCAATGGAATTAACACCCTCTTTATTAAAGAACGTTGAATTAATAAATCGATACTGCCATTCTAAGTACAAAATCTGATTTTATATTATTCATATATTAAAGATTCCGTGAAATCCCACGAAGTAACAAACATTGTTCTTCATGGGACATCCCATGAAATAGTAAAAGGCACATTTCATGGGACATGGATAGTAAAACAAAAGCATCACACCGGATAGGATTGATGATTTTAGGATTTAGTGATAAGTAAGGAGAAATCAGAAGACGGAGGTCGGAGGTCAGAAAGACAGAAGTCAGAAATCAGTAGGGAGAAAAGGAGTAGGTAGAAGTCAGTAAGTAGTATGTGGTGAAAAATTAAAAGCATTTTTACAAAGGGTAATCAAGAAATAATTGGATTGTTTCGCAAATCTAATTTTTATAATTTTATAGAAATGGTTTACTAAAATGGAAAATTTAATAAAAAGAATAACTATAGATTCGAACATTTGTAACGGCAAACCAATAATAAGAGGTATGAGGATTACAGTGTCAACGATTCTAGAATATTTAGCTGCCGGCGAATCGGTTGAGAATATTTTAAGTTCATACCCTATATTAGAGCCGGAAGATATAAAGGCATGTTTGGAATATGCTAAAAGAGTTACTGATAAGAGCATAATTTCTTATGATCTCAAAGCATCCTGAGGATTATTCTTTTCTTGTTGATGTCAATTTACCAAAGAAATTTAGTTTTTTTAAGTGCGCTAATTTTGTTCATGTAGTTGATATTAACCCGCGATTTACGGATGAGGAAATATGGGATTATGCTTTAAGTGAAGATAAAGTTATTCTAACAAAGGATGCCGATTTTTATGAAAAAAGTATATCTTCAGAAACAAAACCTAAAGTTATTTTTATGCAATTAGGAAATCTTACTATAAAAGAATTACATCATTTTTTTGAACTAAACTGGGGAATAATAATTGAACACTTAGAAAATGCCAGCCTGATTATAGTAAATATAGATAACATAAAAGTTGTAATCTAAAAAAAGATTTTCCCATGTGCATTGTAGAGGGAAAATAGTAACAAGTGAGGATTGTAGGATCCCGTGAAATCCCACGAAGTAACTGTACTGCTTCAGATGGAAATGGAATTTCCTAAATTTACAATAGTGTAAAACAAAAGGGGAATTCCATGCAGCAAAGAAAACATTACACAGCAGAACAGAAAGTAATGATTTTAAGAGAACTCTTAGAAAATAATGTTCCAATCAGTCAGTTAGCCGAGAAGTATGAAGTTCGGCCCTATGATATCTACAACTGTCCCGAAGGGATGCCTTTGGCAGAAGAAAAAATTGTTTGAATCGGCAACAGAAATATTTACTCCAAAGCCGTCAACTCCAAAACACTCATGACTTTAGAGGATCCTGATAAAATTGAATTTGATGCAAATGATAATAATCTTATTCATAACTTAAAGATTATCAAAGACTGTGATAATAAAGTATTAAGAGTGATATATAAAAAATCAACTGAACCTATTTTATTAATAACAGTTTTTTTTGATAGACGAATGAAAGGGAAAATACAATGAAAGTATTTTTTGATCAACAAGTGGATGCTTTATATATACGATTAGACAATTCAAAAATTGTTGATTCGGAAGAAGTAAAGCAGGGTATCGTGCTGGATTTCAATGAGAATGAACAGGTCGTTGGAATAGAAATTTTAAATATTAGTAAGAGAGTATCTTTACCTGAATTGAAGAAAGTTCAATTTGAATTAGCTACCGAAGGTACAGCAGGCAGCCTTTTATAAATTGATTCCATTTAATATGATTTAGTACAAATCATAGAATTCACCTAAGATTGATGTTTGCTAGTTACGCGAAACAATAGCTTGTTAAATAAAGAAACGAAAAGCATTTCATATTGAATGTTTATGGTTGATGAACTAGAATTATGTTTTCAACCTACACCCGTCAGTAATAAAACCTCAATTACATTTGTAAAATTAAATCATAGTTTATAATTCAATTCTTGCCGGCTTTTTAAGATACAAATACTTCTCCGGGGATGCGGGTGTGAGTTGGAGGGTGTGAGGATTGTAGGACTTAAGGATTGATGATTGTAGGATGTGAGGATTGTAGGATTACAAAGGAACTTCAAATTGGGGTTTGATATACATTTCTGAAATTGACGTAAAGTCATACATACAAAAGATTTTTCCACTTCTTAATAAATATTTTTTACTGAAGTTGATATTTTCTAACAAGCTCACTAGATAAACTAAAATCCAAGGTGGTGAGAAAAGGGAATAGTCCGGCATTTTATGTATCTGAATCACCTTGGGAAATAGATTATGAACAGAAACACAATTCTACACAATATTATCAATCTCTCAATTTCAGAGATTGTCTCCCGCCTTCTGAATTTCATTTCCTATATTTATTTAGCCAGAGTAATTCTTGCCGAAGGATTTGGAATCATTTCTTTTGTTGTTGCATTCTCATCCTACTTTTTACTTATCGTAAATTTCAGTTCAGATATAATTGCAAGTAGAGAAATCGCCCGTCTAGCTCACAATCCACCAGATATTGGTGATTCGCAGACGAGGCAGGCCCGTCTCACCTATGCCTCAAGGGAACTGCATGAGAAGAATGCACGCTTGAAATCACACAAAATAATATTCGTAAGTAAAATACTTTCTCTGAGAATAGTATTAGCGTTTGTAAGTTATATGCTTTTAGTATGCATGGTTGCATGTATAAGCCAATCTTCAGAAATTAAAGTCGGTTTGCTGATTTATGGATTAACGTTCTTTGCGCAGGCAATTAATCTATCTTGGTACTTCAAAGGGGAAGAAAAGACGAAAGCAATTACATTTGCTCAAATATTTTCTTCGCTAATCAACATGTTATTAATAATTACGTTTGTAAAGAACAAAGTCGACTTAACCGGTGCAATTGTGATATTTGTATGCGTGTCATTTATAAATTCTTTTCTAATGTTGATAGTTTATTTGAAGAGGGAAAGGATTAGACTAATACTGGATGCCGGATTTATGCTGAAAAACTTAAAAGAATCTTTTCCAGTTGCAATAGCCGGTGTAATGATTACAATCTATTACACCTTAGATCATGTTATGTTAGGGTACATGACAAACTCAACAGAACTGGGGTACTATGCTGCGGCGTACAAGGTAATTATAATTGCGCTTATGCCGGCTGGAATTATATATCAGTCATTTCTGCCTCAACTATCTAATTCAGTAAACGACACAGATATGAGAAAGAATTTGATGAGAATGTACTCAAGATGGATGTTATTATTAGGAGTTTTTAGCTCAATGGTAATTTTTTTCTTTGCCAATCAGATAATTGAAATTGCATATGGCGCACAGTTTGAGAAGTCTGTTTTACTGACTAAGATACTTGCCTTCAATATAGTTCTAGTTTACCTGAACATGACATATGGAAATCCTTTAATTACATGGAACAAGCAAAAATTATTTTCTTATCCAATCATTGCCGCGGCAATTGGGAATATAATTTTGAACATCTTATTGATACCGGTTTATGGTGCATTAGGAGCTGCGATAGCTACAATAAGCAGCGAGTTGATAGTGTTTGCCGGTTTTGTACCACTAAATAATAAAGTAATAAAACAATTGCAGCTTGTGCGTAGAGATTAAATTTAAGCTCAAGTGAGATTTAAATGAAAACTCCGTTGATGTCAGTGCTAATGCCTGTAAGAAATGCTGAACAATTTGTTCAGCAGGCAATTGGTAGCATTCTCAACCAATCACTACAAGATTTTGAATTCATCATTATTGATGACGGTTCTACGGATAATACTTTGAGTATATTAAAAAGTTATAATGATCCACGGATTTTGCTATTTGAGTCGGAAAATAAGGGGGTATCCTACCAGTCCAATTTTGCCGTTTCGAATGCACACGCTAAATACATATCTAAAATGGACGCAGATGATATCAGCCACGTTAATCGTTTAGAAGAACATTATTCATTTATGGAGAAGAATCCAGATGTTAAGTTAATAGGGAATAATATTCAATTTATAGATTCAGCGAACAGAAGATTAAATGTTATGAAATACCCGGAATTCAACGCCGATATTAATTATTTTCTCCCGGTTAGACCTACAGTTTTAAATGGGACGATCACAATGCATAAGTCAGCGTTTGAGAAATTAGATGGTTACAATACTAAACTGGAAGTTGGCGAGGAAGATCATGAATTCTTAATTCGTTTTTGTGAAGCGGGGTATTTAAGTTATAACATTCAAGATGTGATGTACTACTATAGAGTGTACGAGAGACCGGTGAACAGATTGAGAGAAGAAAAACAAAATAGAATGTCTTACATGTTAGGAAAAGATATATTGCAAAAACAGAAAGATAGTGGGTCCATTAGTGAATATGATTTTAATTATAAAATTGGATTGATTGAATATTACAGAGGTTCGTTAAAGGTAGCGAACCATTTTTTTGTTTTGGCGCTGAAGTCAAGATGGACAAAGTTATTTCATCTATTTCGATTTATAATAGTAAGTTCTGTATTATCCAAGTCAGTTACTGTTTTAAGGAAGAAAGGCACAATGAGAGATTTGAATATTTTTCTAAATAAATATCTTGGTGTGGATTTATATAAACTAAAAAAGTAATTCTGTTGAGTAATATCCTTCATATTCTAAATACTACTTCATACGATGGCGCGGCGGTGCTGGCACACAGAATTGTAAAAATGACAGCGCAATTTGAACATGAAGTAGTCTCGATATTCCCAGGTAGCGCAATTGATGAATTCCAAAGGGACGGAGTACGTGTTGAGGTAATTCTTAAAAAGAAGCCGAGGGGGTTGAGAGGTGTAGTAAATAAAAATTTTGCTTTGAACAGATTTCTTAGGAATCATCAGTATGATATAATACATTTTCACGGAGGTGGTATCTCCATATTGTTATTTTTAGTGCTTTTGAAGAGCAAAACACGAATAATATTTCATCTTCATTCAGGGAACATAACCGGGATTCCATTTAAGCTTGGTTTGCCAATAATTTACAAACTGTTATACAAGCTTATTGATCCACGCTTGGAAAAGGTTGCAACGTGTGAACATGTAAAACAATTCTATACAAAAGAGATTAAGTCAGCAAAAACTGGATTAATACATTTAATTAAGAATTTTACTCCATTCGATTTTATCCCAAAGGAAAAGTTAAACATTACTATAGGTTACATAGGAAGAGTTAGTCATGAAAAGGGGGTGCAATTGTTTTTTGATCTTATTGAAGATCCCATTTATAAACAGTTGAACCTAAAAACAGTGCTGATGGGTGATGTTTCGAATGGGATCGCAAAGCTTATTGATGAAAGGAAATCTGGAGGTATGATTGAATTTCTTTCGCCGAAATTAAATGTTGAAGAGTTTTACAACAAAGTAGATATTCTAGTTTTCACTTCATCACTAACTGAAACATTGCCGTTAGTAATATTAGAAGCTGCCAGTTTTGATGTTGCTGTTATTGCATTAAGAACGAACGCAACAGAAGAACTTCTTGGAGATTATCCATTGCTTGTTGACCAATATGACGTTGCACACTTTCTTGAGAAACTAAACCAATACTACTCTGAAGTTGATTGCAGAATAACGGTAAGAAAAATTCATCAAGAGGTTGCAAATAAATTTAACAGGAAAGAATATTATTCCCGGATTGTTGAGCTTTACCAATTATCAGCAGTAAAATGAAAAAGAAGATTCTACACTTAAATACAAATCTAGATGTTACCTCGGGTATAACTAGGCATATAGAATTACTCTGTAGAGGTCTAAGCGAAGATTATGAACAACACGTTATGGCATTTAAGGGGGATACAGATAAAAAGTTTGAACCGGATATAGCTCTGCATATCAACAAAATTGATATGCCTCGTATTATCCGTAAGCTAATTATGCCATTGATTATTTGGCGATACATAAAAAAACATAATATAGAGGTTGTACACTCACATCATAGATATATGGATTTAGTTGCTTCTTTGATTCCAGGGATTCGCACGATAACAACCGTGCACAGTAAAGTAGGTGGTAAGAATAAAATGAGTTATAAGGCACGGGAAATTATAGCCGTCTCGGAATCTATTAGGAAACATTTGATTAACTACTATGGCATTAAAGATGATTGCATTAGGTTACTATATTATTTTATTGATAGTGATACCATGGTATGTACTAGAGACAAAACTGACCTTCGTTTTCAATTGGGTATTGGGAAAGACGATTTTTTGTTGGGTTATATTGGAAGGATAGACTACGGTGAAAAAGGAATTGACCTATTGATCAGCGCTTATGAAAAGCTGAGAAGAAGAACTAAAAATCTCAAACTTGTATTAATAGGAAACGGAAAGGAGCTAAATGCTGTTGCAAAGCTTAATGCTGAGTTACAGCTTGGCCTGATAATCTTGAAGTCAACAGGTGATATTTTTAATTATTTTCAGTGCATTGACTTATTTATACTACCTTCCAGAATTGATCCATTCCCTTATGTGATGATGGAAGCCGCAGCAATGAAAATTCCGATTGTAGCGTCAAGAGTAGATGGTATACCGGAATTCATTGAAGATGGAGTAAACGGACTTTTATTTGAAAAAGACAACGTCGATGATTTGATAAGCAGAATTGAATTAATGATGAGCAACGATAGATTGAGAAATGAATATTCACAGAGATTATACTCAAAGGTTATGGCTAATTATGAAAAAAAAATAACGTTATCTAACTACGCCAAACTATATAGTGGTGAAAGCTTCCAATGAATATGTTCACTTTGCTGGGAAATGTCATAACTTCAGCGACATATGATGAAATCATTAACGAAGTTGATAACTCAATTGTTAACAAGAGAAAATTCACGTTTCATAATGTTAACAGCTATATTCTTCTTGAGTCAACAAAGAACGAAAATTTAAGTAAGTCATTGCAGCTATTTGATAAACTGTTTCTTGATGGGTTGGGCGTATATATAAGCCAAAAAATTATCGGTGGTGATGGCTATCCATTAGAAAGAATAACCGGCACTGACTTATATTATAGAATAATTAACTATTCAGTTGCAAGTGGCAGAAAAGTATTTTTCTATGGCATTAATGGGTTATTATCCTCAATTATTTATAATAAGTTAAGATTTGAATTTCCAACTCTAGCTATAGCCGGCACTGAAAGTGACGGAAACATAAGTGATGCTGAAGTAATTGCAAGAATCAATGATGTGAAACCAGATATTTTATTTGTCGGCTTGGGTACTCCAAAGCAAGAAATGTTTCTGGCGAAAAAATTCACACTATATCGATTGCCCCGTTCAAATAGCTGTAGGAAGCGGAATTGAATATTTAGCAGGTATAAGAAAGCGTGCGCCGAAGTTCCTACAGTTAATGGGGTTAGAATGGTTGTTTAGATTATTGATGGAGCCGCTTCGACTTTGGCGAAGATATTTGATTGGTATTCCGCACTTTTCTTGGTTGATTATTAAACAAAAGTTGAAAGTGGAATGATTAAGTTTTCAAAAATAAAAGAAGTACTGCTTTCGTTAACAGTATTTGTGCTCGGCACTTCAATAAGTATTCCTGCTGTTTTACCGAAAATTAAAGTCCAGAAAAACTCGTTTAAGATTGAATTGAATTTTGCTCTTATTCACAAAGATGTAGATGCGGGTAAATTCACATTAAGAAAGTACAACGAAGTTTCGGATGAGAATTGCACACAACAGTTTTTGTTGCCGACCAAAGATATTTTCATTGCGATTCCAGCAAATTCTAAACCTTTATTTACAGTAGTGACAATGGATAGTAAGACGTTTCAGGACGTCGTGCCGGGAAGGAATATTAAATATCGAGATGCAATGGAAGATAAAACTGCGTTAAAGAAAAATGCTACAACTAACAATAAGAGCAATGAGAACAATCTCTATCAAATTATTGGTTACACCTGGATTCGCAATTTTTACTGTGCTCATTTAAGAATTTTTCCGGTTTCATATGACGGACGTCTAACAGAGAATTATAAAATTGTTGTAAATGTTGAACTACCCGGATTCCAATTGATTAACGAGAATTCAGCAATAAGGACACAGTCAAAGTTTGATAAAAGTCTTAACGATATTATTTGCAACGCTCAAATAGCTGAACAATTTCGTAGCAATAATTTACAAGAATTTCCAGATTCGACAGGAGACTGGATAGACTACAACTCCATGTATATAAAAATTCCAATTACTGAAGATGGTATTTATAGAATTACAAAAAACGATTTGGATAATGTTGGCGTTGATGTTTCTTCGATCGATTGTCCAACGTTCCGCTTGTTCGAGTCGGGTAGAGAAATTCCATTATACATAAAAGGTGAAGGTGATGGAAGACTTGATGGCACAGACTTTATTGAGTTTTATGCAGCTAAGAATTATTCTAAAAAGTCTTATCGAGCTATTAACAAGAATGGTGAGCCATACAACAACTTCATGAACATATACACCGACACTTCGTTTTACTTTTTAACTTGGGGCAGTAATAGAGGAGTAAGAATCCCGCTATCAACTGCCGCGCTTCAAATGGTTCCAGATACTATAGATTATCATACAGAGGTAGAGCACTATGAAGTTGACGCCGGATTTGGCGGGTTAAATACAGACATGATGAAAAATCAAGATCCTCACTGGATAGAAACAGATTTGTGGTTTTGGGGAGGAGTTAGCAGTGGGTCGCAAGCAGATTTTTCATTCCAAACTAAAAACCTTGTGGCTAACAAGTCGGCAAAAGTTTATTTAAAAGTTATAGGGAATGCTTCGGGCGTAATATTAAATGCTCACGCACTTGATTTATTATTGAACTCAAAAGTAGTTAGCAGTAAGACAATTTCTAGAAATGAAAGAGCGCTTCTAGTGGGAAGCGTCAATTCTAATGAGCTCTCGAATGGAACGAATTCATTATCCCTCAGGAACATTGATAACGGCAACACACCGAACTCTGTTGTTTATGATTGGTTTGATGTAGAATATCCTCAGAGATTATTTGCCACACAAAATTTTATCCATATCATTTTTTTGTATGATTTTACTCCCGGGGTCAAAATTATAAAGGTTGAGAATTTCTATTCCCCGACTGTGTCGATTCTCAAATTGACTCCCCAAAAGAAATTAATACTCAACTATGGAGAGACAAATGGTGTCCTAACATTCAGTGATACAATTTCTGTCGGCGATCAATACGTGGTGTTTGCAGATGAAACAATTCATGTCCCGTCTTTGGGCAAACCAATAAAGTTTTTAAATCTGAGAAATAGCCATAATCAGTACGATGATTTAATCATAACGAATCCGGCATTAAGAAATTCATGTGAAGAATACGCACAATTTGTTGATGCTAAGTACAACCTTAGAGCTAAGACTTTTTATACGTCCGACATTTTTAATGAATTTGGATTCGGTTATCCTACCGCTGAATCAATTCGAGAGTTTTTGAAGTACGCTTATCAAAATTGGCAAGTTCCGAAACCGAGCTTTGTTTTTTTGGTCGGATCGGCAAACTATGATTACAAGAATATTTATAAGAAGACAAAACTCAATTTAGTCCCATCGTTTGGAGAACCAGTTTCTGATGTGTGGTATGTTACTTGGGGTGATATAAATAGTCCAGTTCAGCAAATGTGGATTGGAAGAATACCGGCGTCGACTAACGATGAAGTGCGTTTTTATTTAAATAAACATCGTGAGTATTTAAAACAAAATTATTCATTCTTTAATAAATTAGCGATATTCTTTTCTGGTGGTGATCCCAATACTCCCGGTCAGATTAACGCGTTTAAGGGGGGCAATGACTATGTAAAGAACAATATTACTGATGTTGCACCTTACTATATGGTTGGTGTTCATTTTTATAAGACAAGCAACCCACGTTCGGATTTCGGCCCGTATGATTCTAAATATGTACAAAGTACAATCAAAAACGGTGCACTTTTTATTTCATATCTCGGTCATAGCGGAACCCGGGTATGGGATAACAGTATCACGCAAACTTCAGATCTAGAAAATGATTATGACAGGTATCCATTGATAACTGATCTTGGATGTTCAACCGCCAAATTTGCTGAGCCGGATGTAGACGCGTTTGCCAGTTTATTTGTTCTTAACTCACAAGCAATTGCTTACATAGGTAATTCGTCTTTGGGATATACTTCCACATCGTTAATAGCGCCAAAATATTTTTACGAATCTGTTTTTACAGATAGCGTTTATAATATTTCACGTGCGCATGCTTTAACTAAAGAAAAAATGCTAGGACAATTTGGTTCAGGAGGAACTTACGGATTATTTTCGCTAACAAATACACTCATTGGAGATCCAATAATAGACCTGGCTGTTCCGCCAAAACCTAATTTGGTAATATCCGATGGCGACATTGAAATGCTCTCTGCAAATCCAGATGATCAAATGGATTCTGTTCATGTTCAAATGAAGATACATAATTATGGGACACAAATTGTTAATCCCTTTAAAATTTTTGTTGAAGATACTTATTTGGGATCAGTTATTTACCGCGATACGTTGAATATTTCAGCTCTTCAAAACGATGCTGTGATTAACAGTGCCTTACCGGTATTGAACAGTCCTGGACAACATAATATTTTAGTTAAGCTTGATGGGGATAATTCTATCGATGAGATTTATAAGAGTGATAATTCTCTGACATTTAACTTTGACGTAGTCTCTACTAAAACCCGCCCGTACATTTACAGTAGAGTAAGTTCCGGTATATCTCAACTGACCTTCTTAAGTCCGCAAAAAAACGCTGAACTTAGGTCAAACCTAATTGCCGAAATTGATAAATCGCCAAATTTTAAAAAACCTATTACGTTCAGTATTCCAATTAATACGTTCTTTACTAAAATAGATTTGTCGCAGTTGGTAAATGGTAAAAGGTACTGGATGCGTACAAAACTTGGCGCTAATGAACAACTTTGGGAGCAGAATCTATCGTTTCAAAAAACTGAGCATCCCCAAAAAATAATTTATGATGATAGTTTAAGTTTTTGCCAATTGTCTATGGAACATCTTACCAATAATGGTTCTTCAATTTCAGTTTCGATAGATAGTTCTGTAGTGAGTGTAGAATCTGCCGGAGGAAATTTCATCAAATATGGATCAGTAAAATTGAATAGAATAAATATTTTACCAAATACGTTCAATTGGGGAATGGGGATAGCAGTTTTTGATTCCATCGGAATGAAAATAGATACAACCGATACATTTTGGTATGGTGATAATCCAGGTAGAGCACACGACTTAGCAACTTTAATTAATGCGATCCCGAATGGTAAAATTGTTGCTATGTGTGCAATTGACGATGCAAGTTCAAACTTGACTCTAGAATTACGGAATGCAATTAAAACCTTGGGAAGCACATTAGTAGATAATATCGGTTTCAGAAATCCTTGGTTGTTGATAGGAACAAAAGGAGCCAACCCGGGCGACGTAATTGAAAAATTGGAAACGGCTTCATACCAAAATATTTTAACTGCTGAAAAGTCATTTGTTTGGAAAAATACAAAGGGCAAATTTATTACTGACTTAGTTGGCCCAGCAGCCATTTGGAGAAATGCTCAAATTAATGCTTCATTTCCAAGCGGTTCAAGAATTGAGTATTCTGCTTTGGGCTTTAAGCAAAATGGCGAAATCGATACTCTCGTGCTGTCAGAAAATAATGGTACCGTTTTACTTAACAGCATTTCTTCAAACATGTATCCCACATTGAAATTAATAGGCCATGTACTCTTGTCAAAGAATGGAGAATCGCCAGTTATCTCCAATCTATCCATAAACTATTTAGGAGTACCGGAACTTGGAACTAATTATCAGACAGTCTCGATCTCATCTGATACTTTAACTCAAGGCGAGACCGGAAGTCTCTCATTTTACGTTTACAATGCAGGTGAGTCTAGGGCAGATAGTTTCAAAGTTCGTGTAGAAGTTATTAAACCCGACAATTCTCGTGAGAAAATATTTGAACAGATGGTTGATTCACTAGGTGCGGAAAAGAGAAAGTTATTTAACGTAAGTTATAGTACGACTTCAACTGTAGGGAGTAGAAATTTTCAGATCACTATCGACCCTGGTAACAAGATTCTTGAACTGTACAAAGACAACAACTTATATTCAGTTCCTTTCTTTGTGAAAGCGAACAACGCACCAGCTTCTGTAAAACTCACCTTTGATGGTAACGACATAATTAATGGGGATTATGTTTCTGCTACTCCTAATATTAAAGTTGAGCTTAACGATTTATCGCCCATCCCAATCTCGGATACAAGTCATGTTCGACTTTTTCTTAACAACAAAAGGATTTCTTTAGCTAGTAAGGAAATTAATTTCTCGTTTTCGGATAACAATCCCAAATTTGTTGTTAGTTATAAACCAACGTTGAGCGATGGCACTTATACTCTGAAAGCACTCGGTACAAACGCAACGGGACAAACAATTGATTCGGCTGGTGTGGTTAGAAAATTTATGGTGTCAAACCAAGCTCAATTACTTTACGTCTATAACTATCCGAATCCGTTTTCAAGCGAAACATATTTTACATTTAAGCTTACGCAGATTCCAGATGAACTTAAGATCAAAATTTTTACTGTTAGCGGCAGACTAATAAAAGAATTAATTGTTCCACCTTCAAATCTCAGCTACGATTTTAACAGAATTGAATGGGACGGAAGAGACCAAGACGGCGATCTTGTTGCTAACGGAGTTTATTTATACAAAGTAATTATGAAAAAGGGAACTGAAACTATTCAAGCTACCCAGAAGCTTGCGATAGTGAGATAATAAACTAGAGCGTATTAAAAGAAGTTAGTCCTTTCAATGACCGCATAACTTAACACCCGCCGAAATTCACATCAGCTTTATCTAACCAACGTTCATAAAATAAAAGTTGCCTATACCGCGATGTGGCAGAGCCCTTGCATAAAGTAATTGCTTATCTACATTGAGAATAGCTATTTTTTCATTGAGATCGAATAAATTTGAGAGGCACAATGTTAAAGTATAAATTCGGATTAGGCAGAAAAGTTGCCGTTATAGTTTTGGGAGCTTTATTATTTTTTAGCATATGCTTTGCTTTGTTTGCACACATAACCGGCTATAGAATGCTTGAGAAACAAGCTCAGGCAAAAGCAGATGGAATTGCGGAATTTGGGAAGGGTATCTTAGAACACTTGATGGTTGAAGGTAAGACGGACAAATTGGAGAGAGTGTTAAAATCGGCAATTGTTTCTCCACAGATCAACGATGTTATGATATTAGATAAGAATGGCATAATAACCGTTCGTTCGACTAATATAGACATTGGCAAAAAATTCAAGTTAAATAATTTACCGGACGTGAGCGCAGTTTCAAAAGAAAGTTTCTTTCCTGTTGTAGAAAATAAAAATCATTACCAATATGTAGTTAATCCAGTATTTAATAAACCTAAATGTTACTCATGCCATGAAAGCTCAGAGAAAATTTTGGGCTATTATGTTGTTAAAGCTTCTATGGATGATCTTCTGAAAGTTGCTTATGAACATCGATCCTTAAATATTATTATTACACTTATAATTGTCATTGGAGTGGGGATTATAATACTGTTAGCGCTATATTTTATTGTTATTAAACCTGTCAATAGATTAGAACAGCATATGAACAAAATTGGAGATGCTGTTAACGGTTCTAAAACTTATGATGATACGCAATTCTCTTTAATAAGAGAATCTAAAAGAAATGATGAAATATCAGACCTTGAAAAAGCTTTCAACAAGTTGATAAACCGTTTAAATGAAAGTAAAGTTAAGCTGGATGAGATGCACCAAAATCAGCTTGAACAGGCAGACCGGATGTTTACAGTTGGAGAGATGGCTGCCAGCCTCGCTCATGAAATTAAGAATCCTATTTCCGGCGTAATAGGAGCGCTGCAAATTTTTGACTCTGAAACTGAAAGCGGTGATGCAAAGAAAGAAATTATTGGAGAAATGATGTCTTTGCTGCAAAGGGTAAATAACGCGGTAAATGATTTGTTAAGCTACGCAAGACCAAAACCTCCGGTTTTTGAAACTGTAGATGTAAAATCGCTTATCGATAAAACTTTATCTCTTATCATCCCATTGCAGCCGGAGAAAAAAATAAACTACAATGTTGTTCTTGGCGATGAATTATCAATTATATTCGCCGATAGAAACCAACTGCAGCAAGTATTGTTTAATCTAATGCTTAACGCTCTTCAAGCAATGAATAGCGAAGGTACATTAAATATTTTAGTGAAAAAGAAAGAAAATTCGGTTGAGATAGAAGTGATAGACAACGGAGCGGGTATTAAGCCGGAAACACTTCCTTTTCTTTTCAAACCCTTCTTTACAACTAAACATAAAGGGACTGGTTTGGGTTTAGCCATCTCTAAAAGAATAATTGAACAGCATAACGGCAGCATCGAGATAACAAGCGAATTAGGACAAGGTACAAAAGCAAGGATTTCTTTACCTCTTGAACAAAACGGAAAGTAATTATGAGACCGGAAACAATACTTGTTGTTGATGACGAAAAATTAATACGATGGTCGCTTAAGCAAAATTTAGAGAAAGAATCCTTTAACGTCTTGGAAGCAGAAAACGTAAAAATTGGTTTAGAACAGGTTTCTGAATCCGAGCCCGATTTAATTATTTTAGACCAGCGCCTGCCTGACGGAACCGGTATAGAATTCATTCAAAAATTAAGAGAGATGTCTTTTGATAATCCTATCGTTATGTTAAGCGCTGTTGATACTTCGAATGTTGCGGTGCAAGCGATGAAACTCGGGGCTTTCGATTATGTTACAAAGCCTGTTAATTTTGATGAGCTTAAGGTTGTAATTGAAAAAGCTATGGAGTCGATCCGCTTAAAAAGACAAGTTGTTTTTCTGAGAGGTGAGCAAAAGAAACAGTTCGGCAATTTTGTAATGATTGGCGATTCGCCCGTGATGAAAAAATTATTTAATATGATTTCCAAGATTGCCGCCAGCGATTCATCTACCGTTCTTGTTACCGGCGAGAGCGGCGTTGGAAAAGAATTGGTAGTTAGAACAATTCATGCGCTGAGCGAAAGAAAAGATAAATGTTTTATGGCTGTCAACTGCGCTTCGCTTACAGAATCATTAATCGAAAGCGAGTTATTTGGTCATCAAAAAGGAGCCTTTACCGATGCTAAAAATCTAAAAAAAGGAATGTTCGAACTTGCAGACGGAGGTTCTATTTTTTTAGATGAGATTGGCGATATCTCCCCCAACTTGCAAGTTAAACTGCTGAGGGTGCTGGATCAAAAATCGTTTAAGAGGGTAGGCGGCTCGTCCGAAATTTCAGTAGATATAAGAATAATAACCGCAACCAACCAACCCCTTGAGAATAAAGTTGCAGAAGGAAAGTTCAGAGCCGATTTGTTTTACCGTTTGAACGTTGTTCATCTACATGTACCACCCTTAAGAGAAAGAGGGAATGATATTTTGCTTTTAGCCCAGTATTTTCTGCAAGAATTCAACAAGGTATTCCGGAAAAATTTTAAAGGTTTATCCGATGAAACAAAGGAATTGTTTCTGAAATACGATTGGCCCGGCAACGTTCGCGAATTAAGAAATGTGATTGAGAGAGCTGTTCTGCTGGATGAAGGAGATTATATCTTTTCACACGACGTCGAATTGGGACATCTTCACACACTTAGTAAAAAAGAAAGCACCGGATATACAACAGCTAATAGAAGTTTAACTTTTAGCCAGATAGAAAGAAACGCAGTGTTTGATGCATTAACGAAAACTAACTTTAATCAATCCCAAGCTGCAAAATTGCTACAGATAAGCCGGGACCAATTGCGTTATAAGATGAAAAAATTAGGGATAAAAAGTAAAGGCATTAAAAAACTACAGTAGTAGGCATGTTGTGGCATATGGATTGTAATATATAATAACCATGAACCTAACAATAGATTCTAATTTAGGAATTAGCCGTATTAACAATTCCAGCAAGAAGCCGTGTGTCTTGGTGGTTGATGATGAAACGCTGATCTGTTGGGCATTGCGAAGCGCTCTAATGAAAAAAGGTTTTGAAGTTATTACCGCTACTTCCTTTAAAGAAGGAATTAGAGAAATCTCTTCCCGCAATTTTGATGTTTTGATTGCGGATTTAAAATTGGACGAGAGCGATGGATTTAATGTTATTGTTGAAGCCCGGAATAAAAATCCTCTAATTAAAACCGTTATGATTACTGCTTTCGGCGATGAAACGAGCAGACATAAAGCCGATGAACTTGACGTAAACTTGTTTGTTGAAAAACCGTTAAACCTTTCTGAAATGGTTCATTCCGTATCACTTCTGATTAAAAAGAAAACTCCCCCCTGTCAAAATTAAAGTTCTATTGCTTTTCGTACAGTCTTGATTGCCTTGCCAAGTATGTTTTATAAAAAACTATTGCTGGGGAATTATACCCATTCCCCAAGTTAAGTGGGGAATAGTCCGCAAACGAATTCTGTGAGCAAATATTGTCGTATTCTCTTTAAGCAATGTTAAAGGATTTAGCGACATAAGTATCGGTATTATAGACGGCTGTGATAGTTGGTGAAGATGATCCTTACAAATTTTTTTGGCATTAGTATTGACATTTGGAAAACGTTGATAATAAATGAATACTGATTTAATGTTACTAAAAAGAAAAATTACTAATTATTCGCTGTTAAAATATCTTTCGGCTTTTATTCTCGCTTTATTACTTTTAAACTTTACCACTAACGACAAATTAGACAAGCAGCCGTATAGAGTAATTCATCCCAACACCAAGCTGTCTAAAGTAGAAGAAGATAGGTTTTTGTTTGTTATTTGGGTAGATACGCTGCAGATAAAAAGTTTCAAGGTCTTCAACCCGTGGGATACAACCATAGTGTTGGACCTAACCTCTCCATCTGTACGGAAGTCAAATAACGAAAAAGTCGCTGCGGTTCTCCCGCCTAATCTTATATTAGGAAAGATTTCTGTTTCAGCCGAACCTTTCCATCAACCGTTGGTTAATAAAGAAGATTCATTCCCGTTTGAAAAACAAGCGGATGCAAAGGGAATTCTGAAGGATACATCTTTAGCTTCGATCAAAACATTAAGAGAGCAAGATGCTCTTCTTGCAAGCGTAGAGGTTTTTGGCTGGCTGCCGGTTGAGGTAAATAATTTTGGGAAGAGAAAAGATTATTGTCAAAACGATATCATTTCAATCCCTCTAAGTTTAGAACCGGGAAATAATGCAATTCATTATGAGTTAGAAACAAAGGAAGGCAAGTTAATAAGTGATTCGCTCAACGTGTATTATCAATTGGAGATTGAAAGCAAGAAAGCCCCGGATGAATACAGTAAAAGTATTTTTCACATTGCAGGGAACGATGCAAGATGTTTCTCCTGCCATGAAAATGAGAACAAGAGGAAATCGTCGGTTATTTCTCCATCTACCTGTCAATCTTGTCATGGTTCGATGTATAAGGAGAATTTTGTACACGGACCGGTTGACTCCGGACAATGCGAGACTTGCCATAATCAACAAATGTCATCCGGATTCCAACCAAAGTTTGAAGTTGAAAAAGAATCGGAAGTATGTTTTGAATGTCACGATGATATAAAAGAAGGAATCGCTAAAAAGAAATTCGTTCACGCACCGGTTGTTTCGGGAAAGTGCACGATCTGCCACAGTCCGCACGCATCCAAGCATGAATATCAGCTAAGGAATTCGACAAATCAAATCTGCCTGGCTTGTCACGATGATAAGAATGAAGGCAGTCACCCGGTAATTTTTCATCCATATCAAAACAGAAAAGACCCGCGCAACCCGAAGCGGGAATTAAATTGCGTAAGCTGTCATAATCCTCATTTCTCAGATTTTAAGTCGATACTTTCATCAGCCGATGGATATTTCGCCTTGTGTCAAAGTTGTCATAATAAATAGCAGTGTAAGATGAAAATGTTAAATTATCAAAAAGAAGTTAACACAAGAAAAATCATCAAGTGGTTTATTAAAGCCGCCTATACGATTTTGTTTTTTCTTTCAATTGCCAATTCCTTTCAATGTTCATCTGCAGAGAAAATTTCAAAGAAAGAGGATGAATTGGTTTGGCCCCTTCCCCCAGAAAAGCCAAGAATTAAATATTTACGAAGTCTTTCTGACCGTAAGTCGATTGAAGGAGAGGGTTCGAATATTTTAGAATCTTTGTTAGGTGAAGAAAAAAGCGATGCACTTCAGAAGCCGTACGGAGTTGCAACTGTCGGTGATAAAGTTTATGTAACCGAAAGCAACGGTAGCAGAGTCTTCGTCTTCGATTTGAAGAACTCTAAGTTGTCTTTCATAGGAAGTTCATCGTTTGGATCGGTTGCTATGCCCATTGGAATTGCTGCTGATTCTGCCGGCAACGTTTACGTATCCGATGTTATTCAAAAAGCCGTTTTAGTTTTTAATCCCAAAGGCGAAATGGTATTATCATTAGGTGGAAAAGACGATTTGGAAAATCCTGTGGGTCTGGCTGTAGATAATATTCGCAAACGGCTTTATGTGGTTGATTCTAAAGCTCACAAGGTAAAAGTCTATTCGCTTGATGGAAAATTTCTTTTTGAATTTGGAAAGAGAGGTACGGAAGACGGCGAATTTAATTTTCCTACAAACATTGCCATAGATAAAGAAGGAAAAATATATGTCGTTGATACCATCAATGCGCGGGTGGAAGTTTTTGATGCAGAAGGGAAATACTTATGGAAATTTGGTTCTTTAGGCGATGCGTTGGGGCAATTTACACGACCGAAAGGAATAGCGGTTGACAGCGAAGGAAATATTTATGTGGTAGATGCAGCATTTAACAATTTTCAAATTTTCAATAAGGAAGGAAAGCTTCTTATGCATATAGGCAACTTGGGTAGAGAACCGGGAAACTTTTGGCTGCCAGCAGGAATTAGTATTGACAGCCAGGATAGAATTTATATCGTCGATGCTGCAAATAAGAGAGTTCAGTTATTTCAATTAATTAAATACAAGAATGAATAGTTGTTCATTATATAAAAACTATTCAGTTATCTATTAACAAACAACAAAAAGGTGATACTATGAAACAAAAATTAATCCTTGCAGCGTTTTTAGCATTTCTAAGCACTGCATCATTCGCTCAGTCAATCGTAGCTTCAAAGCACGATTTGTCGACCGGCGGCGGGATTACAAACAAATCTACAAACGAAAGTCAGGTTTGTATTTTCTGTCATACCCCCCACCAGAAAACAATTACTGCAACACCACTATGGAATAAAACTCTTTCAGCGCAAGCGACCTATGGAGTTTATGCAAGTGGTACTCTTAATGCAACGCTTACAGACGTTGGCGGAAGCGGAACAGTTTCAAATCTTTGTTTAAGCTGCCATGATGGTACCGTTGCTGTAAATAGTTTAGATAATAAGTCATCTATCGGTACTCCAACAATGGGAACCGGAACAGAATTAGACGCAACTGGAAAGATTGCAGCAGGGCGTGAAGCGCTGATTGGAACCAGCTTAACCAACGATCACCCTATTAACTTTACTTATGATGCAGCGTTAGCAACTACAGATGGAGGGTTAGTTGCACCAAACTCTGTAAGTTATGTAGATGCTGCACATCAGGTTCCATTGTATGGCGGTAAGCTGCAGTGCGCTACTTGTCATAATCCTCACAACAATGCTAATTCTTCCTTCATGAGAAAGGCAAACAGCGGCAGTGCGCTCTGTTTAACGTGCCATAGTAAGTAATTAAATTTTTAGGAGAAGAGGATGGCTCGAAAAAGCGATGCGCTGTTTTGTGCCGTCCTCTTGTTAAAATGGAATTTAAGAATTGGAGTGTATGCCTATTGGTCCTTTTTACCTCTGTATTGAATGGTAACTTGTATTCACAATTCAAGTCTGTCTCCGGTTCGGTTGGAGGAGAATACAGAAAGCAAGATTACTTTTACTCGAACGGCAAAAGTCTTTATTCCAGATTTAGCCAGCTTGTTGAACTGCAAACCAACGGGTACTTATATAATCCTAATTTAGTTGAATTTAATTTGCATTCTCAATTTATGAACGCTAATTCTTCAACTTATTACCTTTCCTCCAACACCAAACAAAAAGAAAATTATTTTGATTTTTATGATCTGAATATAGATGTGCTGCACAGCAGCAATTTTCCGGTAATTATTTTTTTAAGAAACGATTTAAATACAAGCTCTGTCGAGGCGCCGTTCGGGCAAACAATTAACAACCAGGTTTTTACTAATTCTAAAGGTTTAATTTTCTCTCCAAAGTTAAACGGCGCTTTTAATTCGAAGATTTCTCTTTTCACATTCCGGTATAACGACACAAGAACCTATGTGCCAAATCCAAATATTCCGGTAGATCAAAAGAACCAGAATTTTCAAGTTTCATTTGATATACCGCAGTTTTTAAATACCCAGATTGGCATTGAAGCGATACACCGGAGCCGGTCGGATAATATTACAAATATGAATTATCAATCAGACGAAGCGCATTTGAGAGGGGTTACGCAAGCCGGTGCTGTAGACCAGATTTCCTTTAACGCCAATTTCTGGAAAGAAAGTACTCTTAGTTCGTTTATGGTTAGTACATTTTGGAACTCTCAAAGGTTTCAAGATATTGTCAACCAAATGAATTGCCAATTTAGAGTTACCAATACCGGTTCGAATTCAATTTCAGATGCAGCAATTAACGAGCAGCTTAATATTAACTTTTCGCAAAACTTATCCGGTAATATAATTGCATCCCATAGGGAAACTTATTTTAACTCTCTTTCTAGTAATACAACTTTTAGAAACTCTGTTTTAACGGGTGGAATCAATTACCAGGGAAATCTCGAGAAATTTTTGATGAATTTAGTTTCTAATGTTTCGTATCAGAGGAATCAAAATTCAATTCTAAGGAATTCAATTCAAGGGATGTTTTCAGCAGGAGTGCAAACTCAAGGTTTCTCTTTCGGAAACATTATGCTGTCGGATCAATTTTCTGTAAGGAAATATTTTACAACCGAGCCGCTCGTCCTTTATCAAAACACCGTTTCAAGCAGCATTGAAAGCAATATTGCCGGTAATCTTTTTTTAAGAGCCAACGGGAGTTTTTCAGTAAATGGTTCTACAGACAGATCCGGTTTCGGGGATAAAAATTTTACACTATTAACAAGCTTAACTTACCAGTCGTTTAAGGTGATTACTTTTTATCTAACTTTAAATTACGGACGGGACTGGTTTTCTAATTCTTTTTTAAAGTATTCAATAAACCGGTATTCGGCTACTCTTCAATTACCAAATCTTTTTCAGAATTTTACTTTGCAAGGAAGAGTAATAAAAACACTTAATGTATTTCAAAATGCTTCCGAATTTAATTATGATGTTGTTGCTTCTTACACATGGCGGGCATTGGAGTTTAGTTTGAGAATTACCGGCTATTCAATTTCAACGATGCAAAGAAAAGATTTATTTTTTACGGTCAGACGACCTTTTTCCGTCAACTTCGACTGATGTGAAATGTTAAAATGTTTCCGACATATGGTAATTATCTTTTTTGTTTTTACATGGCTTGCCATTCCTCAATCGGCTGATTCCGATAATCTCGTCTGGCCAAAACCCCCGGAAAAAAGCAGAATAAAATTTTTATATACTTTTTCTTCTAAAGATGATTTCGGCATTTCTAAATCTTTCTTTAAAAAGTTGATAGAGTTTTTCTTCGGCGAGGAGAAAGAAATCTCTCACATGGAAAGACCGCAAAGTATTGCAATCAATAGCAGAGGAGAATTATTTGTTACCGACATCGAATTGAAGGGGATACACTTTTTCAATATCGATGAGAAGAAATATAAGTTTATTAAAAACTGGGGAGAGAACTCTTTTGAATCGCCCGTTGGAATTGCCGTGAATAATGAAGATGATATTTTTATTTGCGATTCAGGTATAAAGAAGATAATAGTTTTAGACAGAGACCTGGATTTTAAGTATGTATTCAAGGAAGGATTGATTAGACCGACAAGCATAAAAATTAGAAACGATTCCGTCTATGTAAGCGATACCGGTGCCAACCAAATTATAGTTTTTAATTTGGAAGGGAAGGAACTTCGGAGGATCGGCGGCAGCGGAGATACAGCAGGCAGTTTTAACTTCCCTGTACATCTTTGTTTGGATAATTCTAAAAGCCTATATGCCAACTCTCTTTATGTTGTTGATGCGATGAATTTCAGAATCCAGGTATTAAGCAAAGCGGGGGTGTTTATTAAAAGTTTTGGCAGGCTCGGAAACAGCATAGGAGATTTTGGAAGACCTAAAGGAATTGCCATAGACAGTGACGGGCATATTTATGTGGTCGATGCTTTGTTTGACGTGGTTCAGATTTTTGATCAAAGCGGACAGGTGCTTTTAGCATTTGGCGGTTCAGGATCGGGAAAAGGAAATTTTTATTTGCCCACAGATATTTTAATTGATAACCAGGACAGAATTTATATTGTGGATTCAGGCAACCGGAGAATTCAGGTGTTTCAGTATTTAAAATGATTTTTACAAACAGCAAAATATTATTCAGTATCGTCTGGTTGATGATTCTTTTGAATGCGGTTTCTTATTCGCAGATTTTACAATCGAAACATAACCTTTCTGTAACCGGACCAGGCACAATCAAAGCTTCGAGCGAACAGGAGGTTTGTAAGTTTTGCCATCTTCCGCACAGAAACGTTAAAGTAGTTCCGCTATGGGATCACAACCTGTCTTCAGTAACTTATTCTCAATATAGCAGCAGCACTTTTTCAGCTTCTTATAAAGCACAGTATCCAAATCTATCTTCAAAGCTTTGTCTTTCATGTCATGATGGTACAATAGCCATTGGATCGATGAGTACGGGGGTTATTTCAGTAAGCGGTGCGGGCAAATTAGATCCCGATCAATCACTTGCCGGTTCAGCATCAAGCAATGTTGGAGGCAGTACCGGTGCGTTACTTTCAGATGATCATCCAATATCAATTGGACTTCCACATTTCAGTGCGGCACAATACAATTGCAGCGGATGTCATTACCCAAGACCAAGCGATAAAGTTCCGATGGAATGTGTTAGATGTCATGATCCACATAGTGAATCAAAAGATGCTGTATCAAAAAAGTTTCTTAAAAAATCAAATTCATCATCGGCGCTTTGTCTTGACTGCCATAAAAAAACTTATTGGGTGACAAATCCATCCGTGCATCAAACATCAACAAAAACGCTGCCTGCGGGTTGGAGTCATAACGGTTACACAACCGTTGCAACTGCGGGCTGCGAATCTTGCCATAAACCGCATTCTGCTAACAGTCCGGCAAGACTGCTAAAAGAAAATGAGCAAACGTTGTGCGAGGCATGCCATAAAGGTACGACTAATGGCGGGATAACAGAAAAAAATGTTTCCGTTTCTTCGGGAGGACCTTTTATTAAACTATATAAGCATCCTACATATTCGGTTGATAATAAACATCGTCCTGTAAATGCATCTCCGGCTACCAACTCGCCCACTGAAAGTTCGGCGGATTTAAGTACGCCCAACCGTCATGCAGAATGCGGCGACTGCCATAATCCTCATGCTGCAAAGGGCGGATTACATACAACAAAGACAAACACAACATCCAATGTCCTTTCCGGAGTTTGGGGTTTAGAGCCAACCGACGTGAGCAAATGGATGCAGCCAACAAGTTTTACAAGAATTGACCCGGCATCAAAAGAGTATCAAATTTGTTTTAAGTGTCATTCGTATTATGGATTAGGGACAACAACAACCGGAGTTACAACTATAATTGGTCCTTCCGGAACAAATATTACAGACCAGGCGATGGAATACAATGTTAATAATTTTTCTGCCCATCCGGTAAAAGTTGGATCGAACAGCCAAACAGGTTCCTATGCACCGAAAGCTCTTACAACCGGACAGACGTCAACAACATGGAACAGCGTTGGTTCACAAACGATGTATTGCAGCGATTGTCATGGAAACGATGATACTTCGCCAACAGCAGCCCAAGGACCTCATGGCTCAAATGCAAAGTTTATCTTGAAGGGACCCAGAAGGTACTGGCCTTACAACGCAAGCGGTAAATTATGGACGCTGGGGGATACATGGTATAATACAAACAATTGGCAGAATGATCTCTTCTGCGTAAACTGCCATCCCTTGTTTACTACCGGCGATTATTTTAACGATGTGCATAATGCTCAAAACCATAATGACTTCACCTTTACAATTGACGGAGGCAGTTACAAGGGCATTCCATGTGTTAGCTGCCATTTAGTTATTCCTCACGGGGGAAAGCGTTCCAGGTTGATTGCTTATGGCTATGGTTCCACCAGCCCTGATGTACAGCCGTACATCATTAATCAAAACACTGCACTGATAAAAGGATTTAAAAAAACTACACCTCTTGCATATCAACCAAGAAATTGTTACAGCACTTACAGTGCATGTCATCCGCATTCTACTAACTATGGAGGATATGATCAATGATTGAAAGTTACTTCTTTACTAAAGATTGTTAAAAGGTTATGAATATGAAATGTAAAAACTACTTTATTCTATTTTTATTGCTTATGGCGCTTCTGAGCTTTAGCAGTACGATCGCACAGGGAACAACACCGAACTCTTGCGTTACTGCTAAATGTCATGCGGAGTTGATAAAGACAAAATTTGAACATGGGCCAGCTGCTGTTGGCGCCTGCGTCCAATGCCACGAGCTGTTGCCAAATGAAGATCATAAATTCAAAAAGATTGGTTCTGCAGTTAACTTATGTAACAACTGTCATGACCCAATAAAATCAGATAAAGTTAACCACGCGCCATTTGCAAAGGGTGATTGCGTAGCCTGCCATAATCCACATGGCTCCGATCAGAGATTTATGCTAAGACAAAAAAGTATTCAGCAGCTCTGTTTTTCGTGTCATAAAGAAGAGATGATTAAAAAGAAAACTTTACATGTGCCGGTAGAAGAAGGCGACTGCCTGGTTTGTCATCAGCCTCATGCAAGCTCAAACCCGAAGCTTTTAGTTAAATCCGGTAACTCTTTATGCTTTATGTGCCATACCGATTTTGAAAGCGGATTAGCAGATGCTAAAGATGTTCATCTTCCGGTGTCGGAATGCACTACATGTCATAGTCCGCATGGAAGTGATTCGGAACGAATGCTTGCATCCGACTTACCTAATTTATGTTTTACCTGTCATGATGAAATAAAGCAATCGGTTGTGCAAGCCGTGGTTAAGCACAAAGCTGTAGAAGAAGGGGAAAAATGCGCTAACTGTCATTCGCCACATTTTTCAAAATTTCCTAAGCTGCTGGTAAACGAACCGATGCCTCTTTGTTTATCGTGTCATAATAAAACGATGAATGTTCTAAACGGCACTCTTGCTAATATAAAAGAGTTGTTTGAAAAGAATGATAAATGGCATGGACCTATTCGCGAAAGAGATTGTTCCGGCTGTCATAATCCTCACGGCGGCAAAACAGATTTCAGACTACTGCGATGGGTTTACCCAAAAGAATTTTATTCGTCCTTTTCAGTAGAGCAGTATGAGCTATGCTTCAAATGCCATCAGCCAACTTTAGTTTTGGAACCAAGGACAACAACACTAACGGGATTTAGAAACGGCGATCAGAATTTACATTACTTACATATAAACAAGAAAGTAAAAGGCAGAACCTGTAGGACTTGTCATGAAACCCACGCCAGCCAAAAAGAACGTCACATAAGAGAATCCGTACCGTTCGGGAAATGGGATTTACCAATACACTTTGAGAAGATAAGCGACGGCGGGAAGTGTTCACCGGGCTGCCATGCGCCAAAGGTGTACAAAAGATCTGATACCACAACAAGACAATAATCTAAGACAGTGAAGAATAAAATTAAAATCTTAACAACTATCTTCCTCTTCATTTTTTTTGTTAATTCTGCTAAAGGCATTACAGGTCAGGACACGCTTGCTCATCCCTTTGTGTTAAGCGATTTGCAGGGGACTAAAATAAGTCTCGAAAAGCTTCTTTCATCTAAAATTACAGTTCTCGTTTTTTGGTCTTCCTGGGAAATTGATTCAATAAATTTTCTTGTCAAACTGCAAAAATATTACGACCAATATAAGGAGAAAGGATTAAGCATAATCGGCGTTTGTTCCGAGCGGCAAAAACTAACAGACAGGCAAAAAGATACTTTAATCGAACTATTAAAGAATAAGAAAATCAGCTTTCCAATTTTGCTTGATGAAGATTTAAAAATATTCAGCCTTTATCATATAATTGCTCTTCCCACAACTTTTCTTATCAATCCGTCAAAGAAGATTTTATTTGCGCTTCATGGCGCGCCGCTTATTGGGTCGCAGCAACTGTTTAGAATGATAACCGATACTTTTGAACATGAAGACAAAAAACATGTAATTTCCAGAATTATTACTAAATCTCCCGAAGCACTGCGGTATTATAATTATGCGGACTTGGAATTCAAACGCGGAAAAATCTATAATGCAAAGAAGTATGCCGAACGAGCAATGAAAATTGATTCGACATTTGCAGAACCGCTTCTGCTGTTAGCGCAAATTTCGCTTGAAGAAAAAAAATATAATGAACTAGAAAATAAGCTTAGGAAATTGGAAAAATATTCGGCGGATTCGGCTCAAGTTGTTTTCTTAAAATGTGAATATTTGATTATACAAAACAAATGCGACGAAGCTGTTGAAAAGTTAAACTCACTTGTTTCAGCGAAAAGTAACAATCCTTATTTGCATGCACTGTTAGGATATGCGTTTGGAATGAAGAAAAATACTAGAATGAGCGAACAAGAATTTTCGATTGCGGCTAAGCTGGATTCACTTGATTACAGGATCCCGAAGCTGAAAGCGGAAGTATACAACTCCAATGGAAAAAGCAAGGAAGCAAACGAGTTATTGCATCGTTCAAGACAGTTAAGAAGAATAGCACAAGAACGATTCTAAAAATTAGCGAATGGAAATATTTAACGCAGAAGGCAGAGAATATTGATATTTTTATGACATAGCCATACCTATTATTCCTTTGATTGTACAACTGCTTATCTGATAATGGGGCGAGGACTCGGCGCTGCCAGCACATTAGTCGCGGTAACGGTTTCAAAGGCAGTACCGGAACATGTTGCGAAGAATAGTTTCTACAAAGAATATCTCTGCGATTAAAACACAAATCCGCTGAGAGACCGGCTAGTCTTCGAAGTTCTTGGCGTTGCTGCCGGCGGTTATTGTCCCGGAACTTCGTTTGTTTCAATGTCGACTGGAAGGACCGACGGATTAATTTCACATCATTTATCTCCCACAATTAAGAATTACCCATTGCTATTTCTCGAATTTTGAAAAATAACATTCGATCAGACTTAGAATTCCTTCAAAAAGTTGATATCTGTGGTTGGCAGAATAGTTGATACTGATTGATATCAACTATTAAATAAAAGATTAGCAAAATGCTCAAAAACGAAATATCAGACACTCCGGTTTATACAATCAGTTCAGCGGCAAATCTTCTTAACATTTCTATTCATACTCTACGGATGTACGAGCGCGAAGGGCTGATCATTCCATACAAAAAAGAAAGCAACCAGAGGCTTTACTCGGATAAGGATTTGGAAAGAATGAGATGCATCAGAGCTACGATCTCGGAAGAAAAAATTGGAATCGAAGGGATACGACGAATTTTATCGCTTATTCCGTGCTGGGCTATTGTAAAGTGTCCAGTAAAAGACAGGCAGAATTGCACGGCTTACAATGGGTATTCTGAACCGTGCTGGATGCTTAAACACAAAGACAATGTTTGCGCGAACAAAGACTGCAGAATGTGCGAAGTATATGCTGCATTCGGAAGTTGCAGAAGCGTAAAAGATAAATTAAAAGAACTAATTCCCGTATAAAAATAGAAGGATGCATGATGAAGAAGTTATTAATTCTCGGAGCCGGCACAGCCGGAACAATGATGCTGAATAAATTAAGCAATGCGCTTGATAAAAATGAATGGCAAATAACAATTGTCGATCAACACGAAACACATTACTATCAACCCGGATTTTTATTCATTCCATTCGACATCTACAAAAGAAAGGATGTTATAAAGCCGAAGAGGGATTTCTTTCCTTCGGAAGCAAATGTTATCGTTTCGGAAATAGAAAAGATTGAACCAAAAGAAAACCGAGTTATACTAAAAGACAGCAAAGTTCTTTCCTACGATATTTTGATAATCGCTACCGGCGCTCAAATAAAGCCAGAGGAGACAGAAGGATTGAAAGGTGAACTTTGGCATAAAAATGTTTTCGACTTCTACACAATTGAAGGCGCTTGCGCACTCTCGAATTTTTTCAAGCACTGGGAAGGAGGAAAACTCGTTCTCAACATAACAGAAATGCCGATTAAATGTCCGGTCGCTCCATTGGAGTTTGTGTTCCTTGCCGATTCTTATTTCACAGAACGGGGAATGAGAGACAAAGTTGAAATCCATTTTGTTACACCTCTTCCGGGTGCGTTTACAAAACCGCGGGCGTCATCGATTCTTGGCGACTTCCTTGATAAGAAGAATATTAAACTTACAACCGATTTCAGCATCGCAAGGGTTGATAACGAATCGAAAAAAATTATTTCATGGGATGAACGGGAAGTTGATTTCGACGTGCTGGTAACAATTCCAACCAATATGGGAGACGAGGTAATTGCAAGAAGTGGAATGGGCGACGAATTGAATTTTGTCCCGACAGACAAAAACACTCTTCGTTCTCAAGATTACGAAAATGTTTTTGTGATTGGCGACGCCACTAATTTGCCGAGTTCAAAAGCCGGTTCGGTTGCACATTTTCAAGCTGACGTACTTTTTGAAAACGTTCTCAGTTTTATTGAAGGTGAAAAGCTGCAAGAAAAATTCGACGGTCACGCAAATTGTTTTATTGAATCGGGTTTCGGCAAAGGAATATTGATTGATTTTAATTATGAAACAGAACCGCTCCCGGGAAAATTTCCGCTGCCTGGCGTCGGTCCGTTTTCACTTCTCGAAGAGACGAAAATGAATCATTACGGTAAAGTAATGTTCCGATGGATGTACTGGAATTTTCTGCTGAAAGGCACCGAACTTCCGATTGAATCACAAATGTCAATGGCTGGAAAGAGGTTATAAAATGGAAGAGAAAACAACTCAAAATCAGATTGACGCGATCAATTCGAAACTCGATTTGATTCTCGAAGAGATCGAACTTCAGAGAAAACATAGACGCGAAATGGAGGATTTGAAAGACGACTTAATGCGTGTTGGTAAAGATTTCTACGACACTGCTGTTGAAGAACTCGAAGCAGTTCATGATCACGTGAATACGAAAGATATTTTGCACCTCGGTAAGTACCTTTTGCGGAATGTGAACACTATCAATCGCAGCATTGAGCAGTTGGAAAGCGTGAAAGATTTTCTCGTAGACGTTTCCCCGCTGGTTAGAGAATCCGTGCTGGATATGATGGAAAAATTAGATACGATCGACAGGAAAGGATACTTTGAATTTGCAAAAGAGCTTTCCAATGTTACCGATAAGGTAATTACTTCATTCAGCAAGGAAGATGTTAAAAATCTCGGCGATAATATTGTCACCATTCTACAAACAGTAAAAAATCTTACACAACCGGATATGCTTCACACAGTGAACAATGCGCTAAATGTTTATAAGCAGCTTGATATAACGGTGAAGAAGGATGTAACGCTGTTTGGTTTAATGAAGGAGTTAAATACCCCCGAAGTAAAAAGAGGATTGGCATTTGCTGTGGAATTCTTAAAGAATCTGGCGAATCCTCGCAACGGAAAAGAATCAACAGAAAATATTTCAAAACAAATAAATTAAAATTAGGAGATATCATCATGGCAGCAAAAGAATATGCAGGCAAGACAGTTGAACTTGATGCCGACGGAAATTTAGTAAACCAAGCCGACT
>JAMCSN010000271.1 GCA_023381535.1 Bacteroidota bacterium
GTTGCTTACTTCTTCTTTCAGCAATTGTGTGAAGCCGAGAATTCCGTTCAACGGGGTTCTGAACTCGTGAGACATGTTGGCAAGAAGCGAAGATTTTATTTTGCTGGCTTCTTCGGCTTCCTCTTTCGATTTTATTAATTCGGCTTCAATTTTTTTACGTTCGGTAATGTCTTCCTTCACGGCAAGAAAGTGTGTGATCTCTCCTTTATCATTCTTTATCGGCGATATTGATAAAAATTCCCAATACAGCTCACCGGATTTTCGTTTGTTGATCAACTCGCCGCGCCATTCGTTGCCGGCAAGAATTGTATCCCACATGTTTTGGTAAGATTCCTCCGGCTGCTTATCGGATTTTAATATTCTAGGATTTTTTCCCAACGATTCGTTGAGTTCAAAACCGGACATTTCCCTGTTTTGCCGGATTGCATATTCAATGTATCCGTATTTATCTGTAATGACTATAGCCGCAGAACTTTGCTCGACAGCTCTCGAAAGTTTTCGCAACTGCTCATTTGCGGCTTTCATTTTTGTGATGTCGTGAATAATTGATTGAAATGCCAATGAGTTGCCTAACATAAACGGAACTGAAAGGATTTCGGCATTTATAACTTCGCCGTTAAGACGAATTAACTTTTCTTCAACAGGAGAAGTTGGTTTTCCCGTTGATGCGGCATCTTTCAAGCGTTTAATCGCAAAGTCTCTGAAATCCGGATGGATGAATGTTAAAACGTCTTTTCCAACTATTTCATCCGGAGTTTCTGCGCCAATCAATTTCAGCGACTCGGGATTTACGTAAATAAGTTTGCCGTTTTGATGTATAGCAATGGCAAAGGGGGAATATTCGACAGTTAGTCTGTATCGTTCTTGACTTTCGCGGAGCGCAATTTCCGCAGCCTTTCGTTCCGTAATATCTCTTGCAACAACTTGAACTGCTTTTTCACCCTGGTAGTCAACTAAAGTGGACGAGATTTCAGTGAATATCAATCTGCCGTCCGGCTTCACAGCTTTTATTTCCGACATAATTGCGGCATCCACTCCGTTCATCAAGTTTTGGTAATCTTTTACCGCAATCTTTTTTGAATCTTCATGAATATATTTTAATATGTCTTTCTCTTTAAGGTCTTCGATGGAATTAACTTCGAACATTTTTAACGTAGCGTTATTGGCAAATAAAACAGTGCCGTTTCTGTAAACAAAAATTGCCTCCGGTGATGATTCGACTAGTTTTCTATATCTTATCTCGCTTTCCCGTAGTTTATCTTCAATTGCAATCCGCTGGGCAATTTCATCCTGCAAGTTCTTAACAGCATTTTCAATTTGGGTTGTTCTTTCCTGAACGCGCAGTTCAAGCTCGCTGTTTACGGACTGGAGTTCCAGCTCAACCTTTTTGTGTTCTGTAATATCGCGTATGGATCCGTAATATTTTTCAATCCTTTTCTTTTTGTGATCGAACACCGGATAAAAAATTGTGCCCAACCAGCAAATTTCTCCGTCACCTTTGAATATTCTGATTTCGTATTGACCTTCTTTGCCTTGATTAATGTTTCCGACTATGCGCTGTCTTAACGAATGATCGTCGAGATGAATATGTTTTTTCCAATGCGTGTCATGTATAAGTTCTTCAAACGGAAATCCCATCTCTTCTTCGAATCCGGGTGAGATCCAATCTAATTCTCTTGTACCGTTTTCGTTGATGTTGACCGAAAAGGAGAAATCCGTCGATACTTCGGAAATAATTCTGTATCGTTCTTCACTAACCGACAAAGATGCCTGGATCTTCTCCCGTTCTTCAATCTCAGTTTCAAGATGATTTATAATCGAATTTAGCTCTTCTGTTTTTCCCTCATACACATTCCCGTCATTATTCTTTTGGGAATAGTTCCGTTTAACATTTGTCCCGGTTTTCTTTTCTTGAATGGCCCCTTTTTTTGTTTTCTCTTTTTTTGAAACTGATAAGTTAGCCCGTCTCATCAAGAACCCTGTCTTATTTGATGAATGGAAATGTCATTCATTTTTGTTAATAAAAAATTTTCGGCTTCTAGTCATGAATTTATCTCTATTGCGGAATTCTGAAATGGAAATTGGTACCTTTCCCCAATTCACTTTCGGCCCAAATTTTTCCGTTATGCTTATCGATAAATTCCTTGCAAAGAATTAATCCTAATCCGCTGCCGCCTTCGTCGTTTGTACCGCGTCTCGAAAAGTGTGTGTCAATTCTAAACAGCTTTTGAGTGTCTTCCTCGCTCAGTCCTACTCCCGAATCGCTGATGGTTACTGTAATGTTTGAATTACTAACTGTTGCAGTGATGGTAATTCTTCCGTTCTCCCCGGTAAACTTAATTGCGTTGGATACAAGATTTCGCATCACCGTTGCGATCATGTTTTTGTCATACTGCGCGTTAATTTCTGGAGATATTAAGCACTGAAATTTCTGATTTTTTTTGTTAGCGGCGCTAAGCAAAGGTCCGAATGCTTCTTCTGTATCGGCAAGTAAATTATTTTTTTCCGGTTTGAATTCAATAACGCCTCTTTGCAAACGGCTCCATGTTAACAGAGCATCGAGCAAGCCGTACTGGTTTTTAATTCCTTCATATAACTTCTTTTCATAATTCATTCGTTCTTCAAGAGTAAGATTATCTTCTTCAACCAGTATGCTCGAAATTCCCAGCAGACCTTGAAACGGACTTCTCAGATCGTGAGCAATAACCGAAAAGAATTTATCCTTTGTTAGATTTATTTCTCTTAAGACTTCCTTTGAAAGTTTGAGAGCTTCTTCGGCTTCTTTACGGCCGGAAATGTCGAAAAGATAACCGTGAAGGTGAGTAATCTGATCATCTTCGTTTTTAATAACTCGCGTAAAATCGAAATACCAATGATACTTTCCACTCTTATCTTTAACTCTGTATTCCTGTTGGTACGAAAGCAATCCCTTTTCGAGATTGTTTTTGGTCTCTTCTTTAATTCTTTCTAAATCATCCGGATGAATTATTGAATGAAAATTTCTGGAATCGTTTGTGAATTCTTTATCTGAGAAACCTAGCGCAGTTTCAATGTTAGGAGAAACATATTCAACCGGGAATTCATAGTCGGTGTTGATACGCCATTTTATTGTAATGACGGGACCTTCAACGAACAATTGGCGTTCATCAAGCAGAAGATTTTCAACGGTTTTCTTTTCTGTTATGTCTTCAACGGTTCCTTCGTAGAACAGCGTTTTATTGTTCTCATCTCTAATTGCTCGCGCATTTTCTCTTACAAAGATTGCGGAATGGTCTTTAGTAATCCATTTGGATTCAAATCCGGTTATCTCGCCGACCTTTTCGATTGTTTCTACAAAAGAATGGCGTGATTTTCTGGTGCAGTGTCCCTTCTCTTCAACGTTTATCATCATAATGTCTGAGGCTGTAGAGTAGCCGAGCATTTTGGCGAACGTTGGATTAGCCATGGCAACATAACCGGCGGGAGTAATTCTATAAATACCTATTGGCGCATCTTGATAAAATAATCTTAAACGTTCTTCGCTTTCCCGCAGCCGCATCCGGATTTTTTTAGCTCCCGTTACATTCGTTAGGTTAACCAACATATACAAGGTTTTTCTGCTAAACGAAACAGATAACAAATATGTTTCGACATTAACGATGCTTCCCCCTTTTCTGATATTTTTCCAGCTTCCGACAGATGACAGTGCCGCTCCCTCTTCAAAAGCCGAAACGCTTCTACTAAATAATTCCCATTCTCTTTCTGGAAAAATATCTTTAATTGTCATTGATAAGAATTCACGCATCGAGTAACCGTAGAAATTAACTGCTGGCGTATTTGCCAAAATAATTTTCAGAGACTTCGGATCATATACCAGCAGCGAATGTGGATTCTTTTGAAAGAGGTCTTTGTACAATTTCTCTTTCTGATCAGCTGCCGGTTTATTTTTTCTTTTGAGATTTAACTTCTTCTTTTCAGTCTTAGCTGAGCCGGCGCGCGATTTCGATTTTGCCTTTCTGCTTTTTTTCATAAAAGATTACTTTTTTTTCAAACGCATTTTATAATTATATGAGAAACAGTTGCCGGAAAAATTACCCGGCTAAATTTTCCCCGTTGTTTATTTCCTCTCCAAATATAATCTTCTCGAATTCAGCCACAAATTCTTCCATATTATTGTTTTTTCTAACAACCGCATCAAAAACAAATGCGTTAGACGACAATCCTCTTGTGTCGTTTACTAGAAGAATTATGGTTACATCATTATTATGTGCTATTTCTCGAACTTTCTGTGTGATAATTTTTTTATCGAGTAAACCGAGTTTCTCGCTTACTAAAATAAACTTTGGGCGGTTCCTAATGTAGGATTCGAATGCTTCCTTGCCGGTTCTTGCATCGTAGATTGTTAATCTATCGGAGTAAAAATTGCAGAATTGCTCTCTAAAGTTTGAATCGGGTTCTATCAGAAGCAACTTGGATGCACCGTTGTAATATTCACTTGTACTTGCCATTGTTTTGCGAAGCCTGGCGCGTTCCCTGTCCAATATTTTTTTGATCCGTTTTACCGCCTCTTCAGTGTCAACCGGCTTAAGAATATAATCACTTATTCCCAATTCTACCAAAGAGCCGACAACTTCTTTGTCGTTCGTTGCCGTCATAACCAGAACCGGCGTTTTGCGCAGTAGTGCGTTTTCCCTCATTCTTTGTAAAGCTGCTCTTCCGTCCATAACCGGCATCATGATATCGAGCAATATCAAATTAGGTATGGTGCTTTGAGCAACTTGAACTCCTTCCTCGCCGTTACTGGCTTCCAGTACCAGACAAGGGAAATTCTTTTTCAGCATAAGCTTTAAAAAAACTCGAATGGGTTCATCGTCATCTATAACAAGAAATTTTAGCATTTCAGTTTCTCCGTACCGGAAACATCTTTATGAATTGATGTTCTGGATTGTGTCGGTAATTCTTTATGAATTGTAAAAATGAATGTTGCGCCTTCACCGACTTTGCTTTCAATCTTCAAGTGTCCGTTATGCTTTTTCACAAATTCTTTGCAAAGTGTTAAACCTAAACCGGTTCCCTTTTCTTTAGCTGTGCCGGAAGTTGAGAAGCTTTCGTTAACATCAATTAACTTTCGAATGTTTTCTTCGGCTATTCCTATACCGTTATCAGTAACGGAAAACTCGAACATGTCGTCAAGTTCTTTGCAAGCAAGTTTTACATATCCGCCGGTCTGTGTGAATTTTATAGCGTTGCTAACCAAGTTCAGAACTATTGAATAAAACATGTTTTCGTCAACGCATAATTCGAGAGCAGGATCGAGAGCGTTTATAAGTTGAATTTGTTTTTTAGATGCGCTGGCATGTAGAAGCCGGAAACCTTTTTCTATTAGTGAATTGATTAAAAATTTGCGCGGTTCGAAAGCAATCTGTCCGTTTTGAATGCGTGCCCATTCAAGCAAATTGTTTAACAATGCTGTTACTGACCGTGCAATCTCAGCGATCGAATCCGCGAACTCGGAAATTTCTTCTTTGCCTAAGTCATTGATTTCGTTAGAAAGAATTTCAGCATATCCAAGTAAGCCGTTTAAAGGTGTTCTCAAGTCGTGTCCTATGATTGAGAAAAATTTATCCTTTGTAGAATTGAGTTGCTTCAGCTCCTCGGTAATTTTTTTTATTTGCTGCTCTGTATTTTTTTGAACCGTGATATCTCTAAGAATGATTACAACTTCATTGTAGGTTTTGAGCAGGAGTCTTGCTTCAAAGAATTTCTTTTCTTCAAGACCTACAAACTGGAAGTCGAACGATTGCTGATCTCCGGAAGCTAGTACTTCTTTAATCCTGGAAAGGATCTCGTACGATATATCCGTAGGAAAGACATCTATTAGATGAAGCCCGGCAATATTATTGATCGATGGAAAAAGCTTTCTGCAGTTGTTTTTGTTTTCGATTATTGTTCCATCGTGTGAGATAACAAAAATGAAATCGGGTATTGCTTTAAGAATTGAACCGTCGTTTGAATTAATGTCATTTAGAATTTTGCTAACAAGATTCTTCTCCGAGACATCCTCAACAATGCAGTCGAAATAGGCAATGCTTTCATATTGAAATACGGGGTAAGCATACTCTTTCAGAAGAATCTTCGATTCATTTTTGGTAACCCATGTAAATTGATTTATGCCTTTGTTATTGTTCTTTAAGTAGGAATAAAATCTTTGCGGTGAAAAACATTTTTCAAGTGATTCATGCATGTCCGAATAATTCTGAAGTTCAGCGAATGAAGAAAAACCGAGAAGTTGTACAAAATTGTCATTCGCAAAAATCAAATCGCCCGCATGATTGATACGGAATGCGCAGAAAGAAAAATTATCCGGATACTTAGCGCGCTCACTATATTTTCTTGACTCAGGCATTTTCAATTATCGTTGCTACGTCGCTTGTATTATTACGCTTAATTTCTTTTTCATAGGCGGATGGCAGTATGAAACTGAATTTAGTACCTTCGTTCACCTTGCTTTCCACGCTGAGTGCACCTTTCTGTCTCTCGATCATTTCCTTGCAAAGTATCAATCCCAAACCGGTGCCTTTTTCTTTTTCCGTGCCAAGTGTTGTATGCACGCTTTCTATTCTGAAAATCTTTTGCAGGGTTTCTTCACTCATTCCAATTCCGGAATCGGCAATGCTTATTTCATGAAAAATATTTATCGGTTTAGAAGAAATTGTGATTTGTCCTCCGCGAGGAGTGAACTTAATGGCATTTGAAAGCAGATTCTGAAAAACCAGGTTAAGCATCATGTTGTCTGCCAAAACATCTTCGTCCCGTCCAACATTATTGATGATCGATATCCCTTTATTTTGGGCATTAGCATTTACAAGACTTTCCGCGTATGTAACGGCTTCGTATAGACTGCGCCGCTCTATGTTGCATTCCATCCTGCCGTTTTGCAAACGCGACCAATCGAGAAGGTTTTTCGTTAAGCTATAAATATTTCCAACCATCGTATGAACACTGTTAATGTAGCTCTTAATTTCATCCAATTGAAGCGAATCAAAATCCTCAACCAGCATGTCCATATAACCAAGCAATCCGCTGAACGGACTTTTGAGATCGTGAGCGAGGATAGAAAAGAACTTATCTTTAGATGCATTCAGTTCTTTCAGCTCAGTTTCAGACTGCGCGAGCTGTGTGCTCAGAATATTTAATTCGGCGGAACGTTCTTCTAAAAGATCTTTGTTGAACTGCAGCTCTTCAAGTTCTTTGCTAATCTCGTCGTAATTTAAGTGAGCGATTATCTCGTGATTAATCACCAACAGAAACTTTTCATCGGATACTTTTCTTATAATTATCTCAGCAGGCAGTAGCGTTCCGTTTTTCTGTTTTAAGCAAATTAACTTCGGTTCTTTAGTAGCGAGCAGCTCGCTTGGGTTAAGTACTGCGTAGTTTTCTTGGTTCAGCAAAAAGTCGGCTATAGATTTTTCAAGCAATTCTTCCTTTGCCAGTTGTAATAAACCACAGCAGCTTTCATTGATTTCCTTAATTGCACCCGCGCTGTTGCAAATTATAAAACCTTCCCTGGTAAGATTAAAAAGCGTTTGAAAAACGTCTGCAAACATCAGTTCAGCTTGTCTTTCTTTCTCACGCTTACTTTTCCTTTCAGTTAAGAATGATTTCCAAATTTGAAAAATTCTGTTAATAAAAAAATTACCGATCATTTCTTTCACTGATTCGTAAGTGTTCGGTTAAAGTATCCATGATTCCTTTGTCATTTCTCCGTACTGGTTTTGAAGTTGTTATTCTAAGTGCAACTTTCAAATTAAACGGATTGCTGCCATACCCCGATCGGCAATTCTCTGGTTACAAAAGATTACCGGTTGAGGATACTATTTTTTATGAATGAACACTGACTTTTGCGCAACTACATTATTGCAAGTAAAATGCCAGCCATCAATTGTATTGTCGAAGAATTCTCGCTTTTCTTTAATGAATTAATTCCACTAAATGAGGTTAGAAACAAAAGAATTTTAAGCTGCATGATTTAGATTTTAGGGACCTAATTTGTGCGCACTGGATCGTGCCCGATTATGACCTTGTGCCTAATATTAGCCACTCAATTAATTGCAATTTTTTTCGATAATAATTGTAGGATAAGAACTTCTTGCAAAAAAGTGAGGAAGTAAGGCGGTGTTGGTTAGCATAATCACAAACGACGATCTGTGTGAACTCGAACTTGTTCATAAGAGGAAATTCGTGAACATGAGGAGACGTAGAACTTCAAGAAGAAATTCCTTCTCGGATTTTTTCATCT
>JAMCSN010000302.1:0-4488 GCA_023381535.1 Bacteroidota bacterium
CAATCAATCTTGAATTGCAGAAATCGAAATGAAACTTGAGCGGGAAATAAAGCAGCCGAAATTTAGAAACGAGTATCACAAACTTGCGGTAAATCTAATCTATACTTACAACTGGTTTGCAAAAGCTCAGACGGAATTATTTCGAAAGCATGATATCACCGGGAATCAGTTTAATATTTTACGGATTCTGCGCGGTCAGCATCCAAACGCTGCTACTGTTTCCTTGCTGAGAGATAGAATGCTTGATAAAATGTCGGATGCATCGCGGCTCGTTGAAAGATTGCGTGTTAAAGGATTGGTGAAGAGAGAACTTTCGCCGGACGATAGAAGAAGAGTGGATGTTATGATCACGGACAAAGGATTAAATCTTCTTTCCGAAATTGATAAAATGAATGATCATTATGATGAACTGCTTAAGAAGTTATCTTCTGCGGAAGCAAAAAAAATGAACGATCTTCTCGATAAACTGAGAGGATAAAATTGATTTGACGAAAAGAGGCTGTCTCAAAAGTACTTGTTTATTCAAAAATAGAACGCTGATAACGCAGATTAAACTGATTTTCGCAGATTTACTTTTTGAAAAATTACTTTAGAGACAACCTCTTTTATTTTATGCATTGAAGGTTGTGTCAAAAATCGAAACCGGTAGAATGACTGAATAAGTTATTGACTCACCTGTTCAGGCAATCTTGTATCGAGTAAAAAATCTATTCCGTTGGAAATTGCCGTATCCAGCGGCGGGAAATCATCGTTAATATGATTACTGCCATAAACTTCTTCGCCAACTACCCGAAATTTCCAAATTGTGCTTCCGTCTTTTAGCGAGATCAGGTAATATGTAAAATCGCATGACGTTATAGCTCTAAATTCAAAATTAAGAAATTCATTCCTTACCAGTCCGACACCTCTTCTATTTGATGAATTATTTATTAAGCCGACGATCATAGCATCTGGATTATCATCGGCTAATAATTTGCCGACTTCTGATGAGTCGAAACTTTCTACATTTAGTTTGTTGTTCGACCCGATTGATTTGATCAAGTGCGGAACGAGCGGGGAATCTTTCCGGATTAAACTGTCTATTGAAGGAATAAAAAATTTTACATTTGGAAAACTTTGCTCGAGACGATTGATGAAATGATTTGTCGAGTAAAACGTTCCCGTGTCGGTCGTGTCGTCCTTTGCCATCGGAAACAGAGCAACCGTTTTGATTTGATAGATAGCCGCTTGCGGCGACACATAATAATCGATAATATGATTAGTGGGCTGGATGAAATCATCGCATCCGTATAGTGTAATTACGAGAGTTGATAATAACAGAGCCCTAAGGCGGAAAGTATTCTTGATGGGTGTCATTTGGCTTGACTGAAACTTTTCAAAGTATTTGATGAAATGATAATGAATATGTATCATTTCTTCAATGTTAATAAATTGAAACTTACTTTAGAGACTGTTTGTTGAAACCATATTGGAACGATGGATATTTTTCAGATACATTGCAGTTGAAACCGGAATGGATTCCGGAGAACGATAAAAAGTCTTCGAAAAAAGTGTAACAATTACAGTTAATGATGATTGAAAACAAACGACTAACTCAGCAGAACGATGACAACCCATGGCGCAAATGGGGTCCTTATTTATCCGAAAGACAATGGGGAACGGTTCGTGAAGATTACAGTGCCAACGGCGATGCATGGGAGTCCACGGATTATTTCAGCGCGGTAAGTAAAACTTATCGCTGGGGCGAAGATGGAATCGGCGGTATCAGCGACAGCAAACAATTATTCTGCTTTTCTCTCGCATTATGGAACGGTAAAGACTCAATCATCAAAGAGCGGCTTTTCGGACTTAGCGGACCTCAGGGAAATCACGGCGAAGATGTAAAGGAATATTATTATTACCTGGATAATGTTCCGACTCATTCATACATGAAGATGCTTTATAAATATCCTCAATCTCAATTCCCGTACGAACAACTCATAAATGAAAACAAAAAGAGAAATAGAACCCAGCCTGAGTTTGAGCTGATTGATACCGGAATTTTCAGCGGCGATAAATATTTCGACATATTTATTGAGTACGCAAAAGCTGATCCGGATGATATTCTTATCAAGATCACGATTCACAATCGGGCATCTGCCAAATCCGACTTAAATGTTCTTCCCCAAATGTTGTTCCGGAATACATGGTCTTGGGGCTACGATGATTATAAACCTTCATTTTCCGTTACAAAAAACGGTGTGATTGAAGCCGAGCACAAAAAATTGGGAAATTATTTCATCTACTGTGATGATAAACCCGAACTTCTCTTTTGCGACAACGAAACTAATTTCAAAAAACTTTACGGCTTTGAAAGCTCAAACAAATTTTTCAAAGACGGAATAAATAACTATGTAGTGCATAGCGATAAGAACGCCGTCAATCCGGACAACACCGGAACAAAAGCAGCAGCGAGATATGACCTCAGCATTGATGCTAACGGTACCAAAACTATACGCTTGAGAATTTCCAACAGAAATATCGAGTTGCCGTTTCAAGAATTTGATAAAGTTTTCAAGCAAAGACAAAATGAAGCCGATGCATTTTACAATCAGATTCAGACCAACATAAAAGACGACGACAAAAAAAACATTCAGCGGCAAGCGTTTTCCGGCATGCTTTGGAATAAACAGTTTTACAGTTACAATGTTGCCATGTGGTTGAAAGGTGATCCGGCTCAACCGCAGCCGCCGAAAGAAAGAATGCAAGGAAGAAACAGCGGCTGGATGCATCTTCACAATTCGGAAATTATTTCTATGCCGGATAAATGGGAGTACCCGTGGTACGCGGCGTGGGATTTGGCTTTTCATTGTCTGCCAATCGCTATGATCGATCCTCAGTTTGCCAAGGAACAATTGGTTTTATTTACGCGAGAATGGTACATGCATCCCAACGGTCAACTTCCCGCTTACGAATGGAATTTCGGCGATGTCAATCCGCCGGTTCATGCATGGGCTACGTGGCGTGTTTATAAGATCGATCAAAAAATAAACGGCGGCAAAGGCGATACGGCTTTTCTTGAATCTGTTTTTCACAAACTGCTTTTGAATTTTACTTGGTGGGTTAATCGAAAAGACGAGCATGATCGAAATATATTTCAAGGCGGATTTCTAGGATTGGATAATATTGGCGTGTTTGATAGAAGCTCGGAACTTCCCAGCGGAGGACATCTTGAACAAGCCGATGCAACGAGCTGGATGGCAATGTTCTGTTTGAACCTTCTCAGAATTTCGCTCGAGCTTTCGAAAACAAATCCGGTATATCAAGACCTCGCTACAAAATTTTTAGAACATTTTTTGTACATCGCGGGCGCCATGCGCGATATTGGAGGCGAGGGCGTTGATCTTTGGGATGAAGATGATGAATTTTATTACGATGTGCTTCACACTCCCGCCGAACATTCGGTCAAATTGAAAGTTCATTCCATGGTCGGACTTATTCCGCTGTTTGCAGTTGAAGTAATTGATCCGGAAATTATCAAAGGCTGTCCGGATTTTGCCGCAAGGATGGATTGGTTCTTAAACAACAGACCTGATCTTGCGAGTCTGGTTTCCCGCTGGTATGTTGACGGCGAAGGAGAAAGAAAATTATTCTCGCTGCTGCGCGGTCACCGGTTAAAAAGAATTTTAAAACGAATGCTCGATGAATCGGAATTCCTTTCGGATTACGGAATCCGCGCCCTTTCAAAATTTCATAAAGATAATCCGTACGTATTCAATGACAACGGAAATGTTTTCAGCGTTAATTATGAACCGGCGGAATCCGAGACGAATCTTTTCGGCGGCAACTCAAACTGGCGCGGACCAATTTGGTTTCCCGTTAACTTCTTGATAATTGAATCGCTGCAAAGATTCCATCATTACTACGGCGATGATTTTAAAGTTGAACATCCGACTAACTCGGGAAAATTTTATACACTGAAAGAAATTTCCGATGAACTTTCGAACCGGCTCGCAAAAATATTTTTGAAAGACAAAAACGGTAAACGTCCGGTCTTCGGCGATAATGAAAAATTTCAGACCGACCCAAACTTTAATAATTACATTCCGTTCAGTGAATATTTTCATGGTGATAGCGGAAAGGGACTTGGCGCTTCGCATCAAACCGGCTGGACGGGATTAATTGCCAAACTTCTGAAACCAAAAGATTAAATTTTTTTCTTACCACGAAAGGTGAAAAATATGTCGACCGAACAGAACGTATTAAAACTTCTTGCCGGACAAAAAGCATTAGTAACCGGCGCAAACTCAGGAATCGGAAAAGGGATTGCTCTTGAACTTGCCAAAGCCGGTGCCGATGTTGTTATTAACTATGTTGCCGATCCAGATTCTGCCGATCAAGTTGTGAGCGAGATTAAAAATCTTGGAGTGAATAGTTATGCCCATCTTGCCGATGTTTCGAACGAAGAGCAGGTAATTCAAATGTTCCGAAAAATGATTGTGGATTGGG
>JAMCSN010000302.1:5047-8261 GCA_023381535.1 Bacteroidota bacterium
ATAATAAGTTTTCAAATTTCAAAGATTGAAGCTGTCCTTAATTTTTATTTCTCACCTTTTATTATTTGCAGCTGTCCTGCAAAATGGATTTATTAGAATCAATCACATAAATTAACTAAGTAATTATTGGTTACAATCATAGAGGTACTCATGATGAATGCCAATGAGCTTCAAAAAATAATCCACGCCGCAGAACTTGTTAACTCGAACCTCGATGTTTACGAAGTATTAAATAACATCGTGAATGTAGCGGTTGAATTAACTAATGCCGACAGGGGTACTTTGTATTTTGTGGACAACCAGAAGAATGCATTATTATCGTTTGTTTTATTAGGCGACGAGATTCGAGAGATTCGTTTAAAGATTGGTGAAGGACTTGCCGGTTATGTTGCTGCAACTGGCGAAACAGTTAATATTAAAGATGTGCGAAAAGATTCCCGGTTCAACCCGAAGATTGATCGTTCCAGCGGTTACACTACTAAAAACATGCTTTGTTTTCCTATCAAAAATTCCGAGAAAGAAACAGTAGGAGTGCTTCAGTTGCTTAACAACCTGAAAGGAGGATTCACGGAAAGAGATGAAGAACTTCTTAAGGCTCTTTCGATTCATTCTGCGATAGCGCTTAATAATGCTCAGATGCATAAGAAACAAATTTTGGTTAACGAGGAACTGAAAAAAGCATACAGCGAATTGGAACTTGCAAAAAAGGAAGCGGAAAAATTTGCAATGCTTAAGAATCATTTCCTTTTGCAGATGTCTCATGAAATTAGAACTCCCTTTAATATTATCTTAAACAGTTTAGCATTATTAAAATCGAAAGCCACAAAGCTGGATTCTGATGAGGTTAAGGAGTTGTTTGCAGCATTGGAAAACGGTACGGATCGAATTATAAGAACTGTTGATGAAATTATGGAGCTCTCGGAAATTAGATCCGGCTATTACGAGATTCATCCTGAACCGATCAAATTGGAAGAAGATATTTTAGTTAAAGTGATAAAGAATTTTAAGCATGCTGTTGAAAAGAAAAATATTTATTTGGTATACGATAAAACTACCGACAAAAACGAAATTAATTGTGATAAGTTTATGATCACACAAATATTTCAAGAAATAATAGATAATGCCGTTAAGTTTACGAGCAAGGGGGATGTGCGCATAAGACAGTTCACAAATGCTGAAGGAAAGTTAACCGTAACAGTTAAGGATACTGGAATCGGCATGTCGGAGGAATATCTTGAACACATTTTCGAACCATTCTCTCAAGAGTACACCGGTTACACCAGAAAGTTTGAGGGAAACGGACTTGCCTTGGCTCTGGTTAAGAAATACGCCGATCTGAATAATCTTGCAATTACGGTTATGAGTCAAAAAAATGTTGGAACGGAGTTCACTATTGTCTTTAACTAGATAATTATTTTTATGATCTTCTCTTTATCGTTACATTCAAAACGTTAACAGACAGACTATTGAGACTTTAAGTGTAACGCTCACCTCACATCTAATTCTTCCCCGGCTTTCAGTAAGCCGCAAATTTATAACATCTATTAACCGTTAAAAAAGTGTAATAACACTTCGCGCATATGCTCACTAATCTTTCTTGGTTATGAATATAGACTATTATATTTTTCATCCCGCTAGAATTTTTCAAACTCAATTTTAGGTGACTTATGAAAAATGTTTTACTAAGATCAGCAGTTCTACTTCTGATCTTTGCGTTCACATTTCCTTTGAAAGCACAATCCACGGTTGATCTTGATACCGTAAAAGCTCAAAAGTTTGATACGGGCAAAATGTGGTCTTTCGATTATCCGCCAACGGAATATTTCAAGAAGACATATAATTTTTCGCCGGACGATTCATGGTTCGAACATGTCAGGTTATCGGCACTAAGACTTCCGAATTGTACCTCGTCGTTTGTATCTGCCGACGGACTGATAATGACAAATCATCATTGTGCACGCGGGTTCTTACCGAGAATTCAAAAAGATGGTGAAGATTTAGTAAAGAACGGATTCTTTGCTCAAACTCTTGAAGAGGAACGAAAGATTCCGAACTACTATGCAGATCAATTAGTTTTAATTCAAGATGTAACAGATGAAATTCAAAAAGCCGCTTCCACCGGTGCAACTGCCGATGAAAAAGCAAAAAACAAAGCAGACAAAATAAAAGAGATTACTGATAAGCTTTCAAGTCAATCCGGTTTGATTGCGCAGGTCGTTTCCCTTTTCAACGGCGCAAAATATTCTTTGTATGGTTACAAAAGATACACCGACATTCGTCTGGTTTTTGCGCCCGATATGCAGATTGCATATTTCGGCGGCGATTTTGATAACTTCACTTATCCGCGTTACAATCTCGACTGCACTTTTATGCGTGTTTATGAAAATGATAAACCGGTGAACTCAACAAACTTTTTTAAGTTCACAATGGATGGAATAAAATTGGACGAACCGATTTTCACAGTCGGCAATCCGGGTTCAACCCAGAGATTGAAAACCGTAGCTCAATTGGAATACTTCCGGGATATTACTTACAAGAACGCGGCTTATCTTTTCGATACTTATTATAATGCGTTGGAACAACTGAAGACTGTTGATCCTTCGAGAGCCGCAGAATTTGAAAAGATTAGAGTTCAGATTGGAAACAGTCAAAAAGTTATTACCTCAATCTACAAAGGTCTAACTGATCCTTACCTGATGGCAAGAAAAAAAGATTTTCAGAAGAAACTTCAGGAAGCGGTTTGGTCTAATCCGGAACTAAAAGAAAAATACGGTTCTGTTTGGGAAGACATTGAAAAGACCCGCACAGAAATGAGAAAGTACGGTCCCAAAATTTCGGCTTATTCGTTGAACCCAATGTTCTCATCAAAATACTTTTTCATTGCAAAAAGTTTGGTAGAGTTTGCAAAAGAATTGCAGAAACCGGAAGATCAGAAAGCTCCTGAATTCAAAGGCGCAAAGTTGGATTCCACGATAAATGCTTTGTATCCGGATAAGGTTGATAAACTGATGGAAGACACCAAACTTGTTATGCAAGCCGAATATATCCGCATGAATCTTGGAGACAATAATCCGATCGTACAAAAAATGTTTGGTGATAAAAGAGGAAAAGATGCAGCTAACTACGCTCTCGGTAACTCGGTTGTTGGCAGCAAAGAAGCTTTCGTAAAGCTGGCTAAAGAAGGCGCTGATGCAATTTTGAATTCTAACGATCC
>JAMCSN010000357.1 GCA_023381535.1 Bacteroidota bacterium
TATTGAAAGTAACAAACATTCGTAATGGAAAATCTGTTATTGTTAGAATTAACGACCGGGGACCATACATTGATGGTCGCGATCTGGATCTATCCAAAGGTACAGCCCAGGCTTTAGGCATGATAAGTCGGGGTGTAATAAAAGTAACAGTCAAAGAAATTGCTCTCAAAGATACAAGTCCAATAAGCACATTGAACTGATAAAAAAGCCCCGACTAACTCGGGGCTTTTTTGTACAATCACCAGTTAACTCTTCTAATTCAAACCGAACATCACACCAGCAATGATCTGAAATCCTGTAGTCTTTATAGACTGGTCGCCGCCATACGCTTGCTTTCCTTTGTCGTTAAGTATATTTGCTAGACCCAGAGAATAACGAACATCTAAAAGGATTGTAGTTAACGGGGCTACCTTAAATCCGGCGCCAGCGCCAAAATCCAGAGCAAAGTTTATGGAGGATGTTTGATCTTTCCAATCGGTTTCTTGAGATTGACCGCCCGCTTCAAGCAGCGATTTTGACGATAGAACCAAACCCAAATTTGGTCCGACAAATGCATATGGTGTAACTGAACCGGCTACGGGAATCTTAACTTTGAATAAGATTGGAATTTCTATAAGAGATGTTTTAAAAGTGAGCTTTCCACCGGGTCCGCTAAGTTCACTTCCGCCGGTTGAAAACATCGGTTCGACTTGAAGAGCAAACATTGGTGCAAACCCAACTTCAAGAGCGCCGCCAAATTTGAATCCGGTTCGTGACGATTTAGTGACTCCGGTTGCTACATCCGGATCAAAAGAAAAATTGGCAATGTTTAACCCAGCCCTTGCGCCAACGCTCACTGTGGTTTGAGCCTGCATATTGGTAGATGCAATAAGCAGTGTTGCTGCTAAAATCAGTACAAAAATTTTTTTCATATTGTAACCCTCTCAGTTAGTTAATTATTTTATGGGAGTTCATATCTAATGCCGGTTGTTATGCCAATATAGAATATTGTTTTTGTTGATGAAGTTGTAGTGGGCTGAAAAGTGTTGTAATCAAATCCGGCAGTTTTTGTGCTGTAAAAAATAGGACCAATCTGAAGATCTGCCGGGATGTAGAGATTGTTGGCAACTTTGAAATTAGCGCCGCCGCCAAACCGAATTGCAAAATACGGTCCGTCAGTAGCAAACCACAAACTTAGTCCGGCATTTGCATATGGTTTTACAGTGGAACCGGGAATGTCAAAGTAGTACTTAAAATAATCTGCCCATTCAACCGGTGTTCCGCTAAAGGTATTGATGTTTAATTCTGTTCCAACCGCCATATTTTTGTTAAACAAAACTTCAGCCATTGGGCCAATTGCTAATCCAACTGTGGAACCGCCGAATCCGCTTCCTATTGCCATACCAATTCTTCCGCCGATGATCCAATTTGTGCCGGAACCTGCTGCGGGAGAACTAGACATTGAGGCAAAACTTGAAGAGGTTTGCGCATGAGTTAAAACTGCCGTGAACAAGAAAAGAAAAACAACAAGAACGGTCTTTCTAAAACCGACTAATCTTGAAGCTGTTTTCATTTTAACTCCTTTTTATTTTGTGAGAGGATTTGTGTTATTGTGTTTATTTGATTGATATCATTTCATATTGTTAAAAAATACTACTTAGATTTTCGATTGTCAATTTAAAGAACGTGTTCAACAAATCTGCTTATCCTATGTCACAAACAATTCCTGCCGATGACAGAAAAATGTCAGGCTATCGGCAAGGTTAATAAGAAAGTTGTTTTGTCGTTGAGGGCGGACTTTACGTCAACATCGCCGCCATGAAGATTCATTATAGATTTTACGACGGAAAGCCCCAGACCAACGCCTCCGGTATGTTTGGTTTGAGGTGTATCGGCGCGGTAAAACCGCTCGAATATTTTGTTAATTGATTCCTCCGAAATTCCTTCACCGTAATTGGTAATGTTTATTTCAAAACTGCCGTTGATTCTTCTTGTGTTAATGGTAACGGTTGTGCTGTCTGTCCCAAACTTGAAAGCATTATCCAGCACGTTTGAAAGCGCTTGAGTAAGTAACGCGGGGTCTATATTAACCTTTAGTTCGTCTTTAGCTGTGAAAACCAGATTCATATTTTTATCATATCCCAGTATTTTCATGCTGTTCACAATATTATTTAAGAAGGAATTCAATTCCACTTCCTTCTTTTGAATGTTGATTAAAGCATTGTCGCTTTTTGAAATGAAGAAAAGATTATCAACTATCTTTATCAACCGGATTGTTTCTTCGTAATTACTCTTAAGAACTTCAGTGTATTGATTGGGAGTTTTGGGAGACTTAAGAGCAAGCTCGATTTCACCGCGGAGAATTGTTAGCGGAGTCTTTAGCTCGTGAGCGGCTGATACGGAAAATTGATTCATATAATCGACGGATTTCTTTATTCGTTGGATCATTTCATTCATCTTGTTAACCAACCGTCCGTATTCATCGTAATACTCGCCGCCCAGAATCGTTTCATCCAAACTTTGAGCGGTTATCTCTTCCGTTTTCTTTATGATGGCATCGATTCTGGAAAGCGATTTTGATGTGAGCAGCCATCCTCCTAGAAAAGAGATTATAAGAAATACAGGCGCCACTCTGATGTAGATGCTTCTCAATCCGTTCAAAGTTTGTTCTATAAATTCCTTTGGATAAGCAACAACGACCGTATAGCGTTTCCCTTGCATCTGGCAAGCTCGAATGACATCTTCGGAAAGATCACCATTCCGAAAATCGAATATGGATTCTTTTACTTTGTGCTCGGAGAATGGAAGATTAATGTTTCCGAGATTGGCGGTTTTAAAAACTATTTTATTCAACGTGGAAATTTCGACATAGGTATTGCGGCGGTTGAATACTAGCGCATCGTAAATGATATCCCAAATCAGTTCGTCCTCGCTTCTGTAAACCGGTCCCGGTTCAAAAGAATCCAGATCAACATGTTTCTCTTCAACAACCCGCAGAATTGCTCTTGCCTGCGATTTCAATGTTAGATCTAGATTTGTGTGCGATGATTTACTGAGATAAAAATAGATTGAAATTCCTAATAGAATTTCCAGCAAAAGGAATAGCGAAGAGTACCAGATTGTGAACTTAAATCTTGTGGTGCTAACAAAAGGTTTTAGTTTAGCAAACATGTCAGAGTCAATTCTGTTCTTTTATTATGTACCCCGTTCCCCGAACAGTTTGAATTAGCTGCTTGGCAGTATTTTGGTCTATCTTGGAGCGCAGCTTATTGATATAGACATCAATAACGTTTGTGCCGCTGTCGAAATGAAAATCGTAAACATGCTCAATTAGTTTTGTTCTGGAAACAATTTTGTTCTTGTTCCTCAGCAGATATTCGAGAATGGAATATTCCCGCGGCGTTAAAATAATTTCTTTATTGTCCCTCAACACTTTATGAGCCACCAAATCCATTCGCAGATTATCGATTGTTAGCACATTGCTCTTCTGGGTCTCTTTTCTTCTTAACAGCGCTCTAACACGCGCAATCAATTCTTCAAACGCAAAAGGTTTAGTTAAATAATCATCGGCGCCGCTGTCGAGTCCGTCCACTTTGTCTTTTGTGCTGTCTTTTATTGTAAGTAAAAGAATTGGTGTCTCAATGTTATTGCCGCGTAGTTCCTTTATCATTTGAATGCCGCTCATCTGGGGCATCATTATATCGCTGATGATTAGGTCGTACTCTTCATGAAGTGCGCGATCTAAACCTTCTTTTCCGTTGCCGGCAGTATCTACCTGGAAGAGTTCTTCCTCCAAACCTTTTTTTATAAAAGAGGCGACTTTTTTTTCGTCTTCAACTACTAATATTCTCATATCGTTATGTTTAATGAATAGGAATGGTTGATAAAAAAATTATTTTAGCAACACCATCTTCTTTACCTCAGAATACGAACCGGCAGTCAACCTATAAAAATAAACGCCACTCGGTAGAGACTCGCCGCTGCGAGTCTCTACATTAAACTTCACTTCATAATTCCCCGGCGCTTTTTCTTCGTTAACAAGCGTTGAAACTTCTCTTCCCAACAAATCGTAAACTTTCAGCACAACGTGTTGTAAAGACGTTCCATGGTACGTCTCTACAGAAGGAACAGAAAATTTTATTGTTGTACTAGGATTAAACGGATTTGGATAGTTCTGATAAAGCTGAACATCGTTTGGAATACTTGATGTTTCTTTTTCTACCGAAGTGACTGTTGATTTATTTCGTAAGTAAATTCCGCTTGAAAGCGATGAGCAATAAATTTTACTCCCCCCGGATTCAGCGAGCGAAATTATATTTAAATCCAGCAAGCCATCATTCTCCGTCCACCAGACATCTCCATCGTTGGACGATGCATATACGCCTTCACCGTACGGCGCAACATAAATTGTATCACCTTGCGTTACAAGCATATCATAAATATCCGTATTAAAGAAAGCTACCTCCTGCCATTTGTAAGGCGTAACCGATTTCTGTGCGCGGTAAATCGATCCGTGAGTTGCGGCGAACAAATAATTTGTTGTCTCGGCAAGTTTCCAAACATTTTTTGAACCGGCACTATTTAATCCCCAATTATTTTCTGTCCAGCTTTTGCCGCCGTCGTCGCTAATCAAAACGCCGCTTGATTGGTGTCCCGCCAAAAGTCTTGTTCCTGTTTTGTGAAAATTATTAACAAAACCGAACGCCATCACGCGAGAACTGTTCCATGTTGTGCCGCTGTCGTTTGAATAATAAACAAGCGTCTCGTCAAAATTATCAACGCCGCCGGCGCAGTAGTTCTTGTTATCGACAAATAAATAACTGACGGTTTGGTTCAACGTGCTTTTTACCCAGTTTGATGAAGTTGTCGGCGTCTGATAAAATCCGTTAAGTCCGCCGGCAAAAAGTTGCCCGTTATATTTTGTTATGAATGTAAATCCTTTAAAAGTTTTCAGACCGTTACTCATTAATTGCCATGTGGTTCCGTCGTCGGTAGTACGATAAATTCCATTGTCGTTATTCATCAAAACGAAAAGTTTGTTCCCGTCCATCGCCATATCTCTAACGCTGTTTTCCACCAATCCGTTATTTGCCGCCGCCCAGGTCACTGTATTATCGGTTGATAAATAAACCCCGTATGTTTTTGTCCCGATAAATATGTTGGAGCCGTTAACAAGTATTGCGTTAACCCACCGATCGTAAATGCCGGCGTTAGCGCTTACCCAGAGAGGATCGACATATTTTACAATGCCGTAACCTTTTGTTCCCGCAAGCAAATTGTTTCCTGAAAATGAAAGCGAAGCTACCGGTAAATAAAATCCGCCCAAAGTTTGCCATGAACCGTTAATATTGTTGGCGTCGCTGTAAAAAACGCCAATATCTGTCCCGGCGTATAGAACGCCGCGATACTCGACAAGAGCGTTAATGCTTGGCGGAGAATTCTTCATCTGTTTCCAAGTGGCGCCGCTATCTGCGGAAGTAAAAATTGAATTCGCATTGGTGCCTGCAAATACTGTACAGCAGGAAAAAGCAAATGAAGTAACGGTCGTATCAAATCCAAAATCTTTTATTTTTTTCCAGGTAGATCCGTAATCCGCGGATTGATAGATCGAATTGTTAACGCCAGCGTAAGTTTTAGTTCCGCAAATGCCCAGAGAGTAAATAGTTGGCCCGCCGCAATTGCATATATTAGCAGACAACCAATTTTTTCCTTTCAGCTTGAAAACGCCGCCGTATCTCGTCCCAGCTAGGACATTGCCGCCTGAGTTTATCAAAGCTGTTATGTTATAGTCTGATAACCCAGCGTTATACCGTGCCCATAGATTTCCGCTGTCGGTAGAGTGATAAATACCTTTGTCGGTTGTTCCGACGAAAATCTCACTTCCCAAATTTGTCATTGATGTAACATCGATACCGGAAATTGGACTTAAATTTTTCCATTGAGCGTACTGAGAAAGAGGAAAGATAAGTAAGAATGACGTGAGCATTAGGATTTTCATAATAATGGTTTTTGGTGCGGAGGATTTCCGATCTCTCAAAATGCCCACCTTTCACTTTATTGAAAAGTTATTCGGTTATAAGGTAAAATAGACTGATAGAAATTTCAACTAAAATATGTACTCGCGGTGCAAACCGGCAAGTAAAAGACTTTGAACCATCTATCAGTCCGGAAATAAAAAAGGAGAGCACATGTACTCTCCTTTTCTTCAACTGTTAAAAGATTCTTGTGAGAAGAATTATTTTGCAGCTTCTTTCTTTGCAGCTTTCTTTTCTTTCTTCTCGGCTTTCTTTTCAACTTTGGTTTCGTGTTTTTCTTTTTTCTCAGCCTTCTTTTCAACTTTGGCTTCGTGTTTTTCTTTCTTCTCAGCTTTCTTTTCAACTTTGGCTTCGTGTTTTTCTTTCTTCTCAGCTTTCTTTTCAACCTTCATTTCTTTCTTTGCTTTGCCTTCAGCTTTCTTTTGCGGTTGAGCTTGAGCGAAAGCGTTAACAGATACAAAAGCGAGAATTAATAATATTGCTGCTAACTTCTTCATTAGGTACTCCCTTGTTAATTGATTGTTATTTACTTATCGACAATTGAAAATTTATTGTGGAAGTAACTTAACTGCTGGTTCATTAAGGAACCATTAAAGACAGATTAAAAAATTTTAATGCAATTGGTTTGATAATGCCAAAAATTTCTCAAAATTTATCCTTCCGATAAACTATATTTAATCTTCAAAAATTAAGGGGGCTTAATGACTGTATTTTTCTCTAAAGCGTGCGAGCTTGGTCTTCAGGCTGTTTTGTATTTATCTGCAAAAGAAAAGAGAATTTTCAACGCAGAAGAAGTTTCCGGTGAATTAAAAGTTCCAAAGGAATTTGTCTCGAAGGTATTGCAAATACTAACGAGCAGCGGAATCATTGGTTCCAAGAAAGGAAAAAAGGGTGGGTTTTATCTAGCAAAAGAACCGAGCCAAATTAAACTGATTGATATCGTTGAAGCAATTGACGGTCTCGATGTTTTCAAATCTTGTGTTCTGGGTTTTCCGGGATGCTCGGTTGAAACACCTTGTCCGGTACATGAAAAATGGGGCAAGCTGCGAGACGAAGCGTACCGGATGTTAAGCGAAGAAACACTGGAACATTTGAAAGAAAAAACATTCAGCAAAATTTCTTCTTTGTAGAATTATTTTGTAGCGGTTATAAACATATCTTTTGATTCAAGCTGATCAAAATTCTCTCCCTCGAAATTTTTTGAAAATTTTATGCTAACAAATCCCGCCGATTTCAGAAACGAACGAATTTCGTTTTTTCTATGCGGGTAATGCCGCGTTGTAACCAACCGAAAGTTTTTTGGCTCTTCCACTTTGAAAGATAAAATATTGAAATTAAGGTGCTGCTCGAAAAAATCGTAGAACCGGATTATTGTCACTCCATCGCGGACTGCTATGTTGTTAACTCTTTTGTTCTGCTTTCTAATAATTTCATAATTTAAAATGTGAAGAAATAATTTCCCGCCGGGTTTTAACAGTCCGCAAATTTTCTTTAACACGCTCTTCAATTGTGTACTGTTGAGATGAGCGATAGTATTCCCGACACACACGATGTTCTGGAAATTATTTTTGTAAGCAGCGGGTATTGATTCTAGCGAAGAAACTTCCGTTTTTATTGTTAGCCCAAACTTGGCGGCATTTTTTTGCGTTTCGTCAATCATCTTTGGCGAAATGTCGAAAGCCGTTACGTCATGTCCGTTCATCGCGAGCGCGATGGAATCCAAACCGATGCCGCAGCCCAAATCTGCAGCAGCACCGACTCTTTCAAAAATATTCTTGTACGCTTTTACTCTAAGCTGAAGATTTTTCTCGAAGTCGATCATCTTTTCATAAAATTCCGAAACGTCGTCGTAAAAATTTGCGGACGATAATAATTTGTTTCCAGTTTTTTTCATCTTCATCTCAAATTGACAGACTATAATTTAAGCAGTTCCTCTTCCAACTCAATGGCTTTCGGAAACAAAATATTGTTTTCTAAGTGTATGTGTTTATGAAGATCCAACTCGAATTCCTTCAGCTCTTCGTAAGTGACTTTGAAAGTTGTGCATGCATCCTTTGGCAAGGTATAATTATTGGTCAGCTTTTTCATGGTACTTAAGACTTCGCCGGCAGAAGAATGTTCTTCTTCCATTCTTCTAATAGGATTCTTGATCGTTCCGTATCCGCCGCTTTTCGGGCGTTCGTTGAATTTTTTTGTTTCGGTCAAATAGTGTATTAAAGGAAAAAGAATGTTCTCTTCT
>JAMCSN010000356.1 GCA_023381535.1 Bacteroidota bacterium
GCTCTGAAAATATGCCAGTATAATAAAGAACTTGTTGCAGTTCCGTTATACTATGACGTTGGCTTGCTTTATTACAACGATGATATTTTAAGAAAGGCCCAAAATTATACAGAGATTAAAAAAGAACTTTCGAACTTTATCACGTGGGAACGGTTTGTAGAAATCAGTAAGCAGTTAAAGTCTCTTGGCAAATCTGTCTTTCTTTTTCCCGCCGATGATTATGAGGGACTGATGTGCAGTTACTTTGAATTGCTGGGCAATCTGAACCAAAATATAATTGAAGGCGACACTGTCAAATTGAATACCCCTGAGGCAGTGAAATCGCTACAATTTCTTGTGGATTTGATATATGATTCAAAAATTACTCCTCAAGAGGTATTAAATTTCAGAGATCCGGAATGTTATAAAGAATTTGCTCAGGATAATGCCATTTTTCTTCGTGGCTGGACGGGTTTTCATTTCTGGTATAGAGATGTTATTGGGCCGAAAGATGTCTCTTCCAAGTTTTTGCCTGTGCCATTACCGCATTTTAAAAACGGAAAGCCCTCTAGTGTTATTGGTGGATGGGATTTGATGTTATCTAAAAGTTCAAAAAATAAAAACGAAGCGATTGAGTTTATGAAATTTATGGCGTCCGAGGAATCGCAAGAAACAATGTTTGAAAGTGGCGGGTATCTGCCGATCAATAAGGATGTTTACACCAGCAAAGAGTTCTTAAAAAAGCATCCCAATTTGAAATTCTACGAAAAAATTATGGACACAGGCTATTATAGACCTTTTATGGAGAAATACACTCGTTACTCAGATATAATTACTTATTATATAAATTTAGCAATGCGCAAAAAAATTAGTGCCTCAAAAGCTCTTGCAACGGCTGAAAAACTAATTAACTCACACGAATTTTTCTTGAAATAAGCTATGAAATCTAACAACCCGTTCATAGAAAGTCTTAAGAAATATCGTTTTGAATTAAGACATTTGACTGTTGTATTTATTGCTTTGCTAATTCTACAGTTGGTGCTTCTATATGTTAATAAAGTCTCGTTGAGAAACTTTGTGGATGATACGCAGGAGTGGTTCCAAAAAAATTCAGCAGAAAAGTTTGCGGGACTTAGCGCTTCCACCCTCGAATTACTAATGGAGACGACGCGAAAAAATACTACTCCTTATGGCAATGCTGTCAACTTAAGAAAAATAGATAGCCACATGGTCTAAACAGCTCTCCTTTTGTTTGAAGGATATTTGAGCGACCATTTCTTTTTTCTCGGATTACTTCGTCCTTCTCTTACCGGAATTTTATGCCGCTTAATTGCTGCAACTAATTCATCATATGCTTTTATCCAGTCAGCATTTTTTTCATTGAGTAAATCCAATATTCGTGTGCGGACTAATCCGTAACTGACGTTTCTGTTAATCTTATACCGCTCGTATTTCAGCGCTTGTTTTTTCTTTGCGTTTTCTTCTTCAAGCTGTTGTTCAGCTTCTTGTACAAGCACCGAATGCAAGTTGAGGATTAATATTCTGCTATAGTAATCTTGTCTAATTGATTCACCGGTTTTCCCACTGAAGTTTTCAATTTCTACGCTGTGTTTTTGAAACTTAAAATGCTCTTCTTCGCTCCATCTTAAATGATAGATATGCTTCAAATCTTCTCTCGATAGCTGCTTCTTATTGAGCACCGATGTTACCAAATATTCATCTTCTCCACTCGATAATTTTATCTTCACAACCCGCAATCTTATATTGGTATTTACCCCTTGCTTTACAAGTTCTTGAAGCTCCGGATTCTTCCTTCTCTGCTGACTACAGGTTAATGAGACTTTAATTATCATCTCTTCTTTTTCGTTCGTTACAATCTCTTTTAACTCTTTTAGAAATTGCTCACCACTGTAACGAATAACAAAATCATAGCCCATTTGCTTTAGATTTACAAACATCGCCAATGATGGAAAGCCTCTATCTGCTATGATAATATCACGCTTCTGTTTTCCTCCTTCTTTCATTCGTTGCAATTGTTGGAGGAGATATTCTCTTTCTGATCTCCCATATTTGTGTAATTCCGCATCTACTATCATTTCATTGAGAACATCATAGACCACTACTGACCACCCGCAGTTTACCCAATTCTCGTTGTGGTTTATTTTACCGTATTCTGCTTGTATGGCTTCTCCGTCCGGAAGCTCGATCATTGAACCATCTGCCGCCAATAAGCGGTAGCCTTTATAGCTTTTATACTCTTGCTGATAATATTCCTCTATGGCTGCTTCATTGAGTTTTATAAATGTTTCGTGTTTTAACTTCATACGTGCTTTTGATATCGCTTGTTTACTGCACTCTGTTTTCTCTTTGCCATAAATTTGGAAAAATTGATTGATCTCTACTGATAACGTTTTTGCCGCTCCTCGAAGAAAGAACAGTACCAATCTTTCAAAAGATAGTTTTCTTTCCCTGACAAAACTCTTATCGCTATTGCGTGAATTGTTTTTGAACTCTTCACTGTTTATTAATTGCTGCATTATCTTAAAAATTTTTTCATGTAAAACTCAATTTGTTTCCTGCTTAACAACTTTATCTGATTTTAAATTCAATTCTCACACGCACAACCTAATCTTTTTTACCTCTATCTCCTTAAGTTGACAGCATTGCTCAAATGAGGAGGGGGAGAGGTTGACTTGCCGCAGATTTATTTTATCTTGTATCCAGAAAATTACAATGATGGGAAGTTCGGCGGATGAATAATGAAAAAATTTTAGTGCTCGGGATCGGAAACGTTTTGATGGAAGACGAAGGCGCTGGCGTTGAGGTAGTCCGCAGATTGGAAAGCGAGACATTGCCTGACAACATCGATTTACTTGATGGCGGCACCGGCGGATTTCATCTTCTGGCTCAACTGAGCGGTTACAAAGTAATAATAATGGTTGATGCAACTTTAGATGATGATGAAGAAGGAACTATCAAACTGACCGAACCAAAGTTTGCCTCTGATTTTCCGAAAGCTCTCTCAGCTCACGATATCGGGTTGAAAGATTTGGTTGAGTCGCTGATTCTGCTGAATGAATTCCCCAAGATTTATCTCTTCACAATTTCGATAAAACATTTTCACAATGTATCGATGCAATTGTCTCCAGCTATCCAAAATGCAATTCATCAAACAGCGGAAAAAGTTGTTGAGCTTATCAATCAGCTCAATCAATCCTTGCCAAAATAATTCTCGACTAAAAGAACAGCAGCGGAATATGTGCGAGCGCAAGTATTCCAAACCGCTGAAATGTTTTTGTTCTTAGCGAAGGAACAAAATAACCAAAGTAAATTCCTTTGATAACTGTATTGCTCAGCATAGCGACAATAATTGCCGTCGAAACAAGCTTCGGATCGAACCATGATGAATGTGCGATCGAAAAAATGAACGGATCGATATTGGCAATACCGACTACACCGGCAAACGTAAATATTCCATGCGCGCCGACGTACTGATTAATAATTTTTGTAAGAACAGAAATTGCAACGAACAGAATTCCAAATAACATTGCCGGTTTTATCTCGAACGGATTCTGCAAGTTCTTTAGTTCTTCTTCCACTGCAGATGTCTCCGATGACGGATCATGTTTGATGTATGACGAGGCAATTCCAACCGCGAACAAAAAAATCATTTTCAACCAGAGTGTTTGTGCAATCACGGGACTGATTACGAAGATGATAACTAAAAATTTTATGTACATGATGCTGCTTGCGGCAATACTTCCTTGAAGCGAGCTAATTGCAAGAGTCGGATCTTTTTTTGCAATTCTTCCGTTGGCAATACTCACTGCAGTACTCGATACAATTCCGCCGATTAAACCGGATAAGTACAACCCGACTTTTTGACCGAGGAATTTTGAAAGCAAATAACCAATGAAACCGATTGTGGAAACCAGAATTACGATCTGCCAAATTTGTGATGGGTTCAGCTCGAAGTCGGTAAAATTTTTATTCGGCAGTACCGGCAATATTATTAGCGTTACAAGCAAAAATTTTAGAACTGCTGTAAACTCGGCACGGTCGAGTTTCTCAACAATATTTTCAAGCTCGGCTTTTTCAGACAGCAACATTGTATTGATAATTCCGATTGCCATTGAAACCCAAATATCAACCATCAACGCCAATGCACCAACGACAAATGTAAGGAGAGCGGTGATTTCACTTGTGGCGCCGACCTTCTCTGTCCTAACTTTTGAAAAATAAGAAACACCCGCGAGTACGGATATACTCAGCAACCCAATTGGCAGCATTAATGTTACACCTAATTGATAAAGCCATGCGCAGCCGAAACCTAACATGCTGATTATAGGAAAAGTTCTGATGCCGCCGAGGGCAAGTTTGCGTTTGCTTTTTGTACCTTCGCGTTCAAGACCGACAAGCAACCCGAGAGCAAGGGCAACAATAAAGCGCAGTTGAAAAGTCCATTCGATCGAATTCATTTCATCTCAATTTTTTGTTATGAATCTAAGATTCTTGACTGCAAGATTCAATAAATGAATTGATTAGCCAAGGTATCCCGCAAGAGGGAACAAGGGATTTATTACGGTTGTGCAATCATTCATAACCTACTGAGTCTGAGTGGATTTTCCATATATTTATATATATTTGACTTGTCAAAATGATTTTTCAGAAATAGTTTAGCGGCAGTTTTTATTATCAACTCTTCAATATTTTTTAATAAAATCGGGATGAAACCTTAGATGAATTACAAAGTATTTAAAAGAAGTATTGCGTTATTGATATTCATCGCGACCGGAATAGTTTACTATCTAACCGTTCAACCCTCGGTTTCTTTTTGGGATTGCGGCGAATATTTGGCAACGGCGTATAACTTACAAATTCCTCATCCGCCCGGAGCGCCGCTGTTTCTGCTTCTGGCAAGATTTTTCTCAATGCTTCCCATCGCTACGAATATTGCGTTTAGAATGAATCTTATTTCAGTTTTAACGAGCGCCGTTTCCGCCTCGATGCTTTATTTCATAATTATCAAAGTGATTGAAAATTACAGAGGCAAGGATTACAAATCCTTCGCAGACGCGGCATTGATTTACGTTATTGCTGCAATTGGCGCGTTGACAAATGCATTTGCTTATATCTCGTGGTGGAACGCCGTTGAAACGGAAGTTTATGCGACCAATACTTTTGTGTTCGCCGCGATTATGTACATAATGTTAATCTGGAATGAGCGCGCGGATGAAGTTGATAATGAAAAATTTATTTTGCTGCTTGCTTACCTTGTGGGGCTATCCACAAGTCTAAGATTGATGGGTGCGCTTACCACGCTTTCGATCATAATGCTCATCATGTTCAGAAAATATATTACTGATGAAAAAGAGTTAAAGAAAACAATCTACTATTTTCTGGTGAACGTCGGTATAGTTTTACTTTTGGCAATCGTGCTGTGGGCTAGCCAAACTGCCACTCAACCTCCGATGCCGGAAGAATATCAAGCATTTGATGTGAAGTTTGCGGCGATAATATTTTTTGCCACCGTAGTCTTTATCGGTGCTTTTTGGAAAAAACTGGTGCATAAAAATTCCATCTACTATGTGCTGCTCGCCGGAGGAATTTTGCTTGTTGTTATTTATCCCGGACTGGTAAGATATCTGCCCGATTTAATCGGAATGATTTCCGGTTCGAGCAACAATCTTGCGTTGATAACCATGATCGTAATTTTTGCAGTGCTGGGTTATTTGATTTATTTCACTAAGAAAAAGAATAAGCCGACTCTCAATCTTGTAGCAAAGTCTTTTCTATTTATACTTTTAGGATTTACCTCTTATGTAGTAATAATAGTCCGTGCTGAGCTTAATCCGCCGATCAACGAAAATGCGCCGTCGAATTTTAGTTCGCTTGTAACTTATCTTAACCGCGAACAGTACGGCGAATGGCCGAGTTTCCAAAGAAGATACACAACTGAATCACATCAGCAGGGAGTCTTCACCAATTATTCCAGCGATCTGGATTTCTTGTGGAACTACCAGATGAACCACATGATGACGAGATACATACTTTGGAATTTTGCCGGTAGAGAATCATGGGATCAGGATTCGGGACCAAACGTTTGGCCGTTTAACGGCGTAGCAAATCTATTCGGAAAATTATTCGGATTGAAATTTAGCGGCGACGCATCAAAATCTTATTTTGGAATTCCGTTCTTGATAGGGTTGCTCGGAATTTATTTCCACTTCAGAAAAGATTGGAAGATGGCGGCGATCTTCATGGTCTTATTCTTTCTCATCACTTATGCAACGGCATATTACCAGAACCAGCAGGAGCCGCAGCCGAGGGAGAGAATTAAATTTTACGGAACCATGTGTTTTATGTTCAGCATCTGGATAGCCGTAGGGCTTCATAATTTGATTGAACTTATCAAACAAAAGTATTCGAAGTTTCAGATTGTAAAATATTCGCCAGGCGTAGTTCTTGTGCTCGCATTTGTTTTTCTGCCGATGAGATTGTTCCAATCGAACTACCGTGAACAAGATAGATCGAAAGATTGGCTGCCGTGGGATTTTGCTTACAACATGTTACAAAGCTGCGAGCCGAATGCAGTTCTTTTCACGAATGGTGATAACGATACATTTCCGCTTTGGTACCTTCAGGAAGTTGAAGGAGTGCGGCAGGATGTTAGAGTTGCAAATTTAAGTTTGATAAACACTCCGTGGTATATCCGCCAGCTTAAGTATGAATCACCTCACGGCGCAAGAAAAGTCGATATGAATTTGAGCGATCAAGAGATTGATGACATTCGTCCGGTTAGATGGGAAACAAAAACAATTGATTTGCCTGTTCCGGCAGAACTAGATAGTTCTCTTGAGGTTAGAAAGAAGTTGGCATTACAGGATACAACCGTAACATGGCAGGATAAAGTAGAGTTCAAAGTTGAGCCGACTCTAAACTTTGGCGATGTTACGGCAGTCCGTGCCCAGGATATTGCGGTTCTCTCAATCATCGAAGCAAACAACTGGAAACGCCCAATCTACTTTGCAACAACATGCAGCAACGACAGCAAAATAGGTTTGGACGATTATCTGCAGCTCGACGGACTTGCCTACCAACTTGTCCCTTACAAGAACAGAGGCAACATTGAAATGATGGACGAAGGCAGAATGTGGAAAAACTTGATGGAAGAAAATCCGTCATACAGCAAAAGTTTTCAGCCTGGATTCAAATTTAGAGGTATGAACGACAAGAGCATTTATTACGACGACAATCATGAAAGGATGATTCAGAATTATCGCGGTTTGTATTTACGACTTGCAATGCATTTCACCGGTCATAAAGAAAACGCTAAGGCGATTCAAGTTTTGGATTTTATGCAAAAAAAAATTCCGCTTGATTATGCTAAGGCAGACTACAGGATACTTTTCGATATCTCTAATATTTATTATGCGGCACACCGGATGGATAGATACAAAGAACTTGCTTCGTATGTTGAAAAAAGCGCGCTCCAACGTATTAGTACAAATCCGAGAGAGATAACATCTTACTATAATCCATACACCTTGCTTCTTCAGGTTTATGAAAATCTTGAAGAATATGGCAAAGCAATAGACATTTTGAACAAGCTGAAGGTTTTCTATCCAAACGATCCAACTATTGAACAGTTATTAAGTAAATATCAAAGTTTAATGAAGGCGCCGGTTAAACCTTAAAAAAACTTGAGAGGCATTAATCTTTTAGCTGTTTATGTTGTCTAAGGCGCGGGTGAAAGCCCGCGCGTTTTTTATAACAATATGAATTGAAACTTTATTGAGCGTGCTGGTTGTTAAAGCATTGTGTCTATCGTCTATTAATGTGATCAATTGATTAAAAGTTATTGAATGAGAATATATTTACCACAAGTATTGATTTGCAGACCTCAACGTCTATCTATTCCAACTTTATTTCAAAACATTTTTTGTTTTTAAAGGCAAGGACTTAAGATGCATCTTTCCAAGAAATCATATTACATTCTAAGCGCTGTTGTACTGTTTCTTGTGCTAATATTTATTTTGAGAATCGTTTCGTCAAAATCTGCCATGCGACCAAGTCTGAGACCTCTAGTTGTTGTTGGAATGGTAACCAACGGAGACGCGGTAAGAACCGAAACTTTGACGGGTGATATATTGCCGATTCAGCAGGCAAGCATTTTTTCTAAAGTGAACGGTAACATTGAAAAAATCTTTGTTGATATAGGCGACCGTGTAAATCAGAATCAATTGTTAGCGCTAATTGATACAACTA
>JAMCSN010000257.1 GCA_023381535.1 Bacteroidota bacterium
ACAGACCGATAAATGGAAAATTTTGAAGGTGATAGTTAAGAACCTTATTGACTGATCGTAATTGGCAAAAGATATTTAGACTAGTAGTAGTGGAGTTGAAGATGATCGCTTTTATCCGATATCGTCCTTGTAACATCATACAATAAATTCAAAGCTTAACACCATCTTCATTGTAAATACAAATACCTGAATTGTAAGTACAAAACCATTTGTTATTTTTGGAATCAATAAAAGTAGAAAATATTTGATTGTCTTTTAGGCCTGAATTTGTTTTGTTCCAGAGTTCGGAATATTTCCCATCAAATCTGACTACACCTTGAAGAAAAGAGCCAGCCCAAATTATATTTTTTTTGTCTGATGTTATTGAGTAGAAACCGTGAATTGGAATTGTAGAATTTGATTCGTTAAGAATTTTATAATTTTTCCAATCGAAAATAACAACGCTTCCAAATTTGTAACACATTAAAACTTCATCATCGACGTATGGTGCAATCCAGTAGATTGCATCTTCGTAGGTATTAATTTTCAAATCTTCTTCTGTTTTCCAAACATTGTTCTGAATAAAGATGGAGTGCCGGGCTGTGCCAATGATTTTGTTGTTATGCTTATCAATATAAATCGCTGTTACTTTATTATCAGGTAATTTCGAATTGAATTTATTATAGACTTTCCACTTCCTCCCGTTGAAGATAGCCAAGCCTTCAGAATAAGTGCCGACCCATAATTCATTTTTCTTGTCAATTGCCAAGCTGTAAATCCAGTTATTAGGCAATCCGGAATTTACGGTGTTGTAAATCTGCCATTTTTTGCTTCCGTCAAATTTTGCAACACCACCGCCAAAAGTTCCGATTACCAGATCCCCTCTTTTATCAAACAACATACAATAGATACTGTTGTTCGGTAGCTTAGAATTTTGGGTGTTGAATACGGTAAATTTTTTCCCATCGTACTTTACAAGTCCGTCATCCCAGGTACCAATCCAGTAATTACCTTTCTTATCCTGAACAACGCACCTTATTCTATCAGTAGGCAGACCATTGGTTTTGTCAAAATACTTCCATTTATCGGTCTGTGCTGAGGTGGAACCGAACAGCAAAACCAGAAGAAGCAGGATTGAAAATTTAAATTGCATCGGAAATTTAGTGACGAAAAATCTTAAACCAGTTTGCTGATTTTTTCAACAAACATAGATTTTGGAACCGCTCCAATAATTGTATCTTTCACCTGACCGCCTTTCAAAAATAAAACTGTTGGAATACTTCTTACACCGTACTTGATTGCCGTTTGCTGGTTTTCGTCAACGTCAAGTTTTCCAACTTTAACTTTTCCTTGGTATTCGTCGGCTAACTCTTCAATAATCGGCGCTATCATTCTGCATGGACCACACCAAGCAGCCCAAAAATCTATAATTACCGGAACATCGGACTTCAATACTTCAGCTTCAAAATTTCCGTCAGTAAAAGTATTTGGTTTCATAATTAAGTTTACTCCTCTAAATTAAATTTAATAAAATTTTATACGCTCCCGTTTTTCTTTAAAACTTCGCGAGCAATTATCCCTTTTTGAATTTCATTTGTTCCTTCAAAGATTCTGTTGATACGCGAATCGCGGTAGAATCTTTCAATCGGCAGTTCGCGTGAGTAACCCATTCCGCCATGAATTTGAACGGCGAAATCGGCAATCTTATCAAGAGATTCCGAACAGAAAAGTTTTATTATAGCCGACTGACGCGACACATCTTTCTTCAAATCATAATCAACAGCAGTACGATAGACCATCGATTCCATCGCATAAACTAAAGTAGCCATTTCCGAAAGCATGAATTGAATTGCCTGGAAATTGGATATTGTCTGGTCAAATTGTACGCGCTGCTTTGCATAACGTGCCGACATTTCCAGCAATTCTTTTGACGCGCCCAGACATGCTGCGCCGAGACCTAATCGTCCGGCATCCAGTGTTTTCATCGCAACAATAAAACCGCGACCGTTAGTTCCAATTAAATTTTCTTTCGGAATTCTGACGTTATCAAAAGTTATCGCGTTTGTTGTGCTTCCTTTAATTCCCATTTTCTTTTCTGGCGGACCGGCATGATATCCCGGAGTTTTTGTTTCTACAATGAATGCGCTGATGCCTTTATCCGTTCTGGCAAAAACAGAAACTATATCTGCAATTCCTCCGTTTGTAATCCAAAGTTTTTCACCGTTGATCACCCATTCGTTACCATCGAGATGCGCACGAGTTTTTACGTTGAATGAATCCGAACCGGCTTGAGCTTCGGTTAAACAGAACGCGCCGATCTTTTCTCCTTTTGCAAGCGGCACCAGATATTTTTGTTTCTGATCTTCTGTTCCGCCAATGTAAATTACATTAGAACCGATGGATTGATGTGCGCCGATGAACGTTGCTGTTGACATACATCCGCGTGCAATTTCTTCCTGCATTAAGCAGTAACCGATCTCACCAAATCCCCCGCCTCCATATTCTTCGGGAAATGAAACGCCAAGAAAACCAAGTTCACCAAGTTTTTGAATCAGCTCATTTGGAATTTTTTCTTCGGAGTCTATCTTTGCAGCAATAGGTTTAATTTCATTGTTAACAAAATCGCGGGTCATATCCCGCAGCATTCTTTGTTCTTCAGAAAACGAGAATTCATTCATGATCTATATCCAATTTATTTGTTGGGTGCGCTGGTCCTTTCCCCGATGTAGTTAACAATGTATTCGCCGCCGTCAACACCGATAACATTTCCTGAAATCCAGGAAGCTCTCTCATCGCACAAAAGAACGATTGCTTTTGCAACTTCTTCTGGGGTGGTTAATCTGCCGGTAGGATTTTTCATCTCGGCTGCTTTAAGCATTTTGTCGAACATCGGAATTTTATTACCCGCCGGCGTATCGGTAACACCTGCCATGATAGAATTACAAGTGATTTTCATTGGGCCAAGTTCAACGGCAAGCTGGCGAATGTGAGCCTCAAGAGCAGCTTTCGCGGCAGACACAGGCCCGTAATTTGGAATGACTGTATGAGAACCCGCGCTGGTCAAAGCAAAAATTCTTCCGCCTTCGGCAAACAAATCTCTTTGTATTAATCCTTGAGTCCAATAAACCAATGAATGCGCCATTACGTCGAGCGTCATCGACATCTGTGCAGGTGTAACACAATCATTCGGATTTTTTCCAATGTACGGTTTCAATGTTCCGAATGCGAGCGAGTGAATAAGAACATTTACGTAAGGATGTTCTTTTGTTGTGAAGCGCTCTTTAATTTCATCAAGAGTATCGTCAATCTTTATTTGATCTGCAGCATTTATGTTGAAGAAGACGGCTTTCTGACCGTTCTTCTCGATTTTCTTAACTACGTTTTGAACAGCCTGCATTGTTGCTTGTCTATCAAGGTGAATACCGAATATGCTGTAACCGGCTTTGGAAAGTTCAACGGCAGAAGCGCCGCCGAAACCACTTGAAGCACCAAGAATCAGTGCCCATTTCTTTTCCATCTTTTTCCTTTTGTTGTTTACGGTGGCACAAACTTAAGAAATCAAAAAATCAAATCAAATCAATCCGGTGTGAACAGGATACAAAGAGGTTTCGTTTATCCAATAATTTTAACCCCGACTCAAATTAATAATTACATTGTGTGTCGGGCCGAAGGGCAAATTTTCTTAAAAGAAAATTTGGGTTAATTTGAAAAATATACTATCGATTCTTCGCCCAATAGTTTTTTTATTTTCGGAATGAAATCTGAATTCAATGCAACTTTGTAGTTTATATGAAATTCCCGCAAGTTCAATTCGTCTTTCAAACACATCGACACCGGAAGATTACCCTCATGTTCTTCCATAATTTTTTTCAACTGAGAAATTGTTTCCGGATTGTGAGTAGCTCTGTCAATCGTAATACCTAAACGCTTGGTAAGTTTTTGTTTCACTTCGTCAAGCGAATATGCTTCATCCACATGAAGTTTTACCGCATCACCTGAACTTTCCAATTTTCCCGCAACGAGTATCGTTGATTCGGGAAGAATTAATTTTTCGCACGTAGCATAAACTTTTGAAAACATAAGACATTCGCACGAACCGGAAAAATCATCTAGCTTGAAAAAAACCATCTGGTTGCCGCGTTTGTCTATCTTAGTTCTTACTTCCGTTACAACACCGCAGGCACGCACACTCTCGTTGAAATTATATGTTTCCGTTTCACCCAAATGAACTGTAGCGAATGAACGGTATTCAATTTCATATTTAGTTAAGGGGTGGTCGGTTAGATAGAATCCGAGCACTTCCCTTTCTTTTGCAAGACGGTCTTTCATTTCCCATGCTCTTGATTTCGGCAGCTCCGGTTCATGAATTCTTAACGCTTCCGAATCTCCACCGAACAAACTATCAACATTGGAATTCTGTGCCGATTGAACTTTACTTCCGAAATACAACGCTTCTTCAATGCTATCGAAATTTTGCGCGCGGGATCCGCCGCAAGAATCGAATGCGCCGGCAAGAACCAAACCTTCCAACGCACGCTTGTTAACGGTTCTCGTATCAACGTTAGAACAAAAATCATAAATGCTCTTGAAATTTCTTCCAAGCTTAACGTGTGCGGCTTTGATTGTTTCCACCGCATTAACACCGACATTTTTTATTGCAGACATACCGAAAACAATTTTTTTATCTTTTACGCCAAACTTGACAGAAGGATTATTGATATCCGGCGCTAAAACTTTTATCCCGAGTTTGCGGCACTCTTCAAGCAGAGTTGTAACTTTGTCCGTGTTGCCAAATTCGTTTGAAAGGTTTGCCGCCAAAAACTCTTCCTGGTAGTGCGCTTTAAGATATGCGGTTTGATATGCAACGATGGAATACGCTACAGCGTGACTCTTGTTGAATCCGTAGTTTGCAAATTTATCGATTGCCTCAAAAATTTCTTCTGCAACTTTTTTATCGATATTATTTTTTACAGCGCCTTCGGTAAATTTTTCTTTCTGCTCTGCCATTGCTTTCAAATCTTTTTTACCCATTGCACGGCGCAGCAAATCGGCTTCGGCTAAACTCATTCCGGCAACTTTATTGGCTATCTGAATAACTTGTTCTTGATAAACAATGATGCCGTTAGTCTCTTTCAAAATCGGTTCGAGAACGGCATGGGGATAAACAATTTTTTTTCTGCCTTGTTTTCTAGAAATAAAATCATCGATGAACTCCATCGGACCCGGACGGTATAATGCATTCATTGCAGCGAGGTCGTTTATAGATGTTGCTTTAAGTTTTTTCAAGTACTCGCGCATTGGGGCACTTTCAAACTGGAACACTGCAGTTGTCTGACCGCGTCCGAACATTGCATAAGTTTTTTCATCGTCGATCGGAATGTCATCGATGTTGATATCAATTCCGCGCGTTTGTTTCACCAGATCAATCGTGTCACGAATAATTGAAAGCGTCCGCAATCCGAGAAAATCCATTTTCAAAATTCCGGCGTCTTCCAAATCCTTCAAGTTAAATTGCGTGACTAAATCGTTTTCATTTGTAAGAGTTGCCAATGGAACGTAATCGCTAACCTCACCGGGAGTAATCACAACGCCGGCTGCATGTTTGGACGCGTTGCGGTTCATTCCTTCGAGCACACGCGCATACTTTAATAAATTTATAATTTGAGGATCATCCGATTTTTTCACCCAATCGAGTTCCGGTACTTCAGCAAGAGCTTGGTCAAGAGTGAAAACTCTTCCAAACTTTGACGGGATCCATTTGGTAATTTTATCGACGGTTGGAATCGGAATCTGAAGAACGCGCGCAACGTCTCTTAAAACCGCGCGTGAAGAAAGCCGGTTGAAAGTTATAATCTGCGATACCGAATTTTCTCCGTACTTCTCTTTTACATAATTGATTACCTCGCCGCGTTTGTCGTCTGCAAAATCAACGTCAATATCGGGCATGGATTTACGCGCGGGATTTAAAAATCTTTCAAACAGTAAATTGTACTGAAGCGGATCTACATTTGTAATTCCAAGAACGTAAGCAACCAAACTTCCGGCAGCACTTCCGCGCCCCGGACCAACAGGAATTCCTCTTTGCTTTGCAGCATTAATAAAATCTTGAACAACAAGAAAATATCCGGCGTAACCCATTTTATTAATTACATCCAGTTCATATTTGAATCTGTCTGATATTTCCGGCGTAACGGTTTTAAATTTTCTATGAAGGCGTTCTTCGGAAAGCTGGTTGAAATATTCTTCAAGTGTTTTAGCGTCTGAGTCTTTCGGAATCGGGAACTGCGGAAAGTGATGCCCCTTAAAATCAATTGCCAAATTTATTTTCTGTTCGATCTCAAGAGTATTTTCGATGGCTCCTTTGTAGTTCTTGAAAATCTTCTTCATCTCATCAACGGACTTGAAATAAATTTGATCCGTGCCGTAACGTAGTTGATTGTAATCAGCCGAACCGGATTTATCGCCAAGGAGAAGTAAAACGTTGTGGGGAATTGCGTGATCTTTTTCTATGTAGTGAGTATCGTTCGTAGCAACAAGTTTTATGTCGAGTTCGCGCGCAAGTTTCGGAATCGTTTGAAGAATCGGTTTCTCAATTTCCAATCCGTGATCTTGAATTTCCAGATAAAAATCATCGCCGAAAATTTCTTTCAGCTTAATGGCGGTTTGTTTCGCCTTGTTATAATCATCATTAATAATTGGTGTTGCAATGGGGCCTGCGGGACACGCTGAAGTACAAATCAATCCATCGCTGTATCGCCGAAGAATTTCCATGTCGATTCTCGGACGGTAATAAAATCCTTCTTTGTGTCCGATCGTCGTCATTTTCATCAAATTTTTGTAGCCTGTTTCATTCTTTGCAAGCAGCAAAAGATGATTATAGTACTTTGACTTTTTCTTGGTATAGTTCGGGTCGTCGCCTTTTCTATCGAAACGGGTTCCATCCATAACAATGTAAGCTTCCATTCCAACGAGCGGTTTTATTCCTTCCTTCTTCGCTTTCTTGTAGAATTCGTATGCGCCGTACATTACACCGTGATCGGTTAAAGCGACAGCGTGCATGTCGTTGGACTTTGCAGCGTGAATCAAATCCTCAACAGTACAAGCTCCGTCTTGTAAGCTGTAATGTGAATGGTTATGTATGTGAACAAAATCTGACATGTGCTTGATTCTTGTTACTTGTTACTTGATGCTTGATACTTGTTAAAAAATTTCATCTGCCTTCTCCACTCAACACTCATTTAGTTCCTGTGTGTCCGAATCCGCCTTCGCCGCGTTGACTGCCGTTTAAATCTTGAGTCTCTTCGAGATCTACATAATAAACTTTTGCCAAAATCATTTGAGCGATTCTGTCTCCGCGTTTAATAACAAAATCTTCGTCGCTAAAGTTGAAAAGAATCACTTTTATCTCTCCACGGTAATCAGAATCAATTGTACCGGGAGAATTTAAAACTCCAATACCGTTCTTTGCAGCCAGACCGCTTCGCGGCCGCACTTGAATTTCGTATTCAACCGGAATCTCAACGCGAAGGTTTGTCGGGATTAATCCAAACTTTCCTTTTTCAAGAACAATCTCATTTTCGATCGCGGCGCGAAGATCAAGTCCGCTGCTTCCGGAAGTAGAGTATTCCGGTAATGGTATGTCGTTGAAATGATTAGTTACTCGCTGAATCTTAACTTTTATTTTTTCCATTCAAACATTCTCTTTCTACGGACAAAGATAAAAACAAATGAAAATATTTCTTACTTGATATTTACGAAAGAACAAAAAATGCGGAGTGAGATTAATGTATTCGCAGTAATAACTTGCCGAATTTTACAATTTCATGTTTTTCAACTACCCTCAGCAAAAAAATTGCCGATGTAAACAGAATCAGAATTATGAATTTTATTAGAACATTAAGACCGAACTGATAATATAGATAGTAGTAAGCAATTCCCGTTACGATTACCAAAACAAGAATTTTTGTCACCTTGCCGTATTCATAATCGATTCTATAATATTTTTGAGAGAAGAAATACAAACTTCCAGCCATAACAAAATAACTTGCAAGTGTTGCGAGCGCGGCACCCATTATACCGAGCACAGGAATCAACAAAACATTGACAACTACATTAATCACGGCACCGGCTCCCGTAACGTAAGGAAAATATTTCGTCTTCTCTTCAATATAAATTCCCGCTTGAAAATTGTAATAGATTCCATTGAACAAATATCCGAGAAGAATTATCGGGACGATCGTGATTCCGCTTAGATATTCTT
>JAMCSN010000153.1 GCA_023381535.1 Bacteroidota bacterium
AAGGTCCCGTCTTCGCCAATTTTATTTTGGCAGATGAAATCAACCGTTCACCCGCAAAAGTTCAGAGTGCGCTTCTTGAAGCAATGCAGGAGCGTCAGGTAACAATCGGCGATACAACTTTTAAATTAGATGAACCGTTTCTCGTGCTCGCTACTCAAAACCCGATTGAGCAGGAAGGAACTTATCCTTTGCCGGAAGCGCAGGTAGATCGTTTCATGTTGAAAGTGAAAATCACATATCCGTCGCGCGAAGAAGAACAAAAAATTATGAAGTTGAACACGGCTGATGAAATGCCGTCGATCAATCCAATTATTTCTCCCGAAGATATTTTGAAAGCAAGAAAGCTGGTTCATGAAATTTATGTTGACGAAAAAATTGAGAAGTATATTCTTGATATTGTTTTCGCTACCAGAAATCCGAAAGATTACGGATTGGATGAGCTGACTGAATTGATCAGCTACGGCGCATCACCCCGCGCATCAATTAATTTGGCGCTCGGTGCACGTGCAATAGCTTTTATCAGAAGACGCGGCTACGTAATTCCTGAAGACGTGCGTTCTATCTGTGCCGATGTATTGCGTCATCGTGTTGCGGTAACATACGAAGCTGAAGCAGAGGATATAACTTCGGAAACTATCATTTCAAAAATTTTGAATAGAATTGAAGTACCGTGATAAAATGTCATTGGTCAATGGTCATTAGGAAATCTAAAGTCTGCTAATGACAAATGGCTAATGTCGAATGACTAATTATGTTGACAAAAGAATTACTTAAACAAGTAAGACAAATCGAGATTCGCACGCGCGGAATTGTGAACGATGTTTTTTCAGGCGAGTATCATTCCGTTTTCAAAGGAAGAGGAATCGAATTCTCGGAAGTGCGAGAATATAATTTCGGCGATGACATTCGAAGCATCGATTGGAATGTGAGCGCGCGATTCGGTCACCCGTTCGTAAAAATATTTGAAGAGGAACGCGAACTTACGGTTATGCTTCTTGTTGATCTAAGCGGGTCGCTTGTTTTCGGTTCCGTTGAGAAAACCAAACAGCAAATTGCTGCCGAGTTAAGCGCCATCCTTGCTTTCTCCGCATTGAAGAATAACGACAAAGTCGGGCTGATACTTTTTACCGATAGAATTGAAAAGTTCGTTCCGCCTCGAAAAGGAAAAAGTCACGCATTAAGAATTATCCGTGAAGTGCTTTCATTCCAGCCTGAAGGTAATCAAACCAACATTCGCCAGGCGCTGGAGTATTTCAATCATACAATAAAAAAGAAAGCGATTTTATTTTTGATCTCAGACTTTATGGATACCGGTTACGACAAGATTTTGAGAATCGTTGGCAAGAAACATGATCTGATCGGGGTTGTCCTTCGCGATCAGCGCGAAAAATCTATTATTAATGCAGGCTTAATAAAATTCCGCGACGCCGAGACGAACGAAATTAGATTCGTTGACACGAGCGACAAAGCCGTTCGCGATTCGATTACAAAAGAATACAACCGCTGGCTCGAATACAGAAGAAATTTATTTGTCTCCAGCAGATTGGATTCAATCGATATCGAAACTTCCGGCTCGTATGTAAAACCGCTTGTGGATTTCTTTAAACTGAGGGAAAAGAGATGGTAAAGTTTTTCAAAATTGTTTTTTTAGCGGTGCTCTTTTCGCAGTCATTTATTCTTGCTCAGAGTATTTCCGTCAGTGCAACGACAGACACAACTAAATATAAAGTCGGCGATTATATAAAGTACAATCTTGAACTCAAGTACGACAAAAATATAAATGTTGAACTCCCGCCGGTTAAAGACAGCGTAAAAGTTTTGGATTTTATCGAGCAGCTACCGACCGACAGCAGTCAAGTCGATTCAAAAATTGTGAAGAAATATCATTTCGTTTTTTCAAAGTACGATTCATCACAGGTGACCATACCCGCATTGAAAATTGCATACACAGTCGGCAGCGACACAACAAAAAGATTTCTTGCGACAAATCCGGTTACGATTCTCGTCACAACGCTTCTTGTTAATCCGAACCAGGATATCAAAGACATCAAAGAGCCGATGAAACTTCCTATGAATTGGCTGTTGATAATTATAATCGTTTTGCTTGCAGCCGCTTTGATCGTTGCGCTCTATTATGTTTACAAATACTACCGCAAGAAAAAATTGGCAAAAGAAAATATCGTTCCGGAAATTATTATTCCGCCGTATGAGATTGCTTTAGGTGAATTACGCGCGCTTGATGAGAAAGAATTATGGCAGCGAGGATTAATAAAACAATATCATTCTGAAATAACCGAGATCATCAGAAAATATTTTGAGAGTCGTTTCAATTTCCGCGCGCTGGAAATGACCTCGGCGGAAATTTTGGCAGTTCTAAGTTATATTCAAGACGGAAAGAAAGTTGGAAACATTGCCGGAAACTTTTTCAGCAACGCCGATCTTGTCAAGTTCGCGAAGTTTGAACCGATGCCGAAAGTGAACGAAGAAATGATGCAGCAAGCCTTTGGTATAGTGAACAGTACAATTCCTGTTACGCCAGAACCGCAGCAGATAGTAAGTGAGGAAGTAAATGGCAAGTGACATAACTTTCGCTTATCCGTTTGTGCTTTGGTTCTTGCTTCTAGTTCCGGTGCTTGGCTACTGGTTCTGGAAAAAACGCGATCAGGTTTCACCGAACTTTACTTATTCCAGTCTTCAAATTTTTGGGAAAGCGCCACGCACTCTGAAAGAAAAACTTGCAAACCTTCCGTCTTGGCTGAGATTAGCGGCGATAACATTTTTTATTGTTGCCGCTGCACGACCGCAAAGTTATTCAAGCGGACAAAACATGTACACGGAAGGAATTGATATTGCAATGGTGCTCGATATTTCCGGCAGTATGCTTTCCGAGGATTTGAAACCGAACCGGATTGAAGCTGCAAAAAAAGTTATTGATGATTTTATAGCCGGAAGAACAAACGATAGAATCGGTCTCGTGATTTTTTCGCAGGACGCTTTTACGCAATGTCCGCTCACAATCGATTACAACGTACTCAGAAATTTATTGAAACAAGTCCATAGCGGCATGATTGATGACGGAACCGCAATCGGAAATGCAATCGCAAACGGTGTTAACAGATTGAAAGACAGCAAATCAAAAAGTAAAGTTATGATCTTGCTTACAGACGGTGTGAATAATGCCGGCGAGATCGATCCGATTACCGCGGCGCAGATTGCACAAAAATTTGGAGTAAGAATTTACACTGTCGGCGTTGGGACAATGGGCGAAGCGCCGTATCCGTTTCAGACACCGTTTGGAATACGTTACCAAATGATTCCGGTTGAGATAGATGAAAACCTTCTTCAGCAGATTTCGAATATCACCGGCGGAAAATATTTTCGCGCTACTAACAACAAGAAGCTGGAAGAAATTTACAACGAGATCGACCGATTAGAAAAAACACGCGTAGAAGTAACCTCGTATAGAAATGCAAAAGAACTTTTTTACGGCTGGGCGTTTACAGGTTTGTTTCTACTCTTCGCTGAAGTCGGATTATCAAGAACTTATTTGAGAAAATTGCCATAGAAGCAATTGATAATTGTGAATTGAGAATTGCGAATAATGGATTCTGAAGAAAAACAAAATCAATTTATTGGGAAGTAGAAATTGATCAGATTTGCAAATAGCGAATATCTTTACTTGCTCTGGCTGATACCTTTGCTCATCTTTCTGTTTTGGTTTACACAGAACAAGCAGAATAAACTTCTGGAGAAATTTGCCGGAACAAAACTTCACGAAGTTTTATTTCCGTTAAGAAGTAAATTGAAATCACCGGTAAAGTTTGCGATGACGATGTTTGCAATGGCGTTGATAATTGTCGCGGTTGCAAATCCGCAAATCGGTACCAAGGTTGAAGACGTTAAGCAGATCGGGATTGATGTTTATATCCTATTAGATGTATCGCGAAGCATGGCAGCCGAAGACATAAAACCGAGCCGGCTTGAGAAAGCAAGATTTGAAATTGCTAACTTAATTCATAAACTGCAGGGTGATAGAATCGGTCTCGTCGTTTTTGCCGGCGAAGCTTATGTTCAGTTTCCGTTAACCTCCGATTACTCTGCCGCAAATTTATTTTTGAATGCTGTGGATTTCAACACAGTTCCTCAACAGGGCACTGCAATCGGTCCGGCGCTTGATCTCGCGTTAAAATCATTCCGTTATGACGACGACACAAAAAAAGTAATCGTGTTAATTACCGATGGCGAAGATCACGAAGGAAACATCGATCAGGCGGTCAGCGAAGCAAACTCGAAAGGCGTTGCAATCTATGCAATCGGTTTGGGTTCTCCCACCGGAGTTCCGATTCCAATGTATGATGATTCCGGCAAGCAGATAGGATACAAGAAAGACAATCAAGGAAACATTGTACTTACAAAACTTGATGAAGAAACTTTAAAGTCGATTACCGATAAAGCCAACGGGAAATATTACCGCGGCAGCAACTCGCAAGATGAACTCGATTTGATTTACAAAGATCTCGCGAAAATTCAGCAGTCGGAGTACGGCTCTAAAAGAGTAAGCGATTATGAAGACAGGTTTTATTATTTCCTGATCCCGGCAATTATGATTTTAATCGCAGAGTTTCTCGTTTCGTCCAACAAATCCAAATTGCTGGCAAGATTTGAAAAATTGCGCGAAGGAGGAATTTGATATGAAAAAAATATTCTTCGCATTGGTGATGGCTTCGCAAATCTTTGTTCTGAATATAAATGCTCAGTCGAAAAGAAATCTGATCAACGACGGAGTAAATCTCTACGAAGGTAAAAAGTATGCAGACGCCGAGGTGAAATTCAAAAAGGGTTTGGAAAAAGATAATAAAATGTTTCAAGGACATTTTAATCTCGGCGACGCATATTACAAACAAGGTCGTTACGATGAAGCGCTTCAGGCGTACAAAAACTCTTTGCGGTTTACAAAAGATAAAGAAGACGAAGCAAAAGTTTATCACAACATCGGCAACTCTTTGTTAAAGTCGAAGCAGGTTAAAGAAAGTCTCGGCGCTTATGCCAAATCGTTGAAATTAAATCCGAAAGATGATGATACGAAATACAATCTTTCTTATGCATTGAATTTGCTGAAACAGAACCAACAGAATCAGAAAAACAAAAACGACAAAAATCAAGACAAGAATAAGGACAAACAAAATAATCAGAACCAGAATCAGCAGAACAACCAGGATCAAAAGGATAAGAACAAAGACAAGCAGAACCAGCAACAACAGCAGCAGAAGAATCAAATCTCCAAGCAGGAAGCCCAAAGAATTCTGGACGCTTTAAAAAACAACGAAGCTGATCTGCAGAAGAAGTTGAGAAGGATGAAGGGTAAACCGATTGCAACGGATAAAGATTGGTAAACGCTGGAACAGTAATAAAAGTTATTTGTAATTTGATGTGAGTAATTTTATAAACGAACATGAGAATGAATAATTTTCGGAAAATATTTTTAATCATCGCGGTGTCAACCGTTTTTCTATCCTCGTCGGCATACGCGCAAAAGTTTTCTGCGACGGTTGATAAAACAACGGTGGGTCAATACGATCAATTTCAAGTTTACTTTACTTTTGACGGCGGCGACGTAAACGGGCTTAGCAATTTCAGACCTCCTGCATTCGGCGGTTTCAGAATTCTTAGCGGTCCCAACCAATCATCTAGCATGCAGATCATTAACGGTAAAGTTTCCGGCTCGATAACTTATTCCTACATTCTGCAGCCGACCAACATTGGCGGTTATTCAATTGGCTCTGCATCGGTTGAATACGGAGGCAAATCGTACAACACAAATACGCTTAACGTTAAGGTTGAAAAAGGAACTCCACAACAGCAAAAAGAAAATAACGGCGGATACTCGCAGCAGGAACTTGCAAAAAATGTTTTCATTGTGGCTGAAGCAAATAAAACTAGAGCCGCACTCGGCGAACAAATTACGGTTACGTATAAGTTGTACACGAAGTTAAATATTGCTTCGCCGCAAATAACAAAACTTCCGTCGTACGAAGGATTCTGGGCTGAAGATCTTGGACCGATTCAAAACATAAATTTTCAAATTGGAATGTATAAAGGTGAGCGCTACCGTATGGCTGTAATCAAGCAAGTAGCTCTATTCCCATCCAAGACGGGAACGCTTTCAGTTACGCCTTTCGAATTGAACATACCGGTGATTGTTAAAAAGAAAAAAACCGGCAACGATGTTTTTGACGAGTTCTTCAACGACTCATTTTTCGGCAGAACGCAAACGGTGAATTTTGATGCGAAGTCGAACACAATAAAAGTTGAAGTTGAACCGCTGCCTGCAAATGCGCCGTCTTCATTCGCTGGCGCAGTAGGAAACTTTACGTTGAAAGCGGATCTCGATAAAACAAATGTTGTGACAAACGAAAGTCTTACGCTTCGGTTAACAATCGGCGGAAACGGAAACATCAAATTGCTAAAAGTGCCGGAGCCGCAATTGCCTGCTGGATTTGATAAATATGAACCGAAGACAATCGACAACGTTAATCGCAGCAGCGTTATCTCCGGTCAAAAAATTGTTGACTATTTAATAGTTCCCCGTTCGCCCGGTCAAAAAGAAATTCCTCCGGTTGAGTTTACGTATTACAATCCTTCGAGCAGAAAGTATGTTACGCTGAAGACTCAATCGTTCAAAATAAATGTCCGTCAGGGTGTTGGCGATAATAACGTTTCTTCTCAAAGTTTTTCTAAAGAAGATGTAAAACTTCTCAGCGAAGATATTCGCTACATCAAAACATCGGATTTCAAACTTGAACCACGTCACGAAATTTCGTTGATCAAACCGTGGTTCTGGATTTCAGTTGTTGTTCCGTTTTTAGGATTGTTCGGAGCTGTTAGTTTTAAGAAGCGGCAAGATAAATTGTACGGAAATGTTCAATTGCTGCGTTATCAAAAAGCTGAGAAGGCAGCTCGCAAAAGGTTGAAACTTTCTAAAGCCGCGTTGGATGGAGGAAAGATTTCTGAATTCTATTCCGAGCTGTCGTTTGCATTGTTCGGATATCTTGAAGACAAACTTGCAATTCAAAAATCGGAATTCACTCTCGAAGGCGCCGTCAGCGAATTAACTTTTAAAAATGTTAATCAAGATTTGATTGATCGTGTTAAACGCATCGCCGAAAAGTGCGAGTATGTTCGCTTTGCGCCGCAAGGCGAAACGTCGGCATCTGCCCAAGAAATTTACGATGAAGCTGTAAAAGTGATTGTGGAACTTGATTCGTCTATTGATACGAGGAAGAAACGATGAAAAAGAATTTTGTGATGATGTTTACGATGATGATTCTATTCTCTCTTACAGGAAGGTCATTCGCTCAATCGCCGGATCAACTGATGCTGGATGCAAACAAGTTGTATCAAGAAGGGCAGTATGAAAACGCGATTCAATCATTCCAAAAAATTCTTTCTCAAGGTTATGAAAGCGGTCCGCTCTATTTTAATCTTGGCAACGCTTATTTCAGAACCGGAAAACTCGGCTATGCAATTTTCAATTACGAAAAAGGTTTGAAGCTCGATCCGAACGATGACGACTTGATTTACAATTTGCGCATCGCCAATTCCAGAACCGTTGATAAAATTTCCGAACTGCCGAAACTGTTTATCATTTCATGGTGGGAAGGAATCGTTACTTCGCTGACAATCACCGGTTGGTCCGTGATGGTAATTCTGTTTTATCTAATTCTAATTGCGAGCATTGCCGTTTATCTCTTGATTAGAAAAGTCCAACTGCAGCGGTTTGCATTTATGAGCGGCTCTCTTTCTCTTGCCATATTAATTCTTCTCAGCGTCATGCTTTTTTCACGAATCAATCGCGAGGCATCAACGGACTACGGCATTCTTCTTTCGCCGAGTTATTCCGTTAAGGCTTCTCCCGATTCTAAAAGCAGCGATGCGTTCGTGATTCACGAAGGAATCAAGTTCACAATCGAAGATCACGTTAGCGATTGGGATAAAATTCGTCTGGTTGACGGCAAAGTCGGCTGGATCGAACGGAATTCAATCGGGCAAATCTAATACTGCGGAATTACTATAGTCTAGTGAACCATTCGGCTTTTTATTCTGTTCTTATTTTAGTCAGATGAAAGGGTAGAAATGAAAAAGCTATATGTTTTTGCGATTGTTACCGTTTTCAGTTTTGTTTTCATTGGCAGCGAGGCAAATGATTCATCACCGGA
>JAMCSN010000122.1 GCA_023381535.1 Bacteroidota bacterium
GTAACGTAAGGAAAATATTTCGTCTTCTCTTCAATATAAATTCCCGCTTGAAAATTGTAATAGATTCCATTGAACAAATATCCGAGAAGAATTATCGGGACGATCGTGATTCCGCTTAGATATTCTTTTCCAATAACTGAATGCCCCGGGATAAATTGGAAGCGGGCAAAGTCTTCAACAAAAAGTGTAAGTACAATCCAAACTAAACTTGAAACCAAGAGGAAGAGAGTAAGAATCTTCGAAAAAATTTCTTTGGCGTTTTTTTCTTTTGCGTTATTAAGAAAGAACGGCTGCCATGCATACTGAAACATCGAAACGAAAAGCATCATAAAAATGCCGAGCTTATAATTTGCCTGGTAGATTCCAAGCGTGGAAGGATTTGTCATTGCCAGCACAACAGGTCTATCGATAACCTGAACTACCATTGCTGCTAAACTCGCCGGTAAGTAAGGAATTCCAAACTTCAACATTACCTTTAGTAAGTCTTTATCAATCCGGAAAGAAAGTTTGCGAAGGATTTCCGGAATAAGAGCGGCAAACGAAAACGCTGAGGCAATTAAGTTCGCTATAAATATTGCTTCGATGCCGAGATGATATTTCAAAACCAAAATAAAATTCAACGCGAGATTGATAAGTATGTTGGCAAGTTTAACGGAAGTAAACTTACCGGCTTTTCTTTCAAGCCGAAGACTTGCGAACGGCACTAACGCCAGCGTATCAAAAATCAAAATGAAAATTACGTAGTAATATAACTTCGTGTACTGCCCCGGAATTTCCATCAGCTCTGTAAAGGAGTTTCGCAATAAATAAAGAGCTAACGCCAGAACAAGTGTGGAAAGAAAGACAAACAGGTACGCCGTAGAAAAAGTTTTTCTCTTTTCGCTTCCTTCGGCAAGCGAAGAATATTTCATGAAGGCGGCATCCATTCCATAAATAAAGACAATGTTTAAGAAAGCTAAGTAGGCGTAAATGTTCGAGTAGATGCCGAAATCGGTTGTATCAATTACATTTGTGTAAAAAGGAACAAGAAGAAATCCGAGAAATCTTCCGACGATGGTGCTGATTCCGTAAATCGCAGTGTCTTTGGTGAGTTCTTTAATTTTATCGAGCATTTTATCCAAACTTAATCAATCTAGATTGTCACCTAAGTAATTATTTTTTTAATACAGAACGCTGATGACACTGATCGCAACTCCCGCCTCGATTCGACAAGTCAAAACGAGCCGAAGCGGGGATTTTCGCGGATTACCTATTTGAAAAATTACTTTTGAGACAGTCTCGCATCAATTCAAAATTTATTTTTTTTGTGAATCGCCGGTTTTTGAAAAATACGGAGCCAATGCATCAACATAAACTTTTGGCGGTCGAACGGCTTTCTTTGTATCGCTCTTTATAAAAATGTGAGTAGTAAATCCTTCGGCAACAATTTCGTTTGTTACTTTTTTCTTAACAACATATTCGATGTGAACTTTGGGCGAATACAATTCCTTAACAGACGCATGAATTTCCAGAACATCGTCGTAAGACGCCGACTGCAAATATTTTATTCCGGTTTCAATCAACGGAAGCTGATAACCATTTTTCTCAACCTCGGCATAAGAGACTCCGGTTGAACGCAGCAATTCGGTTCTGCCGACTTCAAAGTATTCCAAATATTTTCCATTATAAACAAACTGCATCATATCCGTATCAGCATAACGGACGCGGATTTCAGTAACATGTGTAAGCATAATTAAACTCAAAATCCTAAACTCAAAATTCAAAACAACTTTTTGATTTTGTGCTTTAGATTACTTTTTTATTCTTCATAAACGCCCATCTTGCCGAATTTTTCCAGACGGTTCTGAACTAATTTTTCCGGTTTAATTTTCATTAAAGCGTCAAGTTCTTCTTTTAAAACTGTTTTCAAAGTTGCTGCCATTAAATGATGATCTTTGTGAGCGCCGCCGAGCGGTTCAGGAATAATTCTATCAATGATTCCTTGTTCCAACAAATCTTCTGCAGTTAGTTTCAAAGCTTCGGCAGCTTGTTCTTTGTAGCTCCAACTTCTCCAAAGAATACTTGAACAAGATTCCGGACTTATTACCGAGTACCATGTGTTCTGCAACATTAGGATTCGATCTCCGATGCCGAGACCGAGCGCGCCGCCGCTGGCACCTTCACCAATTATTGTAACTATGATCGGCACACGCAAGCGACTCATCTCCAAAAGATTTCTTGCGATTGCTTCCGCCTGTCCGCGTTCTTCGGCTTCAATACCGGGATAAGCGCCGGGTGTATCCAGCATTGTGATAACCGGTACTTTAAATTTCTCGGCGAGTTTCATCAACCTTAATGCTTTCCGGTAACCTTCCGGATTCGGCATTCCAAAATTTCTGAAAAGATTTGATTTTGTATCGCGACCTTTTTGATGACCGATTATCAACACTTTCTGGTTATCCAATTTTGCGAATCCGGCAACAACAGCGTGATCGTCTTTGAACAGGCGGTCGCCGTGAAGCTCGATAAAATTTTCGGTGATCATGTAAATGTAATCGAGAGTGTATGGACGTTCGGGATGGCGCGCGAGCTGAACCCGCTGCCAACGTGTGAGATTATCGTAAACGCTCTGTTTCAATTGTATAACTTTCTCTTCGAGGTTGCTAACTTCGTCGGCAATGTCAAGGTGACCTTCATATTTCCGCATCTCCTCGATTTTCTTTTCAAGTTCTATAATAGGTTTTTCAAAGTCCAGTACATTTTTTGCCATTTCTACTCCGTACTAAAAAACATTTTTGAAAATGTCCGGCCAAGAATTTCTACATCCAGCCAAATATTTTGATTCTTTGCGTAAAAAATATCAAGCTTCTTAATTTCTTCTGTGTCGGTCTCAAGAAAATCTTCGACAAACCATAAACCAGTTAAACTGACTTTTCCGACGAATAAATCTCCGCGATAAGATGAATCGCGCGGACCGACAAAACTTTTTCTGCTAATGAAGACTTTTGGTACGCCAAGAATGAACTGAACAAAATTGCTATTTTCTGATGTGATCTTCTGAAATAAATATATGAAAGGATAAACCAAAAACAAAATTACCGTTGATAGAGTAAGATCGAAAATACGTTTCGTTGCGCGTCGTGAGAAAGATGATATGTTATAATTGACTTTCAACAGCGCAATATCATCAAGCATTGTTACTGAAGATTTCCCGACGAGATAATCAAGCTCTCTACCGGCAACCAAAAATTCAACATTCTCCCCCTGGCATTCGGAAACAACCGAGAACATCTGATTGAACGACAAATCTTCCGACGAGAAAATTACTTTGTCAATTCTTTCGTCTGAAATTATTTTTTTGATGTTATCGACCGCGCCCAAAATTTTGAAACTTCCTACCGTGCCGCCGACATTTTTCCGCGAGAGACTTATCAATCCAACAACTTGATAAAGACGTGTAAACGTAGATCTCAGTTTTGATGCGAGTTCTTCCGTTTTTCTTTCGCTCCCGACCAGCAGTGTCCTGGATTTTCTTGAGTCGGCTTCCAATCCTACCTTGAAAATAATTTTAACCGCAACTCTCCAAAACGAAAAGAAAACAAACGCGAGTCCGTAAGTGATAAGCACCACCGCACGGCTGAATGCAAACTGTTTGAAGAAATATGTCAACGCTGAAAGAAAAACCAATCCGTAAATAAGTCCTAATGCTGCGCGCAAATTTGAAATAGTTTTTTTCCGGTAAGCGCCCGCCATCATGCCGATAAATAGTTGAATCAACGCCGGGATAAAATAAACCCACGGCTTGAACACGTCGGGAAATCCTTTCCAATGCTGGTTTGCGTAGATGTGCTCGCCAAGAAGGGCGGCAATTGAAAAGATTAGGAAGTCAGCAATCATTGAAACGATAGCAAGTTTATAAACATTTGCAAAGGCAATCAGTTTGCGGAAAAGGATTGCGGATTGTAGAATGGATTCAACAACGAATGAAGCCGAAAAATGTTTGCGCACGAACAAATGCATAGCATCGTAAAAAACTTTTGTTTCGTCCATGCTGCTTCTTTTTGTGCTCTCCCCTTTGTAATGGATTATTTCCGTTAAGTGAACATAAAAAACTTTGTACCCGGCTTGCTGGGTGCGGTAGCACAAATCCAAATCCTCACCGTACATAAAAAATTCTTGATCGAATCCGCCGATTTTATCATAGACTTCTTTCCTCAGCATCATGAAAGCGCCGCTGACGGCATCGACTTCATAGGTTTTGTTTTCATCGAGATATGTTAGGTTATAACGCGCAAACAATCTGCTCTTCGGAAACAATGTGCTAAGTCCCATCACTTTTGTGAATGATGTCCACGGACCGGGGAATCCTCTTCTGCATGCAAGTTGAAGCGATCCGTCCGCATTCAAAACTTTGCAGCCTGCAATTCCCGCTTCCGGATTTTGTTCGAAGAATGAAATCATCTTTGTAAATGTATCTTCGCGAACGATTGTATCTGGATTAATCAGCAGAAAATATTTTCCCGAGGCGTGCAGCATAGCGATGTTGTTCGCGGCACCGAAGCCGACATTTTTTTCATTAACAATTAATTTCACGGAAGGAAATTTTTCTTTGATCGATTCGACGCTGCCGTCATCAGAAGCATTATCGACAACAATAATCTCTGCAGAGATTGTTTTAGTTGCCTTCTGAACCGAATCCAGCATGTTCAAAAGAAACTCTTTCACATTATAATTTACGATTATGATTGAGAGGTCAGTCATCTCATATTGAATTTAGTGAACCGAACATACTTTTCAATCTTAACTTCCAAACCATAACAACTGCTTCGCGAACAATTTTCTTCGACATTTTTGATGTGCCTTCGACACGATCCACAAATGTTATCGGAATTTCAATTATTCGAAACCCCTTTTTCCAAGCAATGAAATTCATTTCGATCTGAAACGAATAACCGTTGGAATGTATCGCGTTCAGATTAATCGATTCCAAAACTTTTCTATTAAAACATTTGAATCCGCCGGTGCCGTCTTTGATGGGCATGCCGGTAACAATCCGCGTGTAAAGATTTGCAGAGTAACTCAGAATTAATCTTCTTAACGGCCAATTGACTACACGGACACCGTGAAAGTATCTGCTGCCAATTGCCAAGTCGTAGTTTTTAAGTGCCGAAAGCAAATTACCTATTTCTTTTGGGTCGTGCGAATAATCCGCATCCATTTGAACCGCCGCTTCGTAACCGTTCGCAAGCATGAATTTAAAACCTTCGACATAAGCTGTTCCAAGTCCCATCTTTCCAGCACGCTTCAATAATTTAACGTGGGGATTGGAATCGCAAACGCTTTGAACATACTCGCCTGTACCATCCGGTGAATTATCGTCAACGATCAAAATGTCGAGGTCTGCATAAGATTCAAGAAGATCATGCAGCAATTTTTCTATGTTGGCTTTTTCGTTGTATGTTGGAATTATTACAATTGCTTTCATAGCAAATTTAGATTTTAGTCGTAGTGCCCTTTGCCAAATATAACCACAAAAACTGTTCTAAAAAGAATTTTGAGATCCATTCTCAAACTCATGTTTTCGATGTAGAACAAATCATATTTCAATTTAACTTTCACATCTTCAACGCTCTCATCGTATTTGTGTTTTACCTGCGCCCAACCGGTTACCCCCGGACGAACTTTTAATCTTCTTTTATAAAGAGGAATATCATGCGAAAGTTTTTCGACAAAGAATGGTCGTTCCGGGCGAGGTCCGACAAAACTCATATCGCCTTTTAGAATATTTATCACTTGCGGAACTTCATCAAGCCGGACTTTTCTAATAAATCTACCAACCATAGTGATACGCGGATCATCTTTTGTTGACCATACCGGACCGGTATGTTTTTCTGCGTGGTGAACCATTGATCTAAATTTGTAAATCTTGAAAACTTTTCCGTTCTGTCCCATTCTTTCCTGTTTATAGAATACGGGCCCTTTCGTTTCAAGACGGATTGCAAGCGCCGCTAACAAAGTTGCCGGCGATGTTATTACCATTAACATGAAAGACAGTACAATATCCATCAATCGTTTAAGCTTCTTCTCCCATTCGGGCATCAGTTCCGGCATTACATCTATGAGAGGAAAACTATAAAGTTGAGAGATTTTGGCTTGACCGCTGATAATATCGTAAAGGTCCGGCGCCATTTTGATCTCGATATTTTTTCCTTCACAACGGGAAACGACTTCGAGAATTATTTCTTCTTCATGTCTGCCGAGAGAAATTATCACATTCTTGATTTGAAATTTATCGAGTGTACTTTCAAGATTATAAATTGTATCAACAACGCTAACATTCTTAAATGATTTGTTCAGCTCGGATTCATTGATTCCCGAATACGCAACAACATCTAGACCTAACTCTCTATGTCTAAGTATTGAGGTATGAATCTCGTTCGATTTTGGACTGAAGCCGACTATAAGCGCATTCCTTCTTCCGATTCCTTGAATGAGCAGTCTCCGCTGAATTCCTCTTATCGTGAGCCGTCCAATTCCAACAACGAAAAAGAATATTCCCCAATAAATAAAAATGTAAACACGCACGGATGTTGAAACGCCGCGGGTGTAGTCGTCATAAAGAATTAGAAAAAATAAAATTAGTACCCCGACGAATGAAGCTTTGAAGAGAGTTGAGAGTTCATCCAATCGAGAAAGCGCAAACCAAGTTCTGTACATTCCTACAAAAGTGAAGATCAAAAGCCAGTAAAAGTAAACGGCAATCATCGGCAGCAAGAAATCCGGCTGAATGATTAGCTCGAACCAACCTGATTGAACGCGCACATAGAAAAACGCAAGCCACGCAAAATTCACCGTGATGAAATCAGTGATTAGAATTAAAAATTTTTCGGTTTTCTTGTTCATAAATTTTATGTGCTAAAAGAAATTACAACTTCTCAATTACTTTGTCCGAGACATAATCGCCTATAGACAATGATGCCGTTGCAGCCGGAGACGGTGCATTGCAAACGTGAACCACTCGTGTGTCTTCAACGATGTAAAAGTCATCAAGCAAACCGCCTTTTTTATCGCACGCTTGTGCGCGAACGCCGGCGCCGCCGTCAACCAAATCTTTTCCTTCAATTTCCGGCACCATTTTCTGCAATGCTTTCACAAAAGAATTTTTCACCAGTGATCGGTAATACTCGCCCATCCCCATGCGCCAGTTTTTCTTTATCACTTTATGAAAACCAGGCCAAATCATGGTTTCAAGTGCGTCTCTTAAATTAAAACTTGTCTTCGTGTAGCCTTCTCTTTTAAAAGATAGAACTGCGTTCGGACCGCATTCAACTTCGCCGTCAATCATTTTGGTGAAATGAACTCCTAAGAAAGGAAAGTTCGGATCCGGTACAGGATAAATTAATGTTTTCACAAGATGTTTGGCTTGATTTTTCAGTTTGAAATATTCTCCGCGAAACGGAATTATTCTAAGCTGAAGATGCGGGTGAGTCATCTTTGCAACTCGGTCAGAAAATAAACCGGTACATGTAGCAACCAATTTTGAAACAAACGTTCCCTTTGAAGTTATCACCTCGCATTGATCGGTGCCAACGCGAATGTCTTTAAGCTCGCAGCCGAATTCAATTTCGCCGCCGAGATTTTTTATCAGTTCCAAATATTTTTCAGAAACTTCAGTGTAATCGATAATTCCGGTTTGCGGCACAAATATTCCAGCAGCTCCGGCAATATGAGGTTCGTAATCTTTCAGCTCTTCTTTTCGAAGCCGTTTTAAACCGTTCAGTCCGTTTTCGATTCCGCGCTTCATAATATTTTCCATCGCGGAAATTTCTGACTCGGATGAAGCAACAATTACTTTTCCGCAAATGTCGTAACGGATTTCATTCTCGTTGCAGAAGTCAATCATCATCTTGTAACCGCGAACACAGTTTTGAGCTTTCAAACTTCCCGGTTTATAATAGATGCCGGAATGAATCACTCCGCTGTTGTTTCCGGTTTGATGCTGCGCAACGGAATTCTCTTTCTCCAAAATCAAAAGTTTAAGAGAAGGATTTTTCTCAAGAATTTTTAGTGAGGTCGCCAGACCAACGATTCCGGCGCCGACTACTACAACATCATATTTCATTTAAGTTGCTCAACTTTAATAGTTCATCATAGAATCTTTTTACGACGAACTTGCGTGAAAAGTTATTATAGGCTTCAGTACGTCCATTCTTTCCGAGGTCT
>JAMCSN010000260.1 GCA_023381535.1 Bacteroidota bacterium
ACAATTTCAATCGATGGAATGAGTTCAGAAATAAGTTTCGCCATCTTCACTTCGATTTCTGTCGGCGCTCCGAAACTTGTTCCGTTCTCAATCGCGTTCTTCAATGCTTCTATTATAAACGGCGGGTTATGGCCGAACAAATGCGGTCCCCAGCTGCCTATGTAGTCGATGTATTCGTTTCCATCAACGTCAATCATTTTAGAACCGATACCTTTGGAAATGAATCGTGGTGTTCCACCTACTGACTTGAATGCCCGCACGGGTGAATTAACTCCGCCGGGAATATATTTTTGTGCTTCCTCAAAGAGTTGTTCGCTTCTGGTAGTCTTCATCGATTCTCCGCTAAATATTATTTTCTAAAAAACATGGACAAAAATACGCTACTTGGAGTTAATTTAAAACTGGCTTGGCAATACGAGTATATTATTTATTTTTGAAAAGTACATTTGGAGAGAAACAATGATTCATCATATTACCGGAAAGCAGCACAACTCAAAGATGTGTTTTGTATGCGGATTGAAAAATAAATTCGGCATTCATGCTCACTTTTATGTGACGGAGAACCGTGAATTGATCGCTGTGTTTACGCCATCAGAAGAACATCAAAGCTACCCGGGCAGATTGCACGGCGGCATAGCATCGGCAATACTTGATGAAACGATAGGCAGAGCAATTCTAAACAAATATGAGACGGAAGTGTGGGGAGTGACGATAGATTTAAACGTAAAATTTAAAAAGCCGATTCCTCTCAACGAGGAATTAAAAGTGATCGGTAGAATTACGAATGAGAACAACCGAATCTTTGAAGGAACCGGCGAGATTGTTCTTAGCAACGGAGATATTGCTGTTACTGCCGCCGGGAAATATCTCAAAGTCCCTCTAGAAAAGATTACTGAATTTAATAGAGAAGAAAATGAGTGGAGAGTTGTTAATCTGGAGACGGACCCCAAAGAAATAGAAATATAAATTTGATTTAGTTAAGTGTGCGCAAGCTGGGGTAACGCAGTACAATCAAACCGGAAATTAGAATTAAGATAATCGAATTGATTAAAATTGCAGTTGGCGATCCGAACAATTCAGCTAACAAGCCGATCCACAAAGCTCCGACCGGAAAAAGTGCAAAAAATCCGAAGCTGTAAATGCTCATTATTCGTCCGCGGAATTCTTCTGTAACCATCGTTTGAATCAATCCATTTGCAAGATTGAACATAGTAATTATCGCAGCACCGTAAGCCATCAACAACGTGAGCGAAAGCCATAGAGATCGGTTAAAAGAAAAAGCGAATAATAAAACCGGCAATGTTAATGCTGTGATTGACAAAACATTTCCTCTTACAATGTATTTATTTACTGTAGCTATAATCAACGCGCAGATAACAGCGCCGAAGCCCCGTGCAGATTGAAGAAATCCGTTAGTTGTTGCATCGCCGTGCAAAATATTTACTGCCCAGGCGGGGAAAATTGTAACCAAACTCATTCCGAAAAAATTTAGATTTATTACAACAAGCATAATCACTACAATATTTTTTTGTGATTTCAGGTAAGCAAATCCTTCTTTAATATCTTTGAAAATGGATTTTTCACTCTTCACTTTTATTACCTTTGGAAGTTTCATTTGCAGCAAATTGCCTATGACGGCAACAAATGAAATCCCGTTGATTGTAAAGCACCATGCCGGGCCGAAGAGTGCATAAGTTATTCCTGCAATCGCCGGACCGATAGCTGTAGCAGTATTGAACATTGTTGAATTCAAAGCTATGGCATTGATCAATTCTTCTCTTGCAACTAATTCGTTAACGAATGCCTGGCGTGCGGGCGCTTCAAAAGAATTTGCGGCGCCAAGAAAGAATGCCAGCATTAATATTAATCCAGGAGTAATGATGTGTGTGAAAGTTAATGCAGCAATTAAGAATGCGAGAAGCATCATTATAGATTGAGTAAACAGCAAAATGGTTCTGCGCGGATACCTATCGGCAATCACTCCGGCGTAGAATGTAAATAACCACGCTGGAATACCAGTGGCGAATCCGACATAGCCAAGAAAAGCCGGTGAGTGAGTTAATTCAAAAACGAAGAATGCAAGCGCAGTTGTTTGCATCCAGGTGCCGAACAGCGAAGTCATTTGTCCCCAGAACCACAAACGGTAATTGCGATATCTTAAAGCGGCAAAAGTATCACCCCAACTAAATTTCTGTTTTAGATTTCCCGAAAAATTTTTTGCTCTTTCTTTTTGAGGATCAGAATTCTTTTCCGCGATCTGAATTTCTTCAGAAAAATCATCCATACAAAATTAATCTATCTGTTCGTTTACAATAATTATCGATTCTTCTCTAAATACTTTACCACATCTTTCGCGAAGTAAGTCAAAATCATATCTGCGCCGGCACGTTTAATTGCTGTTAACGATTCCATCATGACTCGCTCTTCATCAATCCAGCCCATTTTGCCGGCAGCTTTTATCAATGAATATTCTCCGCTGACCTGGTAAGCGGCAGTCGGCATCTGGAATTTTTCTTTAACACGCCAGATAATATCAAGGTAAGCGCCGGCAGGTTTAACCATAATGATATCAGCGCCTTCTTCAATATCTGTCTCTGCTTCGCGCAAGGCCTCGTTCGCGTTTGCGATATCCATTTGATGAGAACGTCTGTCTCCGAAAGCCGGTGCTGATTCTGCGGCGTCTCTGAACGGACCATAATAACCTGAAGCGTATTTTACAGCGTAACTCAAAATAGGAATTTCGGTAAAGCCCTCGTCATCCAATGCTTTTCTGATAGCGCCCACGCGTCCATCCATCATGTCAGATGGCGCAATAATGTCGGCTCCCGCCTCGGCATGAGAAATTGATTCTTTGACGAGCAGATCAACTGTTTCGTCATTTAGGATTCTCTCGCCGTCCAATACTCCGCAGTGACCATGTGAAGTATATTCGCACAAGCAAACGTCTGTTATAACTAAAAGTCTTTTGGTTTCTTTTTTAATTGCTCTCACAGCTTTTTGAATAATTCCGTTAGGATCGTATGCGCCGGAACCGACTTCGTCTTTGTGATCAGGAATACCAAATAAAATGACTGCCGGTATTCCAAGCTTTTCAATTTCTTTACATTCTTCAACGACAACATCGATGGACATCTGGTAAACGCCGGGCATCGATCTAACTTCTTTATTTATTTTGCTGCCCGGAACAACGAACAACGGATATATTAAATCATTCTTTGTAATTGTTGTCTCGCGGACCATATCGCGCAAAGTTGAATTGTATCTTAATCTGCGTAATCTTTTTGTTGGGTAAGTTGCCATTTTAACCTCCGGTTTATGAGTGTAGAGTGAAGAACGTAGAGTGCAGAATTATTTAATGCCTTTTGCAGTTTTTATGCTGCTCGTTAATAATCTTTCTAGTTCGTCACAATCTCTATTTAAACTTTCATACTCTTGATTATTTATTACTTCAGTTTCTTTTAACAATCTTAACCAGAACTGAGATTCTCTTGCTTCTTTAAGGGATATGGACAATTTATAAATAAAATCCTTTTTACTGGATGCACTTTGGGCTTCCGAAGCGTTTGCGCCAATTGATGTTCCAGATCTTAATAACTGTTTATGAAGTGGATCGTATGATTTATCTTTTTGAATTAAATATTTGTAAAGTTTTGCAATTCTAACAGAAAAATTGAAAGCCTTTTGATTTAAAATACTTCCATAAATTACCTGAGGTTCAAAAACTTTAGCCATTTTCCACTCTACACTCTTCGTTCTACACTATATTCAAACTTTCTTTGATTCTTATATATACCGCTTCCGAATTCTTAACACAATCTCCGACAGAAATTCCACCGCGATAGTTCCCGCTAAGGAAAATTCCGGGATTCTCTTTCTCAAATTTATCAAAATAATTTTCGTGTTCTATATAGCCTATGTTGTATTGCGGAATTGCTTTTTGCCACAACTTTTCTCTAATGAATAAAGGGTCAATGGTGATTCTCATAGTTTCTTTAAATTCGCGGAGAACAAGGGCAATCAGCTTTTGCTTGTCTAGATCGAACAGATGTGGTGAACGCGCGCCGCCAACAAACAGCGTGAACGAGGCATTTTCGTCGTTGCATCTGTTCGGAAAAATCGTCGAACTCCAAATTGCACCCAGATAAAATTTTTTTTCTTTTGATGGAATTAAATATCCAAAACCATCAAGCGGCTGACCAATCGATGACTTCTTGAAGCCAATGTATAAAACCATTACCGGCGGATAGTAAATTTCTTCGAAATGTTTCGATAGATTTTGATCCAATCCCTTAAATATTTTGGCAGCGATGTAAGCCGGGATTGTTGATAAAACATAATCTGAAATTTCCTCACTCAACTTGCCGTCTTTCTCATAAATTACTTTCCAGCTACCGGCGTTGTGTTCTACACTCTGCACTCTACACTCATATTCAATCCTATCGTTCAGCTTATTTGCAATAGCTTGTGGAAAAGTCTGCATACCGTTAACGAATGAAAACATTTTGGCACTCTGCTTAGATTGCTCTGCGCGCTGTTTACGTTCACGTGCGCCCTTAATCATTCCTTTGATCAAGCCGCCGTAAATTTCTTCAAGTCGATATAGTTTTGGAAAAGCCGATTTGACGCTCAACTTATTCGGATCGCCGGCAAACACGCCGCTGACAAACGGATCGATTGCATAATCGAGGAACTCTTGTCCCAATCTTCTCTTCACAAATTGCGACATGCTTTGATAATAACCATCGTCGGATTTACCGATGAACGGTTCAGCTAGTAAGCGGAGCTTTGCTTTCGTTGAGAATAATTTTGTTTTGAGAAAAGCCGGCGGAGATGTGGGTAGCGGCTGTAGCTTTCCGTCTCTTAGAATGTAACGTTTGTCGGAAGACTCGCTGGCATAAATCATTTCGTTAGAAAGACCAACTTCATCAACTAGCTGACGAATTAAAGGTGTCGTTTCAAGTCCACTGTTTGGACCGTAATCAATTAAGAAGCCGTCTTCGCTGGAAGTTCGCATCGAACCGCCAGGCTCACCTGATGTTTCAAGAACCTTAATATCGTACCCGCTCTTTTCAAGCCAGTACGCCGTCGCAAGACCGGAAATACCGGCGCCGAGAATAGTTATCTTTTTTTTATTGTTCATTTTATATTTCCGTGAAAGGTGAAACGTCAAAGGTGAAAAGTGACAGCAGAATTTATTCCATCTCTCGTTTCACTATTTCAGTAAGCGATTCAATAAATAATTCGGAATCGTTCAATCCTTTCATTACAATATAATTTTCGATTCCGCATTTGACGGCAACATGGCGGTATTCAATATCAAGTTCGTATAAAGTTTCAACGTGGTCCGATACAAAGCTTATCGGAACAATTAATAAATTTTTTTTATTCTTCAGTACAAGTTCTTTGATCATCGATGCTGTTGCCGGTTCCAGCCATTTCATCGGTCCAACTTTACTTTGAAAACATAAATGATGCTCATGTGAATGTTTCCGCGCATTCATCACAGCATTAACGGTTTCTTTGATATGGTTACTATAGGGATCACCTTTCTTAACCAAACTTACCGGTGTACCGTGAGCACTGAAAACGATTTGCACTTCGCGCCTAATTTTTTCCGGGAATTGAAGAATTGTCTCATCAATCCGTTGATTGATTGCAGCAACATATTTTTCGTCAGCATAATAATCATTAATAAAGACAAGCTTCGATGCTTCGCCCTTATAGTGCCGTTTCCATTCGTTGAACGAAGAACCGGTTGTTGTTATCGAATAATGCGGATACAAGGGGAGAAGAATTATCTTTTCATAATTTGCTTTCTCGACCTTTGCGACTGTCTCATCAGTTAACGGTTTCCAATAACGCATAACTATGTGAACGTCGAGTGAAGGATAATCTTTGCGGAGATTTTTTTCGAGCATCGATCTTTGCTTCTCAGTCCACTCGTTTATTGGAGATTTTCCGCCGATGAGTTTGTATTCTCCCACAATTTTGGGTGCACGACGGCTGGAAATAATTTTTGCAAAAAGTTTTTGTCCGAATGGAAGATTGAAAATATCCGGATCGCAAAAAAGATTAAACAAAAATGGTCCCACAGCTTCCAGTGAATCCGGCCCGCCTAAATTGAAAAGTACCACCGCAATCTTTCGCACAAAAAAATACCTTTATTAAGATTTATTTTTCAACATTAAAACTAAGAAACTCTTTTTACCGATTTGAACTGCTTAACAAATTCAATATGCAACGGCTTGTCGCGATACTTGCCTTCTTCTTTGTTCTTCAGTTCTTCCTTACTATAGCTTGAGTTGATTTCGCGAACTATAACTTTTTTTTCTGTTTCATTAACTGTATAACGAATTCTCCAAGCTCTGTATTTTAATTCAAAAACATTTTTATTCAATTTGCCGGCGGTTTTCTGCTGTGAAATTCTTTTCCTTGCAGAATCAGCTGGATTAAACTCAAGTTGCAGCTGAGCGAAACTTGCTAAGTTAATGCCAGCATTCTCTTTTAACCATGAGCATTGTTTCTCGGATCGTGATTCGAAAATTACTTTGTAAATACTCGCGAAATCCTTTTTAACCCAGCCCGTCAATGCATCCGGGAATGAATCTGAATATGGAAGATACGGCTTGATATCGAGTACCGGCGAACCATTGAGTATATCAGATTCTGAAATAAATATTTTTAACCCGTCAACTTTTTCCAGCTTGACGCAACTCATTCCAATATGATTTGGTCTGTATGGCGCGCGTGTAGCAAACACACCGACTTTCTTTCTTGTATGTCTCGGCGGGGTGACAAGCGGTTTCCAATTTTTGTTCAAATGAAATTGGTACAGAACCCAAATTCGCTCAAAACCGTCGAGATATTTTAACGCCTGCTGAAAATTATTTTTTGGATTGAGTTCAATAACTGAAATCTTTTCACCGGCGAGGATCCCTTGCCTTGGAGTTTCATATCTTTGCACCAATTCTGAATGCACAGTTCCGATCGGTTTGATTATTATTTCGCTGGTGATCAAACAGTTCTCGAGTATCTTGCTGTGTCTTCTTTCCGTTCGATATATCCGTCAAAGTTCATCGCAATATTCCTGATGAGCAAACGTCCCATTTCTGTAACAGCTAATTTTCTGTTTTTAATTTCAACAAGTCCATCGGCAATAAACTCAACCATTCCTTCCAAGCCTTTGCCGAAATATTTTTCGAACTCGATGCCGAATTTCTTATCAACCGAATCGAAATCAAGTTCAAAGTCGCACATAACTTTTGTAATCACGTGACGGCGAAGCACATCATCTTCGGTAAGATAAACGCCGCGTTCGATAGGCAAAGTTTCATTATTTAACGCTTCGAAATATTCTTTTTCCTTTTTAACGTTCTGCGCATATGCTTTCCCGATCTGGCTAATTCCTGTAATTCCCATGCTGTACAAATCAGCGCCTGCGTGTGTGCTGTATCCTTGAAAATTTCTGTAAAGTTTTTTCTCTCTCAACGCAACGGCGAGTTCATCTGTCGGTTTTGCAAAATGGTCCATCCCAATGAAAACGTATCCGGCATCGGTCAATTTTTCGATTGTCATTTTAAGTATCTGAAGTTTTTCTTCCGGCGTAGGCAAATCTTCCGGCTTGATCAACGCCATATGCTTCTTCATCCACGGAACGTGCGCATAGTTGAAAACAGCAATTCGATCCGGAGAAATATTGATTGTAGCATCCACGGTTTTTGCAAAAGTTTCTGCCGATTGAAACGGAAGTCCGTAGATCAAATCAAGATTAATGCTTTGGAATCCGAGTTCACGAACCCAGTTTACAACTTGACGCGTCATATCTTCAGGCTGAACTCTATTAACTGCTACTTGAACTTTCTCATTAAAATCCTGAACGCCCATGCTGATACGGTTAAATCCTCCGTGACGTAATGCTTCCAAATGTTCTTTTGTTAGTCCGCGGGGATCGATCTCGCATCCTTCCTCGGCAGTGGGTTTAAATTCAAAACTTTTGTTGATGTATGAAACCAAATCTGTAATTTCATCGGGATCGAGATGAGTCGGTGTCCCGCCGCCCCAATGGAGCTGCACAACTTTCCGGTTAGGAACAATAAACGTTCGAAGCAAATCAATTTCGTTCTTCAAATATTTGATGTAATCTTTAATTCGGTCGCGA
>JAMCSN010000025.1 GCA_023381535.1 Bacteroidota bacterium
CGGCTTTGATTGGCGTACGCAAGCTTAACGGTGTCGCCAATTTTGAATGAACCGGAATCCGGCTTTTCCTGTCCGACAATCATTTTGAATAAAGTAGTTTTGCCCGCGCCGTTCGGACCGATGACGCCGACAATTCCGCCGGGCGGTAATTTGAAACTCAAGTTTTCAAAAAGAAGTTTGTCGCCGTAACTTTTTGAAACGTTTTCCGCTTCGATCACTACGTTACCGAGACGGGGACCGGCTGGAATATAAATTTCCAAATCCTTCTGCCGCTTCTCGTTTTCTTCGTTAAGCATTTCTTCGTAAGAACTGATCCTTGCTTTCGATTTTGCATGTCTGCCGCGCGGAGACATTTTGATCCATTCCAATTCGCGCTGTAAAGTTTTCTGGCGCTCGGTTTCTTTTTTCTCTTCTTGCAGCAACCGGTTTTGTTTCTGATCCAGCCACGAAGAATAATTTCCTTTCCAAGGAATTCCTTCGCCGCGGTCGAGCTCCAAAATCCATCCGGCAACGTTATCGAGAAAATATCTGTCGTGAGTAACCGCAATAACGGTTCCTGCGTAACGGTTTAGTTCGGCTTCAAGCCATGCGACTGTTTCTGCGTCAAGATGGTTTGTAGGTTCGTCAAGAAGAAGAATATCCGGTTTGCGCAATAATAAACGGCACATTGCGACACGCCTTCTTTCTCCGCCGGATAAAATTTTTACCGGTGTATCGGGCGGGGGACAGCCGAGCACATCCAGAGCCATTTCTAATTTTGAATCCAAATCCCATGCGTCGATCGCATCAAGCTTCTCTTGCACTTTGGCTTGTTTTTCTATCAGTGCGTTCATTTCATCGTCGGTCATTTCTTCACCGAACTTCGCGTTGATTTCATCGTACTGGTGGAGAAGGTCCACAACTTCCTGAACGCCTTCCTCCACAATTTGCTTTACGGTTTTGTCATTATCGAGTTTTGGTTCCTGCTCAAGCAGACCGATTGTGAATCCGGGTGATACAGCAGTTTCACCATTGAAATCTTTATCAACACCGGCAAGAATTTTTAGAAGCGAACTTTTGCCGGAACCGTTTAAACCCAACACGCCGATCTTTGCGCTGTAGAAATATGAAAGGTAAATATCTTTTAGGATAACTTTTTTATCGTAATACTTGCTAACGCCTATCATCGAATAGATGATTTTATTTGGTTCGATTGCCATAATCCGTCGGAAATTTTGTTAATCATAAATCAAATATATAAATAAAAACTTTTATAGGATTGATCTTATGCTTGGGATTTAGGGTATTATAAATTTTTTTGGTAGCTGAACTTAATTTTTCTTCGTCTGTCATTTAACTTTCTAAAAACAAATTTGATGAACCTTCTTTTTAACCACCATTGGTTGATCGGGAAATTTTAATAACGATAATGTTGCTATCATCAACAAAAAAATTACTTCCCTCGTAAAATTATATTGCTTAGATTATAATTTAGATGGATAGACTTTCAAATTCCTCAACCCAAACTAAACAAGAGGTAGGTATGAAAATTCTTCACCGTTTACTTGTAGTAACACTTATTACAGTTTTAAGTTTTATAATTCCTGCTTGTGAGCAAACCCCAACTGGACCCATATCCAATACCCAAGAATTATCTTCTCCGCAACATTCATCATTGAAAAAAGTAACAGTGATGGAAAATTTTGAAGCGGGAACTAAAACATCATACACCGTTGGCGATGTCGTGTTTTCTTCGGGTACATGGACATTGAACGATGCTTTAGTTGGAACCTCAACAAGTGATCCTAAAAATGGAACTAAAAGTGTCCGTACACGCAACAGCGGTAAAATTACCATGAAATTTGATCGCACTGACGGTGCAAGTACTGTAACTGTTAAGCACGCAAAATATGGAACAGATGCAAACAGTACATGGGGTTTGTGGTATTCAACAAATAGCGGCAGTACTTGGACTCAGGTTGGTTCGTCGGTTACAACTTCATCAACAACATTGCAAACAGCTTCTTTTACTGTAAACATAACAGGTACAATTCGATTTGAGATTCGTAAAACCGACGGCACAACCAACCGCGTTAACTTCGACGACTTTACAATTAATGATTATGTCCCTGTAACATATAACTTTGTAGAAAATTATGAAGCTGGAACAAAAACCAGCTATGCCGTTGCTGACGTAACTTTTGGTACAGGCGTTTGGCAATTAAATGATGCTTTGGTAGGAACATCCACAAGCGATCGAAAAGCTGGAACAAAAAGTATTCGCGTGCGCAACAGCGGCAACGTAACAATGAAGTTTGATAAGACTAATGGAGCTGCTAATGTTTCGGTAAAACACGCGAAGTATGGAACAGATGCTAACAGTACATGGGGATTGTGGTATTCAACAAATAGTGGAAGTACTTGGTCTCAGTCGGGTACATCGGTTACAACATCTTCCACGACTTTACAAACGGCAACTTTTGCTGTAAATGTATCCGGTACAATTCGATTTGAGATTCGTAAAACCGACGGCACAACCAGCCGTGTAAACTTTGACGATTTCTCTGTGGAAGATTATGCCGGAACAGGCGGCAGTGTAACCGAAATAGAACCAAACAATACGATAGCAACGGCTAATTCAATTCCAACGGTGCCGGCTACAAATACAGGTTATATAAGCACAACATCCGATGTTGACTACTTTTCTGTTTCTGCAACTTCGGGTCAAATAATTTCGTCGGGATTGACAGTGCCTTCAGGCGTTGATTACAATTTGTATCTGCAAAATTCTTCCGGAACAACATTAGCAAGTTCAACAAATACTGGCAGTTCAACCGAAAGTATTACATATAATACAACTGTAGCTGGCTCTTACTACATATTGGTCTCATCAACATCTGGCAGCAGCACAACTTTAAACTATACATTAACCGCAAATGTTGTTAATGGAGTTGTAGATACAACTACTTCCACGAGCGTTCATCTTATAATGGGAAATCCTAGCGTGGCAGTTCATGATACAACATTTCCGACAAATTATTTGATGGAAAAACCGCAGTATGTTCTTTCATACAATCGTACTAAAGGAATACCGAATTGGACCGCTTGGCATCTAAACAGTTCTTGGCTTGGTTCCACACCTAGGCAAAATGATTTCCGAAATGATACCACACTGCCGGCAGGCTGGTATCAAGTTCTTGCAACCAGTTACAGCGGCAGCGGATATGACCGCGGACATATGTGTCCTTCTGCAGACCGTACACTTACCGTTGCAGATAACTCCGCAACATTTCTAATGACAAATATGATACCGCAGGCACCGAACAACAATCAAGGTCCTTGGGCAAATTTGGAGAATTACCTTCGCTCACTTGTTACCGCAGGGAAAGAGTTATATATCTATTCGGGCGGTTATGGTTCGCAAGGAACAATCGATGCCGGTCATGTGAATGTTCCATCCCATACATGGAAAATAATAGTTGTACTTGATGATGGAACCAACGACTTGAGTCGTGTAACAACAACTACACGTGTAATTGCTGTTGATATGCCTAACAGCGACGCTCTTATCAGCAGAACTGCGGATTGGAAAACCTTCCGCGTTAGTGTTGATTATCTTGAAGGACAAACGGGATTTGATTTCCTTTCAAAAGTATCCACATCTATTCAAGCTGTTATAGAAAGTACAGTGGATAATCTATAAAATTAGTTTTTGCTAAAACGACAAAACCCCTTGCTAAAAGGGGTTTTGTTTTATAATAATCAGAAAAATTTTTAGTGATGCAAGAATAAAGAAAATTTGGGAATTAAACTTTGAGTTTGACCCACCCCTGTAGTCCCCTCCCAAGAGGGGACAATTAATTTAAAGAAAAAGCAAGTAATTCCCCTCCTTGGAGGGGAGGAAGGGGTGGGTAGGGAAAGCAGCAATGCCAAACAAAAAAATATTACTTATTCTCATCAATCCATTTCTCAATGTCGCTCACAACTTTATCAAGCTTAAACCGAACTTCAGAATCATCAAACCGCAAGAAGCGAACACCGAGACTTTCTAATTTCTTTTGTCTCGTTTCATCAGCATCTTCATTACCGTAATGACTCTCGCCGTCAATCTCAATTGCTAACTGTAAATCTTTACAGTAAAAATCGACAATGTAATTATCAATTGGTCTCTGTCTATCAAAATCGAAACCGCGAAGTTTCCTTCTTTTCAATTCATGCCATAGCATAATTTCAGTTAACGTGCTATCCTTCCGTAATTTTCTCGCGGTTTCTTTTAAGTAATGATTATATGGAATGATTTTTCTTCTCATAGGAAGAATCATTATTGTTTATTGATGAACACGGTTTGAGTCGGGTATGCAAATTTGATCCCGAGTTTTTCAAACTGCTCGTAAATCTCAACGTTAATCTTTTCCTGCGTGTCCATGTATTTTGTGTAATCTGCGCTCATAATAAAATAGACGACTTCGTAATTGAGACTTGAGTTGCCGAAGCTTTGAAAATGGGCGCGGTCAAACTTTGCCAATTCTTGTTTTTCAATTATGCTTTTGATTACGCCTGGAATCGTCTTCAACTGTTTTGATTTGGTTTGATACGTAACGCCGAGATTAAAAACAATTCTTCTTGTTTCCATTCGTTTGTAATTGTGAAGAACGGAACTGGTAAGTTTAGAGTTAGACACAATAAGTTGTTCGCCGGATAACGAACGCACGCGCGTTGATTTGATTCCTATTTTTTCAATCGTTCCGGCTTTGCCATCAAACGTAATGAAGTCGCCGATTTCAACCGGGCGGTCGAAGAAAATTACAAAGTAGCTGAAGAGATCGCCAAGAATTGCCTGTGCGGCAAGTGCAACCGCGATACCGCTAATGCCGAGTCCGGCTACGATTGTTGAAATTTGAAAGCCGAGATTATCGAGAAGAAAAAGTAAGCCGATAATCCATATTACAAAATTCAAAAATGATAGAAGCGGTTTAAGTCTTTTGCCGTCTTCTCCGCCTCTTTTTTCTTCGAAATATTTGCCGAGAAAATAATCCAACGCGGTTACTGAAAATCTGATAACGAAAATCGTCAGTAGTAATTCATAAACTAATTCAATTATTTTATTGAAAGTTTTTCCGAAACTTAGAAACTCGAATGCAACGTAAAGTGCGCCGAAGTAAAGAGCGGGTATCAAAAATCCGTTGATACTTTTGGCAATAAATTGAAGCCGCTTTCCGTCTCTTTTTTCCTTTTGAATTCTAGTCAGAACAATTTTCTTAATCACCTGAGTGACAATAACAGTAAGGATAATCACGGCTGCGGCGACAATGTAGTCCTGTATTGTGTTTCCCCAGTATTTGGTTTCCCAAAAATTATTCATCGCGTTCCCTTCATTTTGCTTTTCAAAAACAGCTAATCATAGATAATGATTTTCGATCGATTTGATCTTCGGAAAAAATCTTTTGTGGCAAAACAGAACTGCGGACGGTTATTTTATAGACAATATTTTTCCGGTTGCTTATTTCTTTTTTGGTTTTCGTTTGAAGCCGTCCGATAAAACTCCTAGTGCCACAAGAGCGATGGCGAAAGCAATTCCGCCTTCATTTGGTGTAACTATTCGCGTTAAAATTAATGCGGCTATAACAATACAAGCTGAAAGAAATATAATGCTTGCTAGTTTACCACTCATTTTTCCTCCGTCTTATCGGAAAGGTGGAATTTTCAAGAAAATTATATGACGACTCAATTACCCTTAAAGAATATCCGAATCCAACAAGTAAAAATCAAAACTTTTTTGCTTCGATTACAATTTAACGAGATTTGTTTTTGAATGAAAGCGTGATTTATTTCTGAAATTTGTTGCCGACGTTGCGCAAATAAAAAAGGCTGTCATGCACACGACAGCCTTCAAATAAAGAGATTAAGAAAATTCTAAAGTTTCTTTGCGTCTTCCAAAAGTACTTTGTATGAATAACCGTAACCGAAATCTTTGTTCGCCGAAACTGTTCCTTTTAGTGTAACTACTTGTCCGACGTTCAATGTTTCGTTCGTCGTAACGGTTAAATCGTAATCTGCGCCGCTGCTTGTTCCGTCTTGAATGTGAACCCAGTTCTTGTTCATGATTCCGTTGTTGACTTTCACAACTTTACCTTTTACCGTAACGACTTGGTTCACATAAGAATTTATGCCGCTGTAAAGTTGAGAAATTGTTACGCTGCCGGCTGCTTTATCAACGGTGATGTTCTGTTTTTCGATGTTTGGTTTTTGAGGAGTTGCCTTGATTGATGCGCCGGCATCTGCAGGCGGAATCTTGCTGATGTTCTCAACAAAAAATATTGAATCAAATTTTCGTTTTAATTCTTTGCTCTCGAAATTTTTCATTTCCATTGCATTTCCATAATACAATGTTTCGCCGGGCTTGGTATCCATAGTTGTTACCGCCATCCAATAATCTTTTTCGCCTTCTTTGGCGCGAATGTAAGTGTAGCCGCTTACCTGAATAGCTTCTTCGACAACAACTTGGTGAACATTTGGATTAGCTGCCGTCTGCGGTTTTTGTTCTTCCTTCTTTGAACAAGCCATCAAAACAAAAATCGTGAGAATCGAAATTATCATTAACTTAAAACGCATCTTGTTTTTCCTTTTAATAGTGTGAAAATTGCTGTGGCAAATATAAGAAAAAGAATTGCGGTGGTTGAAATGTTAGTTGGAATTTAAACTACACGCGCCGCAGTTGCCGCAAGCCGGTTCACCGGGAAAGCCGAAATAATCCGAAATAAAAACGCGCAGGCACGTGACGGACTTAAAATAATTTACTACAGAGAGAAGTTTCTTATTGTCGTTGGTGAGTTTCTCTTTTAGATAATGATCGTTATGAAGTTGATGCGGAAGCCCGTTCACTATTTTTAAATTTTTTGTTTCGATAGTGCCTTCTGTTACGCCGTATCGGTCCAGCATTGCTAAAACGGTTTCAACGCGGAAATCATTTCTGTCTTTGAAACTCATCTGCTCGCGTAAATAATCAACGCCTTCCGCGTTCGCGCGCTCCAAATTATTCCGCAGAAGATCAAACATGCGCGAGTAATAATTTGCGTCGGGGTTTGCCCATTTAATGAATTCCATTTGTGTATAAAGATCTTGCTGATTGTAAAGCAGCATGCAGAGAGAATCTTTTCCATCTCTGCCTGCTCTGCCGATCTCTTGATAGTACGATTCAATTGAAGACGGAACTTCGGCGTGAATAACAAAACGAATGTCGGGTTTATCAATTCCCATTCCGAATGCGTTCGTTGCGAGAATTAAATTTATTTTACAGGAAAGAAAATCTCTTTGGGTTTGTTTTCGTTTTTGCGGGTCAAGTTTTCCGTGATAGATGCCGTGCCGGTAACCTTTATCGCCAAGTATTTGAGAGTAGTATTCCAGCTTTTTTATCAATGCAAAATAAATTATTCCAGGACCGTTATACTTATCCAAGATTTTGTAAATCGCGTTCAGAGTTTCTTTTTCATCGTAAATGTCCGCCGTTTCCAAGCGCAAGTTTGGACGGTGAATCCCTTCGTGAAAAATTTTTATTTCGTTTTTTTGAAGTCCTAGTTTTGAAACAATATCTTTCTGAACAGCCGGTGTTGCCGTCGCGGTGAGCGCGATTGTCAGCGGGTTGTTCAGCAGTTCTCTAAACTCAGCGATGCGTGAATAGTCCGGGCGGAAATCATGTCCCCATTCCGAAATGCAATGCGCTTCATCGACAGCCAGCATCGAAACGTTTGCGGTTTTAATCGTTTCAATAAATTCTTGTTTGCGGAATCTTTCCGGTGTTACGTAGAGAAGCTTTATTTTTCCATCTACAAACTTTTTTAATCTTTCTTTTCTTCGTTCCGGCGCAACGGTTGAGTTGATGAATTCCGCCGGTATGTTTTTTCTTTTCAGCGCATCAACTTGATCTTGCATCAAAGCGATGAGTGGACTGATAACTATTGTTCCGCCTTCAAACAGTAGAGCGGGGAGCTGATAACAGATTGATTTACCGCCGCCTGTGGGCATTAGAACCAAACAATGTTTTCGTTCGTAGGTCAATCGATCGACAATTTTTTCCTGTTCCCCTTTGAAAAACGAAATAAAAATTTTTCA
>JAMCSN010000307.1 GCA_023381535.1 Bacteroidota bacterium
CCGCGTTAATTTATGTGGTGATTTTCTTTTTTGCTTTCATCGAAAATATTTTCCCGCCGTCGCCAAGCGATTTTGTTGTGCTGATTGGATCAACGTTGATCACAAAATCTGCAATAGGATTTATCCCGATATTACTTCTAACCAGTGTCGGCAGCGCCATCGGATTTATAGTAATGTATTTTATCGGCGAGTTTCTTGGTGATAAATTGGTGCGTTCCGGAAAAATGAAATTTATCACTCAAGCATCTTTGGAAAAAGCGGACCGCTTCTTTCACAAACACGGATACAATTTAATTCTGATCAATCGTTTCTTGCCCGGCACGCGCGCGGTTGTCAGTTTCTTCTCGGGCGTTCATAAGTTGAAACCGGCAAGAACATTTGTTTATGCAGCGGTAAGTTCTTTTTTCTGGAATGCGCTTCTGATTTTTCTAGGTATCCAACTCGGCAAGAATTTGGAATTGATCGATTACTGTCTCTCCAAGTATTCTGAAGTTGTTTTTTTGTTGATGGGTCTAGCCGTCATTGTATTTGTGATTAGATATTTTCTGAAGAAAAGAAAAGCCGCATGAACTTTTTGAAACGAAATAAAATTCCGCTTCTGCCTGAACAAAGAAAAGAAAGAAATACAAATTTAGTTCTCGGCGCATTAAGTGGAATTATGCTGGGACTTTCATACCCGCCGATTCCGTTACCGTTCTTGGTTTTCTTCGCTTTCATCCCTTATTTTTTTGTGCTGGAAAAAAAAGAAACGCTCGCTTCAATTAACCGGTTTACTTATTTCACACTTTTCTTTTTCAACATTATTACGTTGTATTGGATTGGAAGTTGGACCAAAGAAGCGGATAAATTTTTGATGATCTCCGGTGTAGCGTTGCTGGTTTTCAATCCGTTGTTTTATCTGATCGTCTCGACCCTCTATTATTTTTCAAGAAAAAGTTTCGGCAAGAAGATTGCGCTCTATCTTTTCCCTTTTTACTGGGTGTCGTTTGAGTTCCTTTACAGCTTAACCGATCTGCGTTTCCCATGGTTAACGCTCGGTAATTCGCTGCCGTACCTAAATCACATGATACAAATTGCAGATATTGTCGGCGTGTACGGACTATCGCTGATAATTTTATTTGTGAACTTGCTGCTCTATCTCGCGCTGAAAGATATTGCTGCAACGAAAAAAATAAATTGGAGTTTTGGAATTACATCGCTGGTCATAATAATTTTGGTTCTCACTTACGGTATTATCCGTGAAGACAGTTTCAAAGTTTCGGATACAAAAGTTAAGGTCGGATTGATTCAGCCGAATCTCGATCCGTGGGATAAATGGCAAGATGGCAATCTAGATAAGCAATTGGATCTGTATTTGGATTTATCGCAGCGTGCAATTGATAAAGGCGCTAAACTAATCATTTGGCCGGAATCAGCTTTGCCGGTGTATTTGCTTTCGGGCAATCATGATATTGAAGCAGCACGGATTCGCAATTTTGTTTCTTCAAAAAATATTTTTTTGATGACAGGGATGCCTGACATAAATTTTTATTTCAACAAAGCCGAAGCTCCCAAAGATGCTAAGAAAACTCCCAACGGTTATTTGTACACGTCCTACAACTCGATACTTCTTTTCTCGCCGCACAATTTTAATGTGCAGAAATATGGTAAGATAAAACTTGTCCCGTTCGGTGAGCACGTTCCGTTTGTTGAAGAACTTCCGTTCCTCGGAGATTTTATAAAATGGCAAGTCGGCATTTCAAGTTGGAACGTAGGAACGCAGCAAACGGTTTTTGATTTTAACGATCTGAATAGTCTCCGTCTCAAAGCTGCGGGTGTTGTTTGCATCGAATCGATCTATCCGGAATTTGTCGCCGGATTTGTTGAGGAGGGCGCGGATTTAATTGTAGTTGTAACGAACGACAGTTGGTACGGTTACTCAAGCGGACCGTTTCAGCACAAAGAGATTTCCGTACTTAGAGCGGTTGAAAACCGGAAAAGTGTTGTGCGTGCGGCAAACGGAGGTATCAGTTGCATAATTGATCCGTTGGGAAGAACAATTTCCGAAACAAAATTATTCACACGGGATTTTCTTGTCGGCGACGTAAGCATTCAACATGGACTTACTTTCTATTCACAACATCCTTACATCTTTCCACTGTTGGCTTCTTTTGTTTCGGTTTTAACCGTTTTATTTTTCATTTACAAAAAACTGCCATTTAGGAAAAAGAAAAAATCATGAAAAAATTTATTGATCTTAGAAGCGACACTGTAACAAAGCCATCTGAAGGAATGCGCAAGGCAATGTATGAAGCCGAAGTCGGCGACGATGTTTACAAGGAAGACCCAACCGCGAATGAACTTGAATCTTTTGCGGCAGAATTGCTCGGCAAAGAAGCGGCACTGTTTGTACCGAGCGGTGTAATGGGAAACCAAATCTCGTTGAACGTTTTAACGAATCCCGGCGATGAAGTTATTTGCGAAAAAGACGCTCACATTTTTCAGTATGAATCCGGTTCCCCCGCCGCACTTAGCGGAATACAATTGAGTTTAATCGAAGGAACTAAAGGAATCTTTACACCGGAACAAGTTGAACCGTTGATTAGACCTTCAAGCGCATATTACATGGCTCGCACAAAAGTAATTGAGGTCGAGAATACACATAACCGTGCCGGCGGCACAATCAATCCAATCGAAAACATTAAAGCATTAAGCGGACTTGCAAAGAAGCACAATCTATACTTCCATCTTGACGGTGCAAGAATTTGGAACGCTTCTGTTGAAACCGGAATTTTGCCCTCGGAATATGCGTCGCACTTCGACACGGTTTCGTGCTGTCTTTCCAAAGGATTGGGTGCGCCGATTGGTTCTATCATTGCCGGAAAAAAAGATTTTGTTAAAGACGCATACCGCGTACGCAAAGCTTGGGGCGGAGGAATGAGACAAGTCGGAATCATCGCCGCAGCCGGTTTGTACGCTTTAAAAAATAACATCGGAAGACTAAAAGAAGATCATGAAAAAGCAAAGAAACTGGCTTATGCTCTTGCGGAAATAAAAAATATTCAAGTTGATCTAGCGAGTGTTGAGACAAATATTGTAATGTTCTCCGTTGGCAAAATGAATGTGGAAGACTTTTTGAAAAAATGCCTTGAACACGGTTTGATGCTGGGAACAGGAAAGGTCGGAATCATCAGAGCAGTAACCCACATGGATGTTTCGTTTGACGAAATCAATCATGCAGCAAAAATTATTGAGAAGGTAGTCGCGTAGTTTTTTGGTAAGATTATTATTGAAGATAAATTTTGAAATAAATCCGGAACCGTAATGGAGAAATCGAAATTCTCACATAAAATTGTTGAAGTAGTAAAATTTCACGAAGTAGATATGCTTGGTGTCTGCAACAATTCCGTTTACTTCACGTACTTCGAAGATGCAAGAATCAAGTACCTTCATGATCTGAAATTTAAGCGGAGCCTTTCGGAAATTTTGGACGGAAATTCTTTTGTTATCATGGCGCATAATGAATGCGACTACTTAGAACCATCGGTTCTTCATGACGAATTGAATGTTTACACTCGAATCGATTTTATTAAAAACACCAGCTTCGGGCTGAGGCATATCGTTGAAAACATTAAGACAGGAAGAATCATTGCGAAGGGCAGCGGAGTAATGGTCCACATCGACAGGCACAGCAAAAAACCAATGCCGATTCCAGAAGAATTTTACGATGCAGTTAAATCAATCGAAAGCGAAGTAAAGATCTTAAAGGTCTAACAGAAATATTCCATTGATTACAAAAATCGCAACGCCTGCTGTAATAAATCCATACACAATTTTTTTTGAAATTTTGGGATGATGACCCTTTGTCCAACCCCACAGTTTTGCCGCATAAATCATCAGAACGCAGATGGCGATCGTAATCAAAATGCACCAGTAAATATTAAGCTGACCGCCGTAAATATCCACCAGACTCTTACCGCCGAAAAATTTTCTAAAAATAACTTGAAGATGCAGCCAATAGACAAGCAATGATTCTCTACTTGCATCCAGGATGAAAGAAGAATAATTCTCTTTGTTACGGACATAATACCAGCACACGCCTAGTATGGCAAATACGGCTCCCAATCGCTCGAAGAAAAATACCGGATGAGGTCGAATGATTTCTAAATTTTTGGGAACAACTACTCTTAGTAATAAATCGCCAACGATTAAAAAGCCAATACCGACAATGGTAATTTTTCGGATGAAGCTTTTTTCGTCGTTTTTGTTTCGTGCATCAATATAGAATTTGGAAACGAGCGCGCCGGCAAAAAGAAAATTGAACCAAGGGAATACCGGAAAGAGTGAGCCGTTCATGGTGTTGAAATAACTTGCCAACGGAATTGGTAGAAAGTTGTTGAAATCTATTTTCCAAAATACCCAGCTTAAAAAAACAACGAAAAACAACACAACCGTAATAAATATGTAAAATGATTTTTCGTTTGTAAAAATTATTCTTGCAAACAATAAAACCAGCAAACCTATTCCGATACATTGAAGTATATCCACCATGAAAAGTTGCTTGATTATATCCGGTGTCCAATGATTCATCAATTTTTGAACTGAGAAGTAAGGTGTGTGAAGCGAGTAGCCGGCGAGAAGAATTAATCCAATCCGCGAAAGTTTTTTCCAAAATGTTTTGCCGAATTTTCTTAGATCGTCGGTCCCTTTCTGAAGAGATAAAACAAAAACAAGTCCGGATACAAATAGAAATGATGGAGCTACCAAACCGTTTATAAAATTCACGATGAAAAACCAAGACTGGCTTTTGATGGACGGTTCCAGCAATTCATTAGTAACATGAACTTCAACCATCACAAGCATTGCGAGACCGCGCAATAGGTCAATGAATAACGCCCGGTTTTTTGTATTCATCCTTTCTCTCTTTTAGTTCGAAGCTAAAATAATGAAATAAATTTTTTAGTCAATATGCTCGATTTGAAAACGTTCCCTCTTTTTAACTGTATATTGATTCCGAATTTTATTATGTTTTTAGCAAAACAAACAATGGGGTGCAAATGAACCTCGTATTTGACATCGAAACTGTTGGTGTTGAACTTGACTCTCTCGCAGATTCACAGAAGGAATTCTTGCTAAGACACGCCGAACAGGAAAAAGACCAACAAAGGAAAGACGAATTAGTTGAAGAGCAAAAACGTTACTTGAGTCTTTATCCATTCACGGCGAAAATTGTTGCCATCGGTTTACTGAACACCGAAAAAGAAAAATCTATGGTGCTCTATGAAGGCGGAACAAACGACGAATGGATAGCTGAAGAAAAAATTACAAAGTACAAACCGTTGACCGAACAGGAAATGCTGAGATACTTTTGGAAATATGCTGACGAAGCCGAAAAAGTTATTTCCTTCAACGGGCGCAATTTCGATATTCCTTTTATCATGATGCGTTCGGCGATCAACAAAATCAAGCCGTCAAAAAACCTAATGCGAAACCGGTTCGATACTAATTTTCATCTTGATTTGCTGGAACTGTTCACGTTTTACGGGATCACAAAAAAATTCAATCTGGATTTTTATTGTCACTCATTCGGAATCGAATCGCCGAAATCAAAAGGCATAACGGGAATGGAAGTAAAGGAACTTTACAAAGCCGGAAGGATCAAAGATATTGCTATTTACTGCGGCGAGGATGTTAAAGCTACGTACGAACTGTACAAGATTTGGAACCAGTATTTGAATGTTTCGTAATCCGTTCAGACTGCGCACAAGTAATAATTAAGTTTCGAGAAAAAAATATTTTGTATTTTGGCATAAAGTAAAACGGAAACTACTTGCGAATTTTAGTTACCGGCGGAGCCGGATATATTGGTTCTCACTTTGTAAGAATGGCGTCGAAAAGCAATGATGAAGTGATTGTTGCCGATAACCTTTCCCGCGGGCATCAAGAATCAATACCGGACGGCGTTCAATTTAAAAATGTTGATATCCGTGATGCTGAAAAAATTTCAGAAGTGATTCGTAAACATTCTCCGGAAGCGGTGGTTCATTTTGCAGCTTTTGCTTATGTGGGAGAATCGGTTGAGCATCCGGAGCTTTATTACCAGAACAATGTAGTGGGCAGTTATAATTTGATTCGCGCTGCTTCCGAAAACAAAGTAAAATATTTTGTCTTCTCGTCCACATGTTCGGTGTACGGTAATCCGGGTAAAGTTCCGATTTCAGAAGAAGCGCAGACGAACCCGATCAATCCTTACGCAAATACCAAGTTGATGATCGAGATGATGCTGAAAGATTTCCAATCGGCGTACGGAATGAAATATGTTTCGCTGCGATACTTTAATGCTGCTGGCGCTGATGATTCGGGCGAGATCGGCGAGAGTCATAATCCCGAACCTCACTTAATTCCGATTGTACTTGAAGCTGCATGTGGAAAACGCGAAAAAGTTTCTGTCTTTGGAAATGATTACAATACACCAGACGGCACTTGCATCCGCGATTATATTCATGTAAACGACTTGAGCGATGCACACATTAAAGCGCTTGAATATTTGGCGAACGGAAATGAATCAACAATAATTAATCTTGGTACCGGTGCTGGAAATTCGGTTATGGAAATAATTAAAACGGCAGAAAGTATCACGGGTAAGAAAATAGAATTCAAAATTTCCGAAAGGCGTAAAGGCGACCCGGCAATTCTTGTTGCGGATAACACAAAGGCGCTGAAGATTTTGAACTGGAAACCGAAATACACAATTGATGATATAATCCGCACGGCGTGGAACTGGCATCAGAACCCAAAATATTGAGGTGAGTTTTGGAATTTGAAAAAACATTTATTGACGGATTGCTGCTCGTTAAACCAGATGTTTTTCCGGATGAACGCGGCTATTTCTTCGAAGCTTATAATCAAAACAAATATATTGAAGGCGGTCTGAATCCGTTTTTTGTTCAGGATAATATTTCAAAATCCGTCAAGGGGACAGTCAGAGGTTTACATTACCAAATCGGCGCTTCTGCCCAAGGAAAATTGTGCAGTGTAATAACCGGAAAAGTTTTGGATGTGGCTGTGGATATTCGGTTCGGCTCGCCGACTTTCGGAAAATATTATTCGGTTGAACTTAGCGAAGAAAACAAATTTCAATTATGGATTCCCGTTGGATTTGCTCACGGTTTTTCGGTTTTATCCGATGAAGCAATATTCAGTTACAAATGTACTGCGCTTTATGATAAGCAAAGTGAAAGATCAATTTTATTAAACGACACCGATCTTAAGATTGATTGGAAAGTGAAAGACCAAATAATATCCGCCAAAGATTTATTGGCTAAACCTTTTAAAGAAATAGATAACGATTTTGTTTACTCAAATTAGGGGAATGTAAAATGAACTTATCAGTTATTGGTACCGGTTATGTTGGACTTGTCAGCGGAACATGTTTTGCGGAGATGGGAAACAATGTTATTTGCGTTGACAACAACGACGGCAAATTGAAAAAACTTATCGCAGGCGAAATTCCTATCTACGAACCGGGATTGGAGATTCTATTCGAGCGTAACGTTGCAAAGAAGAGGTTAACGTTTACAAACGATCTTAAGAAAGCCGTGCTCGAATCCGAAATGATTTTTTTGTGTTTGCCAACGCCGCAGGATGAAGATGGTTCGGCTGATCTGAAATATGTGTTCAACGTTTCCGAAAGTATTGCTAAGATTTTGAAAGAATCCGGCGATAAAGAATTTAAAGTTGTGATAAATAAAAGCACAGTTCCGGTCGGCACATTGCAATCCGTAACAAAAATATTTGAAAACCACGGACTGAAAAATATTGAAATCGCTTCCAACCCGGAATTTTTACGGGAGGGATTTGCAGTCGAAGACTTCATGAAGCCAGATCGTATTATTGTTGGCGCTAAGTCTCTAAAGGTTTTTGAAAAGATGCGTGCGCTCTATGAACCGTTTGTCCGTCAAGGCAACCCGATTTTAGAGATGGATCCTGAAAGCGCTGAAGTAACAAAGTATGCCGCAAACTCCTACCTCGCAATGAGAATTACTTATATGAACGAACTTGCAAACTTCTGCGAAAGCGTCGGCGCAAACGTTGACTTGGTGAGA
>JAMCSN010000326.1:0-278 GCA_023381535.1 Bacteroidota bacterium
GACGTTATTATGCCTCCGATTGGTCTGCTGGTAGGAGGAATCGATTTCAGCGGATTGGCGATTGACCTTGGCCGTGGCGTGGTGATCAAATACGGAATGTTTATTAACACTGTTATCGATTTTACTATCGTCGCCTTTGCTATATTTATGATGATCAAGGCTCTGAACTCGCTAAAGAAAAAAGAAGAGGCTTCGCCCGCCCCGCCGACTGCCTCGAAAGAAGAAGTTGTCCTTCTTACTCAAATTAGAGATTTGCTGAAGAAGTAATTGATGATTTG
>JAMCSN010000326.1:288-8034 GCA_023381535.1 Bacteroidota bacterium
ACGTCGTTAACAAGCGAGGTGATAATTTTTCCAAAAGCCGCGCCGATTATGATACCCACCGCCATATCCACTACATTGCCTTTCATCGCAAAAGTTTTGAATTCTTGAACTATTTTCATCACGAACCTCTTCGTTTTGTGATTTTTTATTGTAGCCGCGTTGAGCTAAGCTTCCAAGATATTTAAATAATCTTTATATACAAATATTCTGTTGCGTTGTTTTCCTGTTGTTTCTTCCAAGATGCTTTCGTCCAGCAATTTCTTGATTAAGATATTTGCCGTCTGCTTGTTGAAACCAAGTTCTTTTGTAATAAAAGGGATGGTTAAAACGGGCTGCCGCAATATTAAATCAAACAACCGTAACGAAAAGGAAGAAGCAAATTCTTTGTCGATGATTTTTTGATAGTTGCGCTCTTCAATCGCCACAATTTTTTTTATTAGTTCGAGCGTAGATTGTGTGGCGGAAGAGACCGTCCTAACAAAAAATTTTATCCATGCTTCCCAATTTTTTGTCCTCTCTAAATTTTCCAGATGATCAAAATATTCTAGTTTGTTCTTAAGAAGCTGCGATGAAATTTGGAGTCCGGGCAGATTCAGTTTTTTCTTCCACAACAAATGAAGCACAAACAAAATTCTTCCTACAAAACCGTTTCGTTCTGAAAAAGGATGGATCATTTCAAACTGAGCGTGGATTAATGCGGCGTTAACAACAACAGGGTACGAAATATCGGACGCAACATAATTCTCCAAATCATTCATTAACGTCGGGACTTCATCATGTGACGGTGGAATGTATCTTGCATCAACCAAATTATCTTTTTGTTGTCCGACCCAAATCGGTGTCTTGCGGTACTCTCCCTGATCCGTTCCCGTCTTTAGTTCTTTATGCACCGACTTTATAATGTGCGAGGAGCTCGAAACATTTTTGATCAACCTTTTGCCAACGGAAAGTGCCGCTGTGTAGTTTAAAATTTTGTTTACTCGTTCCGAGTTCTCGTTTAGGGATTCATTAAAAAAATCTCTGGGAGAGAGTTCTTCATTATCTACGCTGTTACTGTTGATCGCTTCTATAACCGTTAAGATTGCGGGGAGGTAATGAGTCTCTGGAAAGATCGACAGAATTCCATCGAGATAGTTTAATTGTTTGTCGGCTTCAGAGATAATAGTAACCATCTCGGAATCCAGCCGCGGCTTCGGTTCTGGGGGTAAAGGTTGTAACTTCATTATAAGTCTACAATAATTGACTTAAAGATATTATAAATCTTATAATAGTCAAGAATTATTGACTTGTTGGATCTGGTTGTTTCTTATTAGAAAGGTATTGCTTGCTACAGAATGATATTTCTTGATAACTCACCTTACGCAGCTAATTCTTAATCTTGCTCTTAATCATAATCTTAATCGGATTTAGAACCAGATTACGATTAAGATTATAAAAGTGCGTAACATCAGTTAATAATCCCATCTTTTTTTGAGGTGCGGTGATTGAATGGAAAACGGATAGCTTAAGCGAGAAGATCCTCGTCTCGGTAAAGCAGCAGGATGGCAAGTTGAGAAACAATAACAAACTTTTCTTTTTCTATCTCAACATCAATTGCATCTTTTCTGAGGAAGAGAGCAAAGTCTCCCTCTTTGGCTTGAAGCGGAATATACTTCGTTGTTTTCTTTTCATGCCAGGGTTCATCATCATCAATCGGCATTCCGATCGGGTAACCGGGCCCCGCTTTAATTACATAACCGCCCTGAACTTTTTCTTTTTCATGAACGCCGGGAGGAAGATAAAGTCCGCTGTGAGTTTTGTTTAGGTTTTCTTCTGGCCTAATTAGAACGCGGTCGCCGACAATAATTATTTTTTCCGTATGTATCACTTCGCTGCCCAAGACTATCTGTGTTTAAAATAGCAAATGCAAAAATGAGCATCAAATTCTTATCTTAGACAAAACAAATTTTGAGATCATGAGCGAATTTTGGAACAAACGGTATTCCGAAACAGAATATGTTTACGGAAAAAGCCCGAATGAGTTTCTTAAAGGCGAATTGAATCAACTCCAGCCAGGCAAAATACTTTTTCTAGGTGAAGGCGAGGGAAGAAATTCAGTTTATGCAGCAACGCTTGGTTGGGAGGTTGATGCTGTAGATGCGAGTTATGAAGGAAAGAAAAAAGCCGATAAACTGGCAGAAGAAAAGCGCGTAAAAATTAATTATACGGTTAACGATCTCGTCGGTTATTCATGCAGACAGAATTATTATGATGCGGTAGCTCTGATTTTTCTTCATCTAGAAGAACCGATTAGAAACAAAGTGTACCACATGGCTGTTGAGGCGCTAAAAAACGGCGGCAGAATTATTCTGGAATCATTCGACAAAGAGCAGTTGAATTATAATTCAGGCGGACCGAAAGAGGAAGGACTACTTTATTCGCTAGAGGAAATTGTCAATGATTTTATAGAGCTAGACTTTGTAAAGTTGTCAAAAGAAATTGTTGAGCTTAACGAAGGAAAATTTCATGAGGGAAAGGGAGCTGTAGTTAGATTTGTTGGAATCAAGCCATAACCACTCTCCAGTTTAGAAAATCACCGTCGCAAAAAAACAAAATCAATTTTTTTGGAAACCACGGAAACTTTTCTTGACAAAAGAGTTTCTGCGCGCTATATTGGAAACCGAAAAAACAAAAATAGTTTCGCGAGCAGACAATGGAAGAAAAAGAACGAATTCTAAATTTAACGGAAGAAAGGATTTTTAGGGATGGGTTTTATAAAACCCCGATGGACGAGATTGCGTCCGAACTTAGAATAAGCAAGAAAACCATTTATAAGTTCTTCCCCTCTAAGAGCGATATGGTCGAAGCGATCGTGAGGCGGTTTATGAAAAAAAGGCAACAAGATGTACTGCCCATCTTGAACAGCGACAAAAACGCGGTAGAAAAATTTGCGGGGATCGTCTTTCTGATGACACAAAATCTTTCCAGAATAAGCGAAAAAACCTTTAATGATTTGCGAGTGCATTTTCCTTCTCTTTGGAACGAGGTGGAAAAATTCAGGACGGAAATGATAAACAAAAATATCACCAAAGTGGTTGAACAGGGCAAACGAGAGGGATTAATTGCCGATTATCCGACGCCGATAATAATGACAATCTTCCTTTCATCTATTCGCTCAATTGTAAACCCCGATTTTATTTTAAACAATAATTTTTCAATAAAACAAGCAACACAAATAACATTTCAAATTCTGATGAGCGGCATCCTTACGGAAAAAGGGGAGAAACTTTTTAAGAAATCAATCAGCGAGATAATACAATGAAAAAATTAAATGCGGTATTCTTAACAACTGCCGTCATACTATTGTATGCATGCAGCGGAAACGACAAAAACAGTATCGAAGCTTCGGGCACTATTGAGGCAACTAATGTAACCGTTTCTGCAAAAGTTAGCGGGCAGGTAAAAAAAATATTTGTTAACGAAGGCAATAAGGTTAATGCCGGAGATACATTAATGATAATTGATCATGATCTGCTTGCAATTCAACTGCGGCAGGCAGATGCTGCCGTTGATGCAGCAACGGCGCAATTGGCATTGCTCAAACAGGGCGCACGCACCGAGGACGTAATGCAGGCCGAAGAAGCTCTGAATCAAGCCAAAGCCAATTTTGAATTGGCTCAGGCAACGAAAGGACGAAACGAAAAACTTTTTCAGTCTAATTCGATTACGAAACAACAGTGGGACGACATCAGTACCAAATACGACGTCGCCAGCGCGCAGTTTAATTCCGCAAACGAGAACTATAAGAAGATTAAAAATCTAGCGCGACCGGAAGAAATAAAACAATCCCAAGCAAATCTCGACCGGCAGGTTGCCGCGGCAGATCTTCTTAGAAAAAACATCAGTGACTCATATGTTGCGGCACCCATCAGCGGAATTGTGGTTAAAAAGTTTATTGAAGCGGGAGAATCAGCTTCGCCGCTTTCGTCGTTAGTAATGTTATCCGACCTGAGTTATGTTGATCTTGTAATTTATGTGTCGGAAACAGAATTGGGAAAAGTTAAGCTTGGTCAAGAGGCAAACGTTTCTGTTGATTCGTCCCCGGGTAAAACTTTCACAGGAAAAGTGATTTACATTTCTCCAACTGCCGAATTCACTCCGAAGAATATTCAAACCAAAGACGAACGGATAAAATTAGTCTTCGCGGTGAAGATACACATTCCAAATCCGGATTCCGGATTGAAAGACGGCGTTCCTGCTGATGCGGTTATCAACCTTAAATAGAAATGACGGCAAGAATGGAATTCGCAATCAAAATAAATAACATTAAAAAGATTTACGGAGAAGTTTCCGCTCTTAAAGGAATTTCGCTGGACGTTGTGCCGGGAGAAATGTTTGGATTGGTTGGACCTGACGGTGCGGGCAAAACTACAACAATTAGACTTCTCTGCGGTTTGCTAGCGCCTTCGGATGGTTCGGCGGAATTGTTTGGTCTCGATCTTGTAAAAGATAAAAACAAAATTCAAAAACATATCGGGTACCTTTCGCAGAAGTTTAGTTTGTACGGAGATCTTACAATAGACGAAAACATAGAGTTCTTTGCCGATCTTCACGGCGTAAAAGATTATCAAGCGCGAAGAAACGAGCTGCTGGAGTTTACGCGATTGACGCCGTTTCGGAACAGACTTGCCGATAATTTATCCGGCGGCATGAAGCAGAAACTCGCGCTCGCATGCACTTTAATTCATAAACCGAAAATCATTTTTCTTGATGAACCAACAACCGGCGTTGATCCCGTATCACGCCGTGACTTTTGGAAGATTCTTTCCAGCTTGCAAAAAGACGGAGTTACAATTTTCATGTCAACACCGTACCTGGATGAAGCCGAGCGGTGCAACCGTGTTGCGCTCTTGAACAACGGCGAGGTTCTAAGTTTTGACACGCCGAAGAAAATAAAATCTTCCATCAACAAATCAATTGTTGAAATAGTTTGTTCGCCGATCATCTCGGCTTATAAACTTCTTAAAGAAAAGAGCGGTTACGAAGTTCAAATGTTTGGTGACCGGCTGAACGTGGCGGTTGATAATTATAAAGAGGATTTCGGTGCAATCGAGAAACGGCTCATTGAGAACGGTGTTCAAATGGTGGATCATAGAATAATTCCAACTTCGCTTGAAAATGTATTTATCCATTTAATCGGCGAGTCGGCAAATTCTTAATCAAAAAAAATTGAAGAGAAATTAAAATGAAAAAAATATTTGTAATTGTTTTGTTGATGGCAATAAGCATATCAGCGCAAACTCAAAATCTTACTTTGACGCAAAGTTTGGAAATTGGAATGAAGAACAGCAAAGACCTAAAGATTTCGCAATCGAAATTGGCTGGAGCTTCTGCACAAGTTACGGCGGCTAATTCGCAGCTTCTGCCGCAAATTGGTTTATCCGCAAGCTACATGCGGTTAAGCAACATTCCCCCGTTCGAAGTAACCTTGCCTTTCTCTCCGAAGCCAATTCAGATTTCACCGGTGATTTTGGATAATTATTCCGTCAAACTAAGTCTTCAGCAGCCACTGTTTACCGGATTCAGATTGTGGTCGGTAAAAAACGCAGCCGAATCAAATTATGAAGCGACAAATTCGGATTATCTAAAAGATATGAACGAAGCCGCTTTCAAAATTGAAAATGCATTTTGGAATTACTACAAAGCTCAGCAGTACGATAAACTTCTAGATGAGAATTTGAATCAGATCAAGCAGCATCTTGACGACACAAAGAATTTTATGCAGAACGGACTGGCAACGAAAAACGATTTTCTAAAACTGGAGGTTCAACACTCTTCAGTTAAGCTTCAAAAAATAGAAGCGGATAACCAGCTTGATATCGCAAGGATGTTTTTTAATCAAACAATCGGCTTGCCGCTGGACTCCCCCACTACAATCGAGACCGGAGATTTATCGGCGAATATTGTTGACCTTAAGATTGAAGATTTACTCAACGAAGCAAAGAATAATAGAAACGAATTGAAGTCTCTCGACTACCGCGTTAACGCCAGCATCGCAAGTCTTCGTGCGGCACAATCGGCGTGGTTCCCTTCAATATTTCTTGTCGGCGATTATTACTACAGCAAACCGAATCAGAGATTTTTGCCGGCGGTAAATGAATTTAAAGATACCTGGGATTTGGGAGTAACTTTATCATGGAGTGTTTGGAATTGGGGCTACACTTCATCGCAAACTTCAATTGCGGAACAAAACAAAATACAAGCGGAAACCGTTCTATCACAATTGAAAGATGCTGTTGATATAGAAGTTCAACAAAACTATCTGACTTACAAAAGATCATTCGACAAAGTGAATGTTGCAAAGTTAAGCGTAGATCAAGCAGAAGAAAACTATAGAATCACGCAGGAAAAATACAACTCCCAAGTTGCATCCAGCACGGATTTAATTGATGCGGAAGCGGCGCTTCTTCAGGCGAAGACAAGTTACAGCAATGCTCTTGTCGATTATGAAATTGCGAGAGTGCGTTTGGATAAATCGGTTGGAAGGAAGATTTACGGAAAGTAGGAGATAGAAGTTAGAATATAGTAGATAGAATGAATTGAAAACAGCAGAAAGATTACTTAACAAACGGGAGGAAAAGAAATGGAAAAGTCTAAAAGATTTACTGAACTAATTGTCTGGCAAAAAGCGCATGAATTTGTTTTGGGGGTATATAGCGCGACAAAAATGTTTCCCAAAGAAGAGTTGTTCGGGTTAACATCTCAATTAAGAAGAGCGGCGGTTTCAATTCCAGCGAATATTGCAGAAGGTTATCGTAAAAGAGGAAAGATGGACAAAGCAAGATTTTTTAACATGGCAGAGGGCTCGTTGGAGGAGTGTTATTATTACATGATTTTAGCTAATGATTTAGGTTACGCGAACACGGAAAATTTAAAAGGACTTTTAAACGAGGTTGGAAAACTCTTGAACGCATATTCCAAAAGCATTCTAACTTCTATCTCCTAACTCCTAAATTCTCAACACAATGCAAACAAACGATAAATATTCAATACAAGTAAATAACCTGACAAAAAAATTTGGCAGCTTTACCGCCGTTAACGGAATTTCGTTCAACGTTAAGCAAGGGGAAATCTTTGGCTTTCTGGGCGCAAACGGTGCAGGCAAATCCACCGCGATTAAAATGTTATGCGGAATTTTAGAACCGACCTCCGGCGGCGCAATGGTCGGAGGATTCAGCGTGATGAACCAGCCCGATAAAGTGAAAACGCAGATTGGATACATGTCGCAAAAGTTTTCTCTTTACAATGATCTAACGGTAGAAGAGAACATAAACTTTTTCGGCGGCGTTTACGGACTTTATAACAACAAACTTGCAGAAAGAAAAAAGTGGGTCTTGAAGGTTGCCTACCTCGAAGGGAAAGAAAAATTATTAACCGCATCATTACCGGGCGGAATCAAGCAACGGCTTGCTCTTGCCATTGCCGTTATTCACGAACCGAAAATAGTTTTTCTTGACGAACCTACCGGAGGCGTCGATCCGATCTCAAGAAGAAACTTTTGGGATTTGATAAACGAGCTTTCACAAAACGGAGTAACAGTTTTTGTAACAACCCACTATCTCGATGAAGCCGAGTTCTGCAACACGATAACTTTGATCAATGCCGGCAACATCATTGCAAGCGGCAGCTCGAAAGAATTGAAAACGAAATATTTGACCAACACTATTTTGGAAGTGGAAAGCGATAGAGTTGTTGACGCACTTGATA
>JAMCSN010000197.1 GCA_023381535.1 Bacteroidota bacterium
TCGATTTTCTTTTTTCTTGTACGATTAATTAAAAATTTTCTCATATCGGCATGCCAAATATATTATAATCGGTGCTCATATTCAATTACCTTCAAAATCAAATTTTCAAAGGTTCAAGCCAGTTTCCGTCTTCCTTTATTAATTCGATGAGTTCGTCCACTGCATTTGCCGAATTTACGCTGCGTCTGACCACTTCTTTGCCGCGATACAGTGTTATTTTGCCGGGTCCCGAACCCACATAACCGTAATCGGCATCCGCCATTTCGCCGGGTCCGTTAACTATGCAGCCCATAATTGCGATCTTAACGCCTTTCAAATGTTCGGTTCTGCTTCGGATTTTATTTGTTACTTCAACAAGATTAAACAGAGTTCTGCCGCAGGAAGGACATGCGATGTATTCGGTTTTTGATATTCGTGTTCTGGTTGCTTGCAAAATGCCGAATGAGGTGCGGTTGATGAAAGCGTTCTCAAAATTTCTTTTCGAAGGATTTGTTCCGTCGATCCAAACACCATCGCCAAAACCGTCTATCAACAGCGCGCCGATATCGGTTGACGAATAAAGCCGCAGTTCGTCGTCGGATAAATTTTCGTAAACTCTTTTCACAATTACGGGATTATGAATGCCGCGATTCAATAATTCGAAAAAAGCGCGACGCTGTTCCGCCATTCCGTGAGCATTGGAAGTTGTTAATACGAATACGCAACTTGAAATATTCTTGATTGTATCGAATGCGTTGGAAGAGAGAACACGAAGATTGATCTGTATGAAATTCACGACGAATGATTTTTCGACCGCAGCGTTGAATTGTTCGACAGAATCAAACAACGGAAAACCGCTTGTTCTATTTTTTAAAGACAGCCACTTTTCATAATCATAAATTATTTTCAAACTGTTCGGCGCAGCAAACGCCAAGTCATTTTTCCCGAGATAAATAATGTCTGCTGCCTGATCATTCATGTTCCACTTATCAGTTTGAGCATCATAGAAATAACCGATGTGGGAAAGCACGGAATGATCTTTTATTTCGTTGCAACTAAAGTCGATAATAATTTTGGGAACCGTTATGCCGCCAACGCCGGCAACTTCAAATGTTTCTCTTCGCGAATAGTTGAACGGATCATACGGCGGTTGGTTTATCGGCACAATTTCTTTGTGACCGGTTCTATTTTTGTAACGGCTCGCCAAAGAAATTGCTACCGGCGCTTCAAACTCCGGCTCCTCGGTTAGTGAAACGCGAATTGTATCACCGATCCCGTCTTCGAGCAATGTTCCGATTCCAACCGCGGATTTTATTCTTCCGTCTTCACCATCGCCCGCTTCTGTTACCCCAAGATGAAGCGGGTAATTCATTCCCTCCTCTTCCATCTTGCTGATCAAAAGCCGGTAAGCTTGAATCATCACTTGCGGGTTACTTGCTTTCATCGAAAGAACAATTTCATGATAGTTCATCTCTTCGCAGATGCGGACAAACTCCAATGCAGATTCAACCATGCCGTAGGGTGTGTCGCCGTAACGGCTCATAATTCGATCCGACAATGAACCGTGGTTTGTTCCGATGCGCATCGCTGTTCCGTACTCTTTGCAAACTTTTACGAGCGGAGAAAATCTTTCCCGGATTCGATCAATCTCGGCGTTGTATTCTGTGTCGGTGTATTCAAGCGTCTGAAATTTTTTCTTGTCAACGTAATTGCCCGGATTCACGCGAACTTTTTCAACGATTCGTGCAGCAACTTCGGCGGCATTGGGTGTGAAATGAATGTCCGCAATCAACGGTGTGTTGTAGCCGCGTTTCCTCAATTCGTTTTTTATGTTTTGAAGATTTTGTGCTTCGTTAATACTTGGCGCGGTTATTCTAACGTATTCACATCCGGCGTTAATCATTCGAATGGATTGTTCTACCGTTGCAATAGTATTCATTGTGTCGGTGGTTGTCATGGATTGAATTCGTATCGGATTGTCTCCGCCCACCGGAACATCGCCGATATGAACTTCTCTGGTTTTATATCTGGAATATTTGGTTAAGCTGTTGCAATATTTTTTTGTGGATTCATTCATACACTAATGAAAACAAAAGGGAAAGTTGAGAAGTTCTAATTAGATTTTGCCAGTTCATAAAGAAAAGACTTTACAAATTCCGGTGCCGAGCTTGGGTCTTGAGCGGTAATGATATTTTTCTTAGTAACTACCGGTTCGTTTTTGTACTGAACGCCCTGCCGCTCCAATTCAAGTTTATCATCCGGGTAACAAGTAGCGCATTCGGAAATTATTCCCGCTTTGGCTAAGAGTACCGGGGCGCTGCATATTGCACCAATAGGTTTTTTGCTTTTAGAAAATTTTTGCGCTGTCGATTGAAGCATGCTGTTATTCCAGTAATTTCGCGTTCCGCTTCCGCCGATAAAAATTACTCCGCCGAAATTGCTTTCATGAATATTATAAAACTGAATGTCATTCTTAACTTTTAATCCGTTTGAACCGGTACAGAGAGAGTTGGCGTCTGAAGCAATAAAAACTTTTATGCCCGCCGTTTCGAGTGCATTCAAAACTATAAGATATTCTTCTTCGTTGAAGTTTTGAGACGGAAGGATCAATAGAACGCTTTTTCTGATCAAGTATTTTTCACTTATCGTAATTCTGGTAATGAAAATACGAATATAATCTCTGTCCGGCAATCCGAACCGGATGTTCTGCAAAGATCAAAGTTTTGATTGATGTATAAAATCTCTAATTTCAGTTGTGAAAGTTTTCCCCGAAGGCAAAACTCGTCGTTTATGAGAATACCCGAACAAAAAATAGAAGAAATTAGAAACGCCGCGGATATTGTTGATATCATTTCCGGTCACGTTCATTTGCGGAAACGCGGAAAGAATTTTGTCGGGTTATGCCCGTTTCATCAAGAGAAGACGCCATCGTTCACAGTAAGCGAAGACAAACAAATTTATCATTGCTTCGGTTGCGGAGCGGGCGGAAATGCATTCAAGTTCTTGATGGAGTTCAAAAATATTTCATTCGTTGAAGCCGTTGAAGAAATTGCCGAACATCTCGGCATTAAAATCGATTACGACAGTAACCCCGTCGATCAGCAGCAAAGTGAACTTGAAGAACTTTATGAAATTAATGTTTTAGCCGCACGCTTTTTTTCAGACAATCTTTTGAAAAGCGCATCCGGAGAGGAAGCGCGAGAGTATTTAAAAAACCGGTACATCAAACCGCAGACTCAAAAAACTTTTGGCATCGGGTACGCGCCTTATGGCTGGAATAATTTTCTAGTTCATGCAAAAGAAAACAAAATCGATCTCGCGAAAACCAAACTACTCGGTTTAATTGATCTGAACGACAAGGGCGAGTATTATGATAAGTACAGGGGAAGAATAATTTTTCCGATTTTCTCTCCCAACGGAAGAGTGATTGCATTCGGCGGAAGAATTCTAACCAACCAAGAGAACACAGCAAAATATCTCAACTCGCCGGAATCGCCCGTTTATTCGAAACGCAGATCGCTCTACGGGTTGTATCATTCGAAAGACGAGATCAGAAAAATTGACCGCGCAATTTTGGTTGAAGGTTACTTGGATTTGATTTCACTCTACCAAGCCGGCGTGAAAAACGTTGTGGCATCTTCCGGCACATCGTTAACTGATGAACAAGTGCAGCTGCTTTCACGCTTCACAAAAAATATTATAATTCTTTTCGATGCCGATCCCGCCGGGCAGAAAGCTTCTCTTAGAAGTATAGAAATTTTACTCAAGCAGGACTTTGAAGTTAAAGTCATCACGCTTCCGAAAGGTGAAGATCCCGATTCGTACATTATCAAACACGGAAAAGACGAGTTTGACGAATTGGTTTCTTCGGCAAAAAACTTTTTGGAATACCAAACGGCACAATTTGAAGAACAAGGTTTGTTTGAAGATCCCGCTGAAATGACGAAAGCAATACGCGAGCTTGTTAAAACGCTGGCATTGGTAAATGATGAGCTTAAGCGCAATTTATTAATGAAGACGATCGCAAAAAAATTTAGTCTTCGCGAAAAATTGATTGAATCGGAACTGAACACGGTTTTGCAGCAGCAGAAACAAGGCTCCGGCAGCTTCCGTCCCGATCAGCGGGTGCCGCAATCGGTTTCAAATGAACTTACGCTTGCGGTTAAATCGGCTGCAGAAAGCCCTTACGAAAAAGAATTGCTGCGCTTGTTATACTGCGGCGAGGAAGAAATTGTAAAGTATATTTTGGAAAAAATAAACGCCGAGAATTTTTATAATCATAAATACAGAAAACTTGCGGAGATAGTGGAAGAAGGATTGAAGGAAGAAAAAGTTTCTCCGGCATATTTGATCGATAAAATTGATGACGAGGAAACGCGTTCTTTTATTCTTGATCTGACATTAGCCGACGAGACGATCAGTAAAAAGTGGGACGAGCTGTCATACAACGGCAAAATAGAAAAGGATTCGTTTGAACATGCTGTTGAGACAGTGAAAACTTTTCAGCTGTTCGAAATCGATAGAGAGATTAAAGAGAACAACCGGATGATGGAACAATCGAAAGATGAACGTCTTCACATGGAAATGATGACGCGCAATAAAGAACTTCTTGAAAAAAAGAAAGCGCTGTCTGTAAAAACCAATACCGGCTCGGAGTAATATGAGTTTTAATCATAGCATTTATGAAATCAATACCCGCCTATGGCTTAAGCGGTTCGCTAATTCAAAAAAAACGATCACACTTGAAAGCATTCCGAATAATTATTGGGATGATTTTGTTAAGAAAGGTTTCGACTACGTTTGGCTGATGGGAATCTGGAAAACTTGCGACTCGGTAATTGATAAATATTGTTTTGAAGAGGGATTAGTAAAATCTTATGACCGCGCGCTGAAGGGATGGAAACGGGAAGACATAATCGGCTCGCCGTACGCCGTTGATAAATATGAGCCGAATCCAAATATCGGCACGCTCAAAAGTTTGCTAGAACTCAAATCACAGCTGAATAAAAAAGGCATTAAACTTATTCTTGATCTTGTGCCAAATCATTTTAGCGCGGATAGTTCTTTGATAGAATCCAATCCCGACATTTTTCTTGAGGTGGATATTGATACGTTTAAAAAAGATCCGTACACATTTTATCAGCCGAATAAAAATGTTAACAAATATTTTGCACACGGACGTGATCCGTTCTTTCCGGCTTGGCAAGACACGGCTCAAGTGAATTTTTTCAGCAATGATGCCCGTAGTTTTCTAACTAAAACCTTGCTGGAACTAACAAAAGTCTGCGATGGTGTCCGCTGCGATATGGCAATGCTTGCCTTGAACAATGTTTTCAACAATACGTGGGGCGGCATTTTGTTGGGCAACGGATTTGAATTTCCTAAAACGGAATTCTGGCAAGATACGATTGCCGCCGTTAAAAAAGAACGTAATGATTTTGTTTTCATTGCAGAAGCGTATTGGGATCTCGAATGGAAACTTCAGCAGCTTGGGTTTGATTATACTTACGACAAGAGCCTTATGGATAGGTTGAAACTTGGAAATGCAAAAGAAATTCATGACCATCTGCTGGCGGAAACGGGATATCAAAAAAAATCTGTACGCTTCATTGAAAATCATGATGAAGAGAGAGCAGTTGCAGTTTTAGGAAAAGATAAATCAAAAGCTGCAGCGGTAATAATCAGCACGGTTCAAGGAATGCATTTTTATCATGACGGACAGTTTGAGGGCAAGAGAATCAAACTTCCGGTTCAGCTTGGTCGCGAACCGGATGATCCTCCTTTAAACGGGATGAAGAACTTTTACGACAAACTGCTTTCCATTACTTCGAATGAAATTTTTAAGCGGGGCAAGTGGACTTTGCTCAACCCGGAATCTTCATACAATAACAACAAATCTTTTGTGAATCTGTTGGCTTGGATGTGGACTTTCAAAGAAGGAAAAAGGATTGTTGTCGTAAATTATTCCGATGCGGTTTCAACATGCCGATTGAAGCTTGACGTGCGCGGCTACAGCGAAGAATTTGTAATTACCGATTTATTGAATGATCAGAGTTATACGCGTTCTGCCGAGGAAGTTTACCATCACGGTTTGTACATCGAACTGAAGCCATTTCAAGCTCACATCTTTTCGTTTTAGTGTTCCCCTTCTCAGCAAAAAAATTAGAGAAGGGGATCACAAAAGATTTTTCTAAAACGTAAAAGTAACCCCAAGCTTAAATGTTTCGTAAGTCAATGGTGCAGCAGTATCAAAAGGCCAGTTCATTTTGTCTTTCTTTAACGAATAGAACAGGTACGAAAATCCGTTTTTCAATACAAAATTTACAATTGGCGCAGCCGAAGGAGAAGAATCTCCAACCTCATCAATAAAATGGTCAAGTAAACCGAGTCCGCCTTCTTCAATTGCAAAACTCAAGAGGTGGTAGCCGAATAAATGACGCGGAAAAATTATAGCTGCTTCGTAGCCTGCGTTCAAAGAAAAGAAATTTGATACATCGCATCGAACTCCGCCTTCCCAAACTGTTCCGAATCTAAATGCTTCGTGGAAAAGATTTAAAATATCTGTATCCGTGACGGCTTGATCGTAAGTGATCGGTGGGACTGCTACGTGATAAAACTGCGCAGGAGAAGTTTTCATTACAAGTCTTGACCATGCAAATCCCGTTGCGTGATACGGCAAAATTTCAAACTGACCAACCTTGTATCCAAACCCGCTTCTGCTTGCAAATCCGAAACGATCCAGTACGGATTTCATTTCATCAATACTGACGTTGCTCGATTTTAGATCCGTGCTGATTTTTGATGCAAACACATATTTCTCTTCGAACTCTATGATGCCGTCTTCGTAATAAGTGTCCATCGAAACGTGCCCGAGTTTGATTTCAGCCAAACCGACATTGGCAAATTTACTCGTAATATTTTGGTGTTTCGGTGTTCCAAAACCGTAGTTCACCTCTACAAAAGGTTTGCCGTGAAAATGCCAATCGAACCACTCATGTTCGCCCCACGAGTACCATCTTCCGCCGGTTGAATCATCTTCATCTTGAGCAAGCAATGTGTAATTTGCGAGCAGCATGAACGACGCTAAGAACAGCAAGGTCTTTCTAAACATCAGATCCTCCAAGTTGCATGTATTTTAGACGAAAACAATTTGCAAATAGTTACATGCCGCAATTAATTCCTATTCAACTTTGGAAGTATTTATCAGCTGCTTTCGAACTTCTGCCGCAAAATTTTCTCCAGGGCTTCGAGCAGATGATTTTTTTGAATAGGTTTCGTTAAGTATAGATCTATTCCGGCTTTATATGCATTGTCTTTGTCTTTTTGAAATGCGTGTGCGGAAAGTGCAACGACGGGAATTGTTTTGAATGTTGGATTTGTTTTAAGTTCGCGGGTTAACTGCAGACCGTCTTTCGGCCCGACTAACGAGATGTCCATCAGAATAAGATCGAATTTTTTGTTTGCCATTTGTATGTAGAAAGAACTGGCGCAATCGCAAACTTCAACTTGATAAGAATTTCTCAAGAGTATTCCGAGATATCTTTGGTTTTCGAGATCATCTTCTACAATAAGAAGACTAGGTTTATCGGTCATTTTGACCCCCATATTAGAGAAGAATTTTATTTCTTCAGCAAGATAGCAATATTCTTCTTTTATGGAAAGATGAAATTATGCTATGCGGCTGCTAATATTCGTCCCAGCTTTTCACGTCGAGATCTAGCGGATCTCTATTTGTTAAAGCTTCCGCCAAACGCATAGCAAGCTGCCGGTTTGTAATGAGGGGAATTTTGTAATCGACGGCTGTCCGGCGGATTACATAATCGTTATTGAGTTCTTCTTCTTGAAAGTTTTTAGGAATGTTGATAACGAGATCGATCTTACCGGACTTAATGTAATCTGCGGCATTCGGAGATTTTCCATTCAGCGGCCATTCGAGCGTTTCAACCGGAATAGAGTTTGCCTCCATGAATTTAGCCGTGCCCGGCGTCGCGTAAAATTTTATACCGAGTTTAGTCAAACTTTTTGTGGGTTCAAGCAATTCCGATTTTGATTCAATTGTTCCTGAAGAAATAAGAATTGATTTAATCGGGAAGCGGTAACCGACGGAAGCGAGCGCTTTCAAAAATGCTTCGTCGAAATCTTGACCAAGGCAAGCAACCTCGCCCGTGGATGCCATTTCAACACCGGTTGTCGGATCGGCTCCTTCCAAACGCGTGAACGAAAACTCCGGCGCTTTAACACCTACAAAATCATAATTGAATGTAAGATCGTCCGACGTTTCAACTTTCTGTCCCATAATAACTTTAGCTGCAATCTCAATAAAATTTTTCTTGAGAGTTTTAGAGACGAACGGAAAACTTCTGGATGCCCGCAAGTTGCACTCGATCACTTTTACCTTGTTGTCCTTCGCCAGAAATTGAATGTTGAACGGTCCGTTAATGTTCAGCGATTTTGCAATGTCAGCGGAAAATTGTTTTATCTGTCGCATCGTCTCCAAGTATGTTCTCTGAGCCGGTAGGACAAGAGTTGCATCGCCGGAATGCACGCCCGCATTTTCAACATGTTCGGAAATTGCAGAACAGACGATCTCGCCGTTTTGAGCAACAGCATCGAACTCAAGTTCTTTTGCGTTAACTAAAAATTTGGAAATCACAACCGGGTGTTCTGGTGAAACGTCAACCGCTTTCTGAAGAAAACCGGTAAGCTCAAAATCATCTGTTGCTATTGCCATTGCCGCGCCGCTTAAAACATAAGATGGTCTAACAAGCACAGGGTAGCCGACTTTGTTAGCAAACTGCAGAGCGTCTTGAATTGTTGAAAGTTTACTCCACTCAGGCTGACCGATTTCAAGCTGATCCAGCATCGCGGAAAACTTACTTCTGTTTTCAGCCATGTCGATTGAATCGGGCGACGTACCCAAAATTTTTATTCCGATGTGATGAAGTTTAAGTGCAAGATTATTCGGCGTCTGTCCGCCCATCGAAACAACAACGCCTTTTGCACCAACCGCGTTATAAATTTCCCATATAGTTTCAGTCGTAAGTTCTTCAAAAAAGAGCGCATCGGATTCATCATAATCGGTGCTGACCGTTTCGGGGTTGCAGTTGATCATCACCGTTTTGTAACCGGTCTCACGCAATGTTTTACCGGTGTTAACGCAGCACCAGTCGAATTCCACCGAACTCCCAATCCGGTAAGGACCAGAACCGAGAATAATTATGCTGTTCTTCAGCTTGAATTCGAAATCGTGAGCAGCGCAGTTATAAGTCAAGTATAAGTAATTTGTTTTTGCCGGATACTCGGCGGCTAGTGTATCTATGTGCTGAATGAAAGGATGAATATCATATTTCTGCCGAAGCATATAAACATCGTGCGCGTCCTTGCCGATGACGTTTGCAATTTGTCTATCGGAAAAACCGTGCTGCTTTGCTTCAAGCAAAAGTTCTTTAGAAAGTCTTTTGTTCGATGCAATTCTGTTTTCGATCTCAACAACATTCTGGATTTTGTAGAGAAACCATTTATTGATGTGCGTAAGCGAATGAATCCAATCGACGGAGAAACCTTGTTTGAGCGCCTGAACAACCGCAAACATTCTTTCTTCGGTTGGGTTGCGCAAAGCTTCTTCAAGTTCTTCAAATTCAACTTTTGTACGGCTTGCGGTTAATCCTTCAACGCCGATATCGAGCATCCGCATGGCTTTTTGAATTGTCTCTTCAAACTTTCTTCCGATTGCCATGACTTCGCCGACGGATTTCATTGAAGAGCCGAGCTTGCGTTTGACGAGACGGAATTTTTTCAAATCCCATCGCGGAACTTTAACCACAATGTAATCGAGCGCCGGTTCGAAAAATGCTTTCGTTGTTTTAGTGATCGAGTTCGGCAATTCATGCAATCCGTAACCGAGTGCTAATTTTGCCGCGACAAATGCTAGCGGATAACCCGTTGCCTTGGAAGCCAAAGCGGAGCTTCTTGAAAGACGCGCGTTCACTTCTATTACGCGGTAATCTTGCGAGTTCGGATCGAGTGCATATTGGATGTTGCATTCGCCGACGATTCCAAGATGACGGATAGTTTTGATCGCAACATTGCGCAGCATGTGGTATTCGGAATTTGTTAAAGTCTGGCTCGGCGCAACAACAATGCTTTCGCCGGTATGAATTCCCATCGGATCAATATTTTCCATGTTGCACACGGTAATGCAGTTATCGAACCGGTCGCGCACAACTTCGTATTCAATTTCTTTCCAGCCTTCGAGATATTCTTCAACTAAAATTTGCGACGAATATGAAAGCGCTTTCGCTGCAAGCTTTTTTACTTCATTTTTATTTCTGCAAATTCCTGAGCCTAAACCGCCGAGCGCATAAGCGATTCTTATGATAACCGGGAATCCGATTTTTTCTGCGAACTCTACGGCTTCACTTATCGATGTAACGGCATTGCTCTGCGGAAATTTTATGTCTATCTCGGCAAGTTTGTTGCAGAACAATTGCCGGTCTTCAGTGTTTTCAATTGCATCAATCTGCGTTCCTAAAACTTGAACTTTGTACTTCTTCAAAATTCCTTCGCGGTGCAGTGCAAGTCCGCAGTTAAGCGCGGTCTGTCCGCCGAATCCTAAAATTATTCCGTCCGGTTTTTCCTTTGCGATAACTTTTTCAACGTAGTGCGTGTTGATCGGAAGCAGATAAACTTTGTCCGCCAGGTAATCCGATGTTTGAATTGTTGCAATGTTGGGATTGATAAGTATGGTTCGGATGCCTTCTTCTTTCAAAGCTTTAATTGCTTGCGAACCAGAGTAATCGAATTCGCCGGCTTCGCCGATTTTGAGCGCGGAACTTCCTATGATTAAAACTTTTTTAATTTTTTGTTTCACTTAACATCCTTTAAGAATTCATCGAAGATAAATGACGTATCAACCGGACCCGGAGCGGCTTCGGGGTGAAACTGCACGCTTCGGAACGGCAGCTTTTCGTGCCGCACACCTTCGTTGGAATAATCATTTAAATTTTCGAACCACGGCTGCCATCCTCGCGGTAACGTTTTGGTATCAACGGCAAAACTATGGTTCTGAGAAGTTACGTAACATTTGTTGGAATCAACTTGCTTTACCGGCTGGTTCTGACTGCGGTGGCCGTATTTAAGTTTGTATGTTTTGGCTCCAGCAGCAAGTGAAAGTATTTGATGTCCCATGCAAATCCCAAGCGTCGGAACTTGTTTTTGAATCAGCTTCTTTGCCGATACCACGAGTTGTTTGTACACAGCCGGATTACCGGGACCGTTTGAAATTACAGCGCCGTCAAAATCTTCGTTGTCAATATTATAGTCGTACGGAACGCGGAGAACGGTAACATTTCTTTCCAGAAAATTTGAGATAATGCTTTTCTTGCAGCCGCAGTCGATAAGTAAGATTCGCTTTTTTCCGGTTCCGTATTTTTCAACATGAGGTACAGTAACTTTCGAAATTAAATTATCAATGTCGGGATTGTAGTACTCAACTTTTTCGTTCCCGACTTCAATCTTACCCAACATTGTTCCGTGCTCGCGCAAAATTTTTGTCAGCCGCCGCGTATCGATCCCGTATAGTCCTGGAACGGAAAACTTTTTCAGCCATGCGTCCAAACTTTCAACTGCATTCCAGTGACTGTAGGAAACCGACTCTTCGGAAACAATTAGCGCTTGTATTTGAATTTTCTCGGACTCAAAAAATTCCGGCACATCTTCGTTGTCGTTCATCGAAGGTACGCCGTAATTGCCGATTAACGGATATGTTAAAACAAGAATCTGACCTTTGTATGACGGATCGGTAAGTGTTTCGGGATAACCTACCATGCCGGTATTGAATACGACTTCACCGGCAACCGATTTATGTGTGCCGAATAGCTTACCTTCAAAAATATTTCCATCTTTCAGAATTAACTTTGCGGTTTTCTTGGTAAGCACTTTCTTACTCAAAATTAATGGGCTCCTAATAAGTTAATAACGCGGACTGAGGGGAAAGAATTCAAAATTTGCCGCACGAAAGTAAAAAATTTATTTGAAGCCTCAAAACGATTTGTTAAAATGAGTTTAATTTAGTTTTTGTCTTAACAATTGAAGTTTTTGGAACTACCCATAAGTGATTCAGAACAAATCATTTTTTGACTTATCTTTTTATTATTAAACAGTTAAAAGTTTCGTGCAGGGTTATCACGGCTGGTATATCTCTGTACGGTGAGGGCAAAGGGGAGCGGTTTTTCGCTCCCTTTTCTTATTTTAAAGCAGTTAATGTTTAGGAAGCTTTTGTGAGCAACACCTTCAACATAATAGCGCTATTATTTTTGACATTCGTTTTATCCTACTGCACTTCTGTTCCCCGCTTTACTTCACGCGACGAACGTTACCGCCGTGAATCCGAAACTCAAAAAGAAGATTTAGAGCGTTATGAAAATGCCAAAGTTTTGGAAACAGAAGTCGGCACCGCTTCATATTATGCAGACCAGTTCAATAACAAAATTACATACAGCGGGGAAGTTTACGACATGTTCGGTTTAAGCGCCGCACACCCGGCATATCAAATGGGAACAATAATCCGGGTCACAAATTTGTCGAATGATAAAAGTGTTATCATTCGCGTGAACGACCGGATGCCCTTCAGACCCGATAGAATAATCGATCTTTCTCTTGGCTGTGCTCAAGAGCTGGATATGGGCAAGTCGGCATTACAATGGTAAAAGTTGAAGTGCTTGAATGGGGAACGGGAAAGAAGTAAACATTCCTTAATACGATTCTACTCTTGTTAAAAGAAGCGAATCCTTTCCGAATTAAATTCATCCTATTGGCAGTAAAATTAGATTGGAGTTAAAATGTACCTTGATGATCAGATTAAAGCCGAAATGTCCAAACAGCTTTCGGTTTTAACCAAGAACGTTAAATTGGTCATGTTTACACAAGAACTTGAATGCCAGTACTGCCGCGAGACAAAACAAATATTAACCGAGCTTTCAGAAGTATCGGATAAAATTTCCCTGGAGGTGAAAAACTTTATTAATGATAAAGCGGATGCAGAAAAGTACGGGGTTGATAAAATTCCGGCGACCGTTATTGTTGATGAAAACGGAAAAGATTACGGCATAAAATTCTACGGCATTCCGAGCGGTTACGAGTTTGCATCGCTGCTTGAAGACATAAAATTGCTTGGAACCGGAATAACGGGATTCGATCCGCAAACGGAAAATGAAATAAAGAATTTGGATTCAGATGTTCACATGCAAGTTTTTGTAACGCCGACATGTCCATACTGTCCGCAGGCGGTTATCACAGCTCACAAGTTTGCATACTTAAATGATCGCGTGAAAAGCGATATGATCGAAGCAACCGAGTTTCCGCATCTCTCTAATAAATATAACGTGCGCGGCGTTCCAAGAACTGTAATCAACGAAAATACTTTTATTGAAGGAGCGGCGCCGGAACAAATGGTTTTCGATAAAGTAAAAGAAGCATTAGCACAGGTTGTTCAATGAACTGTCCGATAAACAGAATAGAAGCATTGAAAAAAATTCTTCCGGTAATTATCGGCGCAGTTTTGGGCTATGCGTATTATTATTTTGTCGGCTGCAGAACCGGATCGTGCCCAATATCCGGCAACCCATATATATCAACTGTTTACGGAGCGGTAATAGGTTTAATTTGGAGTTTACTTTCTAGGAAAAAGAAAGAAATCAAAAAAGATGAACCGGATAACGAAGGAAATTGAAATAGAAGATTTGGTGAAGCAAATTCCCGAATCGGTAACTTATTTGATGGACAACGGAATCAGATGCCTTCGATGCGGCGAACCGATTTGGGGAACGTTGGAGGCCGCGGCAAAAGAAAAAGGTTTTGATGAACTTCAAATTGAAAAATTTGTAGTTGACTTAAATAAACTTGCAGAGGGCAATTCAAAATAATTTTTCTCAGTCGAATTAAATTACTATTTTGGCAAAGTAATAAACCAGAGGAAACAATGGCACAGAAAAAACCAAACAATAAAATTAAAGCCGGCGGATTGTCAAAAAAACAGAGGAGCTGGATTTACACGGGATTCTTCATCGGCGTGATTGTATTGCTGTTTGTTATAAACAACATGGGTAACGAATCCGAGCAGGGTCCTTATCCACCGAATTATGTTCCGGCTGCACAAAGAACTTCTGCGCAAGCGCCGGATTTTAGTCTTCCGACAGCCGACGGAAAAATTTTAAAGCTCTCCAGTTTAAAAGGAAAAGTTGTAATTATAGATTTTTGGGCAACATGGTGCCCGCCATGCCGCAAAGGTATTCCCGATTTAATCGAGCTGAAGAAAAAATACGGCAGCAAGGGCTTGGAAATTGTCGGCGTTTCGGTTGACACCCAGACAAAGAATCAAGTTATTCCTTTTATAAAAGATTACGGAATTAATTATCCCGTCGTTTACGGAAATCAAAACGTAACAGAACTATACGGTGGCATAGAAGCGATTCCAACCACTTTCATTATTGATAAACAAGGGAAGATTGTTGCAAGCTATCAAGGTTTGATGCCGATATTGACTTACGAAAATCATATCAGAAAGTTATTGGGAAGTTAAAACGAAAAATATATTTCGAACGGAGGGGGCTGTTTCAAAAGTAATTAGTTATTGAAAATAGGACGCGGATAACACAGATTCACCCCGTGGAATAAATTAAGAATCAATTTTTTTCAAAAACACAAATACTATTCCACGGGGTAAACAGATTTCCGCTGATTCGTTTTTGAAGAATTACTCTTGAGACAGCCCCTTTTGTTTTAAACGTATTTGTTAATTGTGATGATGATCGAAATCTTGATGAAGATTGTTTCTTACCTGCAGATACTCGCCGTACTGTTCGAGCAGTTCCCAAGAATAAATTCCGAAATCGTAACCGTCTTTCCATTTGATTTGAATTGCATAGTTACCGACTATTTCAATTTTGGAAATTTGATACGCCTCATGTTTCAGAGGTGCTTTCTTGGCGGGTTCGTAATGTTTCCAAAGAATAGTTTCGCCTTTATTTCCGGCGTCGGGCGATTCGTCCCGGAGAAATCTCAACGGGTAATTAATCACCTTCCCGTTATCCCACGTAATTTCGATGTGCTCTTGCTTGTATAGTTTTATCTTAGTAGGTGTTGCCATATTAATTTTCTTTCAAAATATTTTTTTTCAATCTAGTGAGCAAATTTCAGATGAGATCATCGTTCTAACCAGCCTAACCGGTGCAGTTGGAGCCTTAGAAAGTTTGATTGCGGAAAGTAGTTTATTTTTTACGAGATCAACTTTGTCTTTTGTGTCAGTGAAAATTTCCGCAATCACGCTTCCTTTTTTGATTCGTTCGCCGATCTTGGGATAGAAAATTATTCCCGCTTTCGGATCGATCTTATCTGCCATAGTCAATCTGCCGGCGCCAAGTTCCAGCGAAGCCATTCCGATTTGATAATTGTCCGTAGATTGAAGATAGCCCGATTTATCTGCAATAACCATCTCATGTATTTTTGATTTCGGATATTTTTCGGGATGCTTGATCAATTCAACATTACCGCCTTGAAGTTGAACGATCTCTAAAAATTTATCAAACGCTTTTCCGGCTGCAACAATTTCTTTCGACATCTCGATTCCTTCCTTAATCGTTGATGCCTTACCGCCGAGCAAAATCATCGCACCTGATAGCGTCAACGAAAGCTCTGCCAGATTACCTGATGTCTCGCCTTGTAAAATTTTAATGGATTCGTAAACTTCCAACCAGTTGCCGATATAGTTTCCGAGTGGTTGATTCATATCGGTTATCAACGTAATAACTTTTTTCTTAAAAGCTTTTGCCGTATTGGTAAGTGAATCGGCAAGTGCAAGTGAGTCGTTATATTTTTTCATGAAAGCACCGGAACCGGTTTTTACATCGAGTACAAGCCCGTCAATCCCTTCGGCTAATTTTTTGCTCATGATGCTTGCAGTAATAAGCGGAATTGATTCAACCGTTGCAGTTACGTCCCGAAGCGCATAAATCATTTTATCTGCCGGCGCAACTTCTTTTGTTTGTCCGGCAAGCACTGCACCGCAACTCTTCAAAACGTTTTTATATTTGGTAAGATTAACATTCGTTTTGAATCCTGGAATTGCTTCCAATTTATCCAATGTTCCGCCGGTGTGTCCCAGCCCGCGTCCGCTGATCATGGGAACATTAACACCGGCAGCAGCAACAATCGGGGCGAGTATCAGCGAAGTTTTATCGCCAACTCCACCGGTGGAATGTTTATCAACTTTTTTCCCGCGAATTGAATCAAGATTAACAACACTTCCGCTGTAAAGCATCGCTTTTGTGAGCCACGCGGTTTCGCGGCTGTTCAAACCATTTAAGTATGCCGCCATTAAGAAAGATGAAAACTGGTAGTCCGGAATTTTTTTCTTCGTAAAACCGGAAATGAGAAATTTTATTTCGTCTTCGGTTAATGATTTCTTATCGCGCTTCTTCCGGATCAACTCAACAGCATTCATTTGAACTCCATAAGAACAAGATTATGATTAAGATTAAGAGCTCGCCTCGCTTCCCGTCTCGCCTTCGGCTTGCCGAGGCGGACGCTCTTCGAAGCGGGCAAGATTTAAAATTGCCAATCGCAATAATTAACAACCTGCCACCGGTAACTAATCTCTTTTCGTTGAAACTCACTGCGATTTTCTATTAACTTTAAGCTACTAATTATCATTCAAACAGAATCGAGGAAAAAATGTTCGACTCCAACTACAAATTTACCTGCGTTGACCGCTTCCTAAAATACGTAAAATATGATACTCAATCGAATGAAGATTCAACGACATTTCCAAGCGATCCTAAACAGATTGAACTCTCAAAAGCATTAGTCGAAGAATTAAAACAGATCGGAATGAAAGACGCCGCAATGAATGAATACGGTTATGTTATGGCGACTTTACCATCGAATAGCAAGAAGAACGTGCCGGTAATAGGTTTTATCTCGCATGTGGATACAAGTCCGGCTGTAACGGGCACAAATGTTAACCCGGTGATTCATAAAAATTATCAAGGCGGAGATATTGTTTTGCCGAAAGATCCATCGAGAATTATTGATGCTGCGGGAAATCCGGAATTGCAAGAGATGATCGGCTTGGACATTATTACAACCGACGGAACTACATTGCTTGGCGCCGATGACAAAGCCGGCATTTCTGAAATTATTGACGCGATGAATTACCTAATCACTCACCCGGAAGTAAAGCACGGCACAATTAAAGTTTGTTTTACACCTGATGAGGAAGTGGGACGCGGCACAGAAAAATTTGATGTGACGAAATTTGGCGCGAAGTACGCATACACAATCGACGGCTCCACTCGCGGTGAAGTTGAAACAGAAACATTCAGCGCCGATGCAGTTGCAATCAAGTTCAACGGAAAAAATGTTCATCCCGGATATGCAAAAGGTAAAATGGTTAACGCGGTTAAGATTGCCGCAAGATTTTTAGAAATGCTTCCTAAAGGACATCTTTCGCCGGAGACAACGGAGAAACGGGAAGGTTATGTTCATCCAACTCAAGTAAACGGAAACGAAACTCAAACCGTCGTGAAATTTATTATCCGCGATTTTTATGCCGATAAGCTGAAAGAATTTGAAACGCTATTAAAAGGATTATGCGAAAAAACCGTTGCGCAATTTCCCGGTTCGTCATTCGAGTTTGAGGTTATAGAGCAGTACCGCAACATGAAATACATTCTAGATCAGCACCCGCAAGTTGAAGAATATGCAATTGAAGCATTGAAGAAACTTGGAATTACGCCGATTAATTCTTCAATACGCGGCGGCACAGACGGTTCACGCTTAAGCTACATGGGATTGCCAACTCCCAACTTATTTGCCGGCGGACATAATTTTCATGCCTACACTGAATATGTTGCTGTTCAGGACATGGAAGCCGCGGTGAAAATGATTGTAACTCTTGCAAATGTTTGGGAAGAGAAATCGTAGGCTATAATTTAACAATTGGAGGGAATGTGATTAAAAAGATTATCATTATACCGCTATTCGTTGTTTTGTTTGCTTCAGCTTTAAGTTGTCAATCATTAAAGTTAGGGTTTCGTGTTGAACCAACTTTAATGTTTGTGAATGATATGAACGAGTCTGCCTTTAGGTTTTCTCCTTATGGAATGTATTTATCGGCACAATTTGAACCTGTTGAATGGTTAAACCTTGAATTTCGCCCTGGGTACTTAATCGCTGGTGAAGACTATTTGGGCACTGAGTTTGGAGCCTATGTTAAATTAAAGATCTTGCAACCACACTTGTATATAATTGTCGGCGTCAACAACCACTCAAACATAGCCAGTGGTCACAATAGCGGAGGCGGTTATTCAAAACAAATACTTTACAAAGGAATTGGCATTGGATTTCAAAAGGATTCTCATTTAAGTTTTGACGTAATGTATTACTGGACAAGCGATAAAAACTTTGCATATTCATTTGTAACTGATTGGCTGACTTATTCCAAAATTGTGCAAAAGCAAATGAATGCTGTTGTTCAAGTCGGGTTCTGCCTTGCGTGGGACATTTTATAATTATGAAACATTTTGGATGTATTAGTTTGTTTGCGTCAACAAATGAAGTTTGAGATCTGTAAAATGAATAGCGGTACTTATTGTAAAGGTCGGTTAATAATTATTTTTTTGGGGGAATCATGAGTTGGTTTTTCGGTCGGCTTGGAAAGAATCAAACATGGTTTGAAAAAACTTTCGGGGAAAAAAATAGTTTTTGCTTTTCAAAATATGTCGACGATGATCTATGTATCTTTTTCGACGACAGAATAAACTGTGCGCATAATTTTCAATCGGCTCGCAATAATACAGATAAGTTCTTAATCTCAGGTATCGGCATATCCCAAAGCGAGCAAAAGCATATTCTCGGATCGGAAGATTGGGAAAATTTGCTTGAAGACGGAGAACGCCATACTCAGCTTGATGGTCATTTTGCCATATTGAAATTCAATACCACACACCTTACACTTCTAACAGACCCAATCGGCCTCCGTGATGTTTATGTTGCCCAAAACAATCATAACGAAATATTTTTTTCAACTAGAATTGATTTGCTGCTTCAATTTGTCAAATCAGAAATTGATCTGGAAATATTCGGAAGCAGGTGGCTTCTATTCAATCAGATTTCGCAGAGAAGTGTATTAAAGGGAATTGATCGAATCGTTGGCGGATCATCAGTCACGATAAACCGGTTCACCAAGGAAATGATGAAAAGGAAATTTGTATGGCTGCCGGAGAGACATCGCCGCAAATTGTCTTCAACTCAGTTTGCGGAAAAGATTGCGAGGATTACGAAGATTAATGGGAATGGAAATAGTAGAATTGGATTACTGTTATCCAGCGGTCTGGATTCAAGGACTTTGATTTCGATTATTCTCGCCAACAAAATTAAAGGATTAGAATTATTTACGTTTGGTAACAAACAAAACAATGATGTAAAGATTGCAGAACAAATTTCCAAAGATTTATCGTTACATCACACCATTATAAACCCCGAGAATCTGCAAGATAGTAATGCGCTTTCTAATTTCCGTAGTTATTCACTGCAAACGCTTATGAATAATTCTTTCACATCCTTTCTGCATCTGCAATCATATAATCTGCTAAACAAATTCGATGGAATTATATTAGACGGCGGATTCGGAGAAATTTGGCGGCGTGAATTTTTGTATAGGCTTGCTTTTTTCAGCAAACGGAAAATTCTTGTAAAAGATTTCAATGCTATCCTCCCACATTTGAAATTGCATCGAGCGGAATTTTTCGAGCAGGAAGTTATCAACACGATGTCAGCCGGACTGCGAAATCAAATTGAAGAAATATACGAACTGCTACCCGACCCTAAAGAAATTGGAGTTGAGAATTGGCTCGATCTGTTTGCAATCAAGACCAGGTTAGCAAATCATTATTCGCATGAGCAGACATTGTTGGACCAATCATTAGTATCCATCATGCCCTTTGTGCAGCAATCGGTTTTGTCAAACTTGCTGTCGGTCGATTCTCGTCGTAAGAGAAATGGAAAACTTTACAAAGAAATCATTAGAAACCATAAGAAAGAATTAACACGATATCCGCTGGCAAAGGGAGATTATACTATGCCGTTTGGCGTTTCATCATTTCAGAGCAGACTATTTTTAAAGTTAAACAAAATGATAAAAAAAGATGACTCTCGACTGCATAATAGATATTACCTTCCGCGAACGCTCACCAACCAGATACTAGATTTTATTAATAGCAAAAATATTCTAGAATGCGGACTATATGATCGGCGAAAAGTTGAGAATATTATTACGCTCCTATCAGCTGGAACGGAGAATAATCATCTTTGGAACGAAATAGATTGGTTGCTTGCTTTTGAAAGTTTTAGACAAAGTGTAAATTAGTTCTGTCAAAAGGAATTAAAAGTTTGCAATGCCTCACAGATTAAAACGTGCTACCAACGTTGCGTTGGCGATTAATATTTTTCTCTTTATCATCAAAGCGATAGTTGGAGTTTTGTCCAATTCCATCGCGGTGATTTCCGAAGCACTGAATTCGTTTACAGATATACTGGTTTCCATCGGAATTAAAATTGCCGTAAAAATTTCACGCGACAAACCGGACGAGAAACATCAGTTCGGACATAACGCCGCGCAGCCGCTTGCCGCTTTTATGCTCTCAGTGTTCGCCTTTGTTGTCGGTATTAATATCATCGAAGAATCTTTCAAACGCTTGCTCAATCCGGAGAAAGTTCATGCGATTCCCACGGTTTATGTAGTATTAGCTGTTACAATCGTTACAAAAGTAATTCTGAACCGCTATCAGCTTAAGATTGCAAAGATGTTCAACAGTCCGGCAATACGCGCCGCTTCTGTTGATAGCATGAACGATGTTCTCGCATCTTCAATTGCGTTGTGCGGTGTAATTGGAGCGGCATATAATTTAGCATACTTCGATAGCATAGGTGGAATTTTAGTTGCCATGTTTATTTTCAAATCCGGTTATGAAGTAGCGCGCGAGAACTTGGATTACTTAATGGGACGTTCTGCAACACAAGACTTTGATCGAAAGGTGAAAGAAATTACTATGGGCGTGAATGGTGTGTTAGGTGTCAACGACCTCCGTTCTCATTATGTCGGAAATAAATTTCACATCGAGATTCATATCGAAGTTGATAAAGATCATTCCACCTCGGTCTCCCACCGGATTGGAACTGATGTAAAATTTGCGTTGGAAAAAATGGAAGAGGTTCAAAAAGCATTTGTTCACGTTGATCCGGTTTAATAAATATCAAAAATATTTTTAGAAGTCAGTACGGGTTAATATCCTTCATTCATAACTCATAATTTAGAATTTATAACTTTAATCCTTTTCTTTTAGAACAATGTTTTCGAACCTTTTCTATGTCCATCATTGTTCTTTAAGTATAATCGATGGATGCGAAATTAGCACTATTTTTCTGAAACTAAACTGCTATTTTGGTGTATTATAAATTCAATTAATCTAAAATCGGAATGCAAATGCGAAAGAATTTAACTCTGCTATTTGTTTTGGTTTTTACTGTTCTGACCTGGGCGCAAAATCCTAATGAGGTTCTCAACAAAGATCATTCAATTGATACAAACAAAGTTATTCTTACCAACGAAACGTTTAACCGGCTTGGTCAGGTAATTACTCAATTCATCAGTCACTATCATTACAAGAAACAACCGATAACCGATTCACTCTCAACGGAAATATTTAAAGAGTATATCAATAATCTGGATAACAACAAACTTTATTTCCTCGCTTCGGATATGGAGGGATTTGCGAAGTACAAGGATAAACTTGGAGAATACTTGAAGGACGGAGACCTTACGCCTGCGTTCGAGATTTTTAATGTCTTCAAGAAAAGACTTAATGAACGGATGAAATACATCGATGAGTTGTTGAAGGAGAAATTTGATTTTACGAAGGACGAATCTTTCACTCCAAACAGAGAGAAAGCAGAATGGGCGAAAACTCCGGTTGAGTTGGACGAACTATGGCGTAAAAGAATTAAGAACGATGAATTGAATATGATTCTTTCAGGCAAAGATGTTAAGAATGTAGCTGAAGTTCTGGCAAAACGCTATCACAATTATCACAAAATAATTTTACAGTATGACGGGGAGGATGTTTTTTCCCTTTTCATAAATTCCTTTACGCAAGTCTACGATCCTCATACGGATTACTTTTCACCTGCTGCAGCGGCAAATTTCAACATCAGCATGAAACTTTCGCTTGAAGGAATCGGCGCATCACTTCGTCAAGATAACGATTACACGGTGGTTGCTTCAATTATTGCAGGCGGACCGGCTAGTAAAAGCGGACTGTTGAAAGAGGAAGACAAAATTGTCGGCGTAGCTCAAGGCGATAACGGAGAAATGGTAGATGTAATTGGTTGGCGACTTGATGATGTAATTCAATTAATTAGGGGAAAGAAGGGAACTGTAGTTCGTCTCCAAATTCAACATGCAAAAGATGGCCCCGGCGATCCACCAACGACAATAAGACTTGTCCGGGACGAAGTTAAGTTGGAAGAACAGGCGGCTAAAGATGAAATACTGAATGTTCAGGAAAACGGCGTAAACTTTAAGATGGGTGTTATAAAACTACCGTCGTTCTATACCGACTTTGAAGGACAGCGATTGGGTAAACCGGATTACAAAAGTACAACACGCGATGTGCGTGCAATACTTAGCAAGTTCAAAAAAGAAAAAGTTGACGGAGTAATTGTTGATTTACGGAATAACGGCGGCGGTTCCTTGCAAGAAGCAATTTCTCTTTCGGGATTGTTTATAAAAGACGGTCCAGTAGTTCAGGTTAAGAATTCAGCAAATATGGTCGAGGTTGATAAAGACCCCGATCCGAACATTGTTTATGATGGTCCTCTTGCTGTTGTGGTAAATCGATTCAGCGCGTCGGCTTCCGAAATTTTTGCCGCAGCAATTCAAGATTACGGCAGAGGATTAATACTAGGATCTAACTCCTACGGCAAAGGTACCGTTCAAAACATGATCGATCTGAATCGCTCCATAATGGCGTCTGATAAAAATCTGGGTCAGTTAAAACTTACCATTGCTAAGTTTTACCGCATCACGGGAAGCAGCACACAACGACTTGGAGTTAAGCCGGACATATCTTTCCCATCGCCGTACAGCGCAAAAGAATTCGGTGAGAGTTCACAACCAAGTGCGTTGCCGTGGGATCAAATTCAGCCGAGTCAGTTTACGAGATTCGGTAATTTATCTAAGATCATTCCAAAGCTGGAAGCGAAACATGACGAGAGAATAAAGACAGATCCCGAGTATCAGTATTTGCTTGAGGAACTAAGGGAGTTTAATGAAAATCACGACAGGAAAACTATTTCCTTAAATGAAAAGGTTAGAAAAGAAGAAAGAGAAAAAAACGAAGCGATACGTAAACAGCGGGAAGAAGAACTTGCTAAGTCACTCGGTATCAAAATAGAAAATAAAAAGGAAGTTGATGCTGCAGTTTCAAACACGAAAGATTATGAACTGAAAGAGAGCGGCAGAATTTTAGCCGATCTGATTTTATCTAAAGTTGGTTGACCGACCCCGCCCATGTCCCTCCCCCTACCAAGGGGAGGGAATATAAGAGAGGGGTTGAATTACTATGAAGACAAACGCAATTCGAATTTTAGAATTCCAAAACATTGACCACACCACAATAGAATATCAATTCAACGAAGAAGAAATTGACGCGGTTTCGGTAGCGCACAAAATTGGCGCGGAGCCGGAAACTGTTTTCAAAACTCTTGTGGCTCGTAACGATGAAAATGAAATTTTGGTGTTCGTAATTCCGGGCAGCTTTGAGTTAAATCTAAAAAAAGCGGCAAAGGCATCCGGCAGCAAAAATATAGAAATGATAAAAGTAAAAGAACTGCAGCCGTTAACCGGATACATTCGCGGCGGATGTTCACCAATAGGAATGAAAAAATTATTCCGGACGTTTATAGACGAAACTGCCCAGCTTCATAACAAGATTTACTGCAGCGCCGGAGTGAGGGGAATGCAGATAAACATTGGTCCAAAAGACCTATGCGGGGTAGTAAACGCTGAATTTGCCGATCTAATCTAATTTTTATTTTCGGTACTTTTTTTATAGATTTGCCAACAAAATTTAACGGAGTTAACTATGGCAAAACAACAATCCTTTGCCGATAAAGCGAAAGCAAAACACAGATCTGCAGCTGTGAATGTAAAGTTCATCAAAACAGTGAAGGCTTCAGCAGGCACTTATAAATTTCAAGAGAAATTTGTTAAGATTGATGATATCAGCAAAATAAACACGATTAAATAAAAAAAAGCGGCTTGAGCCGCTTTTTTTATCCATAACCCACCTTATTTTGCTAATCCGCAGATACAACTTCTATCGGCTGATTAATTTCCCGTCTCAAAAGATTTTCGATTGCAACGAGTGTACCCCTGATGGAACTTGGGCAGCTTCCGCATGCACCTTGATAACGGATTTTCAAAGTTAGTCCTTCCATTCCGGTAACTTGTAATCCGCCGCCGTCTCCGGCAAGTGCGGGGCGAACACGCTGATCCAATATTTCATTAATCTTTTTTAGCAGCGCAGACTCTTCTTCTTTGCTTACGCTAAGCTGTTCTTCTTGCGGGATAAGAGTTTTGTCAAAATTTTTAATAAACTCAACTAGCGGTCGCTGAATTTGTCCCCAATTTGCTTTGGGGTCTTTCTCTATGGTAATAAATTTATCCATGTAAAAAACTGAAACGACACCCGGAATTTCAAAAATGCCTTTAGCTAACGGATCGTTAACAGCTCCGGCTTTGGTTTGAAAACTTCGCGTCTCTCTATTCAGCAATTTCTCATTGAGAATAAACTTAAGCGCTTGCGGATTCGGAGTAAGATCAACGTCTTGAACCATTAACATATTGGCTCCCTTCTTTAGTGCTTTAAACAAAAACTGATTTTGACTAGTTCAAATATACCAAAATCGAGCAATCTTTGGAGCTACTTGCAATTATCGACTAGAAGTACAAACTCGCCTTTTAATTTATTCTCCGAAACGGTTTTTATGATGTCACCTATTTTGCCCCGGTAAAGCTTTTCGGTTGGTAATGTTAGGTTAAACGCAACGCAGATTTGAGTTGCGGCGCCAAATATTTTTGAAACGTCGGTGAGAATTGCAGAAAGGCGGTACGGTGTTTCCATCAGCACGATTAGTTCTTTGATTGCCTTCAGTCGTAGCAGTTCTTTTTTCCGGATATCACTTTTCGGCGATAGCCACCCTGCATAATAAAATTTATCTAACTTAAAACCGGAACCGACAAGCGCTGGCAGCAGCGAACTTGCACCGGGTATCGGTATAACATCAATTTTTGCATCGATACAAAGTTGAACTAAACTTGTGCCCGGATCAGAGAACAATGGAGTGCCGCAATCGGAGATTAATGCAGCGCTCTTTCCGTTCTTGATCGCGTTGAATATTTCTTGGGATGATTCTTTTTCGTTGTGTTCGTTAAGTGAAACTAATTCTTTGTTTATCTGATAATGAGAGAGAAATCGTTTTGCTTCTTTGAATTCTTCACATATGATAAAATCAACTTCTTTGAGCGTAGTTAAAGCACGGAGAGAAATGTCATCGTAATTACCGATGGGAGTTGAGACAACAAATAACTTTGCATTCATTGTTTTTTGTTCACGCAGAGTGCGCTAAGTTAAACGCAAAGATCGCAAAAAAAAACCTTGCGTTCTTTGCGTGAAAATTAAATCAATTCTTTTACAGCCGAACTTAAATTACTCAACTCAACAATTTTCTTTTCGTTTGTTGAACGGAGTTTTAACTCAACGTTTCCGTTTTTTAAATTCTTTTCGCCCACCACGACTTGTAAAGGCATGCCCAGCAAATCGGCATCGTTGAATTTGAACCCGGCGCTTACATCGTTGCGGTCGTCGAATAATACCTCATAACCTTCACCGATCAATTCCAGATAAATTCTTTCGCACGCATCTGCAATTGCGCTGTTCTTCATATTCAAACCGATCAAATGAACATTGAAAGGATTGAGCGGCGCTTTCCAGACAATTCCTTTTTCGTCATAGTTCTGTTCAATGAAACATGCTAGAATTCTTTCTACGCCGATTCCGTAGCTTCCCATCACTATTGGATGTTCTTTGCCGTTTTCATCAAGATACATAACGCCGAGTGCGTCGGAATATTTTGTGCCGAGTTTGAAAATATGTCCGAGTTCGATCGCTTTGAAAACGTCAAGCGTGGAACCGCAACGTGTGCATTTCTCACCGCTCACGACCGTTCGCAAATCAAAATATTCTATCTTGGGTACGTCACGATTTAAATCAATTCCGCCAGTGTGATAATCGTTTTTATTCGCGCCGCTGTAAAGGTTGTTTCCGTTCTTTAAGAGATTGTCCGCGATGATTCTGTGTTTGAATCCGATTGGACCGATTGAACCGGCATCAGCGCCGGAAATTTCTTTCAGCTCTTCCGTGTGCGCGGGACGAACATTACCGCCGAGCACTGAGCCCAATTTTGTTTCGTTAACTTCATCGTTGCCGAGCATCAGCACAAGAACCGGCTCTCCTTCATGAATATAAATTCTTGATTTAGCAGTTTCATGTTCGTGAATTTTTAAGAACGCACACAAATCATCAATCGATTTTACATTCGGTGTCGAAATTTCATAAGGTGTTTTGCTTTCATTATTTTGTTTTGCATGCTCGGCGACTGATTGAGCCACTTCCACATTTGCGGCGTAACCGCACTTCTCGCAATACGCAACAGTGTCTTCACCGGCATCGCTCTTCACCATAAATTCTTCCGATTTGCTTCCGCCCATCGCGCCGCTTGACGCACCGACAACAAAATATTTCAAGCCGCATCTATCGAAGATTGCGCGGTAAGCTTTATCATGAAGTGAGTAACCGACATCCAGCCCGGCAAAATCTTTATCAAGCGTGTAAGCGTCCTTCATAATAAATTGTCTTCCGCGAATAACACCGCTACGGGGACGCGGTTCGTTTCTAAACTTTGTTTGAATCTGATACCATATTTGCGGCAAATCTTTGTATGAAACGACCGAACCTTTAGCGTGGTAAGCAACAATCTCTTCGTGAGTCGGAGCCAAAACATAATCGCGGTTCTTAACATGAAAAAGAATATCGCCGAAAGCTTCAACGCGCCCGGTCTGTTCCCAAATTTCTTTCGGATTCAATCCCGGGAAATGAAATTCCTGTCCGCCGATGGCGTTCATCTCTTCGCGAATGATGTCCATAATTTTTCTGAGTACTTTGTAACCAAGCGGCAGCCAAGAATAAATTCCGGCGGAAAGTTGCCGCACCAATCCGGCGCGGATCATCAAAATGTGGCTCGGAATAACCGCTTCTGACGGCACTTCCTTTAATGTTGGGATGAAAGATTTGCTTAATCGCATTATCGAAACATGTTAGTTGGAAAATTATGGGCAAAGATAAGAAATGGAAAAGCGAATAGGAAATTGCGGTAAGTTGGCAAACAAATTTCGGACGAATCTTTTTCTACGTATCTTTGCCGAAACATTAATTCATTGGATTTGCCGAAGAAGACATGCAAAACAACTAACAATTAAAAACATGAATACTGAAAAACGTTTTGAAGATATGCCGCCTGAAGAATTCAAAAAGTATGGCAGCGAATTGATCGACTGGATTGCAAATTATCTTGATGGGATTGAACAATATCCCGTTTTGCCGAATGTAAAACCGGGTGACATCAAATCTAAACTTCCGAAGATAGCGCCGGAAGAATCCGAGCCGATGGAAAATATTCTTGCCGATGTTGATAAAATTATTCTGCCAGGCGTTACGCATTGGCAGCATCCGAATTTCATGGCGTATTTTAATTCGACTGCAAGCGGACCGGGAATTCTCGGCGAACTTTTGAGCGCGGCGTTCAACACAAATGGAATGGTTTGGAAATCTTGTCCTTCGCTCACCGAACTGGAAGAAACAGTTTTGATTTGGTTTAGACAATTAATGAACTTGCCCGAAAGTTTCAGTGGAATTATTTACGATACGGCTTCTGTGAGTTCTATGCACGCAATAGCTGCCGCGCGAGAAAATTTAAACTTGGGAATTCGCGAAAAGGGAATGAGCGGAATTCCGAAACTCCGGCTTTATTGTTCCGAACACGCGCACTCATCAATTGAGAAAGGCGCACTTACACTCGGCATCGGTCTCGAAGGAGTTACAAAAATTCCGGTTGAGGCCGAGTTTAAGATGATTCCGGCAGAACTTGATAAAGCGATTCAGCGCGATAAGGTAAACGGAATTATTCCGTTCTGTGTTGTGGCAACAATCGGAACGACATCAACGACAAGCGTTGATCCCGTAAATGAAATCGTTGCAATTTGTGAACGTGAAAAAATCTGGCTTCACGTTGACGGCGCTCATGCGGGCGTAACGGCAATGCTGCCGGAAATGGATTTTCATTTTATCGGACTGGAGAAAGCGGATTCGTTCGTGGTCAATCCGCACAAATGGCTAACCGTGCCGGTAGATTTGAGTATTCTCTTCACACGCAAACCGGGAATTTTGAAACGGGCATTCAGTTTGGTGCCCGAATATTTGAAAACGGCAGAGGACTCGGTTGTTACCAACTATATGGATTACGGAATTCAGCTTGGCAGAAGATTCCGCGCGCTCAAGCTTTGGTTTGTACTCCGCTATTTCGGCGCTAACGGACTAAGAGAAATGCTGTGCGAACACATTAGACTTGGTCAACTATTCGCATCATGGATCGATGAACATCCAATGTTTGAACGATTGGCGCCAACACCTTTCAGCACAATTTGTTTCCGCGCCAAACCGAACGGTTGGACCGACGAAACGAAACTGAATCAGTTAAACGAAAAGCTCATGAATCGGGTTAACTCAACGGGAAAACTTTTCATCACTCACACAAAGTTGAACGGAAAGTTTACGATCAGATTAGTTATCTCCGGATTACGGCAAGAAGAAAGGCACGTTACGGATGCTTGGCAGTTGATTCAGGATACACTGAACAAATTATTGTAAATATTTCTCTGCGATCTCAGCTATTACTTTGCGTTCTCTGCGGTAAATCTTTTTAACCGCAGAGTTCGCTGAGAATTAATTGTGAATGGCTTACACTCTTGATCATGCCCGCCTACCGACGAGGCAGGCTCTTACTCTGAAAAGAATTAGAGCAAGAGCAAGATTAAGACTAAGAGCAAGATCAAGATTAAGAGCAAGATCAAGAATTAAATAACAAATCAGAATAATCCTTCAATCGACAAATATCTTTCACCGGTATCGTAATTAAAAGTAAGAATTCTATTCCCTTCCGGAATTTCACTTAACTTTTTTGCAACTGCCGCTAATGCGGCACCGGAAGAAATTCCAGCAAAAAGTCCTTCCTCTTTTGCCGCGCGTTGTGTGAACTCAAAAGCTTCTTCCTTAGAAACCGTAATTGCACCGTCGAGTAAAGTTGTATCAAGATTTTTAGGAATGAATCCGGCGCCAAGTCCTTGAAGGAGATGAGGTCCCGGTTGCCCACCTGAAATCACCGCAGACGCAGCAGGTTCAACTGCAAAAACTTTTATCTGTGGAAATTTTTCTTTCAACACTTTTGAAACACCGGTTATGTGGCCACCAGTACCGACACCGGTTATTAAGTAATCAATTCCATCCGGAAAATCTTTCAGAATTTCCTGGGCGGTTGTTTTGATGTGAACTTCAATGTTGGCTTCATTTTCAAACTGCTGCGGTATCCACGCGTTTGGATTATTTGCGGCTATCTCCTTTGCTTTGGCGATAGCACCTTTCATCCCCAGTTCTTTCGGTGTCAGTTCGAACTTAGCGCCGTAAGCCGACATTAATTTTCTTCTTTCAACCGACATTGATTCCGGCATTACCAAAATCAATTCGTACTTTTTTATAGCGGCAACAATCGCTAAACCGATGCCGGTATTGCCTGATGTCGGCTCAACAATTACGCTGCCCGGTTTCAAGATTCCTTTCTGCTCGGCATCTTCGATCATCGATAGAGCAATTCTATCTTTAATACTTCCGCCCGGATTCGCTCTTTCGAGTTTCACCCAAACTTCATGTTTGCTGCCGAATAAATTATTTATTCTAAGATGCGGCGTATTGCCGATTGTCTCGAGTATGTTTTGCGCTTTCATTTTTTGTTCTCCTTAAATTATAAAATCAATTGATTGTTCAAATTCTTGACTGCTTCGCACGCGGACTTCACTTTTATTATACACAATTGAATTTGCCGGAATGCTTTGTGTTATCCATGCGTTGCCGCCGATGACACTTCCTTTGCCGATAACTGTTTTACCGCCGAGTATTACTGCTTGCGAGTAGATTATTACATCATCTTCAATTGTCGGATGGCGTTTAGTCTGCGAAAGACTTTTATCCACGCTCAACGCGCCGAGTGTAACGCCCTGATAAATTTTCACGTTCTTACCGATGACGGTTGTTTCGCCGATAACGATTCCCGTTCCGTGATCGATAAAAAATGGAGAATCAATTTGCGCTCCGGGATGAATATCGATGCCGGTTTTCTCGTGAGCGTATTCGGTTAAAATTCTCGGAATGATGGGCAACTTTAGATTGTACAGCTCATGTGCAATTCTGTAAATCACTATTGCCATGAAGCCGGGATAAGCAAGAATAACTTCATCGATGTTTTCCGCTGCGGGATCGCCCTTGTATATCGCTTCGGCGTCAAGCCAGAGCTTATCATGCAATTCCGGAATCTTTGCGATGAATTGTTTTGCCGTCTCGCAGGCATCGCCGGGGAAATGTGAATTCAAATTCTTGATCAAGCTGATAAGATTTCTTTCCATCAACTGAAGTTTGGCAAGCACGTCTTCGGGCGAGTAATAAATCTTGCTCGAAAAATGAGGAAAGAGAAAATCAATCAGCTCATTTATATATTCTACGGCTTCGGTTTTAAGAGACGATGTGCACGAGTGCGTTTGTCTCTTGCTTAATAGTGATTTCGAAAAATTTAAAAATAAATCGTTTCCAATTTTTGGTGTTTTCATGTTAGTATATGTAATTGTTAAAAAAGAGTTACTTTAGATGAAAAACAGATATGGTATTAGCAACAGCAACAACAGCAGCAGACTAATGCGGGGGTAGTCCGCCTTTGGCGGATCGAAGAAGAAACCGGGAATTGGCTTCTTGTTGAATTGATAATATGTGAGCTTTTTCTATTCATTGTTAAAATTTGCATCCAAATATACAAACAAATTTCCGGAAAAATAGTTCACCAAAGAAAAAAATCTGATAAAGACTACTGGAAAGATCGTATTTGCCGGATTGAGACTACTTGGAAATACCTCTCATTAATTTATCCCGATAAACCGGGATCAGAGTGACAAAGAATAATTTTCAGATAATAAAAAAGCGGCAGTATCGCCGCTTCCCATGTTGCAAAATAATAGTTCTATTATTTAACAACTGTAACGTCTTGAGCTTGAGGTCCTTTTGGTCCATCACCAACGGTGAATTCAACTGCTTGACCCTTTTCAAGAGTTTTGTATCCGTCGTTCTGAATTGAAGAGAAATGAACGAATACATCGCCACCTTGAGTGCGCTCAATAAAACCGTAACCTTTAGCAGCGTTAAACCATTTTACGGTTCCATTTTCACGGTCTGCCATTAAAAAAACTCCTATAAAAATAAAATAATACTTAACTACCGGGACAAATTAACGTGACCGGCGTTTAAGTTTTGGTTGAAACAGCAGTCACATTTATCGTCCAACACCTTCAACTTAGCAAAAAAATATAAAACAAAAAAACAAATTTCATTCATTAAACGGTCCGCAGCCAAACATTTTTTTTGTAGTAAAATGTTTTTTTATTTAGGTTCCAAATAACCTTTTTTGGGGATTGAATTGATTTCTCAAATAGCTCATGCCCGCATTTCAACATTCCGCTGCAAAAGACAATACCTTAAAGGGGAGGAAACAACAATAACTTATTTCAAGAGAGTTTTTTGTTAATAGATTTGATAAACAACAGCTAACCAACTCAAAGCGATCGCGTCTTCGACTTGGTCGTTTGATGTAGTTATTGGCTTTAGCTTTTCAGAGTAGGTTTATTATTCAAAGTTGATTTGTAAAACAAAACTGATTTTAAAACAAAAAAGGTAGTTGCCAAAAGCGTCAAAGTAGTTTTGGGCGGCGCTTTAGTTGCACCGTTAGCCAGCCACAAACGATAGACAAATGATTATTCGAGAATATATTGAAACTGATGCGGAGACAATTGTTGCACTTTTCACTGAAACAGTTAGGAAAGTCAATATTCAAGATTATTCAAGTGAACAAATTGAAGCGTGGGCTCCAATTAATGCAGATTTATCAAAATGGAAAGATAGACTTCGTAAATCGATGACATTTATCGCTGAAGAGGGACGGGAAATTATTGGATTTGGTCAATTAGAATCCAATGGACATATAGATTGTTTTTATATTGCTTACAATCGAATTAACACTGGAATTGGCTCTCGTTTGTTTGAAACGATTGAAGATCGAGCTACACAACTAAAAATTACTCGTCTCTTTACGGAAGCAAGTATTACAGCGAAACCATTCTTCCTTCGTAAAGGCTTTCGTGTAATCAAACAGCAAATTGTTGAGTTGCGTAATACAAAATTCGTTAACTACTCAATGGAAAAACAATTAACGGCTGGCTAATCGCTTAAAAAAGTATCCCGCAAAGAACGCGGGACAGGCAACACGGACAGGCAAAAAGCAAGTTAGGATAAACCTCCGAGGTTTTGCCATATAGTGTTTGCCATTCCAAAAACCTCGGTGGTTTGGTGAGTAAATAAACAACAACCGCTGTTATTGTGGCGGAGTAAATGCACTACTTTGTGCAAAACAATCGGATTCTCGTAATGAATCAATCAACCCTAATTAGTATATTAACACCAAAAAGATGAAACAGTAATGAAAGTAAAAGAGATGACATTTGAATTCCACGAAAAACTTTTTAAATCTGATTACAAAGTTATTCTTGGCGACACATTAGAAAACCTTCATAAAATTGAGGATGAAAAATTTGATCTAGTTATAACCTCGCCTCCTTATAATGTGGGTAAGGAATATGAAACAAAAAAATCTATAGAATCTTATCTAGAGGATCAAGAAAAAGTCATCGAAGAATTAATCCGTGTTACTTCTTCAAAAGGTAATATTTGTTGGCAAGTTGGTAATTATGTAGAAAAAGGTGAAATATTTCCTCTAGATATATTTTATTATCAAATATTCAAAAAACATAAGCTCAAACTCCGCAATAGAATTGTTTGGCATTTTGGACACGGTTTGCACGCGTCAAACCGATTTTCTGGAAGGTATGAGACTATTTTGTGGTTTACAAAAAGCAACAATTATGTTTTTAATTTAGACGATGTTAGAGTTCCCGCAAAATATCCTGGCAAAAGACATTTCAAGGGACCAAAGAAGGGTGAATTATCAGGCAATCCGAAAGGTAAGAATCCTTCTGACGTTTGGGAGATTTTGATAAAGGATTGGGAAAATGAACTCTGGAATATCCCAAATGTAAAATCGAATCACCCAGAAAAAACAGAACACCCTTGCCAATATCCAATTGAGCTTGTAGAACGCTGCGTTCTTGCATTGACTAATGAAGGAAGTTGGGTGCTTGATCCTTTTGCTGGCGTTGGTTCTACAATGATAGCGTCTATAAAAAACAATAGAAACGTCATAGGTATTGAAAAAGAAAAGAAATATGTTGATATCACTAAACAAAGAATAGATAAATTATTCAAAGGCAATCTAAAGATACGTCCCATAACCCAACCTATTCATATACCCTCCGTCAATGACAAAGTTGCAATACTTCCGCAAGAATGGTTAAATCTCAGATTCAATGGAAATAATAAATGAAAATTTCACAGAAATACTCGCACTTGAATGGGGAAGAATATTTAATTGTTCACCACAAGAAACTTTACAGAGAAATAATTGACGTTATCAAGAGTGTTGATGCAGATGATTTTAAAACAAAAATTAGCAATGAAAAGACTAAAATGGGTAATAGTTTATATAGCCCTGTCGAATTGAATAAAGCTCTTGACGAAAAATTTTCTCAAAAAGGTTGGGGCGAAAGTCGTTACAGTTATTACATAACTCTTAATCGTAAATTGATGGAAGAAAGTTTATTAATGTCTTCAAAAGAACAGAAAGAGTTTCTCCTAAAACACGGGGAAAACAATCCAATATTTTCTTACAATCAAACAGATTTTGTTAAGGATAAAATTGCTGTAGAAGTTCAATTCGGGAAATACTCGTTTGTTGCATATGATTTATTTGTTAAACATATGCTGTTTTATTCTGGTGGGAAAATAAATTTGGGAATAGAAGTGCTTGCCACAAAAAGAATGCAATCTCAAATGTCATCCGGTGTAGCTTACTTCGAAGGAGAAGTTTATAATGTAATGCGCCAAGGTCGAAATAGTCCTCCAGTTCCTCTCTTAATTCTTGGTGTCGAACCTTAATTGTTTTGAATTATATAAAAGGTACCCGCCAATCCTGCTGCTCAACACAGATAACCCTGAAACTAGTTAAAGGCAAACCCCGATAAAAATTATCGGGGTAAACTTAGCTAAACGCAACTACGTTAATTTAAAATTACATATTCTTAACCATCATAGACAATTGATTTGCTTGGTTCTGGTTGTATTCGAACGCGATCTTCTTATAGTTAACAAGGTCTATGATAGTGCCAATCATACAGATACCGCCAGTTAGAAGGTAAAGAATTCCGAGACCAATCTGGTCTGTTAAAAATCTTTGGATTCCTGCAATGCCTAAAAACCCAACCAGCGTTACAAGAAGAATAGTTTGAGGATCTTTTCTGCGCGTGCGGTAAATGTTTGCAAACTGCTGGGCTTGTTTGTCATCCATGTTTTTGAATAAGCCGCCGATATAGAATTGTTCGTCGCCCATTATCTCGGGAAGGAGTTCTAGTACATTAGCCATAAGTTACCTCTTTTGTTTTGTGAAAGTTGAAATACATTTTTATTAAGAGTTTAGAAGTTCGAACAACAATTAAAAAGAAAGCAAGAATTCCCAGCGGATGAGCTTTGATGGAATGTATTAAATCGCCGTGATAAAAAAGTGAAATGGACCTTCCCAATCCGCAGCCGGGACAAAAAGTTATTCCCATATTTTTAAAAGGGCAGAGAGTGTAATGCTGCGGCTGATACGGATTGATGAACAGCAGATAGATTAATCCCACAAGCCATAACACGGCTTCCCACTCAACAAGTTTTAAAGTTGGTATCAGTTTTTTCATACAAAGATTTGGAAAAGCTTGATTGATAATAATTCAAAATTGTACACGAATCAAGTTCCAATTCTTTAGTCGTTTTGAACGGAGAATAGTTTAAGGAAAACGGTGTCATTCTGGACTTGACCCAGAATCCGCATGAGTATAAACCTACAAAAATAAAGATGCCGGATCGGGGTCCGGCATGACAGAGGAAAGTTATAGATACACCTTCTTAATCGTCTCAACGGAATTCGTTTCGTATCGCACGATATCGAGGCTGTCGATAGAGCCGACAATCTCAATGTTCTTTTTGTTCAGCTCGTCCGCGTAAGTTTTACACTTGTACGCATCGCTGCTGTTGCCGACTCCCATGTGGGGAATGAAGGGAATGTCGAGGCGCAGTTCACGTTCTAGAATTCCGGTGTACATTGCGTCGTGAAGCTTCACAAAGATTCGGTAACCTTCTTCGGGAATTAAAAACACGTCGGTGTAATTGCTGAATGAGCTTTTCACAATCTGCGCGCACCGGAGAACAAAGTAAAATTGGTTAAATTGCTTTGCAACTTTTTCAACGTGATGGATTAACGTTTTCTCGTCAATGCTCGGCACCGGAAACACAATAGTGAAATGAGACTCAAAAAGTTTGAAGTAACGTTCGTCATGTTTCGCGCGGAACGACTGAATCCATTCGTAATCTTTCTTCTCAAGTTGAGGATATGCTAAAACCACCAAAGACATAATTCCAGTCCGATGTTAGTTTGCATTTTATTCATTCAACCATTCAATCATGCATTCAAATACCGTTCACGTACAACGTTCAAGTGGTGCAGCGCGTGTCCGGCAAGCACGTAGGCAATAGCTCTCACGGTTACTTCGTTTTTATTCGCAATGCCTTTGCGCGTCCACATTTCATCCGAAAAGTTGCCGAACATTTTCAAATTCGATTTACGCAGAGCGACAAACTCTTCCACTATGTCTGCGAGTTTCAGCTTGTCAAAATTGGCATTCGCTACGTAATCGTTTTGTTCGAATCCCGGCAGACTGTTTTTCTCGCCGCGCGAAATGCACAACGCTCTATATGCAAAGATTCTCTCGCTGTCCATTATGTGTCCGAGAACTTCTTTGACGCTCCATTTATCCGTCGCGTAACGGAACGAAGCTTTTTCTTCCGAAACTCCGGAAAAAAGTTTTACGGCTTCGTCAAGTTGCTGGTTCAAATACTCAAGTATATCTATTTGAGGGACATCCTTGATGTACTGGTGATAGTAAGGTGCATATTCGTTTTGATCAGGGCGCTGCATAATAGTCCTTTATCCCGCCAGAGGCGGATTTTTTAAATTTCTCGTTTCAGGTAATTATTATAATCCGGCACGATGCGATTGTATTTCTCATTCATTAAAGGAGAAGAAAAAATAAAATCTGCCGAAGACCTGTTGTTTGCAATCGGAATATTCCAGACGACGGCGATTCTTAAAAGCGCTTTGACATCGGGATCATGCGGCTGAGGTTCGAGCGGATCCCAAAAGAAAATCAGAACATCGATTTCATTCTCTGAGATTTTTGCGCCAAGCTGTTGATCTCCGCCTAACGGACCGCTTTGTAACTTACTGACTTTTAATCCCAAATCCTGCTCAAGAATTTTTCCTGTTGTTCCAGTTGCTAGAATTTCATGTTTACTTAGCGAATCAATATTAAATTTTGCCCACTCGATCAAGTCATGCTTTTTGTGGTCATGAGCAACAAGAGCAATTCTTTTTCTCTTTTGCATCGAAATATTTATAAACTTATCCATTAGATGATTTCCTTCCAATTGGGCAGATTTGTTCAGAGTTAATCCTCTCAGACAAAAATAAACAATTCAAATTATTTCATCAGCAAAAATTTATGAGTCGAAAAGACGGTGGGGAGTTAAAACGAACAAGGTTAAGTATCCGGCTCCGCTATCTTCACAAACGTTTGCCGACCTGATTAGTGCACTTCTTTTACTTTCAACTGTGAAGGTGCGGAGAAGAAGTCTTTAAGGTAGTAACCCTTGCTGATCAATTCTTGTTTGTTGTCTTCAATAAATTCCTTAACCAGTTCAATGTCGATTACTTTTGTTATTCCGGGTCGAAGTACCTGTTCCTTATCAACATAAACTTCTCCTTTGTACGGAATCATCGGATTGTAATCGAGATCATGTTCTCGTTGCATGGGGCGAACAGTGTACATGAAATCAGCCGGGACGGATTTTACCAAACCGACGAGTTCAAAGTTTGGAACGCCGTCTCTGATTGCAAGAACGATTCCGCCGCTGAATCCTCTGTTGTACGCCGCATCAATCAGAAAATAATTTTTATCCCTTACGGGACTACTTACAATTCCTTTAGTAACCATCTTAAAATTCATCGGGTAGCCGAAGACATAAACGAAACTTCCCCATTCAAGTTCCGAAGATTTTCCCCAAGGATAAGCGAAGGGAACAAGCTTCCACGTTTTTTCCGGCGAGTAAGTTCTACCCAAGATTGCAAGGTCATTCACTTTGTCGATAGCAAGAATTTCAATCTCACCGTTATCCGGCAGATCGGTTACGTAATTTGTTTGCTTGGATTTTATTGATACGCTTTGAACGTAGTTGGAAAGAGAGCCGTCTTGATTAACGAAGAACGAAATTATTGTATCCGGAAATGAAACAACGTGAGCCAACGTAAGAAGCGCCACCTGTCCCAGATCTTTATTAATAAGTGTTGCAGTGCCGGATGCAGTTCTATTGAAGAAAACTTTTTCGTAAGCGACCTTTTCATAATTTAAACCGCTTATTCCAACCGCTCTTATCTTGTCGCTTTCGTTGAAAAGGTAACTTGTATAAAAAGCTATACTGTTTACCAGCTTAACAGAATTGCTAATGTTTTCAAGCTGTGTCGAAGAATTTCGATACGGAAATTCGCTGTCGTATTTGCCGTCGTTAAGCGTGGGATAAACTTTATCGTAAACCGAACTTGATGAACACGAGGTGACAAGAATAAAAGAAAAAGCAGCTGCAATAATTTTAAAGCAAAATAATCTTTTCATAAAATCACCATGGCTACCAAATCTTGAATTAAATCTACTTCAAAAACTTGATTAAATAAAGCATGTACAAACTTGTTAATCAATTCGAAAAACCGGCGGCTATAAATTTTTCATCCACGCACTGCGTAGTGTAAGCTGTTCTTCACTCGGGTTCTCCATAACTTTGAGCAAGTGTTTAATAGGTCGCGGCTGCATCGCTAACTTAACATCTTTCTGCTCGCCGTTTCTATCAACCGTAACCGTAAATGAATTGCCTACCCTCAGACTTCTGATGAACGAAAATTTCTCTTGCGCGTTTTGCAGAGTAATTTCGTCTCCGTTTATTTTGAGAATATAATCGCCTTTTTGGATTCCGTCGGTTGTAGGTTTATCGACCACGTTTACAATTAATTTATTGTCCTTCACGCCGAGACCCAAGCCCAAATAAGTTTTAGAACTATCTGTGCCTGCTGATTCTTGATAATCAATTCCAAGCTTCGCAAAATATTCTCTGATTGGTAACGGTTCGGTTCCTTTTATATATTTATTGATGAAGTCTGCAATTTCGGGATAGGTGCGTTTTACAAATTCATCAAAGAAATCTTTTTCGCTGAAAGGTTTGTTGGCGCCGTAGTCCCTGTATAGCTGATTCAAAACTTCGCGCAGACCTTTTTTGCCGTGAGACAATTCAAGCAGACGAATATCTAACAGAGTTGCAACGACAGCACCTTTCTTGTATATGTTCCCGTATTGGTCTTGCATCTCGGTAGAGTGAAGCGCGAGATCAACAAGCGATACTTTCGGATCGTAATTATCATTCATCGAAATTTTTTCCCGCAGATCTGCCAGGTAGTCGTCAAGACTCATTAAATAATCTCTGAGCTGTAAAATTCTGGCAGCCCATTCGGTAACACCTTCGTATAACCAAAGATGCTGGGACATTGTCGGTTTTTCAAAATTGAAATTGCTGATAAGCTCGCTGTGAATGTTCAACGGCGTTACGATGTGATAGAATTCATGCGCCGCCATAGATTTTAATTCCTTAGCCCTATTGTCGTCTAGCGAACCGTCTTTAATAACATATTCGGAACTATAGTTATGTTCCCACGCTCCGGCAGAAAAATTTTCGAAGTGAAAAAGAAAAGTATATCTATCAACCGGCAATCCTTCTGTGAACTGACTTGTTGCCGATAAAATATCTTCGAGCAGCTGCAGAACTTGTTCGGAATTTATCTCACCCGATTTCGAGTAAGTGTAAACATCTACAGTTGTGTTTTCAACTTTTGAAGTTGCTTTTGTAAGCTTACCAAGGAGAATCGGAGAATCAACAACGTAATCGTAATCCGGTGCATCGTAGAAACCGTTTGAATCCAATTTCAATGCGGTGCCGACGGTCCAGTCGGCGGGGTAATCAAGTTTAATTTCAATCGGAGTCTTCTGCATTCCGTGAAAGTATCCGAAAACACATTGTCCGTTCAGAAGAACGTTATCGTTTTCAATAGTAGTTCCGCACATTGGATAAACCATGTTTTCTTTCACCGGATTGTTCCATGTGTCTGCAACCGAGTAAACAATTTTTGCTGTCTTTGCCGGATCGGAAAGCTCCCATTGATTTACAGAAATATGTTTTGTTGCAAGTTCATTTCCATCGGCATCAATAGCTTTGAATGTCCGGACGAATCTACCGATATCCATCGTCTGGTATGTTCCGGGCGCCGTTGATGCGAATTGATAGATTTTGTTTTGATTGCTAAGTTTTTCCGGAACCAATGTAACGTTAAAGAGGTGACTCGCGCGGTCGTTCAAATCAACGTAAAATTTTTGCTGTGCAAAAGTGAACGAACCCAAAAACAACAGGACTGCTATCGTGGTAAATGTCAGTTTACTTTTCATGGGAAGTTTCCTTTATTGAAATAGATCGTCAATTAAGACGGCTTCTGTAAAATTAAGTTTTATCAGAAAGATTAAAATGCTGCTGCTTTTACAAAAACGATATACTTAAGGGGATTTCTAAAAACTATTTTTAAAATGAATGAGTCTACTCTAAAAAGGTATTTCAGTTGCCCAAAAGTTACGATTCCGGTATAAATTAGCAGCAGAAAAATTCGAAAATGACCTTTTTAGATTCGCCTCATGAATAGAACACAGATAAAACACTAGCCTCGCCGAGCTTCCGCCTCGGCTTGCCACCCGCTTCGCCTTGCTCGCCTCGCTTCGCGGGCGAAGCGGGCGTTAAACGAGGCAAGTCGGCGAGACGGGTCGGCGAAGCGGGGAATCACACAGATCTTTTTTTGAAGTTTTCAGAAGCCCCCTTAAATAGCATTGCTTCAATTATAACCATAAGATTTGCATCGGCAAGTTTATCTTGTCCGCTTGTATTTCCCAATCAAATGCGCTTCGGCAAGAATATGACCTTTCATGGCTTCCAGCAACTGCTTTTTGTTTGCACTGTCGTTTAGTGAGAGAGAAATATTTAGCGCATAAAGTTTGAAAAAGTACCTGTGTGTTCCCGAAGGCGGGCACGGGCCGCCGTAATAATTTGTCCGGAAATCATTCATGCCCTGAACAATTCCTTCCGTAAAATTTCCGCTCAAGGATGCATTTTCTTTCAGACTTGTTGTTGAAGCCGGTATGTTGAAAAGCACCCAGTGAACCCAATCGCCTCTGGGCGCATCGGGATCGTCGACTATCAAAACAAAAGTTTTTGTTTCTTTCGGTGCACCGCTCCAATTCAGCGGTGGAGATTCATTTACACCGTCGCATGTGTATTGAACGGGAATCATTGCGCCTTCGGCAAAGGCGGAACTGAAAAGTTTAAACTCCATTTGATTTCCCTTTTTTATTTTTTGAAAATGCCCGGAATCGGTACTTGATAACGGGACAATGATCAATATTAAAAACAATGCGGTTAAAATCTTATTCTTAATCTTGCTCATAATCTTACTCTGTTTTTCATAACCTTACACTATAATTATTCATTGATTGTTTCAAGTTGTTTAAGTGCAAAAAAATTGCGGAAATCTTTTCATAACACAATGCCCGATCATGTCTGCAATCTCTTCAAATTTGAGAAGATTGGTATTTATGATTGCATGATAAAGAAGCGGGTCTTCCACATTCTTGTGAAAGTATTTCCAGACATAATTTTTTCTGGCTTCATCTTCTTCCTTAATAAACTCCGCCGCTTTTTTCGCGGTTACGTTGTAAAGCCGCATGGAATTTTCAATTCTATAATTTAATGGGGCTACCAGTCGCACATGGAAAGCTCTTTCCAAATTTGCAGTTATGATGGTTGCGCCTCTGCCGACCAAAATTACATTTCCGTATTCGGCAAGCTTTAGAATTGTGCGGGAAGTTTTGTGAAGCAGCGAAAGTTTTGACGGAGTGATTCCCAAAATTTCACCGAACCATGAATCGATCTTCGCCGGTTTCTCTTCGGACAAATGTTTTTTGAAATGTTCCGGCAGATGATGATCTTCCATAACTTTTTCAATCAATTCACGGTCGAAGAAAGTCCAATCGTCATATTCATCAATCGCATGCTTGTTGAAATGTTCGGTCAGCTTTTCACAGATTGCCGTTGCGCCTACGCCGGTCTCGCGTGAAATTGTTATCACCGGTCCGGGATTAGTTTTTCTTTTGTGGATTTTAGCTTCTTCCGAATCTTGATAATGTTTGTCGATATAGATGCGGGCTTTCTCGTATGATCCTAATACTTTCATTGCTTACCTCCAATGAAAGTTTATAAAATGAAGTGAGAGTAAATACTCTAATCAAAACTAACGGAAGGCAATTTGATTAGCAAGAGGCATTAAGCGTCCAATGTTGTCAGGTTTAGGTTAATAGACTTTGGACTAAAGTCCAATGAGAAAAGGTTTGTTTAGTAACCCCACGCTTAAGCGTGGGGTTAGAACAAGTAAAAGCTAATAGGGCTTTAGCCCAATAATTCTTAACCTGACAACATTGCGTTAACCGCCCCTCTCAGAATGGAGAGAGGGGCAGAAGTAAAACTAATCTAACTTAGGATGCTTCTTGTGAAAATCCGTTGCGTCTTGAAAAGTTTTTGCAACGCCGATAACCGTTCCTTCATCGAACAACTTTCCCATAAATGTGATGCTTGAAAGCGTACCCTTGTCGGTAAATCCTGTCGGCACAACAACGCACGGGTTGCCGGTTAAATTTGTGAGCAGCAGATTATTTCCTTTAAAAGACGGCGCAACATAAACATCAATCTTATCAAACAGTTTGTACATTTCCTGAATCAGCATGTAACGGATTCTGTTTGCGTTAACATATTCAACAGCGGGAATAAAGCGCGCAGCACGGAACAGATTCGGCCAGGCTCCTTTGAATTGCCGCGCCAGTATATCGTCTTTGTGCGAACGTGTTAACTCATCGAATGCGGCGCCCGCTTCCGACATAAGTATGATTGCAATATCACGGGTTGCAATGTCGGGCAAATCAATCGGAATTAATTTTGCGCCAAGCTCCTCAAGTTTTTTCAACACAAGCGAATCGTTGTTGTGAAAAGGATATTTCTTCTCGAAATCATTTTTCAAATATCCGATCCGCAAATTTTTCAGATTTACTTTGGAATTGTAATTGAAAGGTGCTTGGTAAAGTGTCGGATCAATTCCATCTGCGCCATGAATGGCGCTAAAAACAATTGCAAGGTCTTCGGTATTCCGGCAGATCGGTCCAATCTTATCCATCGACCAGCTTAAAGCCATTGCGCCAGTTCTGCTCACACGTCCGTATGTCGGTCTCAAGCCCGTAACGCCGCAAACAGTTGACGGCGAAACAATCGATCCCCAAGTTTCTGTACCGATTGCAAATGGCAACAGTCCGGCAGAAACCGAAGCAGCGGATCCCGCTGAAGAACCGCTCGAACCTTTCGTTGTGTCCCACGGATTGCGGGTCATTCCGCCGAACCAAACGTCATCCATAGCAAGTTCGCCCATGGAAAGTTTTGCGCACAACACCGCACCTGCATTAGTAAGTTTTTTTATCACAGATGCGTCTTCGTCTATCAGCTGATACCTGTAAGGTGCGGCGCCCCAGGTTGTGTTGTATGTTTTGGTTGATAACAAATCTTTTACGCCGTAAGGAATGCCGTGTAACATGCCGCGGTATTTTCCTTTCGCAATTTCTTCATCCGCTTTCTTGGCTTCAGCAAGCGCGCGTTCTTCGGTTAACGTGATCACGCAATGAAGTTTCGGTCCGTACTTTTTCAAACGCTCCAAATACATTTTTGTTAATTGAGTTGAAGTAACCTTTCTGGTTTTAATTAGGTGAGCAAGTTCGCCGATAGAATAGAAAGCTAAATCTTCAACCTTTGCCGGCATTTTAACATAAGAGTAATCACCGAACTTTAACGGCTTCTGCTTCTTCTCAAATTTGAATCCATTTGGTATAGGGTTGAAAAGAACTGCGGGCGGAGTGCTGTTCTTGAGTTCAACCTTTCTGATGTTGATGTAGTTGGTCAACTGATCATTCAGCGCATCCTGCATCGAATCGCGCTGCGCATCGGTGAATTCCAAACCGATAACCTTTTCTGCCTGCTGAATTATCTCTTTGTTGATCTTCTTTTCGGCTTGCTGGGCATTCACAATCGGGACAAAAGCAAGAAGAGAAAGAATGCACACACACTTCATTATGGTATTAAAAGGGTTCATGGTTCTTCCTTAATAATAATTGAAAAAACTTAGTTGAACTTTGTTAATTGACGACCACCGCTCACGTGAAATTATGGATTGAGTTAAAGGGAATCAATTAAATTTTATTTTAGATTTACAATGCTTTGTAATAAATTTGCCGTCGCAATGATTGAAAAATATAAACACATAATCTGGGATTGGAACGGCACCATCTTTAATGACGTAGAACTCTGCGTTGATCTGATAAACGAATTATTGGAACCGCGCGGACTGAAAACCGTAACACTGGCTGAATACAAAAATGTTTTCACTATTCCAGTACGGAATTATTATGCCGAACTCGGTTTCGATTTTTCGAAAGAGTCGTTTGAAATTGTCGGCAAACAATGGATGGATGAGTACGAGCGAAGAAAATTTGAATGCGCCTTGCACGACGGCGTTGCAGATGTGATTCAGAGAATTAGCAATCTTGGTATTGGGCAGTCAATTCTTTCGGCGTACACACAGCACACTTTAGAAGAAATGGTTGGGCATTTCGGACTCACCAAATATTTTTTACACCTTGTTGGCTTGGATAACATTTACGCCGCGGGCAAACTTCATTTGGGTAAAGACTTAATGAAACGTCTCGGAAATGGTAAGGGAGAAACACTTCTAATCGGTGATACGCTGCATGACTACGAAGTTGCCGCAGAAATTGGCGCCGATAGCGTTCTAATTGCTAACGGTCATCAAAGCAGAGAGAAGTTGGAAAGTTCAGGCGTAGTTGTGCTGGATGATCTCGCGTATTTGTTTTCTTAACGGTTGGTATCTGTGCAATCTAAAACTTCATTTCAAACAAACTCATCGGATCGATTCTTTTTTTGTACCACTGAACGCCGAGATGTAAATGCGGCCCCGTTGCACGTCCGGTTGCACCCACTAATCCAATCACTTCGCCTTTCTTAACTTTTTGTCCGGTCTCAACAAGTAATTTACTCATGTGAAGATAAACGCTGCTTAGCCCTTGACCGTGATCTATCAGAACGAAATTGCCGTTATAGAAAAAATTATCACCCGCAATGCGGACGATACCGCCGGAGATTGCGCGTATCGAATCCCCTTCTTCGGCGGAAAAATCCAACCCGTTGTGAATATTTGCTTTTCTTCCGTTGAGAATTCTTTGGCTGCCGAAAACGCCGGTAATTTTAACGCTGTCAAGCGGGTAAGCAAATCCCGACGAATACATTGCAGTTCTAAGGTTGCCGGTTTTGGCGCGCGCGGCTTTCATTTTTGCTGCTTCTTTTTTAATCCGTTTTAATTCGCGTTTAGGCGCAACTACGTATTTGCTTGCAATTTTCAAACGCTGAGTTTGGTATTCACGTTTTTCCAAATCATATACAAAAGTTTTAGTCTTCTTGTTTTTGAAAGTGACCTTTAATTTTTGTTTTCCTTTTGCATCGCGGTCGAAACCGAAAAGGAACATGCCGGATTTATCGAACAGTAACTTTTGCTTATTAAGCAGAACGGAAGAAATATTTTTCCCGACACCGATTATAATACCGCCTTCTTTTGCCTCGCCGTAAAAATTAATTTCCTGCGCGTGGGCAAAAGTAAAACCAATAAGGAAAGTAAAAATCAAAAAGTTTTTCATCGCAAATTCTTTCTTCAGATATAATTGACAAAGATAAAAAAGGAAATTCTTCAGGCAAGCCCTTTCTAAAGGACTGAATTATAGTATCGACCAGTAAACGGTAAGCTGCCCAGAGAAGTAACGGTAGCTCTGGTCATCCCGCGATGTACTGCCGATACTTATTTTACCGGTTATCGATAAACTCTTTGTCGGTTTGTAGGAAAGATCGACATGTCCTTCAAGAGCTATCAAAGTATTTCTGGGAATTATACCGAGTTTACCACCAATAGTAAGACGCAGCCGGTCTTTTTTCTCCAGTTCTTCATCAAGCCAAAAACTGTGCGATTCAAAATTTCTAGGCGAGTAATAGTACGGCGACTTGAATTTATAATTATCGTAAGCGTATTCATATCCCATTCGCATATCTTTCGCAAAATATCTTCCCAATCTTATTGCAAAATCGTTGCCTTCGTTTCCGTCATCAACAGAAATATAATTGAAGTAACCGCTGAACCGCAGACCGTCTTTGTGCTGGTAATATCCTTCCACTTTATAGAATTGCGCATAGTAACGAACGTCGAGTAGATATGGAGAATAGAGAATCATTGAGGCGTCGGAGTTTTGATAATTGAGACTAACGGAAATCGTATCAACTTTTTCGTAACGAACGAAAACATCTTTTTCGTCGCGCGAAAACAATCCGTCGGAATTGCTGGAGCCGAGTCCGATTCCCATCATCAAGTCCCGTACTGGATGTGCGAACAAATGCCATTTAAAAGTTGTAAATCGTCTTACGCCTGAATAGTAGCCTATTTGAGTTAGCACATCTTGGTTTAAAGCCGCCGAATCCGCCCGCAGCCAAGTCTTGCCGAATGTAACTCCCAATGAAATGTATGAAGTAATGCCGAGTTCTAATCGTGCGCCGAGCGTTGAAATTCTGAAGCTAAGATTATCTGCATAGTATGAACCGAAAGGAGAAACGCCGACGTAATTCGGAAACGTTTCCAAAACTGCAGCCAAGCCGGTAATGGGGAGCCATCCTTTTCTCAGCTTAACCATTCTTGTTTGTGTTGAATCTAATTTCCATGTTTCCTGAAGATTGTCGTATATCGTTCTCGCGCTGTCGTTCTCGCCAAGTTTGGCGTAAGTGTCTGCGAGGTAAAGGTGCGCATCAAAATTTGTTGAATCCCGCTTTGTTAGGTCTTTGAATTCTTTTAACGCCGAAAGGGAATCGCCCATCGAATAATATAATTTTGCTCTCTGCATTGCGGCATCGTAACTGTACCCTTGAGCCAATACCTGGTTATAAGTATCAAGAGCTTTTTGATATTCCTTTGCACAGAAGAGAACGTCGCCGTATTCTTTCTGAATCAAAACATTCGGTTCGGCTTTAGATAAATATTCTTCATAGAACTGCAATGCGCCCACACAATCTTCTGCAACAACTCTCTGTCTTCCGAGTTCAAGGATTGCATAAAGTTTTTCTTCTTCCGCGCGCAGTTTTTGCCAATCAATGTTGGATTGTAGTTTTATTACGTCGTCGTTATTCGGTTCAATTCCTTTTGCCTTATCGGCATACTCTTGAGCTTTTTCAAAATCGCTTTTGAGCAAAATTAGAGAACCCATTGCAACCAAAGCTTCAACGTTATCCGGTTTTGCGGCAAGAACGTTATCGAGATATTGTTTAGCCAAATCGATATCGCGGTTTATCCATACTGAAACTTGAGCCCGGAAAAGCTGGTAATCCAAATTGTTGGGATCGTCTTTCAGCAATTCATCCGTTATCTCAATCGCCTTATCGAACTCTCGGTTCCACGCGGCTATTCTTGCATAACGGTATTTCAATCCGGGATCTTTTTCATCCGGATACTTATCGAAATATTTATTCAATGCCGTCTGCGCGCTGTCGTAATACTGCATGTACTCATAATATTGCGCTATCGTTTTCAAGGCGTCTTTGTCGAACTCGTCCTTCGATAATTTTACCTTGGCAGAATCTATGACTGCTTGATAAGCTTTGTCGCGTTCATCTTTTACAAGCTGAAGTTTTGTCTGGTAGAGTGAATCATTACTGTTTGTTCTGCCTATGATCTGTAATTGTTGATAAGCTTCTTCAAATCTTTTTGTAGCAATGAGGGAATCCACCAGCTCGTAACGCATCTCGATATTGTTCGGAGTTCTTTTCAGTAGTCTGTAATACCGGTCAATAGGATATTCTCTTTCGAACGAACGCGGGTTCTGTTGATTGACGTAAGCTTCGCGGTTAACAATATCCAATCCGTCCTGCGCTTCTTTGAAGAATGGTTTGAATCCGAGTGCGGTCTCAAATGCTTTCTTTGCAATCGCCCATTTTGAAAGCCACATTGCAAAATATCCGTAACGGCTCCACAAGCGCCAATCTTCGGGATAACGTTCAACATATTTTTTTAGAATGCGTTCGCCTTTTACAATGCTACCCGTGTGAGATAAAATTTCCGTGTAGCGTATTATCTCGTCCGGCGACGCGTTGTCGTCGCGTTTCAAATATTCGTCGTACCATTGTTCCGCTTTATCCCAGATTTCCATCCAGCGGTATGATTTCCCGATTTCCAAATAGTTGAAAGCATTATTCGGATTGATTGCGATCTCTCGTAAGTGTCCTTCAATTTTTTTTCTTAGCTGTGCGTACCAAATTTCCTGAACGCGTCTGAGGTTTGCTTCGTATTCGGAACGTTTGCCTGCGTCTTGTGTTTCAAGTGCAATTGCTCTCCGGTAATCTAAAACGGCGTACTGATACTGCTGGCGTTTTTCGAAACACATTGCACGGAGATTATATCCCTCGGATTCCTGAGGATTGGCGGTGATGTATTTATTCAACTGATCGATGGCATCGCCGTAACGTCCGTTCTGCATGTGGTTCAATGCAGCCGTCTTGAACGCTTGAACATCTACTCTCTGTTGGGATCTTGAAATCTGCGGTAACAGAACAAGTATTAATACGGCAAGAAATTTTAGACTAGATAAGCGCATACTCTCCAAGAAAAATTCCACAGATTGTTTTGTTGCCCTGTTACCGCCCTCTATGGATTTTGGGCATGTTTTTTCAACTTTAATTTATCAAAAATTGGGCAAAAAGTAATGAAAGAAAGAAGAATTGGATTTTGACCCGTTTTGAGTGAAATTAATATAAAGATAATCTCCTAAGTCCGTCTTCCAATGTATCGAGGTAATGCAGTGAATCATATTGGTTGTAGGAGTTCAATATATTGAACCCTTACACGGTGCGGAAATAATTACTTCAGCAGCAGCATTTTCTTTGATTGAAAAAATCCATTTGTACTCAGTCTGTAAAAATAAACCCCACTTGGCAGAGACGTTTCGCCCATCAAGACTCTCGCCTCGCGAAGACGCCAGTCTCGACTAGACGTCGAGTATAGGCGGGCAAGTCGAAGCGGTCGGTCTTGCCGAGGCTGACGGCGGGCCTTTACGCAAACGCTTCTTATCAAAACTGAAAATATATAAACGGCTGTATATCCGCCGACTTGAATTGGACGGCTATCCAAATTGCCAACGCCAGCAGCACGGCTTTTCCTACAAGCGGCATAGCGGAAATAATTTTCTGCACACGCTGTTCAACTCTTACCGGCATAAAGTGGAAAATGTATCCCAGCACTATCAAAACAAAAATTACCGGCAGCCGTTCAACAAACTGTATGAAAACTTCTTTGTGGAAGAAACCGAATATTTGCGAAAAGATTTCCGACACAGTCTGAAGATTCGGCGCTCTGAAAACTAAAAATGAAACAGCAACAAGATGAAACGTTATAATTACCTGGAAGAATTTTAAAAACTTTGTGTTGTTGATCCCCAGTTTGTTGTAAAGTTTTGTTTTCGGTTTTGCAATCAGCAGCGCAAATCCCATCATGAATCCGTGGATCGCGCCCCAAAGAATAAAATTCCATCCGGCACCGTGCCATAGACCGCAAATAAAAAATGTTACCACCACGGCAATTATGTTGGCAAACAATCTTAAGCTTCTCAACGAGAGCTGGATCGGCTTGAATAAATAATCTCTCAGCCAAGACGAAAGTGAAATGTGCCAACGCCGCCAGAAATCCGCAATGCTTGTAGCTTTAAACGGCGAATTAAAATTATCCATTAGCCGGAAACCGAGCAGCAGCGCAATACCAATTGCCATATCCGAGTAGCCGGAGAAATCGCAATAGATCTGCAAAGCGTAACCGTATATTGCTAAAAGATTTTCTATGCCGGTATAACGTAACGGGTAATCGAAAATACGATCCACAAAGTTTATGCTGATGTAGTCTGCAATCACAACTTTCTTCAGCAGTCCGGCAATGATAAGGAACAGCGCTTTTCCCAAATCTTCTTTTGAAAGAAACGGTTCTTGATCAATCTGCGGAAGAAATTCGGAAGCGCGGTCTATCGGTCCGGCTAAAATGTTGGGAAAGAAAAATACAAACAGACAAAAATCACGCAAGCTGCGGGTCGGCTTAAGCGTATCGAAGTAAACATCGAAGACATAATTGAGCGACTTAAAAGTGTAAAACGAAATTCCGATCGGAAGGAATATGGTTAAAGGATCGAGTTGTGCGGTGCCGATTCCATTGATGATCTGAATAATAAAATTTGTGTACTTGAAATATCCTAACAAGCCTAAATTTACGATTAGCGCGAGTATGAGCACAAGACGCTTCTTCGTAAAATTTTCCGTAATGGCAATCCATTTGCCGAAAAGAAAATTTGCTATTGCCGAAACGACCAGTATTATAAAATAGAATCCGGCTGCTTTGTAATAAAAATAAAGCGAGAATAAAATGAGAAGAAAAATTTTCGCCGATTTGTTTTCCCCCATCAGATTATAAACGAGAAGGAATACGGTAAAGAGTATTAGAAATAAACTTGTACTGAAGATCAGCGGGTCATTTGGATTGTATTTTAATATTGAGAACAGATTATCAAGGCTGATATTAAAAGGCATAGGCAATCGTCCGGTTTATTATCAAAAAAATAGCACACAGATCAAACAGATTAGATAGATTAAAACAGATCAGTTAAACCTGCCTGCCATTGGTTTTAATTGATTTCTTAAATGTATTTTCAAAAATTTTTCTTTTAATCTGCGGTATCTTGCCGAAATTAAGCAAAAGTCCGACTTCAATCTCCGTCGCTTTCAAATAATTTAATAGTTGCGCTTCATGTTCTTCACATAAACTCTCAGCAGCTTTTAATTCAACTATGACTTTATTCTCAACAACGATGTCAGCAAAATACTCTCCGATTCTCATTTCTTTGTAATATACATTGATCGGTGTTTGTTTCTCGCACTGCAATCCAATTGATTTCAATTCAATCATCATGGCATTTTCATAAACTTTTTCTAAAAACCCGAACCCCAAAGAATTATACACGTTATAGAAAGCTTTGATGATTCTGTCTGTAATATCTTTGTGCAAATACTCCAATCTTTTTAATTATCGTCTTTTATCTGTCAAATCAGTTAAATCTGCGTCCTATTAGCAAATAGCAATAGCACACAGATCAAACGGATTAAATAGATCGAAACAGATCGGTCAAAATCTTTTTTGATCAGTTGAATCTGCATGCCATTAGGTTACTTGCCGAGTTTTGCATCAACCAGCTTCTGAAGATCGCCGACGTTTTTCAAGCGCAGCACCTCATAGCTTTTGAATTTTACTTTAAAGTGATGTTCAACTGCAAGTATGATGTTAACATGATTCAAAGAATCCCACCCCGGCACTTGCGGCGCAATCGTTTCGTCGGTCATGTCAAACTCGTCGAGGTTCAATTCTTTTAAAATTACTTGTTTTAATTCCGGTGAAATCATTATCTACTCCAAACTTGTGGATCGGTTCCTTCGGTTAATCTTTCTTTGTTTGCTTTTCTGCTCGGCTTGCCGGATGAACTTTTTATCAGCCAGCGCGGCGGCACAAGATACACTTTGTGAATATTCATGTCTATACTCATTCCGGCTTTAATAATATCCAGCCGGATTCTCTTCTTATCTTCATTAGAAGTAAGTTTTGTTTCGGCAACAACGCTAACCTGCTCTGTTCCCATGTTGGGATCTTCTTCGCCGAATGCAATGACTCTTCCTGCGTCAACGTCTTGAACCTGGTTAACAACGTCTTCAATATCTTCGGGATAAATATTTTTTCCGGCAACAATTATAATATCTTTCTTTCTGCCGATGATGTAATATTCATCTTTCCATTTGAAACCGTAATCGCCGGAATAGTACCAGCCGTTCTCAACAACCTCGGCAGTTTTTTCGGGATAGTTTCTGTAGCCGTCGAACATTGAAACTGATTTAACGGCAACTTCTCCAACAAGTCCGTCGGGAACATCTTTTCTGTGTTCATCAACGATGCGAGCTTCGCAGTCATTAATTACTTTGCCAGACGAAACACATACGCGCACAACTGAATCTTTCCCTGCAAGCTTCATTACTCCGTGCGAAAGTTCATTCCGATCTACTTGCAATTCCGAAATCGGTTTGCCCGGTTCCGTGAGAGTTAAACCGAGAGTTACTTCTGCCATTCCGTACATTCCGCTTAGAGCCAAAGGATTCAAACCGTACTCCTTAAATCGCTCGGCAAATTTTTCGTGGCTGTCATGACGGATCGGTTCGGCAGCGTTGACCGTCATTCTCAAACTCTCAAGCGAAATTCCCTCCAGTTCCTCATCATCAATTTTTTCTGCAAGAACATTGTATGCAAAGTTTGGAAGACACGTAACGGTTGCTTTCTCTTTCGATATAACTTCCAGCAGAAGTACCGGCGCAAGCACCCATTGAAACGGATCGATCTGAACGGTTGTGATGCCGCATGCAAGCGGAATATGGAAACATGCGATCAATCCGAAATCATGATAGAGCGGAAGCCACGTTGCAACTTTGTCTTTCTCGGTTAATCTAAAAGCTTGCCCTAGATTGGTAACGTGATTCAGAATTGCACGGTGAGACAACACAACCGGCTTCTGCAAACCTGTTGTACCGGATGAATGCTGAAGTAGCATCGGCTCGGTTTCTTTTACCGACTTAGAGATTTGTTCAATCTCCGCATCTTTCTTTGGATCGACTTCCGATGTTACATCCCAATCAAGCGGAAACAAAACTGCTTTAATAGTGCTGCCCGGTTTTTCAACGAGCGGTCTGATCATCGGTTCGAGTTCTTTTTCGGTTAGAATGTAATCTAGACCTGAACGCTGCGCCATTCCTTCCAATCCTTGACGGAATTTATCCGGATGCAATCTTGGATTCGGAAACGCGAGCACAGCAGGCAAAGCGGCGGCTCTCGATACTCCGAGATAGAGCGGATAGAAAAAACTGTTATGCCGGATTATGATTGCACACACGTCGCCCGGTTTTACTCCGGCTTCGGCAATTCTAACGGAAAACTTTTTTGCTGTCTCAATCAAATTCTTGTAAGACCATCGGAACGGTTCCTCTCCGGCAACCCAATGAACAATCGCATCACGGTCGGGATTTCTCTTTGCATTATTCTGCCATCGCTCCCAAAGAGTTTTTGAATTGTCTGTGTAGATATCGTTCATTTTTATTTTTCTCTTCCTTGAATTAATGGTATAAGGACAGCAGAGCATCCGTCAGCAGATCGGCAACTTTCTTTGCACCCTGGTCGTTAAAGTGAATGTAATCTCTGAATGCCAGCGGAGGATTAGCATTTACCCATTGCGGCATCGAATTTTCTCCGCCCATTGCATCGAACAAACTCCAGATAGCGACGTTTGCCTTCTGAGCAATACTTTTTTGCGCTTGAAGTAGTGTTAGAATCGTCGGGTCGGTTACAAAGCTGGAGCCTTTCTTCATCGCTTTGTCATGCACCGAGATCATCAGAAAACTTGTATTGGGAAATGCAGATTTCAAATTGTTGATCACCTTAACCATTTCTCTTTCGTACCATGAGTAATCGGATTGACGTGTGCCCGCAATGTTCAAACCGAATTCCAATATGATCAATTTGTAATCGAGATATTTTGCAAATTGTTTCAGCACTTCCGGTTTTAGTGAAGCGAGATCGGCGCCCGTGTTTCCGCGTAACGGTAAATTATCGACATAAACGCCGGGACCGTTTTCCAAACTTGCGCCGTAGAAGTATGCTTGATCTGCCGTCGGAAATTCTATCTTAACTGTTTTTGCTCTGCCCGATGGTTTCAAAACCAATTCTTGAATATCCGTTCCGGGTTTTAATGTTGCGGTTTGCTTTGCGCCGCCGTCAAATGAATAATAAATCTGAGAATTTTTTGCATTCGAATAAAACAATCTTACAAGACTGAAATCCCTAAGGTAGTATCTTGCGGTTGTTGTTTGATATTGCACCCAAGCGTTTCCTTTGGGAACATTTACCTCACCGCTTATTCCCAGAGGGAGATCTTTAGGATTGTTCGTGTACAATGCGGCAGATTCCCAGTTGCTGGAGAATGTATGCTTCGTTGTCATTCTAAACATAATATCTTGCGATACAATACCCAGCCAGCCGACACCGTTTCCACCAAATTTATTTTGGAGTGTTTGGCGTATGTCGGACGTAATCAAGTCGCCCTCGATTGCAGAATCGCCGTAATGAGCCACGCGTACAACTTTAGATTTTGCGCTCTTCAGTGCATCGAAAAAGTAACTCAACTGTTTTGTGTTTCCGGTGATCGGAGTTTTTCTTCCTTGAACCGTAACATAGATTGTATTGTTCTCAGTTATTTCTTTTTCCGCTTTTGAAATTTTGCTTTCAAGTATTCCTAAATCGGGCAAACCGAATGACGCCTGAAGAACATTCCTCTGTGAATGATCGGGATTAACTTTGTGCGGCAATAAATTCATCGGCGGATTATCCTGCGGCTGATTCTTTATGTCAGAAAATAGATCGACTGTTGTAAGACTTATACCCGCAACCGAATAGTTAATAGTTACAAAAGAAGTAACGTAGAGGACAGCAATCGTAATTATCAATATCCAAAGCGGCTGTTTAATTTTATTTTGATTATCCATCTTTTACTTAACCTTTCAATTTTTCAAAAAAAGATTCTTAACCGTTAAGTGTTTATGCAAATAAGAAACTTTGTGTACTAAATTACAAATTGTGTTTTGCCAAAACCTTCTCAACTTCAGCCGCCCATATTTTGTAAGCAGCCGCTCTGAAATGTATTCCGTCGATTGTTAATTCCGTTCGCAAATAACCGTCGGACGTTGCAATGTGCGGAATGAGATTAATCCAATCTATGTTGTTGCGCTTTGCATAGTCTGCCAAAAGTTTGTTAAGCTTATCAACTTCTCGATTCCTTCCGAAATTAGATTCTGCAGTAAGCCCAAATTCTTTTCCGTAAAATTTTGCGGCGTAAGTTGTTGATTGTATCACCGGTATAATGTTTCTTGCGCGCAAACCCTCGATGATTTTCACGTAAGTAGAAAAAGTTTCTTCAACCGGAATCCAATTATAGATGTCGTTCAACCCGCCCATTATAAAAACAATTTTAGGATGAAGTTTGTAAACGTAATTCATTCTTGCCGCATAACCTTGAAGAATATCGCTGGGTATGCCGCGCTCAACCACGTCAGGGCGTCCCAGCAATTCATTCCACGCAGCACCGTGAGTAAGAGAATTACCGAGCATTACAATGTTTGCTTGCTTGGTCTGGTAAATATCGTACATGGCAGTTTGAATGGCGTAAACCGGGTTCGTTTTGTATTTGAGACTGTCGTTCTTTTGCTGCGCGGGTAATTGAGCAACGGTTAGAAAAAAAAGCATTACGGAAATCGGCAGTGCATACTTTCTCATAATTTCCCTTTCGCGGAATGATTCATCAACATTTTGTTGGCTGATAATTGTAAATAAGAACTCCGCTGAAAATAAGTACTGTCTTTTATTTGGTGAAGCAAAAAGGTGCTACGTCTAAACTTATTTATCAGCTTTGTTCAATTTCTTTTCGTGTTGGGCTATCTTGAACTTCAAACTCTTTTCCATTGCTATAAGTTCGGATATCTTCGATGTGAATTCTTCTTTTTGCGTTTCGGTGTTTGCCTTTTCGATTTTTAATGACCGCAATTCTTCTTTGAGTGATGAAACATGATTTTTCAAGTCGGAAAGTGCGCGACTGTTATCGCCGATCTCGGCGGTAAGTTTCTGTTTCCGCTCGCTGAGTACCGAGTAATTATCGTTAGTCTGATTAATAAGCTGGCGGATTTCTTTTTCGAGCGATTCTTTTTTTATTTCGAGCAAGGACGATTCGGATTGAAGCTGCTGCAAATAAATTTTGGTTTTACCTGCGTCATCTTTCAGTTCCATCACTTCTTTCGATAACTCATCCTTTTCCTCTTTCAGATTTTCGATCATCTGCTCAATGGCTGTACGTTCTTTGTGAAGCACTTTCGTCAATCCGCCGTATTCGGCAACCTGACTCGTTTTTTCAAGAAGTATTTTTTCTTTGTTGTTAAGTTCCTTCTCTTTTTCGATAATCTCCTGGCGGAGAGAATTAAGTTTTTCTTTTGCCGCGCTAAATTCTTCGGTGAACTTATTGATCACCTGGGAAAAATCGTTTTCTACTTTCAGATGATTTTCTTCGACTTCAATTTTTCTTTTTTCAAGCTCATCGAGATTGCTTCTTTTCCTTGTCAGCTCTTCCGTAATTTTTTCTTCGTCGTTTTTAAGTTGAAGAATTTTTTCGTCTATCTCGGCTCTCACGGATTCAAACTTGCTTACATCTTCATATAACCGGTTTCGTCTATCGGCAAGTTCTTTGTTCTCGGCTTCCAATTTGTCTATGTTCTCTTTGGCAAAGGTGTATCTGGTTTCGAACTCGTCGTACTCTTTTTGTTTGGACCGGATCTCTTCAATCAAAGATTCGCGCTTGGCAATAAACTCGGTGTGTAGTTTCTCTTTCTCCGCCAGCTGATTGATAATGGTTGAAAGAGAAGATTCCAGATTGGATTTTATTTCTTCTGTAAGATTTATTTTTTCATTGATGGTTTTGAGCGCTGCGGTTCTTTTGTTCTCTTCGGTTTTAAGCTGTGAAAGGCGCTCGTTCAAATCCGCCTCAACTTCTTTGATCTTCTCAAGCGATTCGGAAAGATTGCCGCCGTATTTGCCGACTACAACGCGCAGTTTTTCCTCCTCGTCCCTGAGGTAATTCAAGTTTTGCTGGGTTGTGTTGTATTCTTCCGAAAGTGAATCGAATGTGGATTTAAGCTGATTGTATTTCTCGTTCAGTTCCGAAATTTCCTTTTCTTTCGTTTCGGAAATTCTTGCGGCTTCATGCGTATCAAACGATGTTAACTGGATAGACGAAATCGATTCTTCCAGAAAATTTTTTTGCTGTGTGAGAGAAGAAACTGTATCGGTTAATTCCTGAAGAGTTTCGGTTTTGGTTTGAATATCGGTTTCAAGTGTGCTTAGATCGGTCTTGTGTTTTTCGATTCCGGCAAGTAGTTCCGACATCTCTTTGCGGGCATCCACCAATTTGCTGTCAAGCTCGGCTAAACTCTGATTTTTTTGCAGAAGCGAATGAAGCGTATTTTTAAGTTCGTCGTTCTCTTCTATAAGCTTTTCAATATCGCTCTTCCTAGACTTTGAGAAAACGCCCATTCTATAGTTGCTCCTTCGTTGGATGCCATAATATATCTTTGGCAAAGATAATAAACTTTGTGAAATGTATCCCTATTTTATCTCCTGCCTGCCGGTAGGCAGAAAAGGGCAAACTTAGAATTCCGTTGATAGGAAAGGGGAATCTACTCGTTGTAAATTCTTTCTAAATAGTCTCTGTAAAGCGATTTCGGAATTCTGTTGATGAGCGAGCCGAACTGATCTTTATTTATAAATCCTTTCTGATATGCGATCTCTTCTATGCATGCAACCTTCAAGCCCTGGCGGTCTTCGATGACTCCGAAAAAATTAGCGGCTTTGAGCAGAGCCTCCGGCGTTCCCGTATCCAGCCATGCAACGCCGCGCCCGATCTTCTCGACACGCAGTTCTCCTTTTTGAAGATATGAACGGTTCACGTCGGTAATTTCCAGTTCACCGCGTGCCGAAGGTTTTAGATTTTTGGAAATTGAAACAACATTGTTATCGAAAATGTAAAGACCGGGAACGGCATAGTTCGATTTCGGCACTTTCGGTTTTTCTTCAAGGCTTATTGCTTTTCCATCGTTACCGAACTCTACTATTCCGTAGCGTTCCGGATCTGTTACTTGATAAGCAAAAATTGTTGCACCGCTTTTGTTCTTTTCAACAGCGTTGTAAAAGAAATTAAGCGTACCGTAAAAAATGTTGTCGCCGAGGATCAACGAGACGTTGTCTTTGCCGATAAACTTTTCTCCGATTATGAACGATTCGGCAATTCCGTTCGGCGCTTTCTGAACCGCATATTCAACTTTCAACCCAACATGAGAGCCATCCTCAAATAATTTTTTGTAAAGAGGGATTGTGTCGTCGTTCGAAATGATTAGAATCTCGCAGATACCGGCGAGCATAAGAATCGAGAGCGGGTAGTAGATCAGCGGTTTATCGTAAATTGTAACGAGCTGCTTGCTATAAATTTTTGTTATCGGGTACATTCGCGTTCCCGATCCGCCGGCAAGAATTATTCCTTTCATAAAACCCTAAGTTGAATTAACAGTTTTTCTTTTGGTAATATAATCCCTTTTCTAAACTATTTCTTAGAATGTTTTAAACGATCTTGCCTGCGCAGCAAAAACTCATCGGTTGTAATATTACAATCTCGTCGGATAAGAAAACTTGATCAACCTCGGCTTTACCAATCTCTCAAAATCTTTGTAAGACATTTGGATCAGCTCTGTATGCGTGCATGCGTTGAAAGCAATCTCTTCATCCTTGGCAAGAATATCGGCAACATAAACATCTAAACCGTAAAGATTTCCGAACGGCGGCATTGCGCCGACATCGCAATCGGAAAACTTGTCTTTAAATTCCATTTCGTTTGCAAGCCGGATATTTTTTGTGCCAAGAGTCTCCTGAAGCTGATCGAAATTCACTTTGTAAGATGCGGGCAAAACAAACATTGCCATCCTGCCGTCGATTTTGATAAGGACGGTTTTCGCCATTTCGGTTCCTTTAATATGAGCCGAAGCGGCAATCTCCTGAGCCGTAAATGCCAATGAATGTTTGATCATCACATACTTGATCTTGTTCTTATCCAGAAACTCTTTTAACATTTTTGAAGGCATACGCACCTCATAATTTTAATAGTAAAACTGTTCCCATAATAATTTATCAAGCAGAAGATAGAGAATTTATTTTCTCTTTAATACCGAGAAGAAGTCCAGAAGATTTTTTTGACCCGTTAAAATGTAGCAACTAATCTATCATGATTCAACCGCAATATGATATAGTTAGATTACTCACTCGATAAAACCAAATACATTACCGCTTTTAAGTTCATACCATTTTCTATATCTTAACACCCAATTTTGAGAAACTGCAAATGGGTTTATATATTGGAATTGACGGTGGTGGAACGAAAACCAAATGTGTTCTTGCTGATGATCAATTGAAAATTCTTGCAGAAGCCCAAGGGGGCACTACCAATCCGCTTGCAATTGGAGTGGATAAATCTTCCAAAATCCTTTTTGAGTTGATTCAGAATGTTTCGAAAAAAGAATCCAAACAATCCATCTCCTCCGTTGTAATTGGTTTGGCTGGCGCGGGAAGAAAAAAAATTGCCGGAGAAATTGAAAACCGTTTGAAGCTTTTGGCGAAAAGAAAGAAGGTCTTGATCAAGCACATCAAAATTCTTAGCGATGTTGAAATTGCGCTCGAAGGCGCTTTTGCCGGTGCGCCCGGAATAATTTTGATAGCGGGAACGGGCTCAATTATTCTCGGCAAAAATAAAAACGGTAAACTGTTCCGTGCCGGCGGATTCGGAAAAGTTATCGGCGACGAAGGAGGCGGTTACTCGATTGGAAAGAAAGCGTTGCAGTCTGTATCAAAAGAATTTGACGGCAGAGGAAGCAAAACTTATCTGACCACTATTCTCGGCAAGAAGTTTGGAATAAAAAATGGGGATGATTTAATCACCGCCGTCTATTCTTCCGGTTTCGATATTGCTCGTTTTGCCGAACATGTTATCGAAGCGGCACGGCTTGGCGATAAAATTGCCCGCAATATTTTGGCTGATGAATCGGACGAACTTGTATGTCACATTGAAACCTTGTATAAACAACTTGGCGGAAAGAAAATAAGTCTTTGCTTGTCGGGCGGATTGTTGTCATCAAAAAATTATTATTCTAATTTGCTGCGCAGAAAAATTAAAAAAGTGTTTAAAGACATCGAGATTAAAAAGAATATTTATCCACATGAAATAGGGGCTGCAGTAATTGCGAAAAAATTCGTTAATAAAAACCGCTAATTCAAAATGATCGAGAAAAAATCTAACGAAGAAGAAAAGATTGAAAAAAGAAATCCATGGTCATGGATTCCATCGCTATATTTTGCCGAAGGACTGCCGTATGTAATTGTAACGTTTGTTGCGACTGTTATGTACAAGCAGATGAAAATCTCGAACGCCGACATCGCACTCTACACAAGCTGGTTATACCTGCCGTGGGTTATCAAACCGTTGTGGAGCCCTGTTGTAGATCTTCTTAAAACAAAACGATTTTGGATTTACACGATGCAATTAATTATCGGCGCGGGAATAGCCGGTGTTGCGCTAACTATTCCTATGCCGCACTTTTTTCAATTAACGCTTGCTTTTTTTTGGCTGCTGGCATTCAGCTCAGCTACTCACGACATTGCCGCCGATGGTTTTTACATGCTCGCGCTTTCGGAAAGCCGGCAATCATTTTTTGTCGGAATAAGAAGTACGTTTTACAGAATCGCAATGATAACCGGGCAAGGGCTTCTAGTTATTCTTGCCGGTTTCTTAGAAAATCGTTTCACAATTCAGTTTGCATGGATTTTTACTTTTGGAGCAGTTGGAATTTTGTTTGTTATATTTTTCATTTACCACAGATTCATTCTACCGCATCCGAAAGATGACAAACACATTCAGTATAGTCGGAACCAATCGTTGTTCACGGAATTTTTCAAAACATTTTTAAGATTTTTCGAAAAGAAAAAAATTCTGCTGATCATACTTTTCATGTTGCTATATAGATTGGGAGAATCTCAGCTGCTGAAAATTGCGCCGCTGTTTTTATTGGATAAAAGGGAAGTCGGCGGATTGGGATTGAGCTTGACCGATATTGGATTTCTTTACGGCACAGTTGGAATAATCGCATTAATGCTAGGTGGAATTATAGGCGGGTTCGCAGTTTCGAGAAAAGGATTAAAGTTTTGGCTTTTGCCGATGTTGTTCGCAATCAATCTTCCAAACGCACTTTATATTTATTTGGCTTATGCGCAGCCCACAAACATGTGGATTGTTTACGCGTGTGTTGCGGGAGAACAACTAACGTATGGATTCGGATTCACGGCGTTTCTGGTTTACATGATGTATGTTTCCGACGGCGAGTACAAAGCGTCTCATTACGCAATCTGCACCGGTTTTATGGCGCTTGGAATGATGGTGCCGGGAATGTTCAGCGGAATGATTCAAGAAGCGCTGGGTTACAAAACATTTTTTATTTATGTCGTGATGACAATAATTCCTTCATTGTTTATTCTGAAATTTATTCCGCTCGAATATTCGTACGGGAAGAAAAAAAATACGGAATCATAGATTTTCTCTAAGCGGAAGTGTAACTATTAGACTTATCCGTTCGTCTTAAATTACAAATAACCGGAGTATTGTTGCATTCCAATCAAGTAATTGAAGTTAGAGGGCTGACAAAAAAATTCCGGGATCTTACCGCGGTTAATAATCTCGATTTGAATGTTTATCAAGGCGATGTCTTCGGCTTTTTAGGTCCAAACGGTGCGGGTAAAAGTACTACCATTCGCATGCTTCTTTCCTTAATTAAACCTACAAGCGGTTCGATGAAAATTTTTGGGATGCCGCTGAAGGAAAACCGGGAAAAGATTCTTAAAAAGGTGGGCGCAATTGTAGAGAAGCCGGATTTCTATTTGTACCTCTCAGCATACAAAAATTTGGAAATTTTAGGGAAGGTTTCGGGCGCAGACGTTTCGAAGAAAAAAATTATGGAGATGCTGGAACTTGTCGGACTGGACAAACGTGCAAAAAGTAAAGTGAAAACTTATTCGCATGGAATGAAACAGCGGCTCGGTTTGGCTCAAGCGCTTCTACACGATTCCGAATTGATAATTCTTGATGAACCAACGACCGGACTTGACCCGCAGGGAATGAAGGAGATTCGCGATCTCATCGTTTATCTCAGCAAAGTGAAGAACAAAACTATTTTCCTGTCTTCTCATATTTTGCACGAAGTCGAATTGATTGCATCCAGAATGATTATCATCAACAAAGGCGCAGCTCAAGTAGAAGGCACGGTAGATGAATTATTAAAGAGCGATAAAGTGAGCGTGACGTTCGAAGTTGATAAGATTAAGGAAGCATTGGAAACGATAGAGCTTTCTTCATGGAGGGAAAAATTTCAATCAACAACAAAAAGTGAAATGACTTTTGAATTGACAAAGAATGAAATTTCCGAACTGAACAAATTTCTAATTGAAAAGGAATTTGCCGTGAGCGCCGTAGTCCCGGTCCGTTCATTGGAAGACTTCTTCTTGAGAATTACAGAAGGAGACGGAAAATGATTAGTCTTGTCGGCATCGAGCTGTATAAAATTTTTAGAAAGTGGCGGACGTACATCGGTTTCATCGCAATTTTTGTTATGACGGGTATTGTTCAGACGGCAATGTACTTTACGCGCGACCGGTTTGTTGCGGCAACAACGAGGGGATTGAGCGACGCATTTGTCATCCATGGAAATTTTTTTAACGGCTATGTTGTTGCCTACTTAATATTGAACGCGCTGTTTGTTCATATCCCGTTTTTGATTGTGCTCGTCGGCGGCGATTTGTTTGCTGGCGAAGCAACTGCGGGAACGTATAGAGTACTGCTAACAAGACCCGTTTCGCGGCTGTCGCTGGTTACATCAAAATTTATTGCCGGATTTGTTTACGTTTTTCTTTTCATCGCATTCTTACTTTTGCTAAGTCTCGGTGGAAGTCTCTTGCTCTTCGGTTCCGGCGAACTCTTAGTCTTCAAAGAGAAAATAATAATTTACACGGGCGGAGAAATTTTGTGGCGGCTTTTTTCAGCTTACGGTTTTTCAGTACTCAGCATGTTTATGGTTATGTCGCTCTCAATTTTCTTTTCATCGCTGGTAAGCAATGCCATCGGTCCTATTGTTTCAGCAATGGCGGTAATAATTGTGCTGCTGATTCTTTCGGCAATTCCGGTGGAAGTATTGCAGAATATGCGCCCGTACTTTTTCACAACGCATTTGTCCGGCTGGTCGGATTTTTTCGGCGATCCGGTCAACACCACGGAAATTGTTAAATCAGCTCTGGTGTTAATTGCCCATATAGTTTTTCTGTACGTTCTTACTGCATATATCTTTATTAAGAAAGATATTTTGACTTAAGAAAGAGGAATGATATGAAGAAAATAGTTTTGCTTGTGTTGGTGTTTATTAACGGTTTTGGTTTTGCTCAAAGCAAAGATCCGAACAAAATTTTGAAAGCAGTAGAAACCAGATTCAATAAAGTGAGAGATTACCAGGCAAACGTAAGCGTTAAGCTTGATATGGATTTTGTTAAGGTTCCGGAATCGAAAGCTAAATTATATTTCAAACAACCGGATAAGGTTAAAATTGAATCGACTGGATTTGCAATGCTGCCGAAACAGAGTGTCAATTTTTCCCCGGCTCAATTTTTAAAAGGTAATTTCACCGCGCTTTATGTTAGAAATGAAACTGTTAACAATAAAAATCTTGATGTCATTAAGATAATTCCCAACAGCGATACAACCGACGTTATTCTGACAACTGTTTGGATCGACCAATCGCAGTCGATAATTACGAAAGTTGAAACCTCCACAAAAAAAGGTGGAACAATTCAAATCGATTTCGTTTACGATCCCAAAACGATTCCGCTTCCTACAACTTTGAAGTTCTCTTTCAATTTAGGCGACGTGCAAATGCCCGTAAATGTTGAAAGCGCCCAGAGCAATCAAAACGATAAGCGCGGGGACAGAAGATCCGGCAGCGCCAAACTTAAAGGTTCCGTTATAATGACTTATTCTGATTATAAGATTAACACCGGCATACCGGATAGTTTTTTCGACGAGAAGAAAAAGTAAATAATCTGCTAAATTTCTTTTTAGAGAAAAACTTTTACACTTGTCATTCTTTTACATGATCGTTAAATTAATCACAGAAAAAATTGGCGAAGAACAGCTTATCGATTTCTAAACTACCATTCGATTTTTCCATTCAATTAACTATTTAGCAAAACGACCTTCAAAAGGGGGTAATCCATGAAACGCTTGGTTTTATCATTCGCGACGCTTCTCCTTGTTGTATCTAATTTATTTTCACAAAACAAATTTTCCGTATCGGCTGCATTTGGTGTTATGAACGCATTTGGTGCGGCGGAAGGAATTGAAATTGGCTGCAAACAACCGGTTTCGGATCATCTTTCGTTTCAATTAGTTGGGGCTTACTATTCTTGGAGTTCAAAAGGAGATGTAAACGCGTACCGATTGAATAGTGGGCAATATTTTAATTCGCTCGATTATTATCTCCACCATGTCAGGAAAGAAGTAAACACGCTAGTACCGATTCGGCTTGGATTCAATTACTCAATCGGGAATACGGCGTCTCATCCTTTCTTTGGACTTGAATGGACTATAAACATAATTAATTACAATTCATTTCTTCCGGATCCGGTTATCGATACCTCGGTTCCTTTTGTGGTCACTTATTCGAAAATGACAACAAGGGAAATGTTCGTCTCTCTTGGTTTTGATCTGGGATATTCTTTTTACTTAAGCAAAGAAATGAATGTTGTCGCTCAAGTTAAGTATCAGATGGGTAAGACTATGGATTATGTTGCGTTTGTTAGCGGTATTGAATATTTATTTTAAAAAGTAAGCAGAAACTCCTTCATACTTTTGATGAAGAAGTTTTGCGTGAACAAAAAGTCATTTATAATTTGTTCGACCCCACAATATTTATGTGCACCGGAATATTCTCCGAGACTTTGCTGCCGATAATTGCGTTGTCTATGTTGTAATCGGAAAGCTGGACTTGAAATGTTGCTTGAACGCCGAGCAAATCGCCGGGAGCTCTTTTCTGTGTCTGATCGTTTTCATCTAAATAAATTGCCTGTGCATCGGCAACAACTTCTTTTGTAACGCCGTGAAGTTTGAAATTGCCTTTCACTTTGAATTCAAGTTTATTATCGGCAATCTGTTTTACGTCGGAAACGGATTTTATTTCAAAAGTTATTTCCGGGTAATCGGCGGCATCTAACCAGTTTGCACTTTTCATGTGATGGTTACGGAGTTCAATGCCGGTATTGATTGATTCAACCTTAACGGAGAGTTTTCCCTTTAACGTTTTGGCAAAGTTGGTAACATCAAACGAAACCTTTCCGGAAATTGCATTTGCCGTGCCTGTGAAATCTTCCAACGGTGTAGAACTTGAAAATACAACTTGGTTCCTTCCCACCTTATCTTCAAAGTTAAAAGTTTGTTCTCCTTTAGCTTTTACTTTGAAAGATTGTGCGGAAATTATTGCAGCGGACAACAATAAACATGCAAGCACAGCAACAGATTGCTTCATATTAACTCCAGGGATTTTTAACTACAAACGAAAGTTGGTTTAAGAAAGTTCAGAAGGTTTCTTTTTGCTTCTGAAAATAAAAAGGAGAGCCGCGGATATTACGGCGGTTATTACGCTGATTAGAAGACTTAAATCAAGTCCCCAAACGAATTTATTTACCCATTGTTTATCCGTCCATCCGAAAAGTTCATCCTTCTTTTCAGCAAGAACTTGTGTCTTTGTGAATATTTCTCCGCCGTATGCCAGCCAAACTATTAAAGATGTTACGACTACCAAAGAACCTGTAATCAAAACGGTTTTTTGTTTCTTGTTCATCGTGAAGTCTTTCTATAGTGACTGCATTTAATATACAATAATTAGTTTTCTAATTCACCGGTAACGCTTTTACATCAAATTGAATATTACTTTGAAATGATTTAATTTTTCCCCGCGATTAATTATGCTAATCTGATAATTGAATAAACCTCAAGGTAAATAATGAAAATTCACGAATATCAAGCGAAAGAAACTCTTAAGAAATACGGCGTACCGGTTCAAGATGGAATTGCAATTAAGAATTTGTCGGAATTTGATTCGGCTGTTGCACAGCTCCAAGCACGCGGTATAAACCAATTCGTTGTAAAATCTCAGATTCATGCCGGCGGAAGAGGTAAGGGAAAACTCTACAATCCTTCAAACAAACAAGAATTAATTTTGGAAGGCGGAGTTAAGTTTACCACTTCTGTTGACAAAGCGAAAGATTATGCGTCGAAGATGCTCGGTAATTTGCTGGTAACGCATCAGACAGGACCGGAAGGAAAAATTGTGAAAACACTTTTCATCACAGAAGGTCTCGATTACAAGAAAGAACTTTATCTCGGAATTCTTTTGGACAGAAGCGTTTCTAAAAATGTGATTATGGCTTCTACCGAAGGCGGTGTTGAAATTGAAAAAGTTGCGGCTGAAACTCCGGAAAAAATTATTAAGGAATGGATAGAACCTTCGGTTGGAATTCAATCTTATCAAGCAAGAAAACTTGCTTTCGGTCTAGGACTTCAAGGAGACGCATTCAAAAATTTTCAGAGCTTCGTTAAAAAACTTTACAAAGCTTATGAAGACACCGATGCATCACTTCTCGAAATCAATCCGTTGATCATCACAAACGATGATAAAATTGTTGCGCTCGATGCTAAAATGAATTTCGACGACAACGCATTATACCGCCATCCCGACATTGTAGCGTATCGCGATCTGGACGAGGAAGCACCGCTAGAAATCGAAGCATCGAAATACAATTTGAATTATATCAAACTTGACGGCAATGTTGGCTGCATGGTTAACGGAGCGGGACTTGCAATGGCAACGATGGATATAATTAAACTTGCCGGCGGCGACCCAGCTAACTTTTTAGACGTGGGTGGCGGAGCCAACAAAGAAACTGTTGCCAACGGGTTCAAAATTATTTTGTCCGATCCGAACGTTAAAGCAATTCTTATAAACATATTCGGCGGAATCGTTAGATGCGACAGAGTTGCTCAAGGTGTTATTGATGCCGTAAAAGAAATTTCAGTTCAAGTCCCTGTCGTCGTTCGCTTGGAAGGAACGAATGCCGAAGAAGCGAAAGTACTTTTGGAAAATTCCGGCTTAAACTTTGAGGTGGCTTCGAGTCTGCAAGAAGCTGCCCATAAAGTGACGGCGGTCTTATCGGTAGAATCGGCTGTTTGATTTTACCGGGTCGATATTTATCTTTGCTGGCAAATAAGGAATCTCTTGTTGTGATGCAGGAGATTCCAGTTTAAATAAAATAAATTTTAACATGATCGAAATAAAAATAACAATTGATGCTGCTTTAAGTCTTCTTCTTCAGAGAATGAAGGTCGAGTTGAAAGTTCGCCAAAAAAGCGGGCTTGTCGCACCGGGATTCAGACTTGAAGACTTAATGTATAAGGATTTAATCGCGCTAGTGGAAGCATCTGTATTCGATACGGTATTTCTTTTGCCTGTTGAACTGATAAGAACGGAAACTAATCTTGTTCAAATTATTACCGATACAATAAGAGCGCTATCTCGGGTGTTGCATAGAGAAGAATTTCTTCTTTATAAAAAAGAAAAAACTCAGAAAATCATTTCCGCTGTATCTTCCCGTCTAAATAAGTCGTTAAAAGAAAGTAACTTCATTTACAACTAACCTTGAAACAGCGGCATTTTTTTCACCCCATCCCATAGATTTCTAAGAAAGTAGCTGAAAAGGGAGAATATTAGTATCTTTAATCAGACAATTTCATTCTTTGCTCTTGGTTTAAACTGCAAATTGTAAAATACAGATATCTGCGAAGGAGTGAAAATGGAAACTGGAGATGAAACTCACCAACAAATACTTCAAGTTATTAGGCACTTCGATAATGTTTTCGGAGATCCCTCGGCGGCTGTTCTGAATGTTAGCCCGACAAGTTTAATGATGCTTGGCGATCACACTCACTATAACGAAGGCATACTTATTTCGGCGTGCATTGATAAGTACTGGATGTTTCTTATAAGAAAAAGAAAAGATGATGAAATTTATATAGCATCCGTTGGTACAAATGAAATTGAAAATTTCTCGCTGAAAAATATTGACGGCGATAATAAAGATTCGTTCAAGCTTCTAAAAGGTATATTAAAACATTTGCGTGAGTTCGGACTAATCAAGTACGGATTTGATTGTGTGGTTTCATCCACCGTACCCGAATGTTTGGGCTTGGGATCGTACGCCGCACACCAAATCGGTTTCTTGAATGCGCTAAAAAAATTATACAACTTGAGTATTGATGAAGAGCAGCTGCTAAATATCGTCCGCAAGAATGAACTTGGTGCAATCGGAAAAATTTCAAATGTTGCCCATCATTACACCGTTCAGTACGGGAAAGAGAAAAAATTATTTTTCACCGATTTGAGAACCTATGCTCACAAATCTCTCCCGCTTCGCGATGACAAATACAGTATCGTTATTTGCGATACGTCGGAGAAAATTGTTGATCCTCAAAAAATCTGCAATGAGAGAATTGAAGAATGTGAAGTTGGCGTGAAAGGCTTACGGCTTTATATATGGGGAATAAAAAGTTTGCGCGACGTGGAATTAGAATTCCTTCACAAACATTTGCACATGCTGCCGAGAAGAATCTTTTCGAGAATACTATACAACGTGAAAGAAAAAAAGAGAACGGAAGATGCGTTAAGAGGATTGAAAAGAAAAACGATGGATGAGTTCGGCAAGGTGATCACTCAATCACACTGGAGCTTGGTGGAAGATTACAATTTGAGCTTTGAAGAAAATAATTTTCTGGTTCAAGAATCTTCCAAGATACCTGGGGCGATTAGTTCTAAAACTATCTGTTGTTCGCCGATACGCAGCACCTTTCATCTTGTGGAGAGCAAGAAAGTTGAAGAATACACCAATACAATTAAAAAGTTGTACGAAAACAAGTTTCATTCTCAGTTAAAAACGTACGTGGTAAAATTAACCGGCGGAGTAAAAAAAATATCGCACAAAGAAATCGAATTTAGTCTTCAATGAAACTCATCAGCTAAATTTTTTTCACATCCAAATTCTAAAAAAGAATTTCAACTTGATTTTCACTTTTGTTAGCTATACATTTTCCACCGAATAAAGAGGGAATATGGATGAGTTTTTCTGAAGATTATTTAAGTGATGATTATGATGCGTATTTCAATGAAGAAGAAGCCCAGTCAAAAATAAAAACTTGCAAAGAAATTATAGATAACGGTCAAACTTTTGCCCATCTCGATTTTATCGATGAAGTAATTCAGCTTTGCCTTGAGTTTGATTTTGTTGAAGACGGTCTTTTCCTAACGGAATCCATTTTGAACGTTGCGCCTTATAATGCAGAAGCGTGGCAGTACAAAGGAGTTTTTCTAAACAACACGTTTGAATTCGAACCGGCTTACCGCTGTTTTGAAAAGGCGCTTTCATTAAATCCGAACGATGTTGAAACGTACATCAACAAATCTATTTCCGAAGATAATCTTGGAATGTATGATGACGCCGTTGAGTCGCTGAGAAAAGCTCTTTTGATCGAACCTACTAACGAAGAAACTCATTTCAATCTGGGCGTGCTGTTCGAAAAGAAAGAAAAATTTAACGAAGCAATCGAATACTTTTTAAAAGCGGTTGAAACCGATAAGGATTATGCTGAAGCGTGGTACGAGCTCGGTTACTGTTATGAAAATACTGATCAGCTTCCTAAGGCGCTTACGGCTTACGACAAATATTTGGATATCGAACCGAACAGTTTTACAGGCTGGTACAACAAAGGAATAGTTTATCTTCGACTTGAACAGTATGAGAAATCGATAAACAGTTTTGAGCTCTCGATTGCTTTAAGGGAAGATTTTGCAAGTTCGTGGTTTAATATAGGGTTCGCTTATTTCCGTCTCGGAAGAATGCACGACGCGCTGAAGTCGTACAAAAAAGCTTACGAGCTTGATCCGAGTGATGAAACAATTCTTTACAACATGGGTCAGACTTACGAAGAGCTTGCCTCATACCCGCAAGCAATAAGATGTTATTCGCAGGCAATTAAACTTGATAACGGTTATTACGAAGCTTTTCTTGCGCGCGGTTATTGTTACGATGTTATGGGAAAATATCAACTTGCGCTAAAAGATTTTAATCAAGCCATTTCTCTTACGGGAAATCCCGAAGACGCATGGTTTGCAAAAGCCGATCTTGAATATTCACTCGGTCATCTTCAAGAATCGATTGCATCGTATTTGAAAGCGATCGGAATAAATAAAGATAATTTTAACGCATGGTATAAATTAGCTGAGACGTATGTTGAAATTGGATTGTGGCTGGAAGGTCTGAATGCATTTGACGAATGCATAAGAATTAAACCGGTTCACGCAAATTCGCACTATGGCAAAGCGAAAATAAATTTTCTTCTTGGTCATACTCAGGAAGCTATCGATTGTCTAAAGTCTGCATTTGAGCTCGATCCGAACATTAGAAATGAATTCACGCGCGATTATCCGGAAGTAAAAACTTCCAAGCTGTTTATAAAGTTACTTGACGAAAATAAATCGTAACCCATCATGCAATTCCAGAACAAGTTTAATCATAATACAAAAATCGTTGGTGTAATTGGGCACCCGGTAAAACATTCCTACTCGCCGCTGATGCATAACGTGGCTTTCGAACTTGCCGGTTTGAATTTCATTTATCTTCCGTTCGATGTTCCGGCAGCATCTTTAAAAGATTCGTTAAAAGGAATGACAGCGTTAGGAATGAAAGGTTTTAACGTAACGCTTCCGCTCAAAGAAAAAGTTCTTCCCCTCTTGAAGGATGTTTCCGAAGAAGTGAACATAATCGGTGCGGTGAATACGATTGTTAACGACGACGGTATTCTGCGCGGATTCAACACGGATGTGACCGGAGTTGTAGAATCGCTTTCACCTTACAAAGATGAACTTGTTGGCGCAAAAGTTTCCGTTATTGGTGCCGGCGGTGCAACAAGAAGCGTTATCTATGCGTTGATCAGATATTTTAAAGTCGGTCACATAAATATTATCAACAGAACGGAACAGACTGCAGAATCGATGAAGGAATATTTTTCAGTTAAAATGCTGTTTAACGAATTCAAAGCGTTCCCGCTTGTTCCGCCTGATCTCATCGAAACTTTCCGCGATTCAAAACTTATTGTTAACACAACGCCGATGGGAATGTATCCCGAAGCTGATGATTCTGCGACAGCAATCAAGGAATCTTTTATGAAAGGACAGATCGTTTTTGATGTCGTTTACAATCCGGTGAAAACTAAAATGCTGCGGTTAGCCGAGCAGCAAGGCGCAACGATTGTAACCGGTTTGAGAATGTTTGTTGAACAGGGCGCTAAATCTTACGAACTATGGACCGGCGAACAGATGCCGAAAGAAAAAGTGCTGCTTGCGCTAGAATCATATTTGGTAAGCTAATTTATCTTGCTCTTGATCATGCTCTTGATCATGATCATGAGCATGATCATGAAAAAAGTTTAATGTAATTTCCCCAGCGCTTCCTTAATTCTCTTCAATCCTTCTTCTAAATTTTCCATTGAAGTTGAGTATGATAATCTTAAATGTCCTTCTGCGCCGAATCCACTGCCGGGTACGGTCGCAACTTTTGCTTCGTGAAGAAGATACATTGCCAGATCGAATGAATGCTCGATTCTAAAAACAGAAGTCGATTTGCCGAAATAACTTTCAACATTCGGGAAAAGATAAAACGCGCCCTTCGGTTTGAAACATTTAATTCCTTTTATCGAACAAAGTTGTTCGTAAACAAAGTTTCTTCTTCGCTCAAACTCGTTTTTCATCATAGGAATAAAATCTTGAGGTCCGTTCAAAGCTTCAAGTGCAGCGGCTTGTGATATCGATGACGCATTCGAAGTGCTGTGGCTCTGGATTTTGTTCATCGCTTTTATAAATTCTTCCTGTCCCGCCGCGTAACCGATTCTCCATCCCGTCATTGCGTACGATTTTGAAAATCCGTTTACGACAATTGTTCTTTTCTTTATCTCATCGCCGAGTGATGCAAAACTTACAAACTTGTTGTTGTTGTAAATCAAGTTCTCATAGATCTCGTCGCTCAACACATGTAATTTTTTATTTACAACTATATCAGCAATCGCTTCCAATTCTTTTTTGTTGTAACTCGCGCCGGTCGGATTCGTCGGATACGACATGATCAATAATTTTGTAGAAGGTGTTATCGCCTTTAACAATTGATCCGGAGTCATGTTGAAATCCGTTTCCTCCGTCGTAGGAATAACAACAGACTTTCCGTGCGCAAGCGTTACCATTTCCGGGTACGAAACATAATACGGCGATGTGAAAATCACTTCGTCGCCGTCATGGACAAGCGATTGAACTGCATTGTAAAGACTTTGCTTGGCTCCGGTAGAAACAATGATTTCATTCGGCGAATAATCTAATCCATTTTCGTTCTTCAGTTTTTTTGCAATTGCCTCGCGGAGATCATACCTACCCTGGTTAACGGTGTACTTTGTTTCGTTGTTGTCAATTGCGCGCTTTGCTGCATCCTTCACATTTTGCGGTGTCGGAAAATCCGGCTCACCAACCGAGAGATCAATCAAATCTTCTCCGTTAGCAAGCATCTCCTTTGCCTGAGCGGCAATTTTCATAGTCGGAGACACACCAATTTTATTTACTCGTTTCGAAAATGGCATATTGTATTTATTCTTTGATCGTGAGAAAAATAATTAGTCCCTAATTCTTAATTAGAACTTTGCGAATATAGTATTTGAGAAGTTGAATGGAAAGGAAATGAAGGGGCTTCTAAAAACTATTATCATTCATGATCATGCTCGGTTTTAGAACGATCATGATTAAGATCGAGAGCTCGCCTCGCCAAAGTAATACACGGTAGGCAAGGTTCGGCGAAGCGGGCATTTTGTAGCCAGCAGTCGGCTGTCGCCATCAGTTTATCTTTTTGCCTTTCACGTCTCACGTTTGACCTTTCCCCCGTGTTGAACTGCTTTTTATTCTAATTACATCTTGAATTTATTTTATGTATTTTTTTGCGGGTAAGTAAAGCTAGGGTGGCTATGATAACCGTTTACCTCCACTTTCTATATTTCTGCACTAAAACATTCCATCACCAAAAAATATATTTTATTACGTTATCCACATGATAATGTTCATAATCTTAGTCTTGCGAGAAATTAACAAAGATTGCGAGGATTTTTGAATATGATAGAGCTTGATAAAAAAGAAAAAGGCATTTCAAAACAATTGATAATTGCAAGCGGATTATTTTCCGCTTCTATCGGTTTTCTTTCTTTTATTGGATGGATCTTTGGAATGCCTCTATTAGCAACCTATTCGTCTAATTTTATTCCTATGGCACCCAATACCGCCCTCTCTTTCATGGCACTCGGCGTCTCCCTTTATATGCAGGTAACAGAGCGAAAGTGGAGTCTTAGATTTTCAAGAATCGGCGCTATGGTAGTTCTCATCTTGTCTCTTATCCGATTTGCTGAACTTAGTATAAACATCAACCTAAATGTTGATCGATGGATTTTTCAGGTTCCATCGGAGAAGCTCGGTCTTATCCCCGTGGGACGGATGGCTTTACCTACTGCCCTCAATTTCTTGTTTGCAAGCGCCGCGCTTTTTCTTGCCTCATCTTTGAAAAGACACTGGTCTGTGAATACCCTAATAAATATACTTGCCGCACTAACAACCTTTGTTGGTTTAGCTTTCTGTTTAGGTTACATCTACGGTGCGCCGTTACTTTATGGCGGGGCAACAATACCTATGGCGCTCAATACTGCGATTTCATTTTTTGTTCTCGGCTTAGGACTTGTCATCAACAACTTGAGTTACGACATATTGGAACGGAAACAAGCAGCGGAAGCGCTAAGAAAGGCACATGATGGGTTAGAAGTACAGGTTGCGGAGAGGACCGCGGAACTAGCCAGAACCAATGAAGCATTGCACCGTGAGATTGCCGTGCGCAAGCAAGCAGAGGAAACGTTGCGAAAAAGCGAAGAACACTTCCGCATTTTATTTGAACAAGCTTCCGACGGTATTTTTATTACAGACATAAATGGAAATTATGTCGATGTCAATTCGAGCGGAAGCAGAATGTCAGGTTACAGCAGGGAAGAAATATTACAAATGAACATCCGCGACGTCGATTTGTCTGATCCGGACTTGATTCCATTAAGAATTGCCGAACTTCAGAAGGGAAATACTTTATTGTTCGAGACAAAGCTGCGCAAGAAGGATGGTTCGGAACTTCATGTCGAAATAAATGCTAAGTTGCTGCCGTATGGAAAACTGCAAGGTGTAGTGCGCGATATTACCGAGCGTAAACTTGCAGAAGAAGCCCTTCGTGAAAGCGAAGATAAATTCCGTAACCTTGTAGAAAACATTAGCGATGTGTTCTATGTTTCAGATCAACAAGGCAAGTTTCTTTATTGTAGTCCCAACTTTTTTACTATTTCCGGCTATTCACCACAAGATATCTACGGAAATTCTTTTATCCGCGTTATAGCTCCTATTGATCGGCGCCAGGTTGTTGATTATTATCTTGAACAAACTGCAAAGGGTTCCCTTGATTCCATGATAGAATTTAGGTTTCTTCAAAAAGATGGAAGCATTATTTGGGTTGAACAAAATACCCGCATAGTTCGTGATTCTAACGGAGAGATCGTTCAGTTTAGAAGCGTTGCACGCAATATCACCGGGCGTAAAGCTACAGAGGAGGCGCTAAAGGAAAGCGAAGAACGCTTCCGGTCATTATACCTTAATGCAATAGTCGGTATATATAGAACTACGCCGGATGGTAAAATTCTTATGGCTAATCCCGCTCTTGTTAGTATGCTTGGATATACTTCTTTCGAGGAACTCAAAAAAATAAATTTGACGCAGGAAGGGTTTAATCAATCTTATCCCCGAGAACTGTTTATAGAGCCAATAGAAAAATATGGTGAAATTAGAGAGGTGGAATCTGTATGGAAACGAAAAGATGGAAAAGAAATTTGGGTTAGCGAGAGCGCACGCGCTATTCGTAATTCCAAGGGGGAAACTTTGTACTATGACGGGACAATTATAAATATTACGGAGCGCAAACGTGTAGAAAAAGAAATTACTATGCTTGCCCACTCTTTAAGAAGCGTAAATGAATGCGTTAGCATCACCGATATGGAAGATAAAATTTTGTTCGTCAATGAATCATTTTTGAAAACGTACGGATACAACGAAAATGAATTGATTGGGAAAAATGTGGCTAAAGTTCGTTCACCCAACAATCCGCCGGAATTAGTTAAGGAAATTTTGCCCGCCACAATACGCGGAGGGTGGCAAGGAGAATTGTGGAATAAAAGAAAAGACGGAAGTGAATTCCCCATTTATCTTTCCACAACAATTATATACGATAAAGACAACAAACCTTTAGGACTAATTGGAGTTGCGAAAGACATTACCGAGCGCAAACGTACAGAAGAAACCCTTCGTGAAAGTGAAGAAAGATTCCGCCGTTTATTTGAAGAATCTACCGATCCTATTCTGCTTCTTGATCAAAAATGTTTTTTCGATTGCAATTCCGCAGCACTTTCAATTCTTCAATTTAAATCAAAAGATGAAATTGGAAACAAAACTCCATGGGATTTATCTCCCGAATTCCAACCGGACGGTAAATTATCTTCAGAAAAAGCTGTCGAAATGATTTCGACCGCTAAGAAAAATGGCTATCACCGTTTCGAATGGGTTCATACAAAAAAAGACGGCACTAATTTTTTTGTTGAAGTAATGTTAACGCCAATCGCATTTCATGGTGAAGAAATTTTTCATGTTATCTGGCGTGATATAACCGAACGCAAACGGACAGAAGAATCGCTGCGCAAAAGCGAAGAACAACTTGAATTGTTTTTTACTCAGTCTCTTGCCGGATTTTTCTTTATGATGCTCGATGAACCAGTCAATTGGGACAAGGCAGAGGATAAAGAAAAAACTCTCGATTATATAATGGCCCACCAGCGAATCACAAAAGTAAACGATGCGATGCTTGCACAGTACGGGGCAACACGGGAACAATTCATCGGACTTACACTGGCAGATTTTTTTGCCCACGATATTGAGCATGGCAGGCAAGTCTTAAAGCAATTATTCGATACCGGTCATTTGCATGTCGAGACAAACGAACGACGGTTCGATGGAACGCAAATGTGGGTGGAAGGGAATTACATATGTTTATATGATGCCAACAAATGTATTACAGGTCAATTTGGTGTACAAAGAGATATCACCGAGCGCAAGCTGGCAGAAGAAGCGCTGCAAGATGAGCGCCGCATGTTCATTGGCGGTCCGACGGTAGTCTTCAGATGGATAGCTAAAGAAGGATGGCCGGTAGAGTATGTATCGCCAAATGTTTTAAACCAGTTTGGTTACACTGTTGAGGATTTTACCAACAGCAGGATATTGTATGCAGATATTGTGCATCCCGACGACCTGGAACGTATTGCTGAGGAGGTTAGAAAATATAGTGAATTAGGCGTTCCATTCTTCGAACAGGAATATCGAATTATCCGTACCGATGGTGAATATCGCTGGCTGCACGATTTTACCGTTGTAAGGAAAGATGATTATGGCAGCATCACACATTTTCAGGGATATGTTTATGACATAACGGATCGCAAAAAGACAGAAGAGACACTGCGGGAGAACGAAGAGCGATTGCGAACAATCATAGAGACCGAGCCGGAATGTGTAAAGATTGTTGACCGCGATGGGCAACTTCTGGAGATGAACGCAGCAGGGCTCGCTATGCTCGAAGCTGAATCGCTGAGCGAAGTGCAGCGGCACACACTCGTCAACTTTATTCTTCCAGAATACCGCGCTCCTTTTGAAGCCCTGCATAAACGCGTGATGAGCGGTGAAAGCGGTATTCTGGAGTTCGAAGTCATGGGGCTCATGGGTACGCGGCGATGGCTCGAAACTCACGCTGCCCCAATGCGTGATGCAACCGGCGAAGTTGTGAAGTTGTTGGGTGTTACCCGCGACATTACCGAGCGCAAACGTGCCGTGCAAGAAACTATTTCTCAAAAGAACAGATTTGCACAATTGTTTGAAAACTCACCGATTGCAATTGCTTTGTTGGATGATCAAGATAAAATTGTTCATATCAACGAGTCATTTTCAATGCTGTTCGGTTATTTTTTAGAAGAAATTAAAGGACAAGAGCTAAATGATATAATAGTTCCACCCGAATTGAAAGAGGAAGCTGAGAGCTATTCGGATCAAACGCGAGCGGGCAATCAGATAAATAAAGAAAGCTACCGTAAGAAAAAGGATGGCACACTTGTCTATGTTCAAATTGTTGGCATACCTGTAATAGTAAATGACAAAACAATTGGTATTTACGGCATGTATGTGGATCTGACTCAACGGAAAGAAGCCGAAGAAAAAATGAGACTTGCAAAAGAATTAGCTGAACAGTCCGACAAATTGAAATCGGAATTTCTCGCGCAAATATCGCACGAAATTAGAACGCCGCTTAACGTAATAGCAAGTAATGTTGAATTCTTGAATGAGGAATTGACAAACAAAATTGGTCCGCAGTATCTAGATTGTTTTACCGGAATTAATTTATCTGCCGAAAGAATAATCAGAACCGTTGATCTTGTCCTTAACATGTCGGAATTGCAGATCAGCGGTTATAAACCGGTTTTCAAAATGGTCGATCTTCATTCTGATGTTTTAAAAAAATTATTATTCGAACTTCAGCGTGCGGCAGCGCAAAAGAATTTGGATCTGATCTATAATTGTCAATTAGACGAAACTAAAATCTTAGTTGACGAATACAGTATAACTCAAGTCTTTGCCAACTTGATTGATAACGCCATCAAATACACTAAGAAAGGCAAAGTGGAAATTCTGCTCACAAAAGATCACCAGAATCGTAAAATCATTGAGGTCAAAGATACCGGTATTGGAATGAGCGAAAATTTTCTTCAACGTATGTTTCAACCGTTCGTTCAGGAGGAACATGGCTATTCAAGAACTTTCGATGGCAGCGGGTTGGGCTTAGCGCTCGTAAAAAGGTATTGTGAAATTAACAACGCGAGAATAGAAGTGGAAAGCAAAAAAAATCTCGGTTCTACTTTTAGAGTGATATTTAGAAGTTAGATCAAGACCAAGAGTAAGATCAAGAGTAAGATCATGATCATGATCTTGAACTTGCTCGTGATCATGATCATGTTCATGTTCAAGGTTATGATCATGGTTATAAACGCGAGCAATGAAAAGGCAGGAGTTCGTTATGAAAAAAATGTTGATAGTGGAAGATGACGATTTGACACAGAAGGTCTTATCCAAAATATTTAATGACGATTTTCAAATCGATATTTGTGAATCCGCCGAAGAGTTCTATCAATCCTATTCATCTAACCGGTATGATATCGTTATTATGGATATTTCACTGAGAGGAAATAAACACGGACTTGAGTTAACCAAAGAAATCAAAGCTTCGGCAATTCACGGCAGTATGCCAATTCTTTGTTTAACCGCCCATGCGTTTCCGAAGGATAAAAAGAATGCAATGGAATCCGGGATAGATGCCTTCTTTACTAAACCGGTATCTAATGAAATACTTAAACAAGCTGTGGCTTCTCTTCTAAAAGGACAAAGATTGGCATAGAAAAATTTATGAAAATAAGAACTAAAATGATTTTAACATTTTCTTTCTTTGTTATTCTATTTTTGTTTTTGGCGGTTTTACTAGAGATTGTCTTTGAAAAAGAAGCAAAAGAACTCGCGCTTACAGACGTAGAAATTTATGCCCATACTTTTGCTTTAACAATAGGCAGAGAAGCAGAAAATGATAAAACACCGCCATTGTTTTTTAATAGGGAGGCTCTTGAAGATTATGTACAAGATATTCATTCAGCTCAAAAGTTAGATGTAGTTGTTGTTGATACCACTAAGACGATTGTTGCCGATGTGATAAAATCGGAAGTTGGTAAAAAATATGATTATGATAAAAACAATGAAGTACTTCTAACGATGAAAGACGATTCAGCTAGAACATTTAAAGAAATAAGCAGCGACTACCCGCACGGTATTCTTTTGTATGTCCATCCCTTAAAAACTGAAAACGGAAAAACATTAGGCGTCGTGCTTGTTGAATATACGGCAATTGTTAAAGAAGCCGAAGCAGATATGAATAAAGTTCGGTGGATTGTTTTTTATGCTATACTATTTTTTATTTTTATCTCAATTGCTTTCAGTGTTGCTATATCTAAAAGGGTCAGCGGATTCATTTCAGATTTAATTAATGCCGCTGAAAATTTTGCAAAAGGCGATTATTCAATTAGAATTAGTAATAAACGGAAAGATGAGTTAGGCATTTTAGGAAAAAGTTTTAACGAGATGGCAGAAAGAATAAAACTGCTAATAACCCGACTGGAAGAAGAGATAAATTTTACAAAACAAGCTGAAGAAGAAATCGAAAACAAAAATGTGGAACTTTCCAAAATCAATGCCGAAAAAGATAAATTCTTTTCAATCATTGCGCACGATCTAAAGAGTCCGTTCCATGGTTTTTTAAACCTAACCGAACTAATGGCGGATAATACCGAGAAATTTTCACCCGAAGAATTGGTCGAGAACAGTAAATCACTTAACGTAGCCGCTAGTAATCTTTATAAGCTTTTGGAAAATTTGTTGGAATGGGCTCAAATGCAAAGAGGTTCTATGAGTTTTACTCCCCAAGAAATCGACTTGCAAAAAATAGTTTCGAAATGTATTGAAACGGTGAAGGATCGGGCGGTTCAAAAAGGGATTACGGTAATTAATGAAGTGCCGAAGATGCAAGAAGTTTATGGCGACGAGAGAATGATTGATTCTGTGTTTAGAAATCTTCTTTCCAACGCCGTTAAGTTTACCAGGAGAGACGGAAAAGTTATAGTTTCAACTAAAGCTGCAGCAAATGAAAAGATAGAAGTTACAGTAAGCGATACTGGAGTTGGAATGTCGGAAGAGAATGTTAAAAAGCTATTCAAATTAGAAGAGAAAGTTAGTTTCAAAGGAACCGAAGGAGAGCCAAGCACCGGCTTGGGCTTATTGCTTTGAAAAGAATTTGTGGAAAAACACGGCGGAAAGATCTGGGTGGAGAGCGAACTTGGGAAAGGAAGTAGATTTACAATTGCTTAGCCTAAGCATGTGAAGTAGAGCGATTAGACTATTGAGCAGTGATTGCACATTTGAATGAAGCTGTAAAATTGGTAAACTGAATTTGTATCCTATTAACATTAGCTTCAAAGTTAAACGTTTCCGATAAAGCTGTGTTGGTGGATAGGTCTCTGGTAAATACCTTAGAATTTGTATCGTCAAATAATGACATGATAACGTTTCCCCTCGAACGGTTTGTGATTGTTAACGCGATACCGAGTGTTTGGCTGTTCATCTTGATAATGTATTCGTAATTTTTTGTGAAGTTATTACCGGTAACGGAAAACGCAAATGAGTTTGTGTTGTTCGAAAAAGTGGGAGCGTTTTCTGTAGTTGAAATGTTATCAAAGGGATTGGTAACGGAATCTTTTTTGCATCCGCTTAAAGCAAATAGTACAGCGCCCGTAAGAACCAGAGAAACTAATTTTGTTAACTTCATTTCACACTCCAAATTTTAAGGGCATGGCCACCTCGCAATGTTGTCAGGTTTAGGTTAATAGACTTTGGACTAAAGTCCAACAATGAGAAAAGGTTTGTTTAGTAACCCCACGCTCTCGCCTCGCTGAAGACGCAAGTCGAAGCGGGTAAGCGTGGGGTTAGAACAAGCAAAAGCTAATAGGGCTTTAGCCCAATAATTCTTAACCTGACAACATTGGGGCCACCTCGCCCCTACAATAATTATTTTACTTGCGATAACCGCTTCGGTCCGGCAGTAATTACTTCTTCAGAACATCCTTTTTCAAATAGTTTGAAATTTTCAACGAACCGTGCCGCAAGCGCATCGTACTTTTTCCAGTACTCGTCCTTGTTGCCCCAAGAATTTTCCGGATACAGAACGTCTTCCGGTACATCTGGGCAACTCATCGGAACTTCGTAACCGAACAATTTATCTTTGCGGTATTTCACCTTGTCAAGCTTTCCTTCAAGAGCAGCATTCAAAAGATTTCTTGTGTGACGGATACTGATACGTTTTCCGACGCCGAATCTTCCGCCGACCCAGCCAGTGTTAACGAGCCAAACGTTGGCGCCGTGTTTCAACATTCTTTGTTTTAACATCTCCGCATATTCAAAAGGATGTTTAACCATAAACGGCGCACCGAAACATGCAGAAAAAGTTATTTGCGGTTCAATGCCTAAACCAATCTCCGTTCCAGCAATTTTGGAAGTATATCCGCTGATGAAATGATATTGCGCTTGTTCAGGGGTTAACCTCGCAATTGGCGGCATAACACCTGAAGCGTCGCATGTTAAGAAGATAACATTTTTCGGATGCGTTCTTGTGTAACCTTCTTCAACAACGTTAGGAATGAACTCAAGCGGATAAGAAGCGCGCGTGTTCTCGGTAATTATATCGTCATCAAGATCGATAATTCTTGTCACCGGATCGAAAACAACATTTTCCAAAATTGTCCCGAAGCGTCGCGTGGTTTCATAAATCTGCGGTTCGTGTTCAGCCGAAAGACGAATAACTTTTGCGTAACATCCGCCTTCAAAATTGAAAACGCCGTTCGAGCTCCAACCATGTTCATCATCGCCGATTAACCTTCTTTTCGGATCGGCTGAAAGAGTTGTCTTTCCCGTTCCGCTCAATCCGAAGAACAAAGCTACGTCGCCTTTATCACCAACGTTTGCCGAACAGTGCATCGGTAGCACATCTTGAAATGTGAGAAGATAATTCAAAACTGTGAAAACTGATTTCTTGATTTCGCCGGCATAAAGTGTATTCGCAATTATCGCCGTCCGCTGATCGAAATTGATAATTATTCCAGTGTCGGTGCGCGTTCCGTCAGTTATCGGATCAACTTTAAGTCCCGGCACTGCAATAACCGTAAACTCCGGGACAAATTTTTTCAGCTCGTCTTTATCCGCCGTTGTGATAAACATGTTGCGTGCAAACAAACTGTGCCATGCTTTTTCAGTAACGATGCGAACCGGCAATTTATAATCCGGATCGGCGCCGGCATAAACATCCTGAACAAAAAGTTCTTCACCTTGTGCCCACGCTTGAAGACGTCCAACAAGCTGTCCCCATTTTTCGCGGGTGTAAGGACGGTTGTAAATTCCCCACCAAATATCTTTCTCAGTTGTTCCTTCCATAACAACAAATTTATCTGCAGCGGCTCGCGCAGTGTGTTTGCCGGTATTAACAAGTAACGGTCCGCCTTTAATCATTTTTCCTTCATTGCGGAAAATAGCTTCTTCATACAAAGCTTCGTCGGGCAAATTCCAGAATACTCTATCGAGGAAAGTTAGACCTTGATTTTTCAATCTGAAATCCGAGGCGAGTTCCATTGCCTCTTTGGTTGCGGGGGTATTGAATTCTAAATATTTGCTCATGACCAATCCCTCACTAGTTTGCGGTCGCCAATATAAAGTTCGTTGGGTGAGTTAGGATCGAGTGCCCATTTCATTCTTTCAACTCCTTCGGTAATATCTTTTATTGTTCCGCAGTAACTGATTCGTAAAAATCCGTCCAAGCCGAATTCTTTACCGGGAACTGTGAGAACCATTACTTTATCAATTAATAATTTTGAAAGCTTTTGAGAATCTTTATCGTACGCTGAAAAATCTGCGAAGCAGTAAAACGTTCCATCCGGCACAGAAACTTTTACACCGGTGAATGATCTTAGCTGTTCGATCAAAACATTGCGGTTGTTTTCTAATGTAACGCGTAAACTTTCTACACTGGATTGAATTCCATTGATGGCGCCGGCTGCGGCTTTTTGCAGAAGTACCGACGGACCCGATGTTTGATGTCCTTGTATGTTCGCCATCGCTTCAATTACTTTTTTGTTTCCAACTGCCCAGCCGATTCTAAATCCCGTCATGGCATATTGTTTCGATACTCCGTTAACGATGATAAGCTTAGATTCTTCAACCGACTTCTTTGTGTAGTCGTATGCGCTGAATGGTTTCTTTCCGTCGAAGATCAAACGGTGATATATGTCATCCATGATCAAGTAAATCCCTTTGCGTTCGCAGAAGTCAACTATGTCGACAATAAATTCTTCGGAGTACATTGCGCCGCTCGGATTGTTCGGACTATTTATGATAACCGCTTTTGTGTATGAGCCGACACGCATTTCAATATCTTTTAACCGCGGATAAAATGTTCCGTCTTCCGGTAACGCGGCAACGCCGATTGCGCCGCAAAGTTTTGCCATGTCGGGATAACTTACCCAGTACGGTGCGGGATAAATAATTTCTTCTTGCGGATTTAAGATTGCCTGCATTGCAACCATGATTGCCTGCTTAGCGCCGCCGGATGCTATTACGTTTTCGGGATTAACTTTTCTGTGATAAAATTCTTCGGTGTATCTGATGATTGCTTTCTTCAGTTCCGGAATTCCGTCTGCCGGTGCGTAACGGATCTCACCGGTGTTGAGAGAATTAACCGCCGCAAGCAGCGCATCCATCGGCGCTCTGCTTTTTGGTTCGCCTCCGCCAAGATGAATTACCGGATCTCCTTTCTCTCGTAAGATCGCCGCCTTCTCATTCAATGCTAATGTCGGCGAGGCTTTGATCGATCGTGCAATTTGACTTAAACTCATTTCTCTGCCTTGTTCAATAATGTTTCAAAAAAGAATGTTTGCGTCCGAAACTTATTGGCTCTCGGTCTGATTCGCAAGTCATATTTGAAATGATTAAGCAAAATTTAATTGTCGTCTATTGTTTTCAGAGTGGTTATGAGAACCGAGAAGTATATTTTATGAGTTGCTGTCATTAACAATGAGTGCTTTCAACGAGACGAGCGGTTCGATTAGTATTTACGTAAAGACGGGATATGTCCCGTCTCCATTAATGTCTCAATTCCAAGACCAGCAGAAAGCGCCGGACAAACTTGGGAAATTAACCACCGCGAAACACCGTATTTTCTAAAACCAGAACAGTAGGGAACGGTCTGCCCGCTTCCCGTCTCGCCTCCCGCTTCGCTCGCGTAGCGAGGCGAGTCGGCTTGCCGAGGCGGGCGCTCTCGCGAAAGCGAGGCGAGTGACCGTTCCGCAATAGTAGGTTTATTGTTTGCGCTTGGATCGGTTTAAAACCGATCCCTACATAAAAACCTTTTTCCAGCAACCCTAAAAGCAAACGAAGACCTTCAAGGTTATCATAATTATTCTTTTGGTAATCTATTCCTTATTGAGTAAATTAACTCAGCGCATTGAGTAAATTATCTCAATGTATTGAGTAAAGAGGTTAATCATGTTCACAAGAATTCAATACGGCAAATTGCAGTCCCGGCTTAAAGAGAAGAGAAGATTCATTCAAGTATTAAGCGGACCAAGACAATGTGGTAAAACCACGCTTGCACGCCAGGTTACATCCGCCTTAAAAATTGAGACTCATTTTGTTACTGCAGATTCGCCAGTTCCTTACAACTCTACTTGGGTAGAACAACAATGGGAAACAGCCAGAGTTCTTGCCAAAAAATCTTCCAAGGGTGCAATAGTAGTACTTGATGAAATTCAAAAAGTAACCGGCTGGTCTGAAGTTATTAAGAAACTATGGGACGAAGATACCGCAGCAAAAACCAATTTGAAAGCGCTGATTTTAGGAAGCGCTCCTCTCTTAATTCAACACGGTTTAACTGAAAGTTTAGCCGGAAGGTTTGAGCTTGTGCCTCTTTCTCATTGGAGTTTTTTGGAAATGCGCGATGCGTTTGACTGGAATTTGGATCAATATATTTACTTCGGCGGTTACCCGGGTCCGGCTAAATTAATAAAAGATGAAGAACGTTGGTCCCGGTATATTCATGATTCGCTTATTGAAACAACAATTTCTAGAGATATACTTCTCTTAACAAGAATTGACAAACAAGCATTACTGCGTCAGTTATTCCGGCTCGGAGTTCATTATTCATGTCAAATTGTTTCTTATCAAAAACTTCTTGGACAACTTCAGGATGCAGGCAACACTACAACTCTTGCAAATTATCTGGAACTTCTATCGGGTGCTGGAATGCTGACCGGACTTCAAAAATATTCCGGTTCGCAAATACGCCAGCGCTCCTCAAGTCCCAAATTTTTAGCACTAAATAATGCGCTTATTACTTCTCAATCAGAATACAGTTTTAACGAAGCGCGCAAGAATACTGATTTTTGGGGTCGTCTTGTTGAAACTGCTGTTGGCTCACACCTGCTGAATGCAACAATTGGTTTAAAATTGAAGGTGATGTACTGGCGCGAAGGTGCTAAAGAAGTTGATTTTATTCTGCAGAACGGTGCAAAGATTTTTGCGCTTGAAGTTAAAAGCGGAAGAATAAGAGAAAGCTTAGCCGGATTAGATTCATTTAGCAAACAATATAAACCTAAGAAGAAAATGCTTGTCGGACAGGGCGGTATTCCGGTTGAAGATTTCTTATCAACACCGGCAGTGGAATGGTTTGAATAATTTTCCCCCAATCTAACCTTGAAGGTCTTCGGTTGACCTTCAAGGTTACCATAAAAAGGCTTTGGGTTAAAGTTAATTTTGATTGATTGAATGATATTACTTCTGTAATTTTTAATAAATTTAAAAGATGAGGGTATAAGACGGGGCGTGTATGACAGATTTTACTTTAACAAAAATAGAAGCTTTATATCAGAAAGCTGAGATACTTAGAAATCAAAAAAAGATAGGCTTAGCTCATAGAATATTATTAGAGTGCCTGGCAATATTAGACAATCCAACAATACTCAATAAACGAACTTATTACGATGAGTTCCCAGTAGATACGATTTCACCTACCAATACAATAAAAGATAAAATTATTTTACTATTGGGTACATTAGAAATTTCCTTAAAGAATGTTGAAAAAGCAGTAACCATTTTTAAGTCCTATAAAAAATATGAACCTTTTCTATTACAAATTTATTTAGCTATAGAAAAGTATGAAGATGTAATCGAAATATGTTATGAGAATATGGAGTATAATCTGAACAACAATTTCTCCGATTATGAAAAAAATAAAGATGATCCATGGTATATCTCTTATTTTATTTACTTGATTGAAGCATTATTTTGGACTGGACGCTATAGTGAGATATTAAATCGAATTGATGACTTGATTTCATATCCTGATTCATTATCAATTAAACAATATGATGAGTGTGAGAAGAAGAAAGATTATATGCTGATTTTAAAAATGATGGGGAAAGTGGGCTTAGATTACAGATTGAAAGAAAATAATAGTTTGATAAAAGTAATTTTGCATTGTCTTTCGTATGAATACTGCTCAAGTGATCTTAATGAGATACTTAATGGAATGAAAGAACATTACAACAATCTTTTTATATTTTTTCACAACTTCATTCAATTAGATTCAACTCATTCAGAATTATTACAAGAATATCTTACAAAAAAATCATTACCTATTAATTATTCTAAAAAACGTGACTTACCATATTCTTGGATTTCAAAAAACAAGAATATTGAGGCGTTGATTAAATATGATGAGAATGAATTAAAGCATATTCTGGAAAACATTGTGGAATATCCATCAGTATACGTTTACAATGATCCTATATATGATTTAATGATTCGGGACTTTTCTTATGAGTTTACTCAAGCCAAAATAAAATCTATACTTGATAATCATCCCACATATGATAAAGATTATAGTACATATGGATTAATAATTTATTTGTTTTTAGAGAAAAAATTTGAAGAAGCTTTGGCAATATTGAGGGATGTCCAATCGAATAAAGAAAAATTTATTAATAGTTTAGTTCTGCGTGAACAAGAATTAATTAATTTATATTTCAATCTCATTTGTTTATCAAATGATGTCATTAAACCTGAAGATATTTTTATTTACAAAAATTATTTTATACAACATTACACTGACTTATTAGAGGAACTTAAAGACGAAGCACTAAATGAGATTAAGAATAGAATCCTCGTTTTTGAAACAAATAACAGTATAAAACTATTAGATTATGTAATAAATAGATCTAACATCACAGGATTTATTAATTTGTTTGAAGGAGGTTATTTATCATATACCAAAAATTTAAATAATGCGCCATTGTTAATAAGCACTAATAAATTTTACTCGTTTTATAATCAGAAAGATGTTGGTGATGGATTAAATTCAATAACACAGTTATTTGATAATCTCGAAAATGATATTCGTACTTCTCATGGTCTTCCGCTTATTGGACAAGGTTCGCTTAGTGAAGCATTAATGGTTGAATACTTGAAAAGGGAATTCGATGGGTGCGAAGTTCAAATTCAGGCATCACCAAATTGGTTAAAGCGTCAAAGATATGATGCCTTTATCCCCAAATTAAATCTTGCTATCGAGTATCAAGGGATACAACACTTTAAATCTATTGATTATTTCGGCGGCGAAATAGGCTTTGAATATCGTGTTGTAATGGACAAAAAAAAGAAAGAACTATCAGAGAAAAATGGCGTTAGCATTGAATACATAAATTATAATGATAACATAATGAATAAAGTAAAGCAGATAAAAAATAAATATTTTTTGATGGGATAAGTAAGAGTAATAAGGTTCTAAATATGTCTAAAGATATAATAGATAAACTTGATGAATATATTACTTCAAAACTAACAATTATGTATTTGTTTGCCGTGAGATTTGAGAACATCATAGAAAAAAATATTCTTTTTGACAAAGATTTACTTAAAAAATTTGAATCCGCATATAACTCAGTTAAGAATATACCAGATGATAAAATAAGATTTAGTGAAATAGATAGACTGAAAACAACTGAACCGGAACAATATGAAAAAATTATTCTTCGTATGAACAGTTTAATAACGATGAAAAAAATCGAGTTTGATATAACATTAGCCGAAAAAAATTTTAAGTTAATGGGTTTAACATCAATTTTCATTATGAGTTATTCTTATTTCGAAGAATGTCTGTGCAGAACAGGTGAAATTATTTGTGCAGCTAAAGAGTTAAAGATTAATTGGAAAGATTTAAGGGGAAGCACGCTCGAAGCGATAAAACTGTTTTTCAACAAAGTTGTTTCTATAGATTATGATTTTGGAGGAAGCCAAGAATGGGATTCAATTCAAAACTATCAAAGTATTAGGAATTATATAACACATAGTGGAAATATAGTATTACCAATTGATAGCACTCAAAAAATAGTTGATGTTATAAATAAATTTAAGGATATACTGATAAGCGATAAAGGTGAAATCATAATTAAAACCGAGTTTATCACCGAATCAATAAACGTTTATGAAAAATTTTTCGCCGGCTTATTAACAAGTATTAAAAACACCATGTAACACACCGCATCTAATTTAACTACGCAAACCTTGAAGGCCAAACGGAGACCTTCAAGGTTCTCAATAAAAAAGGTTTTCAAGTAAACTATTTCTTCTTACTAATTATCTCTTCAATCTGATCCATAACTTTATTCATCTTTGCCATCGTCAGATCAAATGCTTCCGATGATAACGGATCAATTCCGGCTTAACTCTTAAGAATATTATAACTCCGCACGGGATAGATTGCTTTCAAAGTTCTCTTACCTGGAAAGGGGATAAGATTTTTCTAAGAACTCAAATTACCGATTCAATTCAAAATCACTCATCCTCTTTTTTTTGCTCTAGTCTATCTCGAAAATGAAAAACAAAACGATATAATAATACTTGCATCGAAAGATGCAACGCTTGTCAAAAATACTTTTCTTGAAGGCTCGATAGTTTTAAGTAATGACGAGATTAAAATTGTACGGCAATTCAAAAAAGGTGTAATCTTATGTGCATTCACATTCCGGCAAATCAACGGACAAAGTATTCGCTGCACCTCAACACTTCCTTTCGAAATTGACCTCACTGCTTTACCGATTTAATGGCTTAATCTAATCTTTTGTACACATGCGGAACTTTCCTCGTTTTTCGACTGTTCAAGTCAATAAGTCGAAGAGATAAGACATGATTTCAGAAAAACCCTCAAAAGAAAGAGAAAAAGTAATAATTGATGCTGCACGTAAGCGGTTCGCTCACTATGGATTTTCAAAAGTTACAATGGAAGAGATTGCTGCCGATGTAGAAATGGGCAAAGCTTCGCTCTACTACTACTTCCCAACGAAAGAAGATCTTTTCCGCGCTGTTATTTTACAGGAACAGAATGAACTGAAAAAAAATATTGAACTGATACTGGAAAAAACTAACTCAGCTTCAGAGAAACTGCAGGAATTCGTTGAGCAGAGAATGAAATTCTTTCGGGTTTTAGTCAACCTTGGAACTTTGAGCGTTCACTCTTACTTTGATATTAAGTCACTCTTCAAAAAATTATTTCTCGATTTTGAAGAAGTTGAATTGGACTTTATCAGAAAAATTATTGATGAAGGAAAAACCAAAAAAGAATTCTCGCCGGATTTGCCGGATGATGCAGCGTTGATTTTCCTGCACATATTGCAGGGACTGCGATGCCGGGTTCTTCGTTGGGCGAAAGGACAAAGTCTTGATGATAAAACACATAAAAATTTACAGCAGGAAATGAAAACCGCTACTGATTTTTTCATTCATGGAATTAAGAACAAATAATCAAAAAAATTATTTATAAAGGAAAGTATAAATGGCACAAAGCGAAGATGTAAAAGATAAAAGTAAGATGGAATCAAAGGCGGCTCCTTCTAACAATGGCGGCGACGAAAGTATTGACGAAGTTCCTTTGTTCAAAAAGAAGCGCATGATTATTCCTCTTCTCCTATTGTTAACAGCCGCGGCGATAGGCGGATATTTGTGGTACATGAATATGCAGGATTTCGTTTCAACGGATGATGCTTATATTGACGCGAACAGCGTTTCCATAAGCACAAAGATGCTTGGCAGAATAAATTTCCTAGGAACCGCAGAAGGCGATACTGTAAAAGCCGGACAGGTTCTTGTGAAACTTGATGATAGCGACCTCCGTGCTCAGGAAGTCTCTGCAAAAGCCGGACTTGCATTAGCACAAAATAATATTCCGCTTGCTCAGGTGAATTTAAACCGTGCTCAAGATGATTTTACCCGCGGTGAAACAGAATACAAAAGCGGCATAATTACAAAAGAGCAATATGATCATTTTCAGAAAGCGCTGGAAGCAGCGAAAGCCGAATACAACATTCAGCTTTCAAAAATTCCTGCTGCAAAAAGCCAAATCGGTCTAATCGAATCACAATTAAACAACGCGATTATTACCGCTCCGATGGATGGTGTTGTTGCAAAACGTTGGGCACTCACCGGCGATGTGGTTCAGCCCGGACAACCGATATTCACAATTTATGATTTAAAAAATCTCTGGATCACTGCAAATCTTGAGGAGACAAAGCTTACACATATTCGGTTGGGCGAGTCTGTAGAAATAGATGTTGATTCTTATCCAGATATAAAATTTAGCGGTAAGGTTATTGAAATCGGAAATTACACCGCATCGGAGTTCTCGTTAATTCCGCCAAACAATGCTTCCGGAAATTTTACGAAAGTAACACAACGCGTACCGGTAAAAATTTCAATTGAAGATACCGCAAACACTAATGGGCATAAGCCTGTATTAAGACCGGGAATGTCTGTTGAAGTTTCTGTGAAAGTGAAATAATAAATGTTTAACTCTAACAAAAAATCTATCAGAGGCGCGGCTATCAGCCAGATATCTTCGCTTCATCATGAGCATACATCATACAAATGGTGGGTGCTGGCAAATGTTATGATAGGTACGTTCATGGCTGTTCTTGATGCAACGATAGTTGACGTTTCGCTTGCAAAAATTATGGCGACATTTGGTATTGGTGTGGATACCGTAAAATGGGTTGCGACCGCTTACCTTCTAGTCTTTGCAATTATGCTTCCGACTTCAGGCTGGATTGCCGATCATTTCGGTTATAGAAAAACCTATGCAACCGCACTTGGTCTTTTTACAATCGGTTCGCTTCTTTGTTCGTTAGCTTGGAACGAATCGGCTCTAATACTTTTCAGGGTAGTTCAAGGTGCAGGTGCGGGATTAATGATGCCTGTGGGCATGGCAATTGTGATGAGAGAATTCCCGCCGGAAAAACGCGGCGTTGCTCTTGGGTTCTGGACAATCGCTGCAGCCGCCTCCGTATCGCTTGGACCAACGCTCGGCGGTTACTTGATTGATAATTTTTCATGGCATTCAATTTTTGATGTGAATGTTCCGGTCGGCATTGTGGGAGTTTTTGCAACCCTGGTTATTCAGAGAGAATATAAAACTGCAAAGAAAGAATCATTTGATATTGTAGGATTTATTTCGATGTCGGTTTTTCTCAGCGCTCTTCTGATCGCTCTATCTGACGGCACTGCGGAATGGAATACGGGCGGGTGGACTTCACCGTTTATCGTTACTTGTTTCACAATTTCAATTATCGGGTTTGTTGTGTTTATGATTACCGAGTTGAATGTTCGGCATCCGTTAATAGATCTCAGTCTTCTGAAGAATTTCAATTTCGCAATGTCGAATATAATTTTGTTCATTTTCGGAATGGGAATGTTCGGCAGCACTTTTCTTCTTCCGCTATATCTGCAGAACGCGCTCGGATATACTGCTTTCCAGGCGGGCTCTCTCTTTTTGCCGATCGGTTTTTTGCAAGCATTAATGTCGCCTATAGCCGGAAACTTAGCCGACAAGATTAATCCAAAAATTCCCGCATTCATTGGAATTGTTCTTCTGGCATTTAGTCTTTTTCTAAATCATTTTCTTTCACTTTACTCAGAAACTGCTTCGATTATGATTTCTCTTTATCTGCGCGGACTGGCGATGGGATGGGTATTCACTCCTCTAAGCACGATTGCACTTTCTGGAATTCCGCGGGAACGCATGGCGCAGGCATCGGGATTATATAATGTGTTAAGGCAAATAGGCGGAAGCTTCGGTGTGGCTATCATGGGCACTCTTTTAACTAATAGAACTGTTTTCCATATTACTTCATACGGACAGGCAGTGAATCAATATTCTCCCGTTACAAAAAACATAGTTTCGGGATTGTCAAGATTTTCACAGCATGCCGTAGGCGGAACTAATGCTGTATCAGCGATGCGGGCTGATGCTTTAGTTGTTTATCATTTAAGCCAGCAGGCTTTTGTTACGGCGGTCGATGATGATTTCTTTATCGCCGCATTGATAACTTTTCTCTGTGTTGTCCCTATTTTGTTTTTGCGTTATAAGAAGAAAAAAGCACCGGGTCAAAAAATTGTGGCGATGGACTAATCTGTAGAAATAATTGAATACTTGAACAACAAAAATTTTACGGATCAACAATGAATAAAAATTTGAAATATATCCTCACGGCATCACTCATATTTATTTCTTCGGTGTCATTCGCACAGAAGCCGGAGAATAATTCTCTAACTCTTAAAGATGTTCTCAAGCTTACGGTTGAAAATCACCCGTTAATAAAACAGAAAGAGGATGAATTGCGAGCCGCGCAGTTTAGAGTAGAGCAACAAAAAAGTTCGTATCTGCCGAACGTCGGTGCTCAAGCTTCATACACGCGCATCGGTCCTATTCCGGCATTTAGTTTTGGCGGACAGGATTTGGAACTTGCACCGGCAAACAATTATAATATCGGCGTGTTCGTTCATCAAACGTTATTTGATTTCGGCAAGCGCGATTCACAAGTCGATTATGCCGCGTCGCTTTTGAATTCCGTTAAGGACAATGAAGATTTTATCAAGAACGATCTCTCAAATCAAGCGGTGAAAGTTTTCTATGGAATTTTGTTTTTGGAAAAGAGTATTGCCGTTAAGGATACACAAACTGCCGCACTTCAAGAACATCTGAATACCACCGAACTGAAAATCAAAAACGGAACCGCTACCGATTACGATGTATTAAGCACCAAGACAAAAATGGTTGAGATCAAAAATGAAAAGATTGAACTGCTCAACGAAATGAATAAGCTGGAACTCTATCTTAAAGAGTTGATCGGCATGGATAGGGCAAAGGAAATCAGTGTTGCCGGGGATTTTGCTCTCGCCAGTTTCAGCATCAACAGCGATTCGCTTCTTAACGCGGCGTACACTCAAAGACCGGAACTGAAACTTGTTGAGGACGCACGCAACAGTGCAAATCTTCAAAAAGAAATGGTTAGCCAATTAGATAAACCGGTTGTGAGCGCCGATCTCGGTTACGGATTCAAGAACGGTTACGAACCCAACATTAATGTGCTTAGAGGAAACTGGTTTGCCGGCGTTACACTTGGCGTGCCGATCTTCAACGGAAATCTTACTGAAAATAAAATTAACGAAGCGAATGCGTCGATTGATGCTGCGGATAAAAAGATAAATCAAGTTAAAGAATCTATTTCGACGGATGTTTACCAGGCGGTCAGTGACATGAAAACTGCGATGGAAAAATTAAATTCTGCACAGGAACAAATTGATTACGCTAAGAAATCTTTGGAGCGCGCAAAAATTCAGTACGAACGCGGCGCTGGTACGAATCTCGAAGTCTTAGATGCCGAAACTGCTTTAACGCAAGCGCAGCTTCTCAAAGTTCAATCAATGTACAAAACGATTATAAGTTATTATTCTTTACGCAGAGCCGCGGGAGATAAGATTTATTAATCTTGGGTAGGGGACAGGGTTACCCTGTCCCTGCTTCTAATTAATAACGTCAGTCAACTTTTTAATTCCGCCAAGAACGTCATTGCCCAAATCAAATCTTATCACTTTTCTTTCATTGTCAACCAGAGCGTGATAATCTCCCAACGCTTGAGCTTTGATTAAAACACCAAAACTGATTGACGATTCTTTTTTGCCGGCTTCGTCCGGTATCGGAGTATCTTCTTTTGCGTTTGAAGTGAACTGAATAAACAATCCGTTGCCAGCATCGCCTTTGTGAAGTTGTCCAGTCGAATGTAAGAAGCGCGGACCGTAGCCGACCGTAGTAGCAGTTTTATACTTCTGCTGAATTTTTGTTCTAAACTCTTGAAGTGATTCTGTTGCTTTCGCATCGGGTGTAAGATATGCATGAATGGAAAGATACTTTTGCGGCACAGCTTTTTTATCGGCAAGAACTTGCAAAAAGTTGTTGAAAGCGTCTTTAATGTTAGAGCCCGATGCATCACCGTAAACAGTAATTTCATTTTCCTTCACAACCGAATCAAGCGAAGGAAGATTTCCTTTTTCTTTGTATGTTTTAATCATTTCTCGCGCAAGAACTTTTGCGGCTTCAACGTTCGGCTGATCGAACGGCTGGATTTTTATTTTCCAGCTTGCAATTGCGGTTGCAAGTTCCCATCTCATGTATTCGGCGCCGAGATCGTAAAGATCATTCCAAATGATTTCAACGACTGGAAACTTTGCGGCTTTCAGTTTTTCAACTTCGCCGTCAAAAGTGGAATCGTTTTTCAATTTGATGTAAACAAACAATCTATCGTTGGAGTAAAGCTCCGGCGACTCCACCGATTCACTTTCAACAGGAAGAATTCCTTTACCTATTTTTCCCGTGCTCTCCGCAATTAATTGTTCCACCCATGCGCCGAACGGATTTATCTGCGGCGAGGTGATGAAAGTAACTTTGTCAACGTTCACGTTTGCGAGCACACCCATAATTGCTCCGAGAATTCCGCTTGTGCTTGTTTCATTTTTGCTTTCAACTCCTGCTGATTCCGCACGCGCAAGGATTTTTTCGACGTTTATTCCAACAAGCGCTGCGGGAACGATTCCGAATAACGAAAGGGCGGAGTACCGTCCGCCAATGTTGGGATCGTTCAAAAATATTTTTCTAAACTTCAAATCTTCAGCCATTTGCTGAAGTCCGCTGCCGGGATCGGTTATCGCGATAAAATGTTTTGCGGCTTTCTCCGCGCCGAGTTTACTTAAAACAAAATTGTAGAAATATTTCATGAAGGAAATCGTCTCAACCGTACCGCCCGATTTGGTTGAAACAATGTAAAGTGTTTTTGCCGGATCAAATTTCTTCGTCATATTCAGAACAGCGCCCGGGTCGGTGCTGTCAAGAACGCTGAGTTTAAGATATCCGGCTTTATAACCGAAAATATTTTGAAAAACTTCCGGTGCCAAACTTGAGCCGCCCATGCCAAGCAGAAGAGCACTTTCAAACTTTTCGTTTTGGATTTCTTCAACAAATTTATTTATCTCCGTCAAAGCCGCTTTGGAATGTTCCGGACTGTGAAGCCAGCCGAGACGGTTCGTAATTTCATTTGGACTATCACTCCAAACCGTGTAATCTTTATTCCAAATTCGCTCCACAATTTTCTGGTTCTTTATTTCGCTTAATGTTGCGTCGATCGACGTTTCGTAACCGGTTGCGGTAAAATTAAAATTGTCTTTGTTGCTTAACATTGTTTCTCCGTTGATAAAAATTTGAAATTGCCTGGCAAAGTTAATTTAAAATCAGAAAAGTTGTTTACTTGTTGCTCAATAGGGAAGCGGCGCCTGAATCTATGTACCACTCGAGAGTTCCATTATCTGGTCGGATATACGCTGCGGGATATTTTTGATAACTGCCTTGCTTTGTTAAGATCTCATTTAACACGCCGGCTTTGTTTTCTCCCGTTACAAGAAAAACAATTTTCTTCGAGTTGTTTATCAATCTTCCGGTTGCAGTGATCCGTTTTTGTTTCGTTACCGGATGTTCAGCGACTGCGAATAATTCTTTTGCCGAGAGCAGTTGCAAACTATTTTGGAAAATTGATGCGGTGTGTCCATCGTCGCCCAAACCTAACATTGTCAGATTGAACTTGGCATCAGCAATATTTCCGTTGAATAGCTTTAGAAATTGTTCTTGGTATCTTAACGCTTCATCTGCCGGATTATTCTCGCAGAATATTCTGTAAACATTTTCCAGTGGAATGTTGATCTTATCAAACAAAAATTTTTTTGTCATTCCGTAATTGCTTTCGGAATTATCAGGCGGGACGCATCTTTCGTCTCCCCAGAAAAATCTTATATTTTTCCAATCAATCTTATCGGCGTACTTTTCTGCAAGCGTACTAAAAATTATTTCCGGTGTCTTGCCGCCCGAAAGCGCAACGTTGAAAAACTTATTCTGCTCTCTAAGTCTCTCAGAAAGAAAAAAGAATTCCTCGCAAAACTTTATCGCAAGTTCTTCTTTCGATGAAAATATTTTTATGCTTTCATACATTTATTTTTCCAATCATTCAGAACTCAGAACTTAAAACTCAAAACTTAAAACTCAGAACTCAAAACTCATCATAGTTTTTTATAGTTCGCAATAAAGTCCATCATCCACCAAATTCTTGCATGGGTAACGCCATGTATAACCTTCACCTTCTATTAAACTGTCTGCAACTTCAGGTCCCCACGTGCCGGCGGGATAACCGTAAATCGGAATCTCATGATCGTTCTTCCACGCATCGAGAATTGGAGAAATAAATTTCCACGCTGCTTCAACTGCATCGCCGCGCGAATACAATGTTGAATCGCCGAGCATGCAGTCGTGCAAAAGTCGCGCGTAAGCATCCGGAATTTTCTCGTTTGACAAATCGGAATAGTGAAAATCCATGTTCACAGTTTGAACGTCGAATCCCTGCCCGGGAACTTTCATTCCGAATTTCAGAAGTATTCCTTCGTCGGGCTGAATGCGGATGACCAGCTGGTTGGCGGAATTATTATTCTTTGACGTGCTGAACAAATAATGCGGCGTCGGTTTGAAGTGAATTACAACTTCGGAAACTCTGGTGGGTAAACGTTTTCCGGTGCGGATGTAAAACGGAACGCCGCCCCAGCGCCAGTTATCGACAAATAATTTTATCGCGGCAAAAGTTTCTGTCCGCGAGTTCGGATCGACACCAACTTCTTCTCGATAACCTAACATTTTTTCGCTGCGGAATTTTGACGCCATGTACTGACCGCGAATTGCATTGTTTACAATGTCTCCTTCTTTCATCGGACGCAGCGATTGAAAAACTTTTAACGTTTCGTTGCGAATCGCGTTTGAGTCGAATGAAGTCGGCGGCTCCATCGCAATCATGCCGAGAACCTGGAGAAGATGATTCTGCACCATATCGCGCAGCGCGCCCGATCCTTCGTAATAACCGCCTCTCATTTCAACGCCGATGCTTTCGGCGGCGGTAATCTCGACATGATGAACATAATTTCTATTCCACAAAGGTTCAAAAATTCCATTGGAGAATCTTGTTACCAAAACGTTCTGCACTGTTTCTTTGCCAAGGTAATGATCGATGCGGTAGATTTGATCTTCATGCCAATCTTTCAACAAAGATTTGTTTAACTCAAGAGCGGATTGAAGATCATAGCCGAACGGTTTTTCTACGATCAATCTTCGCCATCCTTTTGTTTGATCGTTGAGATGATGTACGGCGAGAAATTGCGGAATAACCGGATAAAGATTCGGCGGCGTTGATAAATAAAAAATAAAATTGAATCCGGTGTCCAGCTGTTCGTGTATTTGTTGAAGTCGTTCATGAATTTTTGAATACTCCATGTGGGAAGAAATCTCAATCGATTGGTAGAACAATTTTCCGAGAAATGTTTTCAACGTTTTCTCGTCGGTTGCTTCGCCGAACGTTTTGATTCCTTCTTCCATTTTTGTGCGGAAATCTACGTCGTTCATTTTTGTCCTGGAAATTCCAAGCACAGCAAAATGTTCCGGCAGAAGATTTTGCTTTTCCAGTTCGTACAGTTCCGGGATCAATTTTCTTTTGGTTAAATCACCGGAAGCACCAAAAATCACTAAGACCAAGTTGTCCGGTCTTTTCATTTTAACTCCAACAAAATGTTCGGTTGTTCAATTGTAATTTAAATAAATATAAATGTGAAAACATGAACCTTTAGTACTACATAATTGTATAACAGAGGATGAATCGATAAAATTCACTTTTGAAGTTTGTAAATTAAATCACAAAAAAAAATCTTAGAGGAAAACGATGAAAAGCAGAAAACTGGGCACACACGGATTGGAAGTTTCGGCATTGGGATTAGGATGCATGGGCATGTCGGAATTTTACGGTTCTGCCGACGATTCCGAATCGATAAAAACAATTCACCGTGCAATCGAACTCGGCATTAATTTTTTGGATACCGCCGACATGTACGGTCCGTTCAAAAATGAAGAACTTGTTGGCAAAGCAATAAAAGGGAAACGCGACAAACTAAAAATTGCAACAAAGTTTGGAATCGTTAGGACAAACGACCCGAACGTTCGCGGCGTCAACGGAAAACCGGAATATGTTAAAGCCTCGTGTGATGCTTCGCTCAAACGGCTCGGCATAGATTACATCGATCTTTATTATCAGCACAGAGTTGATCCAAACACGCCGATCGAAGATACAGTCGGTGCAATGTCTGATCTGGTGAAAGAAGGCAAAGTAAAATTCATCGGCTTATCTGAAGCCGGACCGAAAACAATTAGAAGAGCATATCAAGTTCATCCGATCACCGCTTTGCAGACGGAATATTCTTTGTGGACGCGCGACCCGGAGGATGAAATTCTTTCAACAATCCGCGAACTTGGAATTGGTTTGGTTGCTTACAGTCCGCTTGGAAGAGGATTTCTAACGGGACGTTTTAAAACTGTGGATGACTTTGAACCGAACGATTACAGAAAATTTTCTCCGCGATTTCAAGGCGACAATTTTGCAAAAAATCTACAGCTCGTTGAAAAAGTAAAAGAGCTTGCATCAAAAAGAGGAATTACGCCGGGACAGTTGGCGCTTGCGTGGGTGATGTCTCAAGGCAATGATATAGTTCCGATTCCGGGAACAACGAAAGCAAAACATCTTGATGAAAATGTTTCTGCGGCGGAAATAAATTTATCGGCAGACGAACTCGCCCAGATTGATTCTATTATGCCGAAAGGTTCCGTTAGCGGATTGCGATACCCCGAATCGATGATGAAATTAGTGAATGCGTAACTGTTTTGTTTTGGCGGGCACCGGTGAAACCTAAAAGTGCCCGCTTCTTTTTTTTTCTCAAAACATTTCCCCCAGGTTCGCAAACCTTTTCTCATTGGTTTGCCTCGGCGAATTAGTCCAAATTCTGTTAACCTAAACCCGACAGCATTGGACATGAAGATGGTAGAAAAATTACTTTCCTCCTGCCGGAAGATTTCTTTCTAAATAGGTTGTCAGCAGTGTGTATAAGTGCAATCTGGTTCCCGGACCTTCATAAATTCCGTGCGAACGATTAGGATAAGCCATCATCGAAAACTGTTTGTTGTTTTTTACCAGTTCATTTATCAATCGCTCGGTATTCTGATAGTGAACGTTGTCATCGCCGGTTCCGTGCACAACAAGCAAATTTCCTTTTAGTTGATGAGCATACGTGATAGCCGCACTTTCTTTGTATCCTTCGGCATTAGTTGACGGCAGTCCCATGTAACGCTCGGAATAAATTGTGTCGTACAAATGTTCATCGGTTACCGGCGCCACAGCCATTCCGGTAGCAAAAATATCGGGATAGCGGAACATCATATTCAATGTAGAAGTAGCGCCGCCGCTCCATCCCCACACGCCGATTCTGGATGCATTGATGAAACTATATTTTTTTATGAGAGCAAGCATTGCATCAGCTTGATCTTTTGCTGTCAGCGTTCCGACATTTCCATAAAGAAATTTTCTGAACTCGCGTCCTTTTGGCGCCGGCGTTCCCCGGTTGTCAACGCTGATGACTATATATCCTTGCTGAGCGAGCATCAAGTACCACAAGTATTGGCTTCCAGACCATCGATCCAGAACAGTTTGTCCTGCCGGTTCACCGTACAAGTAATAAAGCACAGGATATTTTTTTGAAGGATCGAATCCGCCTGCGGCGGACGGCGGCTTAATCATCCAGCCATCTAGCAAAACTCCGTTCCCAATATCAATCTTAAAAAACTCGGTGGGCAGATGTTTGAGTGCGTTTACTTTTTCGAACAAAGATTTATTCTCAACCAATTTTCTTACAACTTTATGATCGGGAATCGTTACCAAATCAGTTCGGGGCGGATTGTCGGCAGTCGAAAATGTATGAATCGCATAATTACCGCTATCGGAAATTTGATAGCTGTGCGTCCCAACTTCATCGGCGGGACTGATTCTTTCGATCTTTCCTTTTCCGTCTAAAGAAACTCTGAATAAATATCTTTGTGTTGCGTTGTCGGGAGAGGCGATGTAATAAATCCATCCATCTTTGAAATCAATCAGAGAAATATCGATCACATCGAAGTTGCCCGGCGTAAGAAGTTTCGTTTCTTTCCCGTCACGCGAAACGGTGTAGATATGACGCCAGCCGTCGCGCTCGCTAACCCATGTGAATTCTTTTCCGTTGTTGAACCAATTCATGTCGTCAACTACATCAACCCAGGCTTTATCGGTTTCGGTTAAAATAGTTTTTACTTCACCGGTTTCGGTGTTGCATAACATTACCTCGTCGGTATTCTGTAATCTATTTAAATGTTGAATTGAAATTTCATTCGAGCTTTCCGCCCAATCCATTCTGGCGATGTAATTGTTGCGCGGGTCTCCCGGAACTTTCATCCAAACCGTTTCGCCGCCGTCAACGCTTACAACACCGACTTTGCATGCAGAGTTTGTCGTTCCAACTTTCGGATACTGAACTGGTTTAACAAAAGAATAAAGAGAATCGGTATTATCGATCAAGAGAAAATCTTTCACGCCGGAGGCATCGAGCTGCCAGTAGGCAATATGTTTGCTGTCTGGGCTCCATCGGAATCCGTCTCGGTCTTTAAGCTCTTCTTCATAAACCCAATCGAATGTTCCATTGATGATTGTTGCCGATCCGTCGAACGTTAGCTGGGTAATTTTTCCATCGGATAAATTTTCGACAAACAAATTATGTTCGCTTACGTACCCAACCATTTTATTGTCCGGAGAAAACTTTGCGAACATCAGCGTGGAAGGTTTTGCGTTGCCGCCAAGCTTAAGAAGTTTATGAGTGCTGAGATTTAGAACATAATAATCTCCGCGGGTGTTGTAACGCCAAACACGTGCAGTGTTCGTAAATATCAAAAGCATTGTTTTATCGGGCGACCATTCATAACAACTGACCGGTGATCTTTCGTCATCTGTGATAGACAACGGTTTTTTTGATCCTTCAGGAATTAACATAGTGCTGGGAACCAAAATTTCTCTTTTGCCGGTTTCGGTATCGTACTTAACTATATCTGTTCCGCCGACAGAATCTTTTGATTCCTCAAGAGTCGTATAACTTTTCCCGTTATCAATAAAACGTACCGGGCCGAATCTCTCTCCGAAAAATTCGCGGCTCTTGAATAACCGGTTCAAATCCAAAATTGATTTATCCCCGGTTTGCGCTATCAGCGGTTGGAAATGGAGGAGAATTAGAATAAAAATAAAAAACTGTTTTAGTGGTTTCATAATATTCCTTCAGCTTTTATTTGAAAAACAACTGTCGATTTAGACGCTGCAAAAAAGTCTTTGCGCGGGCACGAAAGAAGAATTTTGTTGAAAGGAACTCCATCTATTAATTTACTTTCAATCGTTATGGTATCATAAATTTATTGAAACCTCAGCACCCCCGGCGGGAATCTTCCGAAGTTCCAAAGGAATGCCTTTGGCAGAATCCCTTCGGGAGAACCCAACAATTTATTTTTCAGTCTAATCTTCAACTAAATTTTTAGTACCCCTGACAGGAATCGAACCTGTACCTCGAGCTCCGGAGGCTCGCGTTCTATCCTTTGAACTACAGGGGCAGTTTAATCAATTAAAGATATAAAGTTTGCAAATAATCTTCCGTTAATTTTTTAAGGAACTTTTAGATTCTGAAATAAATAGAAAGAGGAGAAATTTCTTCGTGTTGACTTTTATTTTTATTTGCTAATTTTTCAGTGAGAATATTTTCAGAGGATGAAATCGTGCCTAATCAGATGAACAAAATTACAAATGATGTTATTGCGGCTCTTAAAAAACTTCCGGCTCCCGGAAAGAAATCCGGCTCGTTCTGGGATTTCATGAAAAGTCAGCTCGCCGACGACAGCACATGGGATCAGAGTCACCTTAAGGTTATTGAAAAAGAAATTGATACCCATCTCAGTAATCTTGATAAAAAATCAATTACCGAATTATGGAAGAATACCGACGTCGGCTGGAATAAATATGAATCGGAAAAGAAAGTTGAAACGAAAGAAATGAAAACCGATTTAACCGACGAGCTTATGGGAATGGTGATGGATAGAATGGATGACAATTATTCATCGCGCGACAGCTATCATGCCGAAACAAGTTATTTTGAACCGGCAGCTAAAAGTGAAGATGGCGAAGAAGACTTTGATGAAGACAAGGAACCTGAGGTGGTAGATGAAGATCTTAATCTTGATGACGATGAATTGTTTGATGATGAAGATCTTGACGATGACGAAGATTCACGTTTATAAATTTTCTTTTATTCTGCTCTTAGTTTCATTTGAAACCCCTTTCTTAAAAATTGTTTGGTGAGGAAATCTAGTTTGTTTTCAAGCTATTGCCGCCCTTTCTCTGAAAGATCAGCATTGATAAAAGACCAAAACCGAATGCGCTTAACCACAATACCGATGCCCCGAAATTATCCAGCACGATTGTACCGAGCCACGGACCGAGCATCATAGAAAAACTGAATGTCATTTGGAAATAGCCCATGTACTCGCCGCGTTTTGCTTCGGGAGAAATCTCTGCTATGTAAGAAGCGCTTGACGGGAAAAAAATCATTTCGCCGAAAGTCCAAACAACAACGGTAAAAATTATGAGAAGAATGCTGCTGGACAAAATCATGAGTCCGTAACCTAAGCCGCAAAGCAGCGCACCGACGGCAATCAACTTTCGCTCATCCCAACGCGCCATAAAATTGTTGAGCGGAACTTCGATAAAAATAATTATCACGGTATTAATTGCCATCAGCATCCCGAAAGTTGATTCGACAAATTTCAGGTCGCGCACGAGGTATAACGGCAACGCGCCAATGTGCTGAAAGAAAACCATTTCAGCAGGGATCAAAGCAAGCATGTAGATTAAGAACTTCTTATCATGAAACACGCTTTGGTATTTTGCCGGAGAAACCGATTTCGTTTTCGTTAATTTTTCTTCGGCATCTTTAATTTCACTTTCCGGTTTGATATGTGAAAAAATAAGAAACACACCGGCAATCAAAGACGTTATGCCGTCAACGTAAAACAAGAACGAAAAATTTAACGCTGCTAAAAATCCGCCAATCACCGGACCTATGCTCATACCCAGATTGATGGCAAGACGGTTAAGTGCAAATGAAGTTTTTCGCTGTTCCGGTAAAACTTCTTTCGAAATGAACGAAAGGTTTGCCGGTCGGAACGATTCGTTAATGACCGACCAAACAAGCGTGATAAAAAGGATCAGATAATAATTTGTAATGAACGAGAACATGAACAGCATTATTCCCGTTGCAATGAGGGAAAATTTCATGATGCGCAGTGCACCGATACGGTCGCTCAATTTTCCGACAAACGGCGCCGTTATCAATCCGCCCGCGCCGTAAAATGCCAAAACTAATCCGGCTTCCGCGGGGCCGACTCTAATTTTCTCGGTCATGTAGAGCACAAGATATGGCAGCACCATCGTTCCGCTTCGGTTGATTAGAGTAGTGAAAGCTAAAAGCCAGATGTTGCGCGGAATATTTTGAAGTCCCCGCCAGGGATTCATAGAAACTCACAATTAAATTTGTTCTGGTCAGAAATTCTCCGCTTGAAGTATAGAAAAAAAATTTTAACTTAGCCCATCCTAAATCAACTTTAAGGTAACAATGAAAAATAAATATAGAGTTCCATCTTCGGTTTTTATTGCCGCTGCGTTATTTTTTGTCGGTGGCAATTGTGCAGCGCAGAAAGCGCACGACGATAAACCGGTAAATCTAAAAGTGCTTCCTAAAGACATAAGCGATAAAGAATTGCACGAAATAATGGATTCATTCACTTACGCTTTAGGAGAGCACTGTAATTATTGTCACGGCAATCCAAAAGACGCAAGTACCGAGCGAACCGATTTTGCCGCTGATGTAAATCCCAATAAAGACATAGCGCGCGTTATGATGAAAATGGTGGGAAACATCAACAACAATTTACTGAAGGATGCTCGCGCAATTAACACCCGCATCGGAAAGATCGAGTGCGTTACGTGTCACCGCGGTTCCGCTCACATCGACAAACTTGAAGACGTTTTGTACGAGAGCTACAAAAAAGACGGGCTTGATTCTGCACTGAAAAAGTACGGCGACTTAAAACAGCAGTACTACGGCAGTTTCACTTTTGATTTTCGCGATCACACTCTCTTATCATTCGCATCAAAAGTTATTGAAGACGGGAAAACCGATGACGCAATTAAAATCACAAACAAAGCGGTAGAACTGTTTCCCGAATCGACCTCGGCTTACAGCTTCCTCGGCAACATTTATATGAAAGGCGGCAACAATGAACTTGCGATAAAGAATTTTGAAAAAGCCGTTCAGATTGATCCGCGCAACCGCTTTGCCAACGAAATGCTGCGAAGGTTAAAAAACTACGGAAAGTAAACCCCATTAGGCCGGTACCTTGTATCGGCCTTCTTATTTATTCGCTCTGCTGCCCGTTCTACTTACAAATGAGAATCGAAATCATTATGTTTCACCAGGAAAATTTTTGGAGGATTGTAAATGAAATTGGTGGATGGTCTGCTT
>JAMCSN010000308.1 GCA_023381535.1 Bacteroidota bacterium
GAGAAACCCGTTATTTTTATTCTTAAAATTCTTGAAGCGTTAAAACTTTCGCCGCTTTACAAATGGGTTTATGAAACTGCTTCGAAGGACTCATTCGTTTCGATCGAGAAAGCCGAAAAGAAATTGTCGTTCTCACCTAAGTATTCCAACAAAGACGCATTGATCAGAAACTACAAATGGTACATCGAGAACCGGGAATATTTCAAGCGGCAAACCGGTGTCAGTCATCGTGTACCCTGGAAGCAAGGAATTCTTTCAATTGCAAAATGGTTCTTCTAATTAATTGCGAATTCAGAATTGAGAATTGGTTCCGACAAAATTCGTCGGGACACAAAGAACGCGAATTGCGAATGCCACTCTCTCACTTTCACTCCGTTTAGACCTAACGGCTAATTGCTAAAAGCTGAGAACTATTTATATTTGCAACACAAAAAAAATTATTAATGAATAGGAGTATTAAATGCCGCAAAAGAAAGATTTCTTGAAGGATGTTATTCAGCATATCGATATAAAAGAACATAATGTAATCAAGCTTGTCGATTCGATGGAAAAAATGGCATTCAGCGCGCGCGATTTGAACCGGGCAGCTAAAATTTTTGACATGATGGTCAAAGACAAAGACTGCACGGTGATACTAACTCTTGCCGGAAGTTTGTTCAGCGCCGGTTTGAAACGCGTTGTTTTCGATCTCGTGAACAACAACATGGTTGATGCTATCGTTTCAACAGGCGCAGTTATGGTCGATCAAGATTTCTTTGAAGCGCTCGGATTCAAGCATTACATCGGCACACCGTTCGTTGATGATAATGTGATGCGCGAACTCCACATTGATCGTATTTACGATACATTTATTGACGAAGACGAACTTCGCATTTGCGACGAGACAACACAGAAAATTTTCGACTCGCTTGAACCGCGTCCTTATTCATCACGAGAACTTTTGTGGAACTTTGGAAAATATCTCGATGAAAACGGCGGACCAAAAGTTGAAGACAGCGTTATCTATGCCGCGTACAAAAAGAACGTCCCGATTTTTGTACCGGCGTTCTCAGATTGTTCAGCCGGATTCGGAATTATTGTTCACCAAACCAACAATCCGGAGAAACATGTTTCAATCGATTCCGGAAAAGATTTTCTTGAGCTTACGCACGTTAAACTCAACAGCAAAGAAACCGGAATTTTTATGATCGGCGGCGGCGTTCCGAAAAACTTTACTCAAGACATTGTTGTTGCTGCCGATATATTGACGGAAAACGCACCGATGCATAAATACGCAGTTCAAATTACCGTTGCAGATGTTCGCGACGGCGCACTTTCAAGTTCAACGTTAAAAGAAGCCAGCTCGTGGGGAAAAGTTGAGACTACTTTTGAGCAGATGGTTTATTCCGAAGCAACGATTGCAATGCCGTTGATTGCCGGGTACGCATATCACAAGGGCACTTGGAAGAATCGTGAAAAAAGAGAAATGCAGAAAATATTCTTAAAAAAAGAAATTCCTGTTAAATAATAAGAAGTAAGAAGTAGAAGGTAAGAATGACGAAGTACGAAATTGCATCTCTTACCTTTTACTTTTCACCTTTCACTTCTTGCGTTTAATTACTTCAACAAAATCATTTTCTTCGTCTGCATAAAACTCTGTCCTGAGCTATGCGAAGGATTGTCCGCTATGATTCTATAGAAATAAACTCCGCTTGATAATTGCGATCCGCCAGAGGCGGAGAGAATTGTGAATTGAGAATTGTGTATGCCGGCACTTTGATACCCATCAACTAATGTCGCAATTTCCTTACCTTGCACATCGTAAATTTTTAACGAAACATGACTGCCGGCTGCTAACTGCCAACTGATAACTGTCGAAGGATTAAACGGATTAGGATAATTCTGATTGAGCAAATACTGTGTCGGCATAACCGAATTATCCGCCACATCTGTTCCACCGCCTACCTTTCCTACAAACGCACCGCGACCGTGTGTTGCAGCCACAATCGTTCCATCAGATGTTCTTGACGTAACATATTCAACAATCACATTTCCAAGTTCGTTGGCAGCTTCATGCTTCCAGACTGTATTCATTCCGTTCAACTGGGTTGTAGAATAAACACCCGTGCTCGTTCCAACAACATAAATTGTTCCTTGAGCAGTCGGTAAAATTGTTGCCGATCTAATCGAAGGACCGCCGGTTCCCTGAAGATTTCCTTCAACAGCAGTGTATGTTTGTCCGCCGTCGTTAGAATGAAACAATCCGACGATATTGTAATTCGAATGAACCACCAAAATTTCGTTTCCGTCGTTCGGATTAACTGCAATGTTATGAACATACGCACCGTTGGAAACTTCCGGAAGCGCCGGTGAAACATCTATTGCAGTTGTTGATGTTGTGGAATTTGTAATCTTATAAACTTTTGGTGCATCGGTTTGACTGCTGGCGCCAAGATAAAGAACATGCGAAGGATTAGTTGAAGTAACAGCAAGAGTTGAAAAAGTATATCCCGCCGGCAAACTAATATCAATCGATGACCAACCGATTGTAGTATCGCTTGCAGCCAAGTTTTTATTCCTCCACAATAGCGTACCTCCGAGATAGTACATATAATTTTCATCAGAGGGATCAACTTTGAACGGATTTATGAAAAGCATTCCGGTAGCGCCACTTGGTTTGATGCCAACGGAACTTTGAAATGATGGGGCACCATTATTATATGGTATCCTAACAACATCTCCGTTTTGCGTTTCACCGTAGGCAAATAAATTTCCTAAATAAGCGTACGCACCGTCGCCGGTTGTTACATCTGTTGATGCAGAAGTTGTAGTTCCATCAAAAGTGAAAAACGGAGTGCCGTTATCCTGCGTTCCTCCCATCAATCTCGGATCTCCGGAGCCGCTGGCAACTGCCATGTTGTAGTACTGCGTTACATTGTAGCCGTTATTCTTTTTCTGCCACGGGAAGTACGTTGGATAACTTGTTGTTGTAATATCTGTCGCATAACTTAAGCCGCCGTCGTTGCCGACCCATACTTTATTGGGATCGTTTGGATCAAAAGTTATTACATGTACATCAGGATGTAAACCGGGATAGAAGAAGCTTGCCGGATGATAACCGCCGATCCAATTTGTTCTTGCATCTGTTGGCTGAGTTGCAAACCCGTCAAAACTTCTGAACAAACTCGTCCCGGCAATTAATACTATGTTTGGATTTGTTGGATGAACGGCAATCACCATATCGTAACCTCTTTGAGTGTCAACCTTGCTGTTCGCTAAATTCAGTACCGGTAGATTTGCAGACAAATCTTGCGACGTGCCGTTTGATATATCAATCTTGTGAAGACGCAAATCTTCTTTGCCTGAAACTTTTTGACCTGTGTTTGTAAATACATAAGCAATGTTTGGCTGCGACGGCGAAAATCCAATAACGCTTCTTTGACTTGTTGACGGGTATGTATTTGGAGTTATATTTGCCCACGTCGTACCGTCGTCCGTTGATTTGTAAATACCCGGAGAATATTGCGGCGTTCTGTTAGCCGGCGTTGAAGATAAAGTTGCGACTAAAGTACCGTTTGAATTCACAACAACATCGGTATAATTATGATCTCCCGATTTGCCGAGCACAACCGTAAAACTTGTCCCACCGTTATTCGATTTCATTATAGTGCCTGCATTCGATGCGACAAGAACTGATCCCGTAGTTGGGCTTACAACTATTCTGGAAGTAAAAGAAAACATGCTGTTCCAACTTGTAGAACTCGTTTGAGTGGCAGGCAATAAAATCCAGCTGTCCCCGTTATCTGTCGATTTGTAAACTCCGCCGCCATAAAAACTAGCTGTGTAACCTTGATCGCTACCGCTGCCGTCATACTCGCCGCCTGAATAGTACCACGTGTTTGTAAAACCCGGTCTTGTATCTTGAGCTATAGAAGTAACACCTTGAACATCGGAAATTGATGTGGTTAATTTCCAACTGGCGCCGTTGTCGGTAGATTTCCACATTCCGCCTGTTGCGCCGCCTGCTAAAACTACATTCGAATTATTTACATCAACGCCGATTGCCCTTGTTCTGCCGCCAACATCGTTTGGTCCCGCTTCTTTCCACGATATGTTAAGAGCAGTGCCGGTTTTGAACAAAGCATTTTCCGCTTTTGGTAGTCGGCTTGCAAATGCCAGTTCGCTTCTTCTTATATTCTGCGGAATTTGGTTGGTCGCCGGGTCTCTTAGCATTCTAAAGAAGTACGCGCCTCTTTCTATATCAGTCTTCTTTTCGTTCCCTTCTCTTTCAATATTCCTATCATTCTTTTCAAAATTTGTTTTGAGAGTGGGAATGAATTTATATGTAACAATAGAAATGGCTAAGAGCAGCAATAAGAAAATTTTATTTCCACGTTTCATTTCGACTCCTATCTTAACTTTTTGATTGTGTTGGCTTGCCAGGTTGAACCAGTACTATTGTTCATTGTCTTTTGCGGCTGAGATATTTCCAATTCGTAAACACTGCCGATTTGCAGATATTCTTTTCCCGACTCGTTGGCAATCAATATTTTCGCCAAGTCAATTTTCAAAACTGTTTTGGCTGCAATTGGTTTTGTTGACTGACCATAGCCGTTCACTTTTTGAACAAGCGTATTCAACGTGTAGAACGAAGAATTTTCTTCGATGGCTTGTACCACGGCAACAACAATTGCTGTGCCCGGCGGAATTTTTTCCGAAACATATTTTTGCGTGTCGGCGTTTGTGTTTTCTTTCAAAGAAGTGCATGCTGTTAGAATTAATGTAACTGTCACTAGAAAAAAGAAAAGCGGTTTCATTCGGTCTCTCTTTTTTTGATTCGGTTGGACTGCTATGATTTAAAAATAATGCATTTCACCTCATCGTTCAATAACATTAGTCTCGGAATCCACGTGCCGCTTTTGTAGAGCGAACAGGTTGTTCGCTCTACATTCTTGAAAAATCAAACCTTTCTTTGCTAACCACTTTATTGAAATGAAGTTGTTAGAGCGCAAACTGTAACCCCGCTGCAACCGAAAAGAATGTGGCAGTGGATTTTGATGATAGCGAAGAGGAACTTGTACCCGAGCTGCTTGAGAAACTTGTTCCCATTTCAAAACTATCACCGTTGATTTTTGCATTTACATCCAAGTTGATCTTTGGTGCTACTGCATAATAAAATCCGACTCCCAATCCCCATGCAAATGCAGCTTTCGATTCTTTTATTGTAGCATCGTAAGTTTGACCGCCATAAGTAGCTTTTGCGCCGTCTGTCGACATGATGTGAACTCCCAAATTAACTTCACCGTAGGGTTTGAAATTGCCGGTTGTGAAGAAATATTTTCCGCCTGCCATAATAGGGATCAAAGTCAATTTAGAATCTACTGAAACATTTACATTTGAACCGCCGCCTAAAAAATCATTTAACATCTGATTGAATTTGTCGTTATTAAAAGAAAACTGAGCATAACCAACAGTTGCTGAAAGTTGAAGATTCTCAGTTGCATCGAATGTGAGTGAAGCCAACCCGCCAAAGCCAGACTTATAAAGATCACCGAAATCTCCGGTTGGTGCTAAATAAGCACCGTTAATTCCAATTCCAACTTTAGATTGCGCGGACAACAATGATCCGGTTAACAATAAAACGAGAACAACAGCTAATAGTTTTTTCATGCACTTCCTCTTAGAATATTGAATGGATTTATTTTGTGTTAATGAGTTGTCCTCATACAGATATATTAAACTGGCCCGCATACCCCTTTTTAGAAGCCGGGTTTTGTTCAAAGGCTAGACTAAATAATCCAGTAATATTTAAATCAATTTAAATTTATAAAATCACTTAATCAAAATCATCTTTCTGGTTTGAACAAAACTTTGTCCTGAGCCATGCGAAGGATCGACTGCAACGATTCTGTAGAAATAAACACCGCTGGATAATTGAGAATTCATAATTGAGAATTGAGAATTGTGCGTGCCGGCAGTTTGAAATTCGTCAACCAAAGTTTCAACCTCTTTTCCGAGTATGTCGTAAACTTTTAACGTAACGTGGCTGCTCGTTGGAAGCTGATAACTAATGTTTGTGCTCGGATTAAATGGATTGGGATAGTTTTGAGCTAAACTGTAAGACGTTGGTGTTAATTCAACCACTTGGTTAACTCCGGTCGTACCTCCTACGGTAACGTATGCGCGAATCAACGCTGCCCAAGAATAATTTGTGTGTCCCGAAACACCATAGTAGACCCATTTATTTGAACTCGCTGAATAAAAAATCGTGTGTTCCGTTCCAGTGGAAGGCATGTAAGTTGACAAAACTTTGTTCACTGATGTCGAAGTTCCTAAGAATGGAAACTCAACAACGAAAGATTTATCGGTAGAAATATTAGAGGAGCGAACATCAATTGTCGCCCAGTTTGGATATGGTTGAGGGTAAGGATATGTACCGGTTGGATCAATTACACTAGGCGCCGTGGTCAGTTTTGAAACGGCCGTAATATTCGCATAATTTTTTCCTCCAAGACGATTTGAATATCCCACATACTCAAGAATTTTCCCATCAATTGGTACTAAATTTCTAATCGCAACTCTAATATTTCTACCGATACCACCGGATACAGCATCAAACTGTACGGCAAGACTATCACCCGCAGTTTGACTTACATATCCAACTGGTTCTGTAGAATCATAGGCTAACTCAATAGTTTGTTTTTGAAACGTTCCAGTCGAAGTGTAGCTAAACTTGTATGGTCCAACAACAGCACTTTGATCAGTGACATAAACCATAAAAGTAACTTTGTTGTAAGCAGAGCCAAAATCCGGAACAGAGTAATCTTGACCGGAAATGAGATTTTCAATTACAGGCGCTCCATTTCCAAATTTGATAGCCTTCACTTTTATGAAAGCACTGTTCAGGTTAAAATTTATTTTCAAATTAGAACCTGACGAATAGGTAATGTATTGAGCTCCATATTGGTAAACAGAATCAGCATAGTTTGTTACGTTTGGATTTACATGCACCTTAGCTACTGCATTAGCCGCAGCAACGTTTGTATATCCATATCTTGAATTAACAGTTTTATCATTTAATATATTAGCTATAAACCAGTCCTCTAGTTCGTCCGAAAATCTTCTGCTGGTGGTTGGTACAACATTTTGAAACGCGTATGTGAGTCCGTTAATTCCAATCGAGGGTGCTTGGACTATTTTTTTTAGAATATCGACACCAAATTGTTCATAAAGATAAACAGAATAGCGGGCCGCCCTGGCATAATCTGTTAAGACTTTTGTATTGTCACTACCGCGCCAATCAAATAAATAATGATTCGTTTCATTATTAAATGTATCCTGTGAACGCATTGGATAGCCGTTTACTACTTCCGCACACATTGACATAGATTCATTTACAAATGTCTGCTGATTTGGATTATAATTGAAATGGATCATGTGCTGGAACTCGTGAGCTGTGGTCGCCATCCCTTTTTGTAATCCACTGGAATTCATCAAATCCGCCGGGTTTGCATCCAAGTAATAGATTTCCGCAACATTGCTGTATGGTGCCCCTTGCGCTGGAGTATATTCATTGTAGCCGTAAAAATATCCAGCTGTATAACCGCCAGTTCCTTTATATCCATCTCTAATATCAAGAATTAAAATTATGATTTTAGAATCGCCGTCAACATTAGGCGGAGTACCAAATGTATTAACATCATTTTGATAAATACCTTGGTTGGGATTAATTGATCCAGAAGGTGTCTTGGAATCAAATGCTATACGCACACTGTCAACTGCGCTTTGATTAACTCGAGAATTCCATAGTGAATCTTGGACAAAAATATATGCGTTTGTTCCCACGGCTCTACAAGTAGAAACGACTTGATAAAATGCAGGACTTGCCCCAGTTCTTAAATCGCTTGCCCACCATGTATATGTACTACCTACAGTAAAATTCCACGCAACTTTTTTCAATGACGGTTTTGCTTGAGGCAAAGTCCCCAAGTCAATATGGTTT
>JAMCSN010000216.1 GCA_023381535.1 Bacteroidota bacterium
TGGATATTCTAAAAGCAATATACACTTATTTTAATAAAAAAAAGAGCCGCAATTAAACGGCTCCTTCGAGTCAGACATTCACTTTGGGGGGAAGCAAATGCCGTTTGGACTCGCAAGAAATATAAATCATCATCCTAACATTTGCAAAGAGAAAAATTCAAGCCAAAGATGATAATCAGCCAACAATAGCTGAATAAATAAGATTATGATTAAGAGCAAGATTAAGAATTAGCTGCGTAACGTAAGTTATTCATTAGTCCCCAATAATTCCATTTAATACGACAAAACAGTTTTATGATTTGGGAAAAGCAACTGTAATTTTTGTACCCACTCCTTTTTCCGATTCGATATTAATTTTCGCGTTGTTCAAGTCGCAATATTTTCTTACAAGAGCAAGTCCAAGTCCATTACCCTCAAACTTTCTTGAATAACCGCGTTCTTCCTGCATGAACGGTTCAAAAAGTTTAGACTTGAACTCTTCCGATATTCCAATGCCCGTATCAGTAACCGAAACAACAATATCATTTTCATTACTCTTATCTAAGACAACATCAATACTGCCCTTGTGAGTGTACTTAATGGCATTATCGATTAGATTACTGAATATCTGGCAGATACTGTACTTATCTCCGTAAACCATGGCACGCGGCGTTTTTTTGACAAGATTAAACTGAAGATTTTTCGTCTTGGCTAGATTTGTATATTCATTTTTCAGATTAGCAATTACATCTTTGAACAAGTCTAAGTTTTCCCATGAAGCTTCATAAGTTCCAACGTGCAACTCGGAGATATTAATTATCAAATCAATGGTTCGTATTAATCGCCTACCGGCAGATTCTATTCCGCTGAAATATTCATTCACTTCGGCAGGCGGATTATAGCCCATTTCATCTTTCAGCAAATTTGCAAAGCTTATAATCACATTTATAGGCGATCTAATTTCGTGGGACATCTGAGCTAAGAACTCTGTCTTGAGTTTGTTAGATTTTTCGGCTAGTTCTTTAGCTTTGATTAAATCCTCTTCTGCTTTCTTCCTTATCGAAATATCATGAATAAACGTGCTGCTTCGCAATTCGTTATTACGGTCATTATACACTGCGGTTGAAATTTCCATTGGGAATTTTGAACCGTCTTTTCGAATTCCAATCAGTTCTCCGATGAACTTGCCGGTGTGTTTCCTTTCCTCTAGAACGGTGTGCAAATTAGGATCAGTCGTGTCCACCACGCCATTTCTACCGAGTTGCTTAAATTCCTTTAAAGTCAATCCAAAAATCTTTTCGGCTGCGGAATTTACGTTCAAAATTTTCCCCTCTGGAGAAGCAAGCAGTATGGCATCCAAACTGTTTTCGAATAAAAGACGATAAGACTCTTCGCTTTCTCTAAGCGTTTGTTCAAGATACTTACCCCGATTGATTTCCTCGGTAAGTTCTTTTGTCCTTTCCTTAACTTTTTCTTCAAGCTGTTCGTTTAATTCACAAAGTTGACGTGTTACTTTCTCAAATTCGTAGTTTTTCTGAAGCGCAACCTCATACGTGGAAATAAGAAGGTCGAGAATTTGAGTTCTGTTTGATGTAATTGTATGCTTTTTTCCGCCGAAAAAAATATCCACACCAAACTGTGTTTGCTGATGCTTCCGCAATTCTTGATTTGCGTGTATAGACTGAATCATCGAAACAAGATATTTTTCTTCATAAGGTTTCACCAAAAAATTATCGGCGCCACAGTCCAATCCTTTAACAATGTAATCTGGGTCAGAAAGCGAAGTGAGTAAAATAACAGGAAGACTATTTTTAGTATTGGCTTTAATCTTTCGGCAAAGCTCATAACCATTCATACCGGGCATCATTATGTCTGTAATTACTAAGAGCGGTTTGTGTTTGTTCAGATATTCGAGCGCTTCGTTTGCATTATAAGCCGGCGCAACTTTATAATGATTCCTTTCAAGAAAAAATTTCAGTTGTTCAACTTGAGTTGGACTATCATCAACAACCAGGATCTCTTGGCTATTAATAACGTAGGAATTATCTGTGTTCATCTCGTTCCTCCCATCATTTTAAAAAGTGTTTGAAGGACATTTTATAATTTGTAATCATGATTATTAGTCAACATTTTTAGCGTTGTGATAATTTTTTCCGGCGATAAAATGTATGTTGCTGCATCCAGTAGAACAGCTTCGCCGGGCATCCCGTGAACAACCGAAGTCTCTGCGTTTTGTGCAATTGTAACTGCACCCGAATCTTTCATTGTCTTTAATTCCTTTGCACCGTCTTTGCCCATGCCAGTAAGCAGTACGCCAATTGAATTGGGACCATATATATTTGCCACAGACCGAAACAGAAAAGACACCGCCGGTCTAAGGCTGTATTCAGGTTCATCTTTACTTAGTATTAATCGTTTTGAGGAATCCACACCCATGTGAAAACCATCGGGCGCAACATATACGTTGCCCGGGGTTAGCAATTCTCGATGTACCGCAACATGAATCGGCAGTTCGCACGATAGAGAAAGCCACTCGGTAAATCCCTGGAGAAATCCTTTTGCAATATGTTGCACGATTAATATTGGGACCGGAAATTCTTTACCAAGACCGGATAATATTGTTTGAAGAACAACCGGTCCACCTGTAGATGCACCTATGGCAATTATTTGATAAGCTCCCTTCTCAATTTTTTTTTCTTGAAATGTAATATCAGTCAGAGTCGATCTAAGAGTTTTGCCATCAGACAGCTTTTGATACCGAGGCCATCTTCTAACGACTTTAATTTCTGACATGAGTTTGATCGTGTTTATTAATTCAACTGATGTGGCATGAAAATCGGGATGACCGATTCCCGGCGGACGATGAAGTATAGCAAGCGCACCCGCCTCCATTGCATGAAATGTTCTAGATACTTCGCCGTTTATGAAAGTGCTGCTAACAATAATAATTGGTGTGGGGATCGTTTCCATAATTTTGCGGGTAGTTGTAATTCCGTCCATCTTCGGCATATGAATATCCATGGTAATAACATCAGGACGCACCTCGTCAACCATTTTAATTGCTTCTTCACCATCTTTCGCAGTTCCAACAACTATAAGCGAAGGATCTGAGTTTATGGTGTAAACAAGCAAATCTTGAATTACCGGTGAATCTTCTACAACTAAAACTTTGATCATAGTGGTTCCGTATAGTTTCGAGTTACGAGTTCTTGAGTTTCGGGTTACAAGCTCAGTTTCGTTTGTATTTTGATCCTCTAATTTCTGTTGAGCGTAGATAACTCATCAATCCTCCTATTAGTTTTGATACTTCCGTTACTCTTGCGAGAAGTTTGTTAAAAATTTCTGAATCAATGTAATGCTGATCCAAAGCAACATAAAGCTGGCACCGGACTTCGCCCGCAGATCCCTTGGCGATCGAAAGAAATTGTTTGAATTCATTTGTTCCGCCTCTTTCAAATCCTTCGGCAATGTTCGATAGGATAGAAACACTTGCTCTGCAAATTTGGTCTCGTAAGCCGAAGTCTTTCGCAAATAAGTCTCGATGTGTTATGGCATAAATTTCCCTCGTTAGTTCACGCGCTTTTTGCCATGCTTCTATCTCTTCAAAACTTTTAAATGTACTCATAGAATTTTCTCTACTCTCAATCCCAAACTCGAAACCCTTTAACCTTCAACCCGAAACTTCTTAAACCCGCAACCCTTTAACTTTCAACTCAAAACTTCTTAAACCCGTAACTTCATTTATATGAGCTGACGAATAACTTCCAACAGATTCTTCTGATCAAAACTGCTTTTAACGATATACGCATTTGCACCAACGTCAATGCCGCGTTCACGATCTTCTTTTGATTCCAATGCTGTAACCAGTACAACAGGAGTATTGGAAAATTTTTTCTCGGAACGGATTTTCAACGTTAAATCAAAACCGCTCATCCTCGGCATATCAACATCCGAAATAACTATATCAAAGTTTTTTGCTTTCAGCTGTGTGAACGCATCCAATCCGTCAACCGCGGTTGTTACTTCATAGCCGGCAACTTCAAGAATGTTTTTCAAAAGTGCGCGTGCAGTAATAGAATCTTCCGCAACCAAAACAGATTTTTGTTTCACGTCTTCTTTCTCTGCAGCCGGGGCAATTGATTTTGCAGCAGGCACTTTCGCGGATGACTTCATTAAATCAAAAACATTTAGAACCGGCACAACTTTTCCGTTGCCCAAAACTGTTACGCTTGAAATATTTTCCACTCTGGTCAGTTGTTTGCCAAGCGGTTTTATCAAGACTTCCTGCTCGCCCAAGATTTCGTCCACAATCAGAGCTAACTCGTTCTCGTTGAGCGAAACGATAACGACTTGGTAAACATCGTATTGTTTGGTCTCACTTTCTTTCTGTTCAATTCCCAAGATGTCGCTCAACTTCACAAGAGAAAAAACTTTCCCGTCAAGCAGAATTGTGTCCTTGTTCTCAACAGTTTTGATATCATTTTTTTTAATTCTTATAACCCGTTTAACATTTGCCGTAGGTATTACAAGGAATTGCTCGCCCAAGCGAACGAATATGCCTCGAAAAGTAGCCAGCGTAAGAGGAAGAATAATTTGAAATGATGTACCGACGCCAGGACGAGATTTAATAGATACCGATCCTCCGAGCTTTTCAACTTTTTCCCGAACGATTGCAAGACCAAGTCCTCTGCCGGAAATGTCTGTAATGAGTGCGCTCGAAGAAACTCCCGAATGAAAAACGAGTGAGAGAATTTGCTGATCGTTCATCATGCCGGCGTCTTCATCACTAATCAATTTTTGCTTAAGGGCAGAGGTACGTACTTTCTCAAGATCAACTCCGGCGCCATCATCCGAAAAATTGATTTCCACTTTTCCGCTCTCTTTCTGAGCAATTTCGATGCTGATTAAACCGCGCGGGTTTTTACCTTTCTGCTTTCTCTCATTAGACTTTTCAATTCCGTGATCAATGCAGTTTCTTATCAGATGCATAAAGGGGTCTTTCAACTCCTCAAGAATTCTTTTGTCGATCTCTATTTCGGCACCATGAACATCCAGCGAAACATCTTTTTTTTGATCGTGTGACAATTCACGAATTACCTTTGGAAAAATTTCCAGCAGAGAGGAGAAGGGAAACATCAAAACATTTTTTATTTCTTCAAGAAGATTTGTCGTCATCACCTCGATGGAGCGATGATTCTGCTTCAACGATTTGGCAATTGCGGATAATTGCTGTTCAATCGTTTTAGAATAGCCGTCGTTCCAATTTAAATATTCAACCAATTTTAAAACCGTGTCGTTTTTCCTAACGGCATTTTCTTTATCGTTACCGGAATGTTTTAATTCCCTTTCAAGAATTCTGATGTTGCCGGATAATCTGGCTTTCTCTTTTTTCAATTCATCGAATGATGCTAAAACCGTATCTAAGTCCTCAAGCCGGTTACCTAAAGAAAGTTTGGAAGAAAAAATTTCTTCTACTTTCAGAAACAACGCATCCAGTTTCTTCGAAGGAATTCTTATGGTTTCCGACAAAGCCATTTTTTCTTTCGCCGTTGAATCACTGTCACGCAAGTTTTTATCTGCCGATACAGGTGGCAAGTTTTTTAATTCAACCTTCCGCTCCAGCTCCGATTCTTTTGGCTGGTTCCAAAAGCTCTCGAGAGAGTTCTGTAACGTTGTCAACTGTTTACTGATCGAGACTTTATCCGTTTCTGAAACAGGCATATCTAATTCGTGTAAGGTTCTTGTCAAGAAGTCGAGTGCTTTATGAAGTGCATCAAACGTTTCAGGCGTTGCAGCCGTTTTATGACGTTTCCAAGAATCAAAGATAGATTCCATACTTTTACATATTACCTCGACTGAACTTAAGTTAACAGCGCGGGCAGCGCCTTTAAAACTGTGTGCTTCACGGAAAATTGTTTCAACAATCTTTTCCTGTTCGGGTGAATTGCCTATTTGTTCCAGTTCAAGCAAACCGGCTGAAATAACTTTTATGTGTTCATCAGCTTCGATCTTAAACGTATTCATTAATTTTTTTAGAAAGTTCTCGTCTTTACCGTTCATAACTCTCTTTAATATTTTTTTCCATACTTAAGAATCCCGGTTCCGGATCGGAAACAGAATTCTAAACTTTGTATTGTTCTACAAGTTCTTTCAGTTTCTGACCAAGACCGTGAAGATTCTGAGCAGCAGTTTCAGCTTGTTTTGTACCGACAACATTTTGCGTGCTTGCCTGCTTAATGTTTTCCATAGCCAGTACTACTTGATCCATTCCTACCGATTGCTGCTGGCTCGACGCCGCAATTTGAGTAGCAGCTTGTGAAGCTTCCATAATGCTGTCACTGAGGACTTTTATCGAACTCCCGGCTTCGGTTGATTGCTTAACACCCGATTCAACTGCTTTCATTCCCTGCTCTGTTGCCAATACTGCGGCACTCATAGCTTTTTGCACATCGCTCAAAATTGATCTTACTTGCGCAGTGGCTTGCTTTGATTGTTCGGCAAGACTCTTAATTTCCTGGGCAACGACTGTGAATCCTTTACCTTGCTCGCCGGCTTTTGCAGCTTCAATTGCCGCATTAACCGCCAGCAAGTTTGATTGATCCGCCAAGTCATTTACAGTAGCTATGATTTCGCCGATAGCTTGACTCTGCTCGCTCAATTTAACGGTGCTCTCGCCAATCGATTCCATCTGCTCGCGGATTTTACTCATGCCGCTGATAGAATCATCAACCGATTTTTTACCGGCTACGGAAATTTGCGCCGCCTTTTGTGAAATATCGGAAACGTATTTTGCTTTTTGCGTAGCCACTTGCGATGTCTGCTTTACTTCCTCCACAGTAGTTGATGTTTCGCTAACAGCAGTTGCCGTCTCCGAAGCACTTGAAGCCACCTGCGTTGTTGCTGTTAGTATTTCACTTGCAGACGTACCTAAAACATTTATTCCTTCCGACAATTCTTTTGCTATACGCCGCAGATTTTCCACCATCTTCAAAAAAGCTTTCCCGAGGATATCGTTTTCGGTCTGCGGATTGACGGATACTGTTAGATCGCTTGCAGCAATGCGTTGAGCAACGTTTGCCATTTCTTTAAGTGACTTTATCATTTTACTAAAACTTTGCAATAGCAATCCGACTTCATCTTTTCGGTTGCCGGATTTCAATTCGAGGTTTAATTCTCCGGACGCAATTCGATTCGAGTATAGAGAAATTTCCTGTAGAGGACTGGCGATTAAACGATTCAAGAAAAGAGTAAGGACTATCCCCAATAAAAAAGTTACTATGCCAATGATTCCAAAGATTCTGATTGCGCTTGCAACTGCGCTTTCGTTCTGCGCCATTGTATTTCTAGCATGAAGTTTTGCCTGCTCCGACAATTCGACACAGATTGTTCTGATTTTTTCGTAACGATCGGTTTGAACGCCAACGCTTAGCTGTTTTGCCTTGTTAAGGTCTCCCTGCAAAATTAGATTGAATTGTTCTTTGCGTGTTTGCCTGTAATCTTTGAGGGTTGAAATAAGCTCTTCAAACTTTGAACGCTGTTTTGGATCGCTTTGGATGTACTTATTAATACGGGCTAAAGAACTGTCATTTCTAGTCGTTAGATCTTGAACCGCATTTATTAATTTTTCCTGCTCGGAACGATTGGCTCTCATCATCATTTCCAGCGTTAAAGTGCGCGTTCGATTTATACCCGACCTGAATTCAAGAAGATTTTCCACAATCGTTAAATCTCTGTCATATAATTCTTTGTGCGAGGCATTCACTTCGTTCAGATTGAAGTATGCCAATATTATTACCATTACAAGAAGTCCAATCATTAAACCAAACCCCCAAAATAATTTGGCACGCGTCGAAAGATTTAGGAACCAATTCATCTTGTACCTCTCTTTGGATATTCTTTGCAATTATTATTTATCAAAAAAAATATTATCCATTGCGAACAATTCCTTTATCCGATAGAAGTTTTTGAGCATTCAGTATAACCACACTT